>JAURCP010000010.1 GCA_030828405.1 Thermoplasmatota archaeon
AAGAAAATGTGTAATAATTCGCTCGTACTACTATGAGAACTCATTGTAGGTAATATTCTTGGGTCTTCAGAAGGCTCCATTGTTTCTCCTAATTTTTCCCTTCTATTCATCCAATCAAGGACTACCGACTCAGAGTAGGATTTTTTATCAGTTTTTGATAAAGAAGAAATGAAATCTTCCCATAATGAAAACTTAAGGAAATCATTAGTGTTAGAAATATTGTATTCTAACATTGGTTCAACGTATAAGAAAAGACGAGCATCCCAACAACGCCATTCGGAAAATGAACACCACTTTGCCATTAAGATTGTTAATTCTGCTATATTTGAGTCTTTTATTGATTGGGAAAGTATTGTCTTAGACATTATTAAGTCTGAATTATTATCAGACCATTCCAGTATGTCTCCTTCTAAATCAACATCAAACTCTCTATGGAATCGATTATCTAATTCAGGCCTGTAATCTCTTAATGAACCATCTTCTACCTTTTGAAATAATTCTTTGAGGGGCATCGACACTAATTTTTCAAAATTAGAATGGTTGACAAGATTTAGAATCACATCTGCCATGTCTGCGCCTCGGGTCTAGCCAGAGAGAAGTGTACAATGAACTATCGGTTAGGCATTCAATTGAAGAATAGATGACTGGGCCAGTCACATGAGCATCGGTTGCGATAGGGGATATAGTTGTGGCAACAATCGATGAACAAATTAAATCTCTCGAGGAAGAAATCGGGAAAACGCAGAAAAATAAAGCCACAAATGCTCACATTGGAAAGTTGAAGGCTAAAATTGCGGCATTAAAGGCACGTAAAGAAAAGGCACAGGCTCATGCTAAATCTAGTGGCGGTGGACCCGGCTTCGAAGTTAAGAAATCAGGTGATGCTTCCGTGGCTTTGGTAGGATTTCCTAGTGTTGGAAAATCAAGTCTTATCTCCCAATTAACTGAAGTAGAATCAGAAGTAGGAAATTTCGCATTTACTACACTAACTTGCATACCTGGTTTGATGGAGCATAAAGGCGCTAAAATACAGATTCTTGACTTGCCAGGATTAATCAAAGGAGCAGCGGAAGGGAAAGGAAGAGGGAAAGAAATCCTTAATGTGATCAGAGGCTCAGACATGGTATTGTATGTTCTAGATCCTTTTCAAGAATCACACTTTGACATACTAGACATGGAATTATGGAGATCGGGGATGAGATTGAACCAAAAGAAACCACAAGTTTTCATAACAAGGTCGAATAAAGGTGGAATAGTGGTTAGATCTACGGTTAAACAAACAAATCTAACTCATGAAGAGATTCAAGAAATTGTCAGAAGTTTCGGAATTGTTTCTGCTACAGTGACTCTGAGAACTAATGTAACTGATGACCACATTGTTGATACTTTAGCAGGAAATAGAGTTTACAGTAATGCCGTAGTTGTGATAAATAAAGTTGATTTAGCGAATGAAAAAGATATTCAAAGAACTATGGAAATGATTCCACTCAACTGGCCTGTACTAGAAGTATCGGCAAAAACAGGTAAAGGCATCGAGAATATGAAAGATTTCGTGTTCGAAAATTTACGTTTCATGTCTGTTTTCCTAAAGCCGCAGGGTCAAGAAGCAGATTTAGTTGAGCCACTAATTATCAAAGATACATCTACAGTTAGAGATGTTTGTACAAAATTACATCGAGATTTTGTAAGAAAATTTAGATATGCTAGGGTTAAAGGGCCGAGTGGTAAATTCGATTGGCAGAGAGTTGGTCTAGATCACCTACTAAAAGACGGCGATATACTTTCAATAATACTGAGAAGATAGATAATCTATCAAGCGATGTATTCAGTAAGTGAACGCCTACGCAGTTACATGGACGACAGGCAGAGGGACATTATCCCTATGGCTGAATTTGTAAACCTAATCAAATATCTAAAAGGTAGAATTACTCTATTGATTGGGGTCTTCATTTTTGGTTTAGCATTGGGTTACCCACTTTCAGGAGATGCGATTAGTTGGCTATTGCAAGCTAATGGATACCTCCCTGAAGGAGTTGAATTAATTATTATCCAACCGATGGAGGTAATTTTACTTAGATTAAGAATTGCAACACAAATAGGTATTGCATTGGTATTTACAATGATAATAGTAGATCTTTCATGGAACGGAAGTAAAATTATTAGTAAATCTAACAAAAACAAGATTAAAAATAATACTTCCAAAATTACTAATTTATTTTTAGTATCCTTATCCTCAATTGGACTTGGAATAATTGGATCCATTTATGCTCACAACATACTAATTCCCATGCTTCTTGATTTTCTAGCAAATGATGCAAGCAATGTTGGCTTAACCAACACTTGGCAATTACAATCATGGTTGGGATTTGTAATCGGACTTTTCTTTGGCTCGGTAATGAGTTTTCAAACACCTTTAGTAACATTGTTACTATTAAGAACTAAGATAATTGGTAGATCTAGTTTAATAGAAAATAGAGGAATTATCTGGTTTGCGGCACTATTAGTAGGGGCAATATTATCACCGCCTGACCCAATTTCTATGTTCTTGGTTGGAGGACCAATTGTATTATTATTGGAAGTTGCATTATTGATTGATAAAATATTTACAAAACCTCAATCTTCAGAATGAATCCCTCTATTCCTAGCATCTTCTGCTTGTGCATCTGCACGACCTTGTTCAACATCAACAAATCTCATCATTACTGCCCCAATCAGTATCAAAACTGAGATACTCAATATTCCTACACGACTGTCATACATAACGGTTAATGTACCATAAAGAAGAGGGCCTATTAAAGCGGCAACTTTACCGAAGAAACCAAAGAAACCAAAGAATTCTGCACTTCTAGTCTCGGGAACAATCTGCCCAAACATGCTTCTTGCAAGACCCTGGGAACCACCTAATAGTGTACCCATGGCGCATCCTAATAGTAGAAATTGGAAACCAACTGCAAGCCCTAGAGGGCCCCAAACATTATCTCTGGCAGCTTCTGGAATAAAATCTAATTTCCCATCTCCAAGACTTGTTGGATGATCTACCCCTATGTTAGTCATTGTATCGAGACTACCACCTGAGACACTAACGCTGAATCTTGATTCATCTAATGATTGTAGGAAGGTATTGATTTCAGAGTCGACTATATCATTTAAAGATAGAACAAAGGCCACTTCTGTGTCATCGCCATCAGAATCTGTGACCCAAAAATTCCACTTCATTGTATCGCTCCTATCATCTATTTTAACAGGAATGATATGACTCCAATCATTCGCCCATTCTTGCTCATTGAACTCCGAATCTCTATAATCTAACTTTTGTGCTAATTCTGGAACATCACTATTAGCCATCTGGACAGTGTAGATATTTTCTTCTTCATCCCAGTCAAATTGTATTTGGTATTCCTCATGTGATTCTAACTCCAATGGTGCGAAGGATAATGCCGCAAAACAAAGAACTACCCAACCTACTAAAGACATTGTTAAGGCCTGTTTTGTACCAACCTTTTTCGCAAGTTTTGTGAATAAAATCGCAGATGGTGCCGCTACGAATTGTATAGCTAGAATTGTTATCATTAAATCGAATCCTGTGATTCCTAGGACTGTGGTTCCGAAGATACCGCCTAATGCAGTAACGGTATTTATTCCGTCAATAAAGAAGAAATATGCAATCATGTAAAAGAATAATGTCTTAAATTTGTCGTACTCACCTAGAGTTTTTCTAATCTCACTTAGAGCTAATGATGCGGATTCCTTAAAGCCAAGTGATTCCATCTCATTTTCAATAGGTGGTTCAGGCACCCACTTGAATGTCAAATAAGCAAAACCATACCACCACAATCCAGATGATGCCATTGCGAATTGTGTGGCCCAAGGTGCATAATCTGTGCCTATTAGTATAGCAATGTGTATAACTAATAGTATACCTCCTCCAAAGTAACCATATGCGAATGCAAGATTAGAAATTCTATCCATCTCATCATCCTTCCCCATATGTGGTAAAAGGGCATTATAAAATACACCGGCTCCATTAAGTCCAATATTTGCAAGAACAAACATTACCATTAGCCAAATCCATTGAGTGCTAATTGGAAGGAATGGGGCGGCGAATAGTAAGAAAGTGGAGCCCGCACCGACATAAGTAAGAATCTTCAGCCACCACATTTTGATAGCACGCCTATCTGCAATTACACCAAGAGATGGACTTACAAAAGCAACCAATAATGCTGCACCTGCAACTGCAAAAGACCATATCGCATCTCCTGACATTGATTTTCCAAGGACTGTTGTCGTGAGACCATTTGCTTCCAAAAATAATGAAGCAAACCAAACGGGGAGAATAGCTGTAGTTACGCTAGTCTCAAATGCTGATTTAGCCCAATCGTAAAATGCATATCCTCTAACTGCTTGTGGGTCGGATTCTCGGTCAAGTTCTATTGTATCTGACATGTTCATACCTAGGCTCGCGTTGTCTTTTTGACTATTTAGCGTTGGGGCGGATTAGTCTTGGAAAAACGTTTAATTAATTATAAGATATATCTCGCAAGACATATGGACGGACACGGTAATCAATGGATTCGTCCAAGAGAAAATTCTGTCGAAGCATTAGTTTATGGAATGAATCAATGCGATGGTGTTGAATTAGATTTAAGACTATCTAAGGATAATAGACTTGTTCTCCATCATGACTCAAAAACAGAGTTTGGAGATTATCCTGAATGTTTGACATTAGATGAATTACCAGATTATGTTGAGCCAATAGAGGATTTATTAGAACAAAAAGATTTCATTAGAAGGTGGACCGAGGAAGGGGCATTCACTTGTTTTGAATTTAAATCTCCTCACCCAAGTAGTGGCAAAGCGGGTGGCTGGTTCAACTCTAAAGAAAAAGAAAAACATATGATTCAGATGATTGAAGAATTAAATGAAATCTTAGATCCTTTTGATTTCTCAGAGAGTAGTACTGTAATTTATTCGTTTGAACCAAAAATTATTTCTGCATCTAAGAAAGTTAATACTAGACTGAAATTTAGTAGATTGAGACCACATATACGCTCATGGGGAAATTGGACATCGCAGAGAATCGTGGCAGCACCGTCATTTATCCTCAATTCATTACCTCGTTTGATGGACAAGCAAAGAAGAGAAAACTCTCCTATGCTTCCATGTTCTCTACAATATCTTAAAGGAATTGAGAGTAACCTTAGTTTAGGTAGTACTGTAGGCTTGGAAGGGAAAAAATTAGAAAGATTAACAAAATACAGAAAAGGATATCCTGTTTATGTTTGGCCCTCGAAATCCAATTCAGAGAGAATGCTTCTGGATGCGGGGCTAACTGGACTTACTGATGACCTTGCACCTACTTCAGTAACTCTTGATTCTGGACATGCTAGATGGACAAAACCAGCTACACAACCACTAACTAAAGAACAACGTATAGATTTAGATGGGACTCCAATCGAACAACATTTCTCAAAAGTTAATGAAATGAAAAAAGAGGTTACTCCCTGGCATGAGCTTACTGAAAATGAGAGGATTGATTTCATTTCTAGTTGGAAGAAAAAATGGTCATGGGAAAGAGAAATTAACTCATTGATTAAAGAAACCTCGCCATCAAGTTTGCCTTGGGAGGCTCCTAGAATAATTGGCCATAGAGGTACAGGGAAATCTCATAAAAATGGATCTTCGTGATTATTCTATTCTTCTAAGGGGTTGATTCTTAGGGATATATTTAGGCCTGTAAATAGGAGTCCCTCTACCGTCTCTAGCATTCCTCTCATCAAGTATCTGAGCACTAATACCTGCAACTCTCGCCCAACCGAAGAAGGTAGTATAATATTCAGGCATTCGGAAACCAACTGAATGAAGTAAGCTCCCACTTGCAATGTCTACATTAGGATAAGGATTACTTATCTTAGGAATTTCACTAAGAATTGGAGGTATTACTTCTCTCAATGCCCTTGCTATCTTGAAATATTCGTGATCTGGACATATTTCATCTCCTAATTCAAACAACAGGCGCGCACGAGGATCTTCAGCTCTCAATACTCCGTGACCAAAACCATAAATTTTCCTACGATTCACCAACTCCGTACGGACGAAATCTTCAATTTCTTTATGATCGGAGGTTCCAATTCTTTTGACAAATTCTAAACAAGCCTGATTGGCTTGACCATGTAAAGGCCCTGAAAGAGCATTCATTGCGCTCGAAATTGAAGAGTAGACAGAGGCCCATCCTGAAGCAACTGCTTTACCGGAAAATGTCGAAAGATTACCGCCACCATGATCCATATGAAGAATGAAAAAGAATCTTAGCACTCTTTCGATATCACGGGCTTGAACGCCTTCAAAACCCATCATATGGACAAAATTTTCTACTAATCCTAAACCGGGTTTACGTGGCTTCAATTTCTCTTTTTCACCGCTTCTTAAACGGAAAATTCTGGCCATTACTTCTGGCATTCTAGCGATAAGATTCATCGCGTCAGCCCTTGTATCACCTGTTTTTTCTGCCGCCCCTAAAGCCATGATGCCGATTGAAAGCCATTCCATAGGATGGCCACTACCAGGAGTTAGAGATTCTAAAACTCTGAGCGCACCTGTAGGAATGTTTTCTCCTCTTTGTGTTAATTCCGCACGAAACTCTTCTGATTCTTCTTCGGTTGGTAATCTCTTATTGAATAGTAAAAATATCACATCTTCTTCTTCCATATCTACTAAATCTTCAACAGGATATCCAACATAGTGAACTCCTTCATAAGGATCAACAAAAGAAGTCTGACAAGTACCTACAGGGACTCCTCTTAGCCCTGAATCTAGATTCTTATCAGTAATCGAAAATAATACTTTATCATCTGCCATCTAGTACCACAAAACATTGTCCCAATATGGTCAAGTGATAATATCTCCGTCATTAAGTTTAGAAAATGCCCTCCTCGGATTCAGATTATTAATGAGGTATTATGTCAAAATTACCCGTAATAATGAAACATAATGTATTGTGAGAATATAGTATGTCTAAATGGCGCGAACGTCTCAATGATTATGACGACGAACACAGACATATGCTAGAAGGTGGCTCTATAAGTCAACTATTTTTGAACTATTCTTTATCATTCTCACATCCTGTTTTTGTAGGAATTGTTTATGGAATTGTGATAAATTTAACGTTACTATTACCTATATTTTATGAAGGCAATACAGACTCTGAAGGGTTTTCTGACATCGTACAGAAATGGGCTAATGAAAGTTTGATAATCTTACTTTTGTGTGCATCTTTAGGTGCCATCTCCGCTATTATCTCATCTATTGTTAGGTGGCCACCTGTAAGACTTGAGAGAAGAAGAAGATACCTCTACCCGTTACCCTTCATTGGATTCTTAATCACTACAATTACAATAATTTTTTCAACTTCGGAAGAATTAAAAATTTTAGGTTATTTCATCTTATTAGCTCCAGGGCCACTATATATCCAGATTTCATATGCTCCAAGATGGAGAATGATTGAAAGAATCGACAGAGACTTAGACCCATTTGAAGGCATGAAGAAAACAATATTCCGTGAAAATAAAAATGAAGAGTTAATCGAACAAAATTATGATGAGTTAGAAAATGCCATTGAAGAATTAGATTTATGAATCTAGTGATATATAATTAACTTGTGAAACTGCAACTAATTTATCATCCATGTCATATATTTCCGCCTCTGCTAAACTTAAGTTACGACCTGTCTTAATTACTTTAGCCACACATCGAACATCCGTCTTACAAGGTCGTAAAAATCGAATATTGAAGTCTGTAGTGGCAACTTTACGCTCTGAACCAATTTTTGTTAATATTGACCAGCATGTAATGCTATCTGCAATAGTAGCAAGAATTCCTCCATGGAATGTTTCAAAAATTCCATCCCACATAGTGTCTCTAGGAATAAAAGCTTCACATTCACCTTTATCGAGCCTTAAGATTTGCATTTTCAAAGTTTCAGTAATTGGAACTGAATTAATTCTTTCCAACATTGAATCAATTACTTCTTTTTCTAAAGTTGATGTTTGAACCATTAAATCACTTCATATTAATTTGAGTCGAGGGCCTATTCCTTCTAATATTCTAAGTACATTATCTAAATCGTCACGACTTAGCCCAGCGGACATTTGTGTTCTGACTCTGGCCTTATCCCTAGCGACCATTGGAAAAACTATGGCTCCTGCCATGATATTATTTTCACTAAGTTCTTCAGATAATTGCTTAGCCACGAGAGATTCTCCACACATTATAGGTATAATTGGAGTTTGGGAAGAACCAGTATCGAAACCTAATGATTGTAATTCTTTACGGAAATAATTTGTATTTTCCCAAAGCCTTGAATGGTGTTCTGGCTCACTCATAAGAACCTGAATGGCTGCCTTTTGTGCAGCAGCCACTCCAGGTGGCTGGCTACCTGATAAAAGCCAAGACCTAGAATGATTTAATGCGTGATTTCTAACCTCTTCAGAACCTGCGAGAATCCCACCTTGAACTCCAAGTGCTTTTGAAAATGAGCCCACTTCAAAGTCAACTTTACCTTGTAAATTGAAATGATCGACAATTCCTGCGCCTTTTTCTCCTAAGACTCCTTCTCCATGACAATCATCGACATAAACCATTGAATCATATTCTTCTGCTAACTTACTGACTTCATCCAATGGAGCTATATCTCCATCCATTGAAAATACACCATCTGTAATAATTAATTTTCTGTCTGCGTCAGAATTTGCCTTGAGGACTGCTTCTAACTCGCCCATGTCATTATGTGAATAAACGCCTCTGCGCGCTTTTGTTAACCTCACTCCATCAATTATTGAACCATGGTTTAACTCGTCGCTGATTATAATGTCCTCTGGACCTCTGACCAAAGTAGGAATTAATCCTACATTAGCAGTGTAACCCGCAGAATAAATTAATGAAGATTCTACTTTCTTAAATTCGGCAACTTTTTTCTCCGCTTCAAGGTGTATATCCATCGTGCCAGATATTGCCCTTACTGAACCACTGCCAGCTCCATACTTACGAGTTGCAGAAATCATAGCTTCTATGACTTTGGGATGATTTGTAAGATTGAGATAATTGTTTGCAGAAAGCATAATAGTTTCTTGACCATCAATAAAACACCTCGCATCGTTAGAGGTTTCCAGAGTAGGAGGATTCCAATCTAAACCTTCTTTTTTTATCTCATTATAACGCAATGACATCCATGATGTATCTGCAGCCATGAACTGGCCAAGGGGATTGAGTTCATTGGTGCTTCTATGAAATGATTACTAATTTTGTTAATCGACGAGTTAAAGATTGGCACCCACACGGATATCTTGATGGCGGCAGGAGTTAGTGTAACGATACTAGGAACTGCTCAAGATGGGGGAATACCACAAGCCGGTTGCTCATGCCAAAGATGTCTAGATGCGCACAGAGATTTGAAATTAAGAAAATATCCTGTATCTCTCGGAATACTCGGAGTTGATGGAACTAAGCATATTATTGAAATTACAAAAAATCTTTCTGAACAATTAGTTATTTGGACTCCGGATCAAAATGAGTTATTCATTCCTGAGACAGTATCTATTACACACCTACATCTAGGTCATATAGAAGGGATTGGGCAATTAGGGAAACCAGTAATGGGATTAAGAGAAGTGGATGTCTATCTCAGTCCAAAAAATAAGGATATTTTGGATAATAGAAGTGATATAGTATTAATGGGAGAGGAGGGAAATATTAGGACACATTGTAAAGATTTTTATGATCTTTTTGAACCAAAAGATGGATGCGGTTTTAGCCTACAGTTTATTCCCATCCCTCATAGAAGTGAATTAGGAGACAACGCTGCGATAATTATCAAAGCAGAGGGGAAAAGCATCCTCTTTATGCCAGATCAAGACTCATGGGATGACACATTAGATTATCATTCAAAAGATAATATTAGAGATTTTTTGAAAATGTTTGATATCGATGAAGCATTAATTGATGGGACATTTTGGAGTATAGATGAATTACCAAGAAGAGATATTTCCAAAATACCGCATCCAACAATACAAGAAACTATTCAACTTCTAGGTAGGAAAAGGAAAGGTGACCCTGAAATCTCATTTTTACATCTAAATCATTCAAATCCAGTTAATGATTTAGGTTCAGAGCAAAGAAAAGTTGTTGAAGAAAATGGATGGAAAATCTCTGAAATGGGTGATGTACTAAAATTATAGGATATTCTAGCGGCAATCCTCTTGAATAAACAATTGGGCGCACAACCATGCATCTATCAGGGAAAGTGTCGAGTGGGCTTGGAAGAGCGCATGTATTCATGGCTCAATCTCATTATCAAGAACAATTCAAGAAAGTTCTTCAAGTCAGTGCATGGCCAGGTACTTTGAACCTTGATATGGATAACTCAAGCCTCAAAGATTATCAAAATCTGAGAATATTATCAGGACTTGAGAAAGGAGAGGTTACGCTAAATACCAAACCATTTAGAATCAAAGGTTTCGAAAGAGATGGGAAATCTTTTGGAGGCGCTACTGCTTTTCTGGCGAAAATATCTTCAGATAATAAAAATTGGATAGATTGCGCTATATTAATTCCTGATTTGACGAGACATACTGAAACCGCTGAAGTAATTTCAGGTTCGTTTCTAAGAGAATCACTACCATGTAAAGATGGAGATAGATTAGAAATCAAGCTATATTAAGTGAATTTTCCCAATCTCTTTCAATTAAAAGCCCCATTTCTAATTTAGCCATTGATAACCATCTCTTGAATCGGTGCTTTTTTTCTGGTGGCATAGAAAAACCAGTAGTATCAGGTTCGCATTCTAAACCCATCCTTTCAGAATATTGATGTTCAATTGACCAAAGTATTAGTCCATGTGAAGCAGCCCTACCAAGATCTACCGAAACATCTGGATTTTCTAATGCTGATTTGAATAAATCAAAATCTATCCTTCCAGTTGCGACTCCAGTAATTGCAGCCGCAAGCCTCCTAACCTGATTCCATAGGAAAGCCTCTGAACTTAGACAAATACCAATAATCCTCCCATCAGACGAAAACCATGGTTTACAAAAATCAATTGTACGTATTGGGTTCTTATCCTCTTCTAGTTTACAAAAATTTGTAAAATTATGTGTGCCAATAATTAACTGGCAGGAATTAATGAATAAATCTTCATTGATTCCTGACGACCATTCTTCAATTAATTCTGTTCGATAAATGTATGTTCTATTTATGGCAGCCCTACTTCTTACATCGGAATCAACTTTAACTAAATCCCATGCACATAATCCCTCAGGAAATCGATTATTTAATACTTTTAGAATTGTTTTTTTCTCTACTTCTTCCCAAACTGTGATTGGAATGTCAATACAGGCAAGATTCATCCGAACACTAACGCCCGCATCAGTTCGACTGGACATTTCTAAACATCCGTCAGTCCACCAACTGACTTTCCTTAACGCATTTTCAATCGCCCTTTGGACTGTAGGAACATCAGGCTGGATTTGTGAACCATGAAAATGGCTGCCATGATATCCGAATGCGACCATTATACGGCCGCTAGTCAATCGGAATCCCCCAATTAATCCTCAGAAAGATATTCCATTGCTTCTTCAACGGAAGAGAAACCTAATCCTAGAATCGCAAATTCTATTGCTACAGGGATAAATTGTCTAGCGAATTGTTCACTACGATCATAACCAACTTTAACATCAATAGAATCGATTAATTGTTTCGCCGCTTCATAAAGATGGAATGAAACATCAACATCCTCAATCTTCTTACCAAGCTCAATCAATTTTTTAAACTCTCTAACAGCCATAGGAACACGATCAAACTCGATTAAAGCGTTTGCGAATGCGGCCTGATATTCAGCATTGTCGGGTTCTAATCCAGCAGCCTTTCTCAGGTAAGATTGTACTTTACCCTCATTAATTCTATCATTTCCTTTTTCATCAAAATTACCATTTTCTTGGATTTCAAACATTGCTGCTTCAGCCCATCCATGATATCCTGCGGGGTCTTTAGGATTCTCATTTACATGGTTCTCGAATATTTCCATGGCTCCCATGAAATCTCCTTTGGTAATGTGTTGTGCTGCAATTGTGATGACATCTTCTTCGGTCATGTGAATCCCTCTAATGTTCTCTCGATACCTTTTCATTAATAACAATGCGGAAACTTAAATTTCTATTTCAACATTATAAGTATCAATCAATTCGTTAGCTAATTCATAAACTACCATCGGTTTTTTTACTCCAAATATGCACTCTGAAGGAGGCATAGATAAGTCTTTTTTTGCTCTCTTGTAAAAAATAAACACTTTGATTATTTGGAACACTCTTTGGAATCCTCCTCTTTCAGAACTTACTTTAAGTTTTAATTCTAAATTACCCTCAGTAATTGGTAATATGTTACCATATCCCATTACTTTACCTAAGTAAGATATCTGTGTTTTCAGATTAACTAATTCATCTAATTTGAAAACTGTGATTGAATTATAAAAAAATAAAATTTTTCTCCTTATGTAAATATTATTATCAGTAATAAGATATGAATAAGAAAATTGTGAAATAACCGTGAAAAGAAGGAAGATTAACGAATTAATTATCCCTAAAGCAAGAAACCAAGAATCGAACCATTCAGGGATATTTAGCCCTTCTTTACCTATTAATACTAAAATCCAATCAATTATATTTATTATAAACCAAAAAGAGGGTACTAAACCTATCATAATTAAGAAAATAGTTGTTTTAAAATTCGAGGTAGAGATATTGAGAAAATGATTAATTCTCGCTATCATTAACATGATAATAATAAATGCAAAAACGTCAATTAAATCAAATAATTGATCTATTATACGTAAAATGGTATATCCCAAACCATCTTTTCCTTCGGCATATACTGTTACCGCCACACGGTAAAAGATGAAATGAGTGGCGAAAATTATTGCAGCGAGTATATACCTAGGCAAATATGAAAGAAATGTTGGAGAACCCATCCATATAGGTGTCTCATTTACATCAACTAGAGAAAACTTTTTTCTAGCCAAGTCTTCATCAATTAAGTCTCTTGATTCAGATACAAGTTCATTCAATCAAAACACCTCTCAATGTAGTAATCCCCACGAATGCTCTGCATTACCATGTATCCAAGAATAATCTTTCTTTGTTCGAAGCCCTTGCTCATCTAATATTGAAATTCTCAGTAATTCTAGAGGATATTCATTGTATGTAAGGTGGCTGACCATTCCTGCACGAGTTGGTTGATCGAATGTCCATTTAGCTCGAGAGGCGGCTCTAACTTCTAAGGAAATTTTTGTTTTTTCATTCCACAAACGAACTCTGAATTTTGGTAACTTATTACCGTCATTATCAATCAAAATTTCTTCCCCCTCATCAGGCTCAAGCAACTCTACTTCGCAATTTTTAAATTCTTCAGTACCCTCTCTTTTAGCATCATGGAAAATACCCGAACCAATTTTAGGATTTCTAAAAATATCTCTCAATTTCCAAGGTTTATCATCCAAATTTAAACATGAAAATGAGAGATGCGGCATAAACCAATCTAAATAAGACCCATCATCAAAATGTAGCATACCCCAAAACCATGGGAGTGTTGGCGCCTGAACACTAACTTTCTGAAAGTAACCAGTACCCTCAAATTTCTGCCCATCTATTACAATAGAGGCTTTAGTACCCTGAATTCTCAATATATCATAACCCATATTAGAAAAGAAAACATTGTTCTTGTATGTCAATTTACTTGGCGGGCCCCACCAAGGAGTAAGTTCTGCCTTAATTGATTTAGGAGCCCCATTTTTTTGTGCCGCTACATCACTAGTCAAGTTCAGCCAAAATTTCTTGTTACCTTCAGTTAAGCCGAGAGATAAATCATCATCAACCAGCGGGATAACAGCTCCTGAACCTTCACCGGAGCCTTTGGTAGGCCATAACGGATGTTTATCATCTATAGATACCATTTTACACTCTTTCATGATTAGAGGCTCATGCATTTCTTTACCATCATACCACCATGAACATACCATTCCCGGGACTACATGCCCATTATGTTCATCAATCCTCATTCTCGAACCTGGTTTCCACCAATGATCATTAACACGAATTGCAGGTGTCTCTTTAGAAGACCATAGGACCATTAATTGTCTAGAACGAGAGGGATTATCGGGGTCTGGAATGAATAATATTACCCACCACCACCACCACGAAAGACGAGGCAATGATGGCATAATATCTAAACGCCATAATGATGAATAATCACCAGAAAATCTTTTTATTGCATCTTTCATAATAAAAACTCACATAATTTCCTTTTTTCTAAAAATTAATTGTCCAATCAAAATCATACCTACGCTGAAGATGAGTATGAAAACCACGCTTATTATCAATGCGATGAATGGATTCCCAGTACCTAGGGTATGAACAGGTGGGTGCCAGAAAAAGGATATCCCTGTTTCTAGACCGAATGCTTCCGACCGTTGTTGCATTAGCGAAGTATCGCTCCAAGCAATCATCACAGTGGCATCAATAATCTGAATCGCCCAATGCGATATAGATAACATAGTGATGCTAGAATTAGGAATTGTGATTGTAAAAAGACCCATTAAAAATTCCCAGATTCCAAAAAGGATACAAAGGTATACTCCATATTTAGGTAGAACCAAGCCTACGGTATTGAAAACTGAACCATATGCAGTCAAGACTAAGATTGTAGAAAGTGATATTCCTAACCAAACAGGATAATCTGAAAGTCGAATTATTGATTCTCCGGGTCCTATAATTGAAGTGATAAATGCTATAATAAAGGTTAAAATCACTATATATGACACAACAATTGCTAGATAACCTAGTAATCGATATAGAATAAACTCACCTCGATGTATTGGTTTAGAAAGAAGATAATGTAAAGTCCCATTCTCTGATTCATCCCTTACCAATCCCAATGCCAGAAATAAAGGCAAAAATAGACCTAATATCATTACGAATGCTATTTTACCAGTCCCTATTACGAAGGTTCTATGACTTGATTCCCCAATCCATCTAGAGTCATCAGGGTCTTCATCTACATTATAATCTGCTTCGATACTAACTAGATTACCATTTAGATCGTATGTCCACTGGACGTCACAAAATATTCCATTCCTATTATCATCATTAGGGTTACTTTCATCGATATAGTCCTCCCTTAGGCAATCACCATCATCATCAAATCCTTGGGAGCTAGAAATCTTTGTGCCATCCCAATCAATATCATCTTCGTCAATGTACATTGACTTAGGATGCTTTTCAACAAAAAATGACTCTGTAAGATAACCCCATTCTGTATTCCATCCTGGTTCAACAAAGAAATTACCTTCACCAATAAAAATCGCTCCAAACATAAGATAGGTTCCATTTTCGTAAAGACAATAATTTCTACTTAACGAACCCCATTCAAATGCTTCAAAAGGTTCATCCGACAGACCCGCATCTTCACAAATGATTGGTTCCAGATTCCAATCAATCCAATCTCCGTCCCAGAAAAATGGATTTTCAGTTTCTATATCAATCCAAGTAGGAGTAAAATAACCCCACGCAGAAAACCAAGTATGGTTACCATAATGATTTCTAGGTTGGTCATTCCAGTCAATATCTCCTTGATAGATATACTCAGTTGAACCAGGGAAATTTGATTCATCATAATCACTAGTCCCATAGATTCTTTCCTGTCCTAATGGGTATCCATCATTATCCCAATCTTCACTATCACCATCATTATCATAGGGTTCGAATTCTTCTCTAATGGAATCGATATAGAAAATAAGTAGAAGTGATATTAATAGAACACCAATACCCAAAACAACCCAGGTAGAGATTCGATTACGAAGCTGTCGAATTGTTAGTTCAGTAATGGCTCCTGCCTTTCTATCAAGTTGAGTCCAAACAGTAGTTGATAGATTCCTACCTTGCTTGTCTATTTCTTCCATTCATTAGCCTCCAATCAAATACTCTAGTAGAGAATCTAAATTATCATCGGGATTATCAATTCTTGATACCTTTACCTTAGACTCAACAATTACTCGAGGTAAAACTGAATGTGCTGCTGATAAATCATTAGTTTGTATTTCTAACTTACCTTCTTCAGGGAATCTAACGCCATAAATTGGTTCTTCACTGATAAATGCATTAGCTAATTTTCTCGGTTCTTCTGTTGTAATCATAATTCTATGAGGATGTTTATCCAACAAATCCCTAATCGCATAAATATTACCTAGAGCCAATAGTCTTCCATTATGTAAAATTACTATTTGCTCAGTAATTCTCTCAATCTCTTCAAGGATATGGCTTGAAACTAATACTGTTTTTCCTTGATTCCCTAGTTCTTTGATGACATTCATGATACTAGTTCTTGCAATAGGATCGCAGCCATGGAGAGGCTCATCTAATATTATTAAATCGGGATCATGAACTAAAGCATGTGCAATCTTGACTCTCTGCCTCATTCCTTTGCTATATTTACCAATTTCTTTATGGCGAACATCATAGAGATCTACGAATTTTAATACATGCTCCGCTCTAGATTCTGCTTCTTTACGAGTCATTCCGTGTAATCTAGCCAAAGTAGAAACAAAATCTAGACCAGTCATCCAATCATAGAGTCGCTCTGATTCACTAACGTAACCTATTCTTCGATAAGGAGATGTATCTTCCCAAGGGTCGATTCCAAATAACTTAACGCTGCCTTGGCTGGGTTTAATTCTACCCATTAATAATTTGAATAAAGTTGACTTACCAGCGCCATTGGGACCTAATACCCCTGTGACTCCACCTTCTATGGCTAGAGATACATCGTTAATTCCTATTACTTGCCCATACCACTTTGAAACATTTTCAACTAGTATTGAAGGTACTTTATTTCCATCACTCATTCTCTAGTAACCTCCAGCGAACTTACTCTAGAAATTAACACAAAAATAGATACTAAATTCATTATAATTATAGATATGATAGATAAGGACAAAGAATGAGAATAATTTAGTTCTAAGCCTAACATCCACTGACCAAAATGGGCTAGGCAGTCGTAAGGACTCAAAATGTATAAAATCGAAGTTTCAAACTGTAGATCTATCAATAAAGCGACCAATTTAGTTCCGTAAATAATACTCAAAAATGCTATAGCAGAGAAAAAACGACTTTGACTAATACTGGATAAGGCAAGTCCTATCGAAGTATATGTAATAACCAGAACAATACTACATATCAGTCCTGCTAAGAACATAGGTAATGTGTCAATCAAAAAGCCCCAACCTTCACCTTTGAAAACTATGGCCAAAGTGTAGTACGACATGTATGAAAAAATAATTACGAACCCTAAAACTACGGCGACACTAAGATACTTCATCATTGTGTAATCTACTCTAGTAACAGGTCTAGAAAAATATATTGCACTAGTTCCATTTCTTCTATCATCAGAAATCATTCCCCCAACAACTAGTGCTGTTAAAAGAGGCCAATAACATAAATTTCTTGGGAAATAACCCAATACTTGCCCCCAAAGATTGCTCCTATTAATACCCCACATTTTGTCGATAAATCCATCGGGATCAGACCCAAATAGAGATGAAAAGAATAACATTGCAATAGGAGAAATTGCGCCTATGAAAATCACTAAAATTGTTAGTCGAATAAAGGGATTATAATTACGATGACCTTTCGAAGTAAATAGACCAAATACATGATGACGAAAAATAGCATAATTTCTAACCCATCTAGGTCCAAAATCACCATCCCATGGGCGATAATTTTGTTCAAATATTGCACCTATGGATGCCTCTCTCTTGGCGGTAATCGCAAAAAGATCTTCATCTCCGTCATCTGAACCATAAGCGGCTTCCATTCGAGTTTGACCGCCATCTAAATCTATGATTTTATCACTAATTATTGGCACCTCCAGTGTGTTCAGAAGTCATTAAGTCAGAAGTTTTCTTTACTTCAGCCCCTAACTTATCCATAATCAGTAGGAAAATATCCTCTAAATCAGGTTCATACTCACCCATTCTACGAATCTGCACTCCACTCTCAACCGCGCATTCTAAGATAATAGAGATTGTATCTTCTGATTCCACTTTAACTCTAATAATTCTACCTAAACGTCGAACAGATAACCCTCGAGATTCTAAAGAATCTTGCATATTAGAAGAACCACCCCAAACAGAAATTTCTATTTCTTCATCTACTTGCCTTGCCAACTCTTCAATTCGGCTATGAACCAC
Source organism: Thermoplasmatota archaeon (assembly GCA_030828405.1). Lineage (GTDB taxonomy): Archaea > Thermoplasmatota > Poseidoniia > Poseidoniales > Thalassarchaeaceae > MGIIb-O2. The sequence continues at coordinate 18,284 of JAURCP010000010.1, forward strand.
TATTTTACCCTTATAAATCATAACAATACTGTCACAAACTTCCTGAATATCATCCATAACATGGCCGCTCATTAATACAGTCCTATTTCCTTGTTCAACTGTATTTCTTAAAGTCTGCAACATGAATTCTCTTGAGCGTTGATCAAGTCCATTTGTTGGTTCATCACAAATCAATATCTCAGGGTCATGGATTAAAGCGCAAGCTAGTTTAGCAGCTTGTTTCATACCAGTACTAAATGTACCTGTTTTCCTGTATCTCTGGTCTTTAAGGCCTACATATTCCAATACTTCATGAGCTCTTTGAGTAGCATGTGCTGGATTCATACCAATTAATTCTCCAGAATAACGTACTTGATCGAGAGCTGTTAATTCAGGATCTAATGAGTCATATTCTGGCATATATCCTATTTTAGAACGTATGAGGTCACCCTGCGTTCTAATATCATATCCTAAGACCTTGCCGTGACCAGATGTAGTTGTAATAAGTCCTAAAATACATTTGAAAAATGTAGATTTACCCGCTCCATTAGGGCCTAAGATTCCAATAGCACCAGATTCTAACTTAAGATTAAGTTCTTCTAAAGCGACATGAGGGCCATACATCTTCACTAAGTCAGTGGTTTCAATGACTAATTCATTACTAGAAATATCAGTCATTAAATCACCTTCGCACTAGGAGTATCATAACTTCGTTATAATACATGTTCTTGAATTAATCCCCTACAAGACCTGATTATTTTTTTTATTTTTTAATGCACCCTCACGGACTCTTACGGCGATACCTTTTGTCATGAATGCCATATCTCGAGCCGACGTTAAAGGGATGCCATGAGCCACTAATTCTCCATTTGAATCTACAACAAGGCATGGCTGACCCGGAATTAAATGTGGGTCAGCTCCAAGAACATACCCTTGCATTACATTCCTACCCTGGCCTACAAATGGGATAGCGTCATCAACAATCATTACCTTTGCAACACCTGGATGATCTATCTCCTCGCCGTCATACTCTACTCCAAAATGAATAGGAGTTGTAGGGGAGAATTCGTTAATCATTCTGGCACCATTAATTGTTAGTGAAATACCACCATCATTCAGCCTAGGAGATATTATATGAACCCCGTCTGAATATACATTGACCATTCTTTTTGTTTTCGACTTTCGCGAAGTCATTTTCGAGGTCATCTTACAACCTATTGATGGAGAAAGTCCATTTAGAATCGATAATTTATCAACTATAGAACATCTGTCAATCCAATCATATATCTCATTCTTCTCTTCTATCTCTAATTCAGTATTTGGGCCCGGAGTAATTCTAATGAAAGGAAGATCAGATAAATCTAATTCTATTAGTTCGTCAAAAATCTCATCTTCATCCAATGGAGAGTCCCATATGTCATCTGAACCATCAATATGAGACCATGGCGACACATCTTCCAAACTATAAGGAATTAGACCTATTGGAGTAGAGATAAGTATTATTGATTCAGGAATTTCTTCAAGTAATGAGACTATAGTATGTAGTGAGCTCTCTCTCCAAGGTGGGCAGGCCCCTTCGATTATGACTACTCTCTTAGGATCAGTAAGAGAACCATTCCACCAAGAACCTGGAATTCTCCACCTAAGTGCTATTAAAGATTTAAAATGAAGAATATGAGGTCTTTCATCTATGTCTTCTACTAGGTTTTCACCACCCTTTCTAACAGGATTAGTAGAAGAAATCATCCTTAGCGATGAAACTCCAACTGGACCATCATCAGGTTCTTCTAGTTGGTCAAGAACCCAAAGAAATGCCTCTCTTAATTGTGCTGAAGAATGACTCCTTTCTTCTGCTAACTGCCAAATTTTACCATTCCTTATAGCCTCACGGCAGCGAGCTAATTCAGATTGAGTGACTTCTAAATTGTGCCTGGCAAGAACTTTTTCACGTTGTTTATTGTCTAATGACCTGACTTCTTCAGGAGTCCAATTAAATAATTCAGAAGAACTACATGGCCATTCAGTGATTTCATCTAAACGGACTGTGCCTGTAGGTGTCAATAGTCTGTTACCTCGAGCAAAAAGCGCATAGGCAGCAGAATCAAAAATATCTACACCTAATGCTATTGACATTGGGAATAGTAATGGGTGGCCACAACCAAACAGATGAACAGGCCTATTTGGAGGAAGTGTAGATTTGGCAGAAAGAAGAATACTGAATAAATCCCTATATCTTTGATTTTCCATTAGTGGAACGATTCCACCTATTGGATGAACCGTAAAACCTCCATCATTACCGTTTGCATCACCCATTAATTGCCCCGCTAACGCCCTTAAATCATCATGAAGACCTCCTTGAATTGGTCCATTTAATAGTAAATCTTTTTGCGCCACATCTAATGAAATTGAAGCCCTTTCAGCAGTAATTTCTACTGCAGACTCAATTTCCTCTCGGCTCATATCGGGTCTACCAAAAACATCAAGCATTGTCCCAATATCTACACCAATATCTCTTTGAAATTTGACAATCTCTTCAACTCCAACTTCTACATCGCCATAAACATATGATTGAAAAGTCCCCGAGTCTGTAACTATAACTCCGGGAAAATCAATTAATTGATGCACTCCATTTTCTAAAGCAGAACTGCTCAAATCATCATGTTTCCAAATCACATAAGAGTTAGTGATCAATCCTTCAACACGGTATTTATCCCACATTTCACGAGGTTCGATAGTCCTAATATTTGGATTCACAACTGGTAGTAACATCGGTGTATTAAGCATGCCATGATTAGTATGCAAGCGCCCTATTCTAGCCGCACCATCTTTTTGTAAAATTTCAAACTTGCCTTTGTCTTGTGGGCGGCAAGGTTCAGGATTGGGTCGTGTACTCACATCATGACTGAAGCAACTATCAGTCATCAATCCTCGCTTACGCGAGATATAACTGAAAGACTGACAACTCCTTCAATAAGTTTAATCGAAACTTGATCCCCTGTATTTACTTCTAATGTAGGATCAGATTCGAACCCATGAGCATATGGTACGTTTAGTAATGAGGCAGCAGGCAAAGTAAGAGGACATACATCACAGTTTACTATTGCCCTGGGCCCTTTACCAGTGTAAATTAATCCCATTAAGACAAACGGAGCAACTGTAGAACCAGAACCTTTTGGATAAATTAGAATTGTATCTTCTATAGCAGTTCCATCTAAGGGATGACCTTTCTCTTCGATGATACCAGTATCTCTGTTTACATATCCTAGATATGTAATTGGGACATCAGTTACTAGAGCCTGCCCTTCTATCGACCATTCTTTTTGACTAGGTAGACTCTTACCAATTATTTCCAAACTACCGTTTCTATGTGTCTTATTGGAATGCATTGGTTTAATAATAATTGAATCTAAAGTTGGTCTCGGAGAATCTATTAAATTAGGATTAAATGCATGTTCTACACAATCCAAAATAGTTGATACACTGGTTGGCATTTTGTTTAGACCTGAGGTCAAATAATGCTCTGCTTTAAGTGAATTAGTAAGAATATGATTATACTTATTCCTGTTATAAGGAGTTACTTCTGGACATGTATCTTTCAATACTAATGCCCCGGCTTCTTCTAACAAATCTACAGTTCCATCAGATTCCAAAATATCATAATTATGACCACTGGTAAATATCCAAAGTCGAGAATCAGGTATAATTCCTCCATTTTCCATCTTTGAACGGACATATGATGCAGTAGTTCTAACCTCTCCCACACTGGCTTGAGGGCAACCAATTACTACAAGATCAACTATACCATTAGGTGACAATTCTTGATATCGTAATTGTAAATCATCTTCAGAGAATACTAGTTCTCCTTCATAGTTATCAACAGTTGGAGGGACAGCGGTATGGCCATCAGCCCAAAGCATAGGGCAACCATAATTTGCAGCTGCTGCTGTCAATGCTTTTCTCATTTCAAAACTTGCATAATCAGGGAGCCCAGAAATATGCGGCATCATTCCCCAAGGCAACTTCCATTCAGGTCTTATCTGCTTACCAATCCAGTCGCCCAAAACACTCCAATCAGAAATATTTTCCATTGAACATTTTACAGTAACATGAATGTTTGGTACTCGATTTTTTTCGATGTGAAGACCCCATAAAGGTGCCCACCCCGTTAATGCTGTTGCCAACGCTGATAAACCGGATTCTCTATTTGTAATCAAAGAAGTATAGGAATTAGAAAAACAAACCGCGTTTGATTCCGCCCAGGAACCAATTCCTTCCGCTAAATCTATCCCTCTATCATAAGGGGTACACGATAGTGTCGCCTCAATTCCAAGATTATTGTAAGCATCAATGATCTCAAATTGATGCTTCAAGAAATCCGGATAATCTATACCCATTTCTTCCATTTTTTCTCTATCACAACCGGCTGAATTAAGTGTAGTAGGGATTGAAACGACTCCTCTATCATCCCCAGCTAAATCGGAAAGAAAACGACGAAGTCCGTGCCCCCCGGTGATTACACTCACTCCAGATACATGAGAATGTTCACAACGGACGAAGTCAATCGCTCCTGCACTAGATGCAAGATCTACTACTAATCTTGCAGCTTTCTGTTTGGTTGTACCATGTTTACCCTCAAGCATTGAAATTAACTCGCTAGGCACATTCATACTCTACGGGCAGCACAGAGACTCGATAAAACATAAAGGTAAAATCATGAAAATAATCAACTTCTCTGCCTCTGAGCTTCTATAGCGACATAACTTAATGGAGCCTGTAAATTGAATGAAGGGACAAAACCTGACATAGGAATTCTAACTATCTCATCAGATTGTTCTAAAATATGTTCAGGTATGCCATTTCGCTCCCCTCCTACAATTAGAACAATATTCCCAGTCATATCAATATCCCAAGGTGCTGACTCGCCGACATCTTCTACAGAGATTATCTTGAAGCCATAATCCTTAGCCATTAATATTGATTCTAAACCAGAAGTCCAGAAAACAGGTAAGAACCTATGAGCTTTCATTGAAGCACGTTTTGCAGCACTTCTTTCTTGGTTATTCAAAGAAGCATCAATAATAACTGCGTCTGAACCAGAAACTTCAGCAGTTCGAATACAAAAACCGATATTTACGGGATAAGAAGCCCCGGCAAGTAGCCAAACAAGCCCTCCTTTAGATAGTACTTCTTCTAATGAAGAATCAGGATTACGTCCGACTAAACATAGGATATTTGGAATACCTTCAGAATTAGAACGAGACATTCGCCAAAGATCGTTTTCCGAACCATAAATAATCTTAATTCTTGATTTTTCAGCATGGACTAGTATTTCACTAATGGCTGTTGATTGGGCGCCTCTTTTGATTAGAATTAGATTGACATCCTCTCCCTGTTCAATTGAAGATAAAACTTCAACTTCCCCACATCTCTGCATACTCATAATACACCCTCTGAATCTATTGCTTCTGAATAAGTTATTTCTTTAATTGGGATCAAAATCTCATTTCTTCTAAAAAATGGTAACTTAGTAGGAGGGTCATAAACTGCGAGAATATGATTCCCATGAGGTTGAAAATTTTCCTTAATCAGTAATTTTTCCAATCTCTGTGCTAATTTATTTACCTTTTTAGAACCATAAAACCCAGAAAATCTCATTACTGCAATCAATCTTTCAGGGACTTTCGTGATTTCAACTAATGAGTTGTTTGGCTCAGGTAATTCTGTAATAGCATATTTTGAAGGCATGGTAAATGCCATATTCATCGTTAAATTATCATCCCACATTTCCACAGGTGCGGTCATAGAAATTTTTTCATTGGATTTATTATTGCCAAAAATATATCCAGCAATAACTCTAAAATTATTCGTGGGTGTTAATCTTTCAACTATTTTTCTTGATACTCGCGCTTGGATTACTTCTTCATAAAGCCGTATTTCAAAATTCTCATGAGTACTTACTAACTCGTACTTTGGTTCTTCCAAAGTTGCTGCCACGTGCTTCCCAAGAAGTGTTTAGTATTCGTACTTTGTATCGCTCTACAGAGTAACTGATTAACTAATCATTCACTTATTTTAGAATCGATACTTTTCAGTAGGTCTCTAATTTCCATAAATAAATCTTCTGAACCTAAATTAGAGGCATGAGAAATTGGATTTGATACTAAAGAATCTCTCTGCTCGAGAACTAAATCACGGAATTGTTCAGAGTTCTTAACTCCTGTTAGGATAAATGGGGCCGCACCCGCGGTCTCAAATTGCATTCTAACAACGCCAAATGCGTTTAGTATTGGACCTTCATGAATTGAAACATCTGTTAATTTGTCTAGAGGTATGTTCTGCTGTTTCTTGAAGAGCCATCCCATACGCATATTTACTGAACGATCTGTTAGAGCGGCCGACATATGTTCGTACTGTTTTTGATGAATAATCCATCCAAATGGTAGCCAGAATATCATCACAGGTATTCCAATTAATGTTGAAAGGAGCGTTAAGTTAGTAGTCAACCACCAATAAATAATTATTTTCCTATCAAATTCTACTGCCATTTTGTGACCGCTGTCAGCATATCCGATTGAAGATCCCATATGACAATGTGTACGTATATATACTTCAATCTAACGGTTAAACTTGAAAATAGGAATAGGCTTCATTTTATGTGAATTCATACGATTAAATTTCAAATATATCTTCATTACTTCTGCGAGTCTCTCATTGAGTTGTTTTTCTAAAGATGGATTTTCAATTTCATTCATCGCCCACTCTAATTCTTCATATGTAGCCCCTATCTGATCTTCGTCAGTCCTCCCATCATTCCAAAGTCCATCCGTAGGAAGAGCATCTTGAATGGATTGAATTATCTGTAAAGATTTCGCTAATGAGTATACTTCTGATTTGTAAAGGTCCGCTATAGGCGATATATCTACGCCGCCATCGCCATACTTTGTGAAAAATCCAACTCCAAAATCTTCTACCTTATTTCCTGTTCCGACTACGATACCATTTGTCGATCCTGCTAGCGCATACAATGTAGACATTCTCAGTCTGGCTCTAGTATTCGCCAATGATAATTCTGAAACATTATACTCAGTTAATTTAGTACTCAGAATGTCATATGACTCGGACAAATCAATAATATGACTTTCAACATTACTCCATTTTGAGGTTAACCAATTGATATGTTGATTTGAAAGATTATATTGAGAAATATCTTGATTAATCGGCATATTAACTACTACAGTTCTTAATCCAGTTTTGGCACATAGAGTTGATGTGACTGCAGAATCAATACCTCCTGAAACACCTACCACCAAAGTAGAAATATTGTTTTTTTCTACATATTTTAAAATCCAGTTAGATATATCTTGGACTAAGCTATTCCAATCATGCAAAGGCATACCTCCTAATGACAAGAAATTCCATACTTCTTTAGTCTCCAGTAGTTATACGGCCAAGGGGTTAAGAAACCTGCTATAAGCATGGGTAAGATTACCCACCAGGTAAGTTTAGCACCACCGGTTAAAACAAAATCAACTAAGTTCATCGCAGCCTCCATAGAAATCATCGAGATTAATGACATACCTATTGCAACTCTAAATGCATCTCTAAGCGCCATTTGAGCAGATAAAATGAACGTTTCAAGAGCGATAGAGGTCATTATTCCATTGAACATTGCTAAAGCCATTATCATCATTGCATTCCATTCAAGAGAAATGAGATAGGGGACAAACTGAAAGGCTACAATAGTACCAAAGTCGCCTATGCTACAACCCACTAAACACCATTTAGTATTGTGAGCAGATTGTTTCCAAACACCACCATCTCTCCAATCAAAATCTTCACCTTCTCCGTCAACTGTGTAGCCAATTCCTTTAACACTAAATGTCAAAATTTCTTTTGATACATTTTGATGCTCAATTGAAGCAATGCCTGATACATGAGAAACTTCTGCCGAGTTAACACCATCGATACTTTCGAGAGTATCTTTGACTCGATTTGAACAGCCTTCACAAGTCATACCTCCAACATTCAATACGATAGTATCAGTCATATGTAATAATCCAAAAGGTCATGCCTTTTGAAGTCGTGCTTAAGAATTAATCAATTTTTACAATTAGTCACGTTCAAGAAAGCGTCTACTGTCGGAGTTGATATGACTGTACCGAAGGCAGCTGGAAATCTAGACCCAGTAGCTCTTGAGAATTCATTAATTAGGACATGGAATGAAGAAAAAATATTCTATCAATCAATTGAAAATAGAAGATTAAAAGACTCTCCATTTACGTTCTTGGAAGGCCCTCCTACTGCAAATGGTAAACCAGGAATTCATCATGTCATTTCTAGACTTTACAAAGATATGGTATGTAGATGGAAAACAATGGAAGGTCATATTGTCGAAAGAAAGGCAGGATGGGATACACACGGTTTGCCAGTTGAAATTGAGGTGCAAAAACAACTTGACTTAATGTCTAATGAGGCAATAGAAAACTTTGGAATGGAAGCATTTAATCAGAAATGTAAAGAGAGTGTTTGGACTTATGAACAGGCTTGGAGAGAGATGACTGAGAGAATGGGTTTCTGGGTAGATATGGATGATCCTTATGTCACCTTACACGATGATTACATAGAATCTGCTTGGTGGTCATTGAAACAGATGTTCGACAAAGGCCTTCTTTTCAGAGGACACAAAGTACTACCTTATTGCCCTCAAACCGGCACAAGTTATTCTAGTCATGAGGTCGCTCAGGGTTACAAAGAAGTTTCAGAGCCTGCTGTATTCGTAAAATTCAAGTTAAAGGATAGTAATTCTTGCATTTTAGCTTGGACTACAACACCTTGGACTTTACCAGGGAATGTAGGTCTCGCTGTAGGGCCAAAAGTAACATATTGCCGTGTTAAAATTACTGCTGAACCTTCAAATTCTTGGGAAGGTAGAGGAGGAGCTGAATTAGGAGATGAACTAATTCTAGCCAAAGATCTTCTAGGAAATGTCCTAAGGCATAAAATGGAAGTTTTGGAAGAATTCCCTGGTTCTAAGTTGATTGGAAAATCATATGAGCCATTATTCCCTGGAGCAATCGATGGTAGTGATTCTAATGCATGGACAGTAGTTGGAGCCGATTTTGTTACAACAAGCGATGGTACAGGTGTTGTTCATACTGCTGTAATGTATGGAGAAGATGACTATAATCTTGGAATGAAAGAAGGTTTTCCTTCACAACATACAGTCGGAATGGATGGGAAATTTATCAAAGGCACTCATGATATGTTAGACGGTAGGTATGTCAAAGAATGTGACTCAGATATAATCGATTTGTTAAATTCATGTGGTAAACTTTACCGTGAGCATATTTACACTCATGACTACCCACATTGTTGGAGGACCGATCATCCTTTACTGTACTATGCAATGGACAGTTGGTTCGTAAAAATGACCGCAGTAAAAGAGCAAATAATTCAATATAATTCAGAAGTTGAATGGGCACCCGAGTGGACTGGAACGAAAAGAATGGGCGAATGGTTGTCTAATATCAAAGACTGGGCGATTAGTCGAGAAAGATACTGGGGTACACCAATCCCAGTATGGATATGTAATGAATGTGATAATGAACATTGTGTTGGTAGTATTGAAGAAATGATATCAATGAAGACAGATGATTCACCTATACCTCCTGAATTACATCGACCCTATGTTGACGATGTCAAACTAAATTGCAGTAATGATGATTGTTCGGGAGAGATGATTAGGGAGCCATATGTTATGGATTGTTGGTTTGATTCCGGTTGCGCATCTTTTGCCCAATGGCACTACCCATTTGAGAATAAAGAGAAATTTGAGGGTGTTTTTCCAGTAGACTATATTTGTGAAGCTGTTGATCAGACTCGAGGATGGTTCTATTCATTACTAGCTGTATCTACTACCGTTTTCGATAATGTGGCTTATAAGAGATGTCTTTCTCTAGGCCATATTTTAGATAAAGATGGTAAAAAAATGAGTAAATCAAGAGGCAATGTGGTTAATCCTTGGGACCATTTTAACAAGGAAGGTTCTGATGCAATTAGATGGTACATGATGACACAGAGTGCACCATGGACCCCTACAAACTTTGACCCTAATGGAGTTAGGGAATCGTATGCTAAAATGTTCCTTACTCTATGGAATGTACATAGGTTCTATTCAGATTATGCATCTTTGGATAATTTTGATCCAGAAGAAAAAGATAGTTATGTCGATATAAAAGAAAGAAGCCATTTAGATAAATGGATTCTCTCGAGAATGACAACAGTTGCTGAAAATTACCATGAAAACTTCATTTCTTGGAACTTCCATAAAGCTGGAAGAGAACTAGAAAATTTTGTTATCAATGACTTATCTAATTGGTATGTTAGAAGATCTAGAAGAAGACTTTGGAATGAAGATGAAAGTAACGATAAGAGGTCTTGTCAACATACTCTCCACGAAGTATTACTCACTGTCTGTAGATTAATGGCACCGGTTTCTCCATTCATACCTGACCAAATCCATAGAGACCTAACTGGGCATTCAGTACATCTTGCAGATTGGCCAGTTGGTTCTAATTTGGTAGAGAGAAATTTACCTCCTCAAAATTGGGTACTTGAACAAGAAATGGCATTGGTAAGAAAGTTAGCTGAGACTGGGAGAAGAGTAAGGGTCGAGGCAGGTAGAAGACAGAGATTACCTTGTAAGTCTGGTTGGATTGTTGGAGGCCCAGATATTTCAGATTTTCATGAAATATTGGCTGAAGAGTTGAATGTTGAGGAACTTACCACTGAAGAAGATCTTGATAGATTCCAAAGAATTGAAATCGCTCCAAATCGTAAATCGTTAGGTAAAAAATGTAGGCAAGATTTACCTGCGGTATTAGAATTGCTAGAAAATGCAGATCCAGATAATATTCTACTTGAAATTGAAGCTGAAATTTGTATCTTAGAGGGATACGATATAACAATGGAAGATATTGAATTGAGAAGAGTTGAGAAAGAAAACTTTGCCGCTGCAACTATATCTTTTGAAGAAATAGGCGATGTTTCATTAGTTTTGGATATGTCACTAAATGAGGATTTAGTGTCAAAAGGTCTGGCCAGAGATATAATTAGGCATGTACAAGCGAAAAGAAAAGAGAAAAATCTTGATGTTGAGGCATTAATTGAGCTTGACGTGTGGATTGATTCTAAAGAACAATTATTTGATAACGACTGGTCACACATACAGATTGAGACGAGAGCCGGAAATGCAAGTATTAATCAAGGCGATATTCCCAAAAAAATAGAATATTTCGAAGTTGATGGCATTGGAGTAAATTTCTCTGTTAAAGAAATAAATTAATTCTAATTATCACTATATTCACTTGGAAGAAGTAGTTCAACTGCGAATAGAGGGTCGGGATCAGTTGAATCATGATAAGCAATAAAAGAACCACCATCTGGAAGTATACCCATACTCGCAAAATCAAATCTAATATCTGCACCTGCACCTGATGTAGAATCTAAATCTCCTTGACCAATTAGGGTCTTTGTATCAGGGACCAATGATTCAGAAAAATCACGAACATGCCATGCAATATCAATATCAGGACCAGAAGAACTTTGATATCTCACATTCAAAACAAAGAGATCGTGAACTCCGCTTGAATGGAACTCCCATTCCTCAATTGCACTAGCATCACCTGATAGGTCGTAAGTGTAATTCTGCCAACTTTCACCGCCATCCCAAGACATAAGATGGGTAACCATATTTGACTCAGATAATACACAATGTAGTGCGCTGGATGAATCAAAAGCACAATATTCTGAAGGAAGTGATGAACCATTTTGGTTTGTAGCAGACCACCAATTAAGTGATGTATCTAGATACGCGTCAGTACCATCAACAAAATAATTTGGAAAATAAAGACCTCCAGATGGGACTGGGAAAGATCTCATTTCCTTGTGGGGCTTAGTAAAGTCCCATTCAACTCCTAAATCAGAAGAAATAAGATTTACTTCAATACTATCTAAATTTCCATCTCTATCTGGGAATGGGAAATAATCATAATTTAATCCATCAGTAGATATCTGTCCTCCAACATTCTGAACTTGATGCCAGAAATTAGATATGACTAAACTAGCATAATCTCCATTTCCGTAGACTCCCCCATTAATTGGGCCAATGACCTCAACTTGCCAAGACCTATCATAGAATGGTTCGGGTGTTCGATTAAAACACCAAGTCCATTCTTCATCTTCTGCGTCATATAGGAATGCATAGAATTGATCTGCTCCACTAGCACTTGGGTACGGGAACCATCCCATTGAAATTAAATCACCATTAGTTGCCTGGACAATACTTCCTTCCCCAAGTCCTTCTTGCCCTGGCAGAGTCGGTTTAGGTTCCATACAGCCAATCTGTGAGAAGATAGTTGGTCGATATTCTTGCCACGTATGTCCTCTATCTTCTGACCAAGTAGGGTATTCACCTCCAAAATTCACAATCCATCCCTCTTTGGTCCCAGCAAGATAATGTTCACAGCAATTTCCTCCTTCTTCATTACCGAATACTGCCCAAAAAGACTCTCCCCAAGTATCATTTGTTGAAGGTGAACCAACTATAAATTCTCTAGCGTCTTCATGAGTTAATGGATCTTCTACATAGATCAAATTTTTATCCCAATCAATTTCCTCCTCGGAAATCGTGTCTGATGAATCAAGACAACCTGCCATTACAGTACTAAAAACTATCAAAACCACACATGTAGTTTCAATCACGGAGGGGATAGACACATTATCTCGGAGGTGATATGACTTATCGGTACTTCGCTGTGGATTCTAAGAAGTAAGAATAAAAATATTTTATTTCAATCTCCAGATAGGTCCACTAGGGGAGTCTTCAACAATTATACCCATTTCATTTAATTCACTTCTAATTTCATCTGCTCTATCCCAATTTTTCTCCTCGCGGGCAACTTTTCTCTGATTTAATAAATCATTGACTAGCTCTGATATAGCGGATTTAGCAGCATTCTTCTGATTAGCTTTTTCAAGAAGAGAATCATCTTCTGGAAGAAGTCCTAGAACTTCACCTGCAAAGTCTGACAACCATGATACTGAAGCACAAATTTCTTCTTCGTTATTAGAATCAATTTTATCTCTCAAATATTTAACTACTGACTGTACTTCTACAACTGCAACCCTAGTGTTGAAGTCATCATTCATTCCATTAGAAAAATTATTACTGGAAGAGACTAAGAAATCTGAATTTTGCCATGACTTCTTTCCGTATAGAGAAAGACCTTCACCATAAACTGAAATCAGTTTTTGATAATGATTTGACGAATCTTCAAGCATTACATCATTAAATTCAACTGGTTGTCTATAAGGCGCGTTAATTAAGCAATATCTTAATTCTAAAGGATGGACTTTAGAGATCGCATCCCTAATAGTCCAAAAGTTTCCTAATGATTTACTCATTTTTTCTCCATCAACATTAATCATACCATTATGAATCCAGTACTGTACGACTGGGTCATGATTGAGGCAACATTCCGACTGGAAAATTTCAGCCTCATGATGAGGGAATATTAAATCTGAGCCCCCGCCATGAATATCGAATATTTCACCTAAAAATTCTAGAGACATTGCAGAGCACTCAATATGCCACCCAGGTCTACCTTTACCCCATGGGCTATCCCAAGATGGTTCATTTTCCTTGGCAGACTTCCATAATGCAAAATCTCTATGATTCCTTTTATTAGAACCTGTTTCTGTCACTCTACCTCCTGCACCCTCCTGAACCATTTCTAGAGTTTGGCCAGTTAATTGGCCATATTTTTCAGGTGCACTATTGATTTCGAAATAAACACCATCAGAGGACTCATAGGCATTACCACTTGCTACCAAACTAGATATCATAGAAATTATTTCAGGTATAGTTTCAGTTACTCTTGGATATGCATCGGCGGGTAACACATTGAGTAAATTCATAACCTCAAAATAATCCTCAATATTTCTATTTGCCACTTCTAAGAAGTTAACTTCTTCATTATTTGCAATTGCTATGATTTTATCGTCAATATCAGTGAAATTTGTGATATGATTGACCTTATAACCGCTCTTTCTAAACCATCTAACTATGATATCGAAAGCGATTGCTTGACGAGCATGCCCAATGTGGCTAGGCGAATAAGGAGTAATCCCACAAACATAAATTCCTACTTCTCCCTCTACAAGAGGCTGAAAAATTCTTTTGACTCGGGAACGAGTATCATACAGCCGCAGTGTCATTCTATCAAATGATGGTGGAGGTATTACAGTCATGAACCTCGCGCTGAATTTATTAACGCTTGATATAAACTAACATGTTCTATTCTTTCAGGATGCCACTGAACACCTATACCAAAACTAAGTTCATCTAATTCAACAGCTTCAATTAAACCATCATGCGTAGAAAATGCAGTAACTTTTAGTGTGCCAGGATCTTTAACGCCCTGGTGATGAGTTGAATTGACAATGATTTTACTCCCCATAATTTCCTCTAATTTAGAACCTGAAATAATTTCAACTCCGTGCTCAGTGACGTTTCCATCCCAACCTCCGTGTTCTTCAAAACCATCAGTTTCAGGAAGATGTTGATACAATACCCCATTATGAATTGCACATAATAACTGGAAACCACGACAAATACAGAGTAAAGGAAGATTTTCTTTTATAGCAGATTTAATCAAAGCAATTTCCGAAATATCTTGTTCGGGATATGTTTCAAAAGTAAAATTACCATTTTCTTGACCATAAATTTCTGGACTAATATCTGGACCGCCAGAAACAATCAAACCATCAATACTCTCAATTATCTCTGCACTTGTCCCAGGAGGTATCAAGATAGGAATCCCTCCACATCTAACTACCATTTTGTGATATGTTGTTGGCAATACTACAGCGTCAAGTTCCCATTTAGCCCATTTAGTCGGTCTTGAGGGGCAGGTGATACCAATTACTGGGCGAGAGGCAGGCAAACAGACAGCGGTATACTCCTAGATTAATAATCAAACTGTTTCACTGGCTAGAAACTTGAATTAATCTTTCAAATATTTCTACATGACCGCACATTTCAGGATGCCATTGTATTGAAACTAAAAATCTGCAGCTTTGCAATTCAGCTGCTTCTATTAGCCCATCAGAGGTTCTACCTACTACATCCAAATCTCCAGCATCAAACACACCCTGATGATGTCCTGAATTACCGATTACTTCTCCACCCAAGATATCATAAATTAGCGATTCAGGACTTAATTTAATTTTGTGATTAGACCATTTTCCTCCGGTTTCCCCGTGTTTCTCGAATCCTTTAGTTGTTGGAAGATGTTGGAATAATTTTCCACCTCTGATTGCACAAAGCAATTGATGACCTCTACAAATGCACAACATTGGCATATCTCTTTCTATAGCGCCTTCAATTAGAGACTTCTCCCATTCATCTTGCTGTTCGTTAATATCAATAGTTTTTTCATGTAATTCTTCACCATAAAGGCTGGGATTAATATCTCTTCCTCCAGAAATTATCAATCCGTCTAAAACATCCAATAATTCTTCAGCATCTTCACATTCGCTGATTAAAAGAGGGATCCCCCCTGCTTCTTTAACCGCCCTAGAATAACTCTCTGGAACCATTATAACAGATTGCCCAAGAGTCTCATAATCTCTTAAATTCACTGAAGTAGTTATACCAATTAATGGCCTCATACCTATTCACCAAGTGATTCTCTTAACTTTCTGGCATGTCTGAAAGATAGTATACCGCCTACCATGAAAATTATGCCTACTACTAGAAGAATTAGATGGGACGCTAATGTAAGATTACTAGCATCTTCAATTTGGAAAATTCTAAAGCCACCTAATACAGAAATTAAAGCTATAATCATTGAAGCGTGCATGTAATGATGTTTATTTGATTCATTTCTGATCGAAAGGAATCCAAGAATGAGTAATGGAATACCAAAAAATGAAGGTATAAGGGCAGTAATACTGCCTGAATCACTAGCGATATAAGAAAAGAAACCCCAAAGAATCAGGATTGAACCCGAAAGTATTGCTAAATTTGGTATTGTTAGGCCAAGGAATCTAAACTCATTACTCATGGGCTTACGAGAGTGATTAAGTTTAATATTGTAATTATCAATCATTTGTTAAACTTGCAGAAGAGTGAATCTCTTTATCCCTAGCGACAATCTGTTCCCATAATAGTTCTGCTACATCTTTTACATCCATCTCTGAGCCTACTGTATCAAGACCATCTTTCACCATAACTGAACAAAATGGACAGCCGATAGCCACTGTGTCACAACCTGTTGCAGCAATTTCTTCTGCACGGATTTTATTCACTCTTTTATCGGAATCTTCCTCCATCCACATTTGAGCACCTCCTGCTCCACAACAAAATGAATCCTTTCCATGTCTTTCAATCTCTACGTCAACTCCACCTAGAACTGATCTAGGTTCATCTATAACATCTCCAATACGACCCAAGTAACAAGGATCATGGAATGTAATGCTCTTACCTTCCTTGTCAAATTCAGGGAGTTTACCTTCTTCTTGTAACTTTGCCATGATCTCGGTATGATGGAACACTTCAAGTTCATCAGCACCATAATCTGAATATTCTTTACCTAAAGTATGGAAACAATGTGGACAAGATGCTACAATTCTTTTGACGCCTAATTCTTGGAAAGTCATAATATTAGTTTCAGCCAACATTTGGAAGAGATATTCATTCCCCGCCCTTCTTGCCGGATCTCCGGAACATCCTTCTTGCATCCCTAAAATTCCTACATCTAATCCTGCTTCTTTCATCAAAGAAATAGTTGCACGAGCTACTTTTTGATTTCTTTCATCGAAACTAGCAGCGCAGCCGACGAAATAGATATATTCGGCTGGCTGACCAACTTTCACATCTAAATCAGAAGCCCAGTCTGCTCTCTCATGTGGTCCGAAACCGTAAGGATTTGAAGCAGATTCTAAATTACCCATAGCAACATTAAGTTCTTCTGGGTATTCCATAGTTTCCATCATTGCATTTCTTCTTAGATCAGTCAACTTAGGGACGTGTTCAATGTAGAGTGGGCAGATATCCACACATGCATTGCAAGTTGTACATGCCCAAACAGCCTCACTAGTTATTCGTGCTAGCATAGTTTCTTCGGGATTCTCACCTTTCAATAATATAGGAGCATACTCATTAGCATAGTTCCTAACATCGTGGATTACCTGCATAGGATTGAGCCCTTTACCAGACTCGTAAGCAGGACAAACATCCTGACATCGTGCACAAGATGTACATGACCACCCATCAATAATTTGCCTCCATGTATATTGGTCGAAAGTACTAACACCAAATGAATCAATATCCAAATCTTCCAAAGGAACTGCTTTTCCATTATCATCCACAGCTAGAGGACGCATTGTTCCTAATGCATTGGTGTCATGGAAGAAAACATTTGGAATCGCCATTACTAAATGCATATGCTTAGAAACCGGAATTAATACCAAGAAGCAGCAAATTGCAAACATATGTGCCCAATAAGATGCTACTATGACACTAGAACTCAAATCTAAACTGTCTGATACCCAATACCCAATAGGTTCCCAAATTGATGAAGGGTTCTCTGGAGATTCAATAATAAACGAAGTAGATGTAATAGTCAGGATTAGAACAAGGATGAAATTTCCTTCTAACTGTGATTTCCCTTTGAGTTTTTCTGGAGTGAAAGCAACCCTTCTAATCAATGCAGCTGTAGCACCTATCAAAGCAGTAGTGTAACCTAATTCCACCATACCATTCCACGGATTTTTGAGGATTGAAGGAAGCAAGTTTTCGGAAAAGTAATTCGCACTAGCAAGATCAAGCATATCGCTTCCTAACATTAGGAATCCCCAAAACATGAGTACATGCATAGTTCCTGCAACTCTATCTCGAAGAACTTTTTTTTGCCCTAACCAACCAACTAGCATTTCTTTGATTCTTAAACCCCAGGAATCGAAACGATTGTCGGGAGCACCTAGCATTACCAATCTAGTTGCCTTAATAACTTGATATACGAAAAATGAGATTGACAGTCCTCCCATTAAAAGAAGGATTATCCATCCATCTATTGGCCCATATTGCATCTCTAGAGGGTGTTCCATAATCCATTTCTCCCGACTTGGCGATAAACTAACACGCCTCGGAAGAGAAACAGTACTTTCAATTAACCGATTGATAGAACATACCCAATACTAATTTCCTATGCCCTCTACCGATAGGCTGTGTCTACTGCCTTCGCACCCGGTAAGTGTATTTTGTTTGGAGAACATGCGGTTGTTTATGGGCACCCTGCTGTTGCTGTTTCCATAGATTCTGGAGTTGAAATTACAATTGAAGAATCTGAGAATTGGGAAATTAATAATAGATACAATACAGATGGATTTGAAAGATTCGATCCTAACAAGCACCCACATATACAACACATCATAAAAGACCTGTTTAATTATGAAGGAAAGCCTTTGAGAATCAATGTTAAATCGGATTTATTTTCTGGGGCAGGACTTGGATCAAGTGCTGCACTTTCGAATGCGATGGGGGCAGCACTGCACCAATTTACTAAACCCAATAAAGAAATAGATTTGATTAAATTATCAAAAATAGGGCATTCAGCAGAAGCTGCTACTCAAGAAGGAAGAGCTAGCCCGACTGATTCTGCAGCAAGCTCACTTGGAGGATGTGTTGTGGTTTCAGGAGAGAGAATAGACACATTGAGACATGTTTTTGACACTAGTCTTGTGACCCCTGAAGGGAAAAGAAGTTGGTCAATTCATCGTGCAGAATTACATGAAAATATCAATCAATCATGGTTAGTCCTAGGTTTCACAGGACAATCTTCCCCTACAGGTAAAATGGTTTCAGGTGTTGCAGAAAGATTGAAACAAAATCCAGAACTTTATGATGAAATGGAATCCATTGAAAATATTACTATTGCAGGTCTTACTGCATTGAAAGCGGGCAATCTGGAAGCAGTTGGAATGGCAATGGACAGTTGTCATGAAAAGTTAAAAAAATTAGGAGTCAGTAGCGATTTATTAGACCTGATGGTCTCCGCGACAAGACCGCATTCATTTGGATCAAAACTTACAGGAGCAGGGGGTGGAGGATGTATGGTTGCTCTAACAGATAACCCCACTAGAGTAGCTCAAGAAATTGAATTATGTGGTGGAAAGCCATTAATCTCAAAATTCGGCTCCAGTGGAGTTCATATCAAGAAAAATAGAAATTAAATAGAAATTAATTTGTTTTCAGGACAACTATTCTTTATAAAGTAAACATAGGTGCGAGCGATATGCTTAGTGACGAAGAACGCCTAACTGTAGTGAATGTAGTTGCATCAACAAGAGTTGCGGAAGAACTAGACCTTCCGGATATCGCAATTCAATTGAATTGTGAATACGAACCCGAACAATTCCCTGGAGTCGTTTACAGAGTAGTCGATCCAAAACTTGCAATACTAATGTTCAGGTCAGGAAGAGCAGTTTGTACTGGCGGTAAAAATGAACAAAACATCCATACTGGAATCGAGAGAATGACTGCTGATTTAAGAGCAGCAGGTATCGATACATGGGACTTAAAAGACGTGGAAATAGAGGTACAAAATATGGTAGCCACATATTCCCTTTTCTACCCCGAGGATTATTATGGGACCGCTAGGATGGACGATAATAATACAAGAGTTATCGATTTAGATGGTGGAGGAATTAGAGCAGCAACAGATGAAGAAGTGGAAGCTAATGATTCAAGAATTAGAGGTATTAGAGAAGGCGAACCTCTTGCAGCACTGCCAAGGAAATTGAATCTAAATAATTTAACATTCCACTTACCTTTCGACAAAGTTGAGTATGAACCAGAACAATTCCCAGGACTAATCTACAGATTAGATTATCCTAAAGTTGTATGTTTGATCTTCGGTAGCGGAAAGATGGTAATTACAGGTGCAAGACACAAAGATGAGATCCTCGAAGCTGTTCAGTTTATTCAGGACGAACTTGCTGATTTGTTGTAAAACAGTTAGAGACATGACAATCGCGAGATTGATGAACGCCTAACCGTTCGAGAGCGCTATGCGCTCTCGAGATACAGTGACTTATTCTTTAGTATTTTTACTGATGTTTTCAATTTTTTCAGGCATTTACGTACCAGAAAAACATCTGCAATTAGATGATGAAAACGAAATGAAGATTGAATCAATATCAAGAAATAATAATTTGATAGATATTCCAACTTGGAAAATTGCTGATACATGGAACTACAACGGATATCTAGATATGGTTGACTTCATTGTCGATTCTGGCGTAAATACTAACTTACAGACATTGACGGGGACACTTGTAAGTACTGTAACAGATATTTATCTCACAACAGTGGATAACAGTTCTAGCTTAGTTTACAAAGTAGAATCTCAAGGCTATTATGAAGCAAATAATATCGATTTAGATGGACAACCAGGAGACTTGGAAGTCAATATGGATACTGTTTCAATAATTAGGGCTTCTGATTTAGCAACTGTATCTCAGGAAGCAACAATTGATATTAATTTCTGTAGAGATTTTCTTTGGTGGTGTATTGACGTTTCAGTTGGAACTTTAGAAGTTGATCAAAGTTATTCACCACCACTAGAAGGTTATGATTTCCCAATTTCAGTAGGAGAGTCATGGAGCCAAGATTATACTGCAACCACAACCTATGCAGGATCTAGTGATTATGTAGATATTCCAGATGATACTGTTTCGCAAAGGAATGCAAACTACGAAGTAGTTAGTCAGGGATTTTCAGGAGTCAGTTATGCTAGTTGTACTACTTCTTACAACATATCTAGTACAAATGCGGATGGAGAAGATACAGGATACAAATGGTTTTGCCCAGCTGTTAGAGGAGATGTCAAAATGGAGACAATTGAAAGTTTAGGATTTACAGCAGTTCATTCACTTTCTTCTTATCAGGCTGCAAGTAGACAAAAAGTGATAAATATCGATGTAGAATTCCCTCTATCGCCGATTGATATGGACATATCAGCATGGATAAATGTTAGTAATAATAACGGAAACCCTGTTGCTAATGAGCAGTTACAATTTAGATACGAGATAGAAGGAGATATTCAGACAATTACCACATCATCAAATGGAAGTTCTCATGTTACTTTCAACACTGGTACTTATGGCGATAATTCAAACTCAGGAGATGACCTTGGAAGTCATGGAATTTTAGCGTGGATTAATAGTCAGAATCCTATAATTGGCGCAAGTACCATAACAATTGATCCGGACGTATATGAAATCGACTTATATGTGAATCAGGATGGTGTATCTGTAGAAAGAACAAGAGAAAACTCGACATTGACTTTAGATGAAAATGTAGGTTTTAATGCCATCAGGGATGATTCTATAGTATTTAGTATTCCTGTAATCAATAGAGGATTGAGAGTTTCTCCTCCAACTATTCTTCAGATAGAGGGGCCGGATGGAACTATAACGAACGCCAATATTCCTGCACTTTCAAGTCTTGAAGAAGCAAGAGTAGAGGTGTCTTGGTTAGTACCTTCAAATCAGCCATTTGGTGAAACTACAACCTCATTTAATATCAACATTAATGATGGAGATTTAACGAATAATGAAGGAGATTTTACACTTTTTATAGGGTCCATTCCAGTTGCCTTATTATCATTAGCAGAGGAAATGTTAACTCTCAATGAGGTATTAATTAGTGGGACAAATTCTTATGATCCTGATGGAGGAGATTTCTATTGTACATTTTCTTTAGAGAGTTTAGAGGGCGATATTGTTTCATCAGAAGAAACTGATTGTATTTACGAATATACTTGGGATGATGATGGAATTTTCACTGTCAATATGGTAGTTACAGATGGAGAAAATGATTTCCATTCAGTTAGTAGCGACATAACCATCTTAAATAGAAACCCAGAGATTGTTTTAGTAGCAGATTCTGATACTATACCCGTTCTCTCACCAATAACATTTGAGATTACAGAAAGAATAGATCAAGATACACAAACACCAGATGCTCCAGTGGATATTGTGTGGAATGCTCCTTGTGAACAGGGTACAACATTGGGAATAAAATGTACAGTTACTTTAGATCAAGAAGGACCATATACTATCCAAGTTGATGCTACAGATGATGATGGAGCAACAATCTCAGAGGAATATACGATAGAAGTCACCAATATTGCACCTTATAATCCTGAATGGGAAGTGAAATTCGAGGGAAATAGACTTATTCCTAACTCATTTGGACTATACACAGTAAATGAAGGAGATCAACTTACAATTAGAGGTTGGGCAGAGGATTCAGAAAATGATATTTCTTCACTGAGGCATGTATGGGCACCGGATGCTGAAGAAAAGCCTGATTTAGAGATTATACAACAAAATACGGCGATAAGCCAAATTGAAGCGATATACGAAACTGACGGTCAACATATAGCCACATTCCAGGTGTTCGATGATGATAATGAAAGTACAGATTTGATGACAGTGCCATTTAGAGTAAATAATGTAGAACCTACCATTAGGCCATTTTCTCAGCCCCTTCCAGTTGCTGAAGATCAAAATCTAGAAATGTCGATAATAGCAGATGATACGCTAAACGATTTAGAGACGTTAGTTCCTTGCTATGATTTAGACCCATTAGTAAATTCTGATAATCAAGGTTCAGAAATTGATGATTGTGATATTGAATCATTTAATTTGATATATTCTTGGCCTAATTCTAATACGGCTCCTGAGAAAATAGTTTTTCATGTCACAGATAATGACGGTGCTGTAGCAAGTGTAGAGATTAATATTGATGTCAGAAATATGAAACCAAGTGTAGGAATTGGGTCACCTAGCGATTACAATCCAATATCAGGAGATTTAGTTATATTGACCGGAAATGGAACAACAGACTCATTATATGATATGGAAAATATGATCTATTCTTGGGACATGGATATTTCAAAAGATAGTGATGGAGATGGAGATAAAACTAATGATGAAGATATACTTGGAAAAATAGTAGAATGGCAATTCAATAGCGCAGGTAGTATTGTTGTACAGCTAACTGTAGATGATGGAGATGCTACTGATTCAATGAGAATTACAATACAGGTAGAAGAAAAACCATTTTCAATTACAAGTTTCATTATGAGCCCAATAGGCATTCTAATTATTATAGTCTTGATTTTATCTATTGTAGCCGCACCAGTGATAATGAAGAAAAGAAAAGAAACTGAACACGATGAATACAGAGTACCTTCCAAAGGAACAATTGATGACGCGTTTGATGACCCCGATTATGACCCATTTAGTGAAGATAGGAAAAAACAAAAGATCAGTAAGAAAAGGATAAAAGAGGAACAAAATAAACCTATGATAAAGAATAATGGATTAGATAGAGATTTACTTTTAGATGATGATGAAAAAGAATCTGATTACCAGATAGGAAATATAGATTTGGAAGATAAAAATCTCGCTGTAAATGAGGTTTTGAGTGCTTCAGAGATAGAAGAACTAATTGGTGAAGAGGAATAGGACAGGTTATGGTAAACCTATTCAAACTACTTGGTTTACCAGATCCAAAGAAGAATATAATTAATGATTCTGCATCAATAAATCAATCTTCAGCAAACCCGGGACCTAGGTCAAGTTCGAGAGCCGATTTCCACGATTTAGGTGACCCCCTATGGTCTGAAAGAACGGAAAGATTGAAAATGCAAGCCAAGAAAAATGTAGTTTATCTGAAGCCAGATAAATTACAAAGAATTCAACTTGATGGCATTGAAAATGAAATTACAAAAGGGAGTATGATTTTGGTAGATATAAGTTCGCTATCTCATATGCCCAGCCAAAAAGAAGTTTGTAAAAGAAAAGTTGAGAGTTTAGGTGAAATTAATAATATACCAGTTTTTTCTCTAAATGAAAATGATTCACTTTTAATGATTCCAGGATTAGGTATGAGGGTAGATACAAAAAAGCATAGATTAGGGATGAAAGTATTGGAACACGAACCATGAAAAGTCAATACTAGTAATCTACTTCAAAGTTCCAATCGTTCTTACTAGAACTAGGCCCTAGTTTGTTGAAATCGACTTGCATTAATTTCTGTATATCGTTCAATCCGGAATAATTATTAGAAGATATAATAGATTCTACTTGTAGTATCGCTAGAGATGCTAGAGAACCCCCTGGTAACGGATGTATTTCCATTAATTTACAGCTTAATGCAGCCATTGCCGAGGATAATATTGGCATATCATTTTCAATAATCATTTCTTCATCGATTAAATTCCATTCAGATTCATCTGCAGGTATTTTGGATGAAGTCAGTTGAACATTTTTTGCTGATTCAAGTGTAGCGGGAAGAATAAAAATCATACATGAAGAACCTATTCCTTGACTTCTAAGATTCACTAGAGTATCTCTTTCTTTGCCTTCCCGACTCTTAGAGAGACTAATTGTGATTAAAGGAGGAGAATTAGAAACTATCCCTATTGACGACATTGGGGCAAGATTGTGCACGCCATTGGTACTCATGGTAGCAACTAATGAGATAGGTCTAGGCATCAGTAAACAAGCTAACCAATTCCGTCTTTCTTCGTGAGACAAATCTTCCAAATTGAAACTTTCCCTATTTTCGGAAAGAGCGAAAAATCCATTTGGTTCTGCTCGATAATCTCCCTCTTCCAGCCATGTATCTAATTCACCAGATTCTACTTCTGATGCTGAAAATGAAGTGAATTGCCTATAATTTTCCCAGTTAGAAATGTCTAAAGGATTTTCATTTCTTGATTTTTTTCTTTCAATGGAAGCATCTGCATATGTCACACATCTTCGAAGGAATCGAGAAACTATCTCTCTTCTCTGTGCGATATCCATCTAAATCACTCTAAGCCTAGTTCTTTGACTAATCTATCTACATGACCACTTGCCCTTACGTTATATCCAACTGAGATTAGAGAACCATCTGTATCGATAACAAATGTGGATCTAGAAACTCCCATATACGTCTTACCATAATTCATTTTTTCTCTCCAAACTCCATATAATTGGTGTAATTCAGTTTCTGAATCTACAATTAAATCGAATGGTAATTCATGTTTATCAATAAATTTCTGATGAGAACTAGAGGAATCTTTAGACACACCAATTACTTTATATCCTGATTTCTGAAGTCTAGAAAAATTATCTCTAAAGTCGCAAGCCTGAACCGTACAACCCGGAGTACTATCTTTTGGATAGAAATAAAGTATTACTTTCTGACCAGATAATAGTATATCAGAAAGTTTGATTTTTTCTCCATTCGTGATTTGAGCATTAAAATCTGGTGCTTTTTGGCCGACTTCTAGTGTTACAGGTTCATTATCCATAATACTCCCAGATGTAATTAGATGATGAATGCTCGTATACCAGCAGCATTCAATAACAAGTATGTGCTGCTATGAGATATGAATAAGTTAGGACTATTTTGTATAGTGTTGGGAGTTATTGGATTAATATCATTTTTAATCACAATTTTTGTAGTAGGCTACATTGATGAAAGAATCCAAGAGGAATGTGATTCAGATATCGGTACAATTGGACAAATCACTGGTTTAGACGAAGGGGAATGCCAAAATGCTAGAAATTTAAGTGATTCAGTTTCTAATTTACAGATACCTTCTATATTGACTGGAGTGTCATTTATATTAATTGGAGGAATGTTGATTCGGAAGAAGAATTAGCTTTTACTTTCTTTAATCAATTTTTTTGTTGAAGCCCAACTACATATCAAGCATTCGCTTAGATTATGGTTTCTTGCAGGGCAATGTTCTCTTCCAAAAAATATAATCTGTAAATGTCTTCTAATCCACGTATCTTCTGGAAAAACCTTCTTCAAATCTTTCTCAGTAGTTTGAACATTTCGACCATTTGACAAGCCCCAACGATAAGCAAGTCGATGAATGTGAGTATCGACTGCGAATGCAGGAATTCCAAAAGCCTGCGACATTACTACACTAGCAGTTTTATGCCCTACACCTGCTAATGATTCTAAGAAATTCCAATCTGGAATTACTTCTCCACCACCTTCTAATATTTGTTCAGCCATCTTCTTGAGATTCTTCGCCTTTGTTGGCGCAAGACCTATTTCACGGATAATTCCATGTATTTCATCAATCTCAAGTTTCGACATTTTTTCAGGGTTATCCGCTAGAAAAAATAAATTTGGAGTGACTTCATTCACTTTCTTGTCCGTTGTTTGGGCAGATAACATGACTGCAACAAGTAATGTATATGCGTCTTTATGATCAAGAGGAATTGGTTGGGTGGGGTATAAATCATCCAAAATTTGACCAATTTTATCTGCTTTGTCGGAACGTTTCATTATTCCAACTCCGGTTGTTCTTTCAAACCGTAGATAAATGCTATAATAATTATAGAAAATGGAACACCATAACATGGACCATACATGAAATCAGAGCTATCAGGAGAACTTGTCACACCTCCTAAAATTATGTAAGATACTAGACCTAAAATCATAGCAGGAATAATTGAAACTAAAGAAAAAATCAACCCCCTTGTAACACTCATATTATTGTCGAAAGGATTCTTGATGATGAACATTATCGAACATCGAATAGAGATTCAATTTCAGCGCCTGACTTTGTGTTTAGAATATCTGAACTTTCAAGCCATCCTTTACGTGCAATTTGTACACCATACCATACATCATTTAGTCCATTAACATCATGAGCATCCGGGTTAATACAGATTGGTACTTTCTGTTCTTTTGCAAACTTACACAAACGCCAATCAAGATCTAGACGATAGGGGGATGCATTAATTTCAATCGCTTTGAGATGACCTTCAATATTCAATTCCCCCATTCTTCTAATAACGGCGTGCATATCTATTGGAATTCCTTCTCTAACTTGTAATATTCTTCCTGTTGGATGGCCCAAAATAGTGAATGTAGGGTCTTCAATTGCTCTAATTAACATTTCAGTGTTTTCAATTTCGTCCCTATTCCTCCAACTTCCTAGGGCATGTATACTTCCTACAACATGAGAAAAAATATTTCGAACCTTTTCAGAATAGTCTAGTTTACCATCTGCTAATATATCACATTCAGAACCATGAAATAATCTAAAATCAACACCCTCATCAGACCATTTTTGATTGAGTTTAATTATTTCTTTATGCTGAGCTGGAACTATTTCGCTTGGAATACCGATGGTTCTCCCACCAATATTCAATGTCTCAGAGTGGTCTGCGATTCCCAAATATTGCCAACCTAATGATTGTGCTGCCAGTGCCATTTCTTCTAGAGTGTTATTTCCATCTGAATAAATAGTATGGTTATGAAAAGCACCTTTGATATCCTCAGGAATAATCAAATCAGGAAGTAATGATTTAGAAAATGAAGCAGCTTCAATTTCACCCATATCTTCTCTCATTTCAGGAGGCACCCAATGCATATCTAAATTTTTGTAAATATCAGATTCATCAGAGCACAGTAATGTATGCTTTGCGGCTTCCATACCAATGGATGAACCGGCTAGAGATTCAGGAAATAAACCGAACTCATTTAATCTAAGTCCTCGATTAATTGCTTCTTGACGCAACCTAATATTATGTTCCTTGGAACCAGTAAAATATGCAAGAGTGAAAGGGAATGTTTCCGGAGTAACTATTCTAACCTGAGCATCAATTGTAGCATCACTATTCCTCTCCATTAGAGTCTCTGCAAGTTTCTCATCTAAAGACCCATTACCAATTGAATTAGACAACATTTCTTGCTCTAAAATCAGACTAATTTTAGAGTCCCCATATCCTTTTACTTCTGCTATTCCTGGAAGGCCCAGAATTTTTTGAATCACTTTCTGATGATTTTCAATCAATGAGGAGACAACAATATCCAGATCTCCTATTGTCTCACGTCTCCGACGCGCGCTTCCTGCAAGTTGTGCTTTTTCAACACCCTGAATTAAAGAAATTTTATCCTGCAAAGAGCGACCGTAAAGCAATCCAACATCCATTCTTGTTCTTCCTTGATAACGTCTTAAAAGATCTATCCCCTCGAAAATTTTGTTTTGGCTTTTCTTACCGAAACCGGGTAGAGATGAAATATGATCTAATTCACATGCCTTCTTTAG
>JAURCP010000011.1:0-24848 GCA_030828405.1 Thermoplasmatota archaeon
GTATTAGATGATGAATCTTTGATTTATTCTGCCAATGAAGGAATAGAATTGATTTCCTATGTCGGTTTAGATGGTGAACAGAGACAGGCAGCAAACATTCACGATATGCCTGCAGATTTCATGTTCAAATTCGGTGAACAGACTAGTTTCGTCGCAGAAACTCCAATTTCTACAGTTGAAGTTCAGATTAGTAATTCTTCAGATCCTGTTACCATGATTGGAGACCATTTCCTATTCCACCATGATTCTAATAATGAGACTTCTACTATTTCCACTCGATTGACTGGAATTCAAGAACTAGGTTGGGTACCTCCTGTAGAGGAGGGTGCTCCTAGTGAGGCAGGTCGTGGTACTGCATTCCTAAAATCAGCAGGAGATAGACCGATGAGTATTAATGTAGATAATGCTCCAACAGCGGACTCTTCAGGATTATCTGCACTAGCCTTGATTGAACCTTTGCCGTCTTATCTTACTGTTGAAGTTCCAACTGGTGAATCTTCCACTTCTGATTTAGTATTGCCTAACTTTAATTCTACTCAGGGGCTCTCAGGAGTCGCCTTTTTCATAGGTGGTTTTTCTGACTTCGGTAGATCAATTAATTCTGTCTTAGCAGGTCTAACTAGCGATATCTCAACTGGTACTGAAGAAGTAGATGAATCATTTTCTTATGCTTTACAATTAGAATCAGATTCTGCATTTGATCTTACTTTAGAAGCAACATATGGGAAAGATGTATCTTCAGAACCTCCATGGGTCCACGGAATTTCTTTCCAATCTGCTCCTGAAGGCTTGTCGAGTGGATTCCATATCAAAACATGGCTACCTGGTTTACCTCCATTAATCGACATGACAATTGCCAGAGATACTCTTACAAATGGCGAGGATTGGTATATTCAAGTTTCAATGGATGGTTGGCAGCCAGCTCGTGAAGAGTTTATGATTCACGCATACGGTGTCAATGGACAAGATTTGTTGTTGACAATGCAGGGCTTAAATCCTGGTGAATTTACTAGTTTATTCATTGATTCAATCTTTGAAATTAGAGATTCAGGAGGTATCACTGAAGTTTCTACTGGGACACAGTTTGGTATATCTGAAAGATTAGATTGGATACATATGATGTTGATTAATAGAGACTCTCAGAGTCGTACTGAGATGTTAATTAATGAAATTCCTAAGTCTATCTCTTTACAGGCTAGCCTTGGAACTGCGATTTCTATTGATATGAGCGTACCAGAGCAAGAAAGAATTGAAGGATTTGCTGTAGGTTCTTTGATGTTGCAACAGATGCAATGGATGGATGGATTCTGGTGGCCAGCAACTGTATTTTTGAAAGATATACCTGGTTATATTAATCTTACAACCGCTCCCGAAATGAATTATGATATTACAAAAAATCTAGCATTTCAAGGATTACCTAATCTTGATTTCACATCATCAGATGATGGAATGTCATTATACATCGAGGCATTTGGAAGAGCAATAAACTCTCGCGGAGATATTATTCTTCTTGCTGAAGGAATGACAGATAAGATGATCATTAAACCAACAGATGATTTTGGATTAGAAATACGATCTGGCGGAAATGGAGTCGAAAGGATTTATGTTAGAGTTAATGATGTTCCTACAGGAACTAGCCAAGTCGGCACTCCACCAGTTTATCTTGAGGAAATGGAAGCAATGGGAGAAAATCTTCGAAGTGCTACTCTACATATCAGAGAATTAGTTGGCCCCTACAGCGTAATTGAAGTAGATGATGTAGACGGTGGTAAAATTATTGTTTCAGCCAAGGCAAGTACTGAGTTCGCAGGTCAAAAAATTCAAGTCAGAGGTGTTCTAATTGATGCACAAACTACAGGTGGTGTCCCTACAGGTACTACCCTCGGAGTTAATGGTTTATCTTCGGATCTCTCTATACTGAATTTAGTTCCAGGTTTAAGCGGTTCAACACACCATGTGTTAGTACCTGAGCCATTCACTTCCGCAATACTTACCGTAATTGCAACATTATCTGATGGAGGTGATTAGATGGGGTTACTTGAGAAATCTAAGAAACTGAATGTTGAAGAAACTCCTGAAGAGGAATACGCTCATGATGTTTTGGTGAAATTAGAAGATACTATGAGCCACATATCACCGTTCAGAGTAGTAATTGTTTCTGTAGTCGCTCTAATGATCATCGCTTCAACAATTGTCGCCGTGACATGGATAGTCCCTTATGATAAGGTTACAGTTGATGTTGTTTACATTCAGAGTAGTGCTGGTCACGTTATTCTAACAGAGATAGATAACGATGGAAGTAGGTCAGTTTCGGATTTAACTTTAGTAATTCGATTCCTTAATTCAGATAATATTGAGATTGATAGAACTTCTTTCAATAAGTCGTCTCTTCCAGCCCATAGTTCGGTTTCTGGAGATAGTTTAGAATTGATTGTCATAGGTCCGTCAGTTTGGGAAAATTATACTATAGATATTGATTTAGAATATACTAAGAATAATAATGATAACTCGAAGATTGAATTGAACTACCAAGTTGGCGAATGGAAAATGGAACAATTTAGTCATGGTACAAGTATTGATTTTTTCTAACATGTTAGAATCCAATGTATGAACCCTTAAGGGTTCAACTAACCCATATACTCAAAACTATCTTTCGTGGGGCAAAGGATATGTCCAAGCGTACAGTATGCTTAATTTTAGGGCTCTTCCTTCTTTCATACATTCCCGCTACTGACTTCTTTGAAGAATCAGAAGAATCATCTGGAACATATA
Source organism: Thermoplasmatota archaeon (assembly GCA_030828405.1). GTDB lineage: Archaea > Thermoplasmatota > Poseidoniia > Poseidoniales > Thalassarchaeaceae > MGIIb-O2. The sequence continues at coordinate 2,773 of JAURCP010000011.1, forward strand.
TGGATTATAAAACAGAAAGAATAGAAATCTCCCCTAATCCAAATAGCATTACTGATTTAGGTTCTCCCATTATTACAGATAGTTCTGAATCATCACGTTCTGAAAATGCAGAATCTAGTATTGGAGTATTTACTCATTCAGGACTAATTCCTAGCATATATTTCTCTGAAGATCTTGCAACCACTAGATCAGATATTGCCTTAGTAATCATTGATGGAAACACTGGCTTATGGGATGCTAGAATGGAATTAATGGAAATAAACGGCTTAGAAATTCGTTCTACTATCCCTCCCTCGGGATATTTAGTTCAGGGAACAGAAGAACAACTCAATGAACTGAAGAATATTCAATCTGTTGAGTCTATACACCATGTGCCCGCTGGTTTAATGGTCCATTCTTCTCTTTATGAGGCTCCTGCAGATCAAAATCTAGTGGTTGAAATAACAGGATGGAAAAATTCTGATCTTGTACGTCAATTAGATGTTTTAGACAATAATTTACAAGATGTTGCAGAATCATGGCTGTCAGACTATTGGTCTCCAGATTCTGGTATTTTTTGGGGCGAAATAAATACAAATGATATTTCAGAAATTATCAAGAATCCATCTGTATCATACATAGCTCCCGTTCCAGTTCTTGAATTAATGAATAATGAGGCTAGAGGACATATGGGGATTGATACTGTAGAAAATTTCTTCATTACTGGTTTGAACGGTTCTGGTCAAAAAATAGCAGTTGGTGATTCAGGTTTAGATGATGATCATGGAGATTTTGCAGGTAGAATTTCAGGACTCGATTCTGTTACTCCCGGGGATTCTTCAACCGCAGATTTATCTGATGGTCACGGAACACATGTAGCATGTACTGTACTTGGTTCTGGAATGAGAAGTGGTGGAACTTACCAAGGCATTGCTCCTGAAGCAGATCTTTATTTCCAAGCAATGGAAGATGATGATACTGGCTCATTATATTCAATCGGTATCAATAGTATGTTGAATGAAGCTTACAATGCTGGTGCTCGACTGCATACTAATAGTTGGGGTTCTCCAACAGGTGGTGATTATACAACTTCATCTGAAGATGCTGATGACCGCGTCTCAACCTGGGATCAGTATTGGCAATATCAAGGGATGACTGTATTATTTGCAGCAGGTAATGAAAGAAATGATGGTATTTCTTCACCCGGGACTGCTAAAAACGTCATTACAATTGGTGGCCATGTGAATAGATACAATGGCGCACCTGATGATATGTATTATTGGAGCAGTCGAGGTCCTACTGATGATGGGCGAATCAAACCAGATCTAGTTGCCCCCGGAGATTATGTTCGTTCTTGTAAATCTCAAGAGGCAAGTAGCGCTTCAGGTTCTTGGAGTAATAATTGGTATCTTGAGTATAGTGGTACCTCTATGGCTACTCCTGCTACGGCTGGGGCCGCAGTTCTAGTCAGAGAATATTTGATGGAAGTTGCTTCAAGGCCTGCGCCTCAAGCTGCTTTGATTAAAGCACTATTAATACTAGGGGCGGAAGATATGGGTACTAGAAATATCCCAAATAATGATGAAGGATGGGGTCGTGTAAATCTTGTAAATACCCTAGTTCCTGATAGTGATGTAGGAATTTTTGTTGATGATCGATCTAGACTTTCGTCTGGCCAGATAAGTGATTATTCGTTTGAAATTACAAGGGCAGGAGAGCCACTGAAAGTGGTACTTGCTTGGTCTGATTATCCGGGTTCATCTTCCTCTTCGACGCAACTAAGAAATGATTTAGATTTAGAAATAACTAATCCAAACGGGCTCCTATACAAAGGCAATGTTTTCACTAACGGACAATCTGTTACTAATGGCCAAAAAGATTCGAAAAATAATGTCGAAGTAGTACTAGTGGATAATGCAATGATTGGTACATGGAGTGTGAAGGTGAAAGATTCATCTCACGGTGGAAGTAATTTCTATCAGTCATATTCTCTTGCAGTTAGGGGAGTCAATGTTAATGACTTAGATCCTGATCCTACTTTCGTATCAAATTCATTTGATTTATCAGTGCCGATTCCTCAAGTAGACGAAGAAGTAGAATTTTCAATTTCATTGATTAATCAAGGCGCTGGAAGTATTCCAGAACTTTCTGTTTTAGCTGCAGTGAATAGTGTAACAATTGACACGAAAACACTCAGTCTTTCACCTGGTGAATACGCTGAATTAACTTGGGATTGGACTCCTAATCAAGATGGGGAGAATATTATTTCATTTTACATCGATCCAAATGATGAAATTGAAGAAGTATCTGATTCTAATAATCAGCATATAGAAACGGTTATTGTCAGTGTCCCAGGAGTTAGGGTGACTAGTGAAAATCCTACGATGTTGATTGAAGGTACTACAGATAGCTCGACCACTTGGTCTCTTGAATTGTCCAATACAGCACTTTTTGAAACTAATGCTAGTATCGTAGTTTCGGAACCGGTCAGAATGCAAGACGGTGTCGAATTTGATTGGTTTTCATCATTTTCTAATAATACGTTTAATTTAATGCCGGCCGAATCAGCCTCAGTAGATTTGTCAGTAGTTCATCCCGCTCCACCTGAGCCGGGGCTTTATCGAATGATTGTGACAGGGACTGACATTGAAAATCAAATACAATCAGAATTTGAGATATATCTAGAAGTCCCTCTACTTTCTAATGCAGACATACTAATTCCTCCCGGGCAGGTAAAAGTAAATCCTCTAGTTTCAACTCCATTACAGATACAAGTTAAGAATGAAGGAAATGGACCCCAGACATACGATGTAGAATTAATTTCTCCATCCGGCTGGAGTCTTGGTTTAGATTCAATAGGATCTTTTGCGGGTTCATCTCATGGTTCAACAGGTTCTTTGGATAAAGGAGATACTAGAGTTATTGATATTACAATAAATCCGCCGGGCGCAATGATTCCTGCAGGGACCTTATTTTCTGGCTCAATTTCTATACATTCTAGAGTTAGTTCGGATTCTTGGTTTGAAGATATAACTATGGTAGTCGAAAATGTAGATGTTGTTACTCTAACTCCGACCTCTGATGGTGTAGAACGTGATGTCAATGCCGATGATACGTTAGAATGGGATGTTAATTTCAATAATCAAGGAAATCGAGATTTAGAATTGACTCCATATGTACTTTCTACCCCAAATGGTTGGTCTTTGACTGGTGCACAGAATTCATTTACTGTAGTGGCTGGACAGGAATTTAACTTACCTTTATCGCTTAACGGCAACGGTCTTGCTAAGAGTGGTGATTTAGAGATTAGATTTGTTACAGATGATGGTTTTACAATTGATTGGAATAGAACAATTGATGTAATTTCGGGGGCTGTACCTAGTATTAATTTCTTCCAAGTTGCTTTGCCTGATGGAACTTCTGCAAGCACACCATTGGGTGTTGATGCCCACCCTGTAGGTGGAATAGGATTTGACTTATTATGGCAGGTTTCTAACTACGGAACTATGACTTGGAGACCAACCGTTTCAATGGATTTACCTGATGAAGATTGGCAATATTCATGTTCCAGTGATCCAACTGTAATGGTTGATTCAACTGTTACAGTGATTTGTAATATTATCATACCTCTATCTGCTGAAGCAGGTTCTGAACCATCAATATCACTGATTTTAGACGGCGGCGGTATTGTATCAGAAAACACTATTTCGCTTAAAGTTGAAAGTATTTCTAGAGTTAGTTGGACAATAGCTCAACAATTTGATTCACCTCAAGGTTTTGATAACCGTCTCTCTTTGGAACTACAGAATATAGGTAATTCTGATATCTCCGAGATATTACAAGTAGATGCTCCTTCAGGTTGGAATGAATTGATTTTGGACAATCTATTTGTCAATTTAAGACCTGGAGAAACTAGGTCTGTTGAAATAGGTTATAATCCTTCAAAGAGTTCAGATGGAGTAATTACAGTTTCTCTATCAAATCCAGATGAGATTGAAGGTTCAACAATAGAAGTTCAGATTGATGTACTATCAAATGGTAGTTCAGATGAGATTAATATAACCAATATTCTTTTGATAATTCTGATACTTATTCTATTATCTGGGGGTATAGGCCTAGCCATGTTTATGCGGAGAGGTGGAGAAATTCAATCATTAATTCCTGATAAAGTGGTTAAAAAAATAGCCTCAGAGGAGGGAGAAGAAGTTTCCAGTGGAGTCCCTTGTTGGATTTGTAGTACAGATGTTGTTCTAGGCAAGGCCTGGGCATGTTTAGAATGCGGTGCTAGGTACCACATGGATGGACAGGTAAATGGTTGTAGTATCATAGAAATAGGGAATTGCCTACACTGTGATGCAGGTGTAGATCAATTAACAGAAGTATGAGAATCATATATTTTAGTACACGACAAGCACGAAGCCCTTAGAGGGAAGATTACCCCGGGTCAATCATGAAGAGAGCCGTTTCAACTCGCTTGGTTCTAATTTTATTGTTACTTTCTTTGATTCCACCCGTGGTGACTGCTGCAGTCGATGTTTCAATTTCAGCATCTCCAACTTCTCAAGAAGCCGACGCTGATAACCCTGCGGAATACGATATAACAGTATCAAATACAGGTGATGACGACATTACTGTCACTCTAACCACATCTCAGGCTACTGACTGTAATGGTTTCACTTCTAACGTCGAGCAAGTTAGTGGCACTATCGAATCTGGTTCTAGTGAAACAGTGATGCTCACAGTATCTGTGAATGAACAGGCAAGTGGCGAATGTGAAACGACAGTTACAGTTTCTGCATCAGGTACTACTCCGGGTCAACCAAAAACAGATGATGTAAAAGTCACTACAACTGCGGGTGATGGAGGATTATATTCAGTTACTCTGACAGTTGATGACCAAACCGTAACTTATGACGGTGAAGACGATGAGATAGTTTGGGAAGTCGATGTCGAGAACACTGGAGAACAGCAAGAAAATATACAACTGGAAATGAATTCTGATAATGATTGTGAATCCGATGAACTAGATGCAACTGTTAGTCCGTCGACAGTTCAGTTAGACTCCGGTGACTCGACAACTGTCGACGTAACAGTAGATTTACCTGATGGTTCATCAACAGAGGCTGGAATTCATTGTTTCATAATTAAGGCTACAGTAACAAACGATCTCAATGCTGCTGACCCAGCTGAAGATAATTTGACGCTGACTGTAAATATTCCAGAGGTAAAGGAATGTGATCCCTCATTACAATTCACTTCTATGAGCCTAAATCCTGGTGAAACAGGAAATAATAGATTTACCGTTGAAAACATTGGAAATACTGAATGGACAGTATCTGCAAAAGCAGTAGCAGATAATTTTGATGTTTCTGACTGGGTTGATTTCTCACCGCCATCAAATGCATTACTAGGTGAGAAAAATACTGCTGATGACCGACATACATTCGAGTTTCAGGTCACACCTGATGATTCAGTGGAAGCAAGTACTCAAGTACCAATAAAAATACAGGGAAGGTCAGGGACTGAGATCGGTTGTGAGAAGATAATGACATTAAATGTGGGGCAATCATATGATGCTTCGGCATCTCTAAGCCAATCTTCTGTTTCGAATGTTGAACCTGGCACTTCTAGATCAGTTACTATGACAATTACTAACGATGGCAATGGCGTCGACACTATCCAGGTTAATGCTGCAAATGTGCCTACTGGATGGCAAGTTTCCTTCTCACAATCATCTGTGACTCTTGCGAGTGGTAATCAAGGAAGTCTAACAATCGATGTCTCAGTACCAGAAGGTGCCGATGCAGGTTCAGATAGTATCACTTTCAATATAGGGCATGGAGGAGGCTCTACTCCTTACGATTCGAAAACTCTAACTGTTTCAGTAGCACAAGTTCATGATTTGACTTCCTCAATTATTTCAGATTCACAGAAAGGTAAATCTCAGCAAATAATTCGTTTCCCAATTGAAATCACAAACACTGGAAATGTCGATGATAATTTCAAGTTACAAGCATGTGATCCTAATGATATAACTGGATGCAATGATCCATTATGGGAGTCCTCATTTTCTAACTCTCAAGGTTCTACAATCACTCAGATAAATATAGGAATAGGAGTTACAAAAACTGTTTATCTCGATGTTACTATTGAGGGTGAAGAAAATGGAGATAGGGCATCAGTTTCGGCGGTAATAACTATTTTCGGAACTGAAAAGTCTTCATCTCATGAATTCACAATTTCTGTTTCAAACTTTAACTATGGTATGAGTATAACTCCTGTTAATCCGGGAGAAATTCCTGATGAATTACAGGTACAGCTTCCTCCAGGTGGTATGGGGGTTGTATCTTTTTGGGTTGAAAATATTGGTGATTTCCCAAACGGTGATAATGCAGTTATTACAGTTACAGGGATGGAATCAACTGTTCTACGAACTTTGAAAGTAAATGGCGTTACTACTGATGAGCCATTCCACGTTGATGTAGGTCCAGAGAATCGTGTTATGATAACACTCGATTTCGAAGTATTAGAAGGCGTCCAAAGTGGGGCTTCGGGAATGATCAAAGTTTCAGCGTCTTCAGAACTCAATGCAATAGAAAGAACTCATGTCGATTTATTAGTAGATGTAATCACTATTCATAATCTCCAATTCACTATTGAAGACGAAACTTCGAAGACCGTAACATACCCTGAAAAGGCAATTTTCACAATGTTTGTTACTAATTACGGCAATGTAGAAGAAACAGTTGTGATAGAGTCATCAGAAGCACTGAGATTCTGGTCAGTAAATGCTGTTGACGATGAATTTAAATTGGCACCTGGTGAAACAAAAGAAGTAGAAGTACGAGTAACTCCTCCTAATGATTTATTCCAAGACGATACCTATGATTTTACAATTATTGTAATGCCAAAAGGACTTCCTGTAGCGGGGCAACCTCTAGACCTATCTGTAACTGCTGAGATTCCAATAGGGATTTCTTTCCTTTCCGATGACATGGTTCAGATTATGGGTTGGGGAGGGATATTAATCGGCGGACTGCTCGTCATTATTCTTTTCATTAGATCAAGAAAAGAGAGTCAAAGAATTATCAAAGCTCTTGAACTTGAATCTGAACGTTAACTGTTAACTTGAAACTCACTGTTAGGTTACACTTATTGCCCTAATTTTAGTGGGCGGCACTAACGGTCCCTAAGGGACCGGGTTGTGAGCCCTATGACATCAGTCTCTGAAGCCTATCTTGCACTAGCAGTAATGACTCTGGTAGGCATAGGATTTCCTGTAGGAAGTTTCGTCGCTTCGAGACTTCTCAGGCCTGTTGTTGATCCAAATAATCCGACCAAAACTCGTTCTTGGCTACTTCCTGGTTATGAGGTTGACCAATCACTGTATGTACGTCGTGAAAGTACCTATGAGTGCGGTTCAGCACCTGTTGGTGAAGCGCATATTAATTTCCACTTTCAGTATTATTGGTATGCGATAATATTCTTGGTTTTCGATATCGCCTTTATGTTCCTAGCATTTGGTGGCATAATATCTATTCAAGATGTTGACGTTACATCTAAGGCCGAAATTATGGGTGCTTTGACCACTATGTCAATATTCATTTTATTGATGGGTCTAGGTGTTTGGCACGTATTCAGGAAGAGAGGAAGAATTTACATTTGAGGGATTGTAATGGCAGATGATACACAAAATTATTCTATGTTTAGTAGTAGATTATTGGTTGATACAGTTGGAGATGTTACTGATGAAGCATTGAAAGCAAGTCGGCTGAAAGACGTGATCGGAGTTTTAGCAGGGCGTATTTTTAATTGGGGTCAAAGAAAATCTCTATTCCCATTACATCTAGGGATTAAATGCTGTGCGTTAGAAATGGCTGCCGCAGGTGCGAGCCGTTTTGATGCAGAGCGTTTTGGAGTTTTCTTTCGTTCCAGTCCAAGGCAATGTGATGTCTTGCTTGTAAATGGGCCTATTAGCAAGAAATTTGCTGATCCAATAGTCCGTCTTTGGGAGCAAATGCCTGAGCCAAAATGGTGTATAGCGATGGGTGAATGTGCTATTTCTGGAGGCCCTTATTTCCAATCTTACAACATCCTTGAAGGAGTTGATACAATAATTCCCGTCGATGTATACATCCCTGGGTGCCCTCCAAGACCAGAGGCTTTAATCGATGGTTTTGGTAAATTAAGGGAGAAAATAATCCGAATTGGAGCCATGCCAAGTCACTCAAGATTAGAAAGTGAAGCTCCAGTAATTATCGGAGATGCATGAGGGATTATTATGAGGATAGTTTCGGAAAAAGCACAGAAAGAGGCGGCAGAAAAGTTAGTATCCTCTTTGAATAAGATGGATGGTGTAGAATCGTCATTAGATGTTCGTACTAGTGGTACTCAGAACAGACCTATCGTTAATGCGACAGTTTCTCCTGAAAGTTGGAGGAAGGTTGCTGAACAATTGAAGGAAAAACATTCAGTTGATCATTGTTCAATGATAACAGGTATTCATTGGCCAGAATCCTCTGATAAGACGTGGGAAGTCGTATATCACTTTTTGAGAACCGGAATTAAAGACCCAGTTATTGAGGATGGCTTAGTGATTCCAAATATTGTGGATTTCTCAAAAGTCAAAGGAAAGAATGTACCTTTAGAAATTCAAATAAGTATCAAAATCGGAGAGACCAGAACTCCTTCAGTTGCTAGTATACAAGATCTTTGGGTCGGAGCAGATTGGAATGAAAAAGAAACTTGGGATTTAGTAGGTATTGATTTCGAAGGACATGACGGAATGCGCAGAGTACTAAATCCACATGAATCTCCTGTAGGTTTCCATCCTCTTCAGAAACAACATAAATTACGTTATCATGGCTTTGAAGAAATGTATGACGATGCTCAAGGTTTCATGCGTAAACCAGTTGATTCTAGTAGGGTAAAGTAGGTGAAAAAATGGCAGAAATGTGGATTTCAATGGGGCCTCAGCATCCAATGACTCATGGTCTTTGGACTTTGAAAGTTAAAGTTGATGGAGAAACGGTTGTAGATACTGAACCTGATCTTGGTTACATCCATCGAGGTGTAGAAAAAATATGTGAATCTCGTGATTTCACACAAATTACTACTTACTGTGACAGACTGTGCTATGCATCAGCAAATACCTGGTCTCATGCTTACATCTATGCTGCAGAAGACTTACTTGGAGTTGAAGTTCCAGAAAGAGCCGAGTATATTCGTCTAGTAGCAGTTGAAATTCAAAGGATAGCAAGCCATCTAATGTGGCTTGGTGCTTATGGACCTGACATCGGAAACCTGAGTGTAATGGTTTGGTGTCTACGTGAAAGAGAGATGATGATGGATTTGTTACAAGAATTAGGTGGATCTAGAATGCACTATAATTTCCCTCGTATAGGTGGTGTCAAAAGAGATTTACCTCATGGTTTTGCTCTTAGAGCAAGACACAAATTGAAATTATTCTTGGATAGAATACAAGAATATGAGGCGCTTTTCGATGAGTCGACTGTATTCTTAATTCGTAGCCAAGGAGTGGGCTATGCTAAACCTGAAGAAATGATTAATCACGGAGTCTCAGGTCCTAATATTCGTGCAGCAGGAGTTAATCACGATATTCGTACATCTCATCCGTATTCAGTTTACTCTGAGCTAGATTGGGAGCCAGCAGTGGAACGTTCTTCGATAAAGGGTGCAGATTGTTATGATAGGTACAGGATTAGAGTTGAAGAAATGCGTCAAAGTGCAAATTTAGTTTTACAAGCATTAGACAAGATTCCTGGTGGTGCAGAAACATATCACGAGCCAGGAGATCCAAAAATAATTGGTAAGGCACCAACTCGTGCCCCAGAAGGGACATCTGGTTCACATCATTTTGAAGATAGTAGAGGTGAATCAATGTTCTACATTGCCGGTGGAGGAGAAGGCCGTGGTAAAATGCCTTATCGTGTATCAATTCGTTCTCCGATGTTCATCACTATTCCATATGCTTCAAAATGTATGATTGGATACAAGGTAGCAGATATTCCTGCAATTATGGGTTCATTCGACCCCTGTATTGGTGAAACAGATAGGTGAAGTGAGAAATATGGCAAGCAGCGATTGGTTAGATGTTCGTGGTTGGACAGAGTCGTTCATAGGTTGGTCAATGGACAAAACTCATGATGTTCTTCCTTCAAATGATATAGATCTAGAATTTTCTATTACAAGGCCGAGATGGTTTCTCGAAGAACCAATTGTTATCGGTTCTGAAATAAATCTCCAGTCTGGTTTTGCAGATATACAACCTTCATTAGAAGCATTTTTCGTTTCGACGATTATGTGTACGGTAGTTTTCGCTACAATGATGTTGACTTTGATGGTTGTTCCTTACATCGAGAGGAAGTTCATAGGCCGTTTAATGGATAGAATTGGAGCTACTACATCCTTGAGAAGTTTGTGGATTGGAGAGGGGCCTTCTACTGCTGGAGATTGGTGGAATAAATTACCAATGGGGATGGGAGTCCCTATAGGTATGCTGAATAAGAGTTTGAATTCTGCCTTCGGAAATAGCCATCACTTAGAAACAATTGATAGGGTTGGAAACCGAGGATATCATGGAATCTGGTTCTTATTCCCGGGTTTCTTCCAAGCATTAGCAGACTTCATGAAGTTCGCCACCAAAGAACACTTAATTCCAGAAAAGGCCGATAAATTAGTTTTCGAAGTGGCTCCCGTAATTATAATTGCGACAACTATAATGTGTTATGCATTCATCCCATTTGGTCCACATATTTGGGCCGCTAATCCTGATCTTTCCTTATTATTCCTGATGGCTATTTTCGGAGTTGCTCCTCTTGGAGTATTCTTCGCTGGTTGGGCATCAAACAACAAATATACATTGATTGGTGGAATGCGCTCAGCAGCACAATTGACTGCTTATGAAATACCTCTACTGATAACAGTGCTTTCGATTGCGGTAATTAGTGGTTCTTTCAATATCCTTGAAATTGTAGACTTCCAGATTGAAACTTCTGATACTTGGAATCTATTTATGCTTCCATTAGGTGCTGCGCTTTTCTTGATTACAATGATTGCAGAGGTTGAGAGAATTCCATTCGATATGCCTGAAGCAGAAGCGGAGCTTGTAGAAGGATGGTGGACCGAGTATGGAGGAATTCGTTGGGGACTAATGTTCGCTGTAGAAATGATGAGGGCTTATGCTGCTTGTATTCTATTTGCTATGTTTTTCCTTGGCGGATGGGAATTTCCATTCCAAGATACACTTTCTGGAATACCAGTGATTGGCACTATCGTTAATTTAATTCCTGGTTTAGTAATTGTCTTACTCAAAGCATGGCTGCTCTTCGCCTTCTTTGTTTGGGTCCGTGCATCTTTACACAGAATTAGAACAGATCAGATTTTGGAATTCGGCTGGAGATATTTGCTCCCTCTATCTATCTTAAATCTCGCAATTGCAATGTATTTGCGTTTAGAAGTCTGGACAGGTACAAGTTGGCCAATTTGGGTTCCTCCGGTGATTACAGTTCTAGGTATCATTCTGTTTGTCGTTTATGCAATAGATGAAGACAAAGATGCATTAGAGTATTCAAGAAGGCCATACAATACTCAAACATTGGATAAAGCATATCCAGGAAGTAGAAGAGATTAGGAGGTGAAAAAATGGATTATAATACAGGACACCCTCACGCAACACCAAATTTTAGAAATTTAGTAATCAAACCTATGTGGATTACTTTGAAGACAGCACTCAGGACAGTCCCATATATCGGTAAAGCAAAATTCCTGAAAAATAATTATCATGGACAGAGAGCAAATCTGACCGATGAATTTACTTTGGAAAGAATTGGCGATAATCATCCTTCTTCTGGACAAATATATGCTGCGGATAGAGAATCATCTCCGGCTCTTCCTTTCTTAGAAAGACCGGTTACCATAATGTATCCGTATGAAAGACTTGAGGATATGGAGCCCTGGCTTTTCGTTCCAGGGAACTACAATGGAAGGATAGGAATCGTTTGGGAAACTTGTACTGCATGTAAGGCGTGTGTGAAAGCTTGCCCTAATGATTGCCTTCACATGACTTCAGAAACTAGAGTCAATGTCCTTGATACAACCGATGAAGGAGATGAATGGCATGGACTTGGTAGTGAATTAGAATCTGGCGGTTTAGCAGCTAGAAGAAAAGAAACCTTTGATGAAATCGAGGACTTTGATTTAATGCATGAGCATACTGCACCTCCACAACAATATGATTTCGCAGAGGTCATTGATATTAGTGGAGACAAAGCAACAGTCCGATGGCAAGACGGTTCTGGTATTGAGTCTGTTGAAATGTCCTCTCTAAAGCCAGCGGAAGTAGATATTGTTTCAGGTCGAATCGATATTGGAAGATGTATGTTCTGTGGTTTGTGTGCAGAAGCATGTCCTTTCGAGTCATTCTTTATGTCAAATGAATATGATGGAATGTCAGGATATACTAGAGAAGATCTTTGGTTTGACGCGGATCGAACTAGATTACTTCCGGTTGTACACCAAGAAAGAGTAGATATGGAATTGGCTAAGAGGGCTCAGAAAGAGAAAGCTAAGCGTGAGAAGAAAGCAGCTAAAGCGGCTGCAGCTGCTAAATCGGAGGCATGATTTTTATGGCAATAGATTTTGAAGCAATTGTTTTTGTAATTCTTTCCGCTGCTGCAATTATTGGTGCTCTTGGGTGTGTTTATGCTAGAAGAGTAGCTCATTCACTCCTCTCACTTATGCTTACATTTTTGGCAGTTGCTGGAGTCATGGTAATGGCATCAGCAGAAATGCTAGCAGCAATACAAATTTTAGTTTATCTTGGTTCTGTAATGCTTGTAGTTCAATTCGGTGTAATGCTTACCCGTCGTCAAATTCAAGAAGGTGATATTCAATGAAAGCACTTTCGGCATTAACAAAAATAGGGTTATTTTCCTTCATTTTGGTAATGCTAAACGAAGTAATGTCACATTCAATGTGGGGGGTATCGTCATCTACTCCGCCTACAACAATTGATTTCGCACTTTCACTATACGGTGAAGAGTGGGCTATTGCAACCGTGATTCTGGGTGCTTTGTTAGCCATGGCAATGGTCGGGGCTTCTTACCTTGTTCGTGATGAAAGACTAATCAATCTGATTTGGGATATGGGGGGCGAAGAGTCATGATTGATCCAAGCTGGATTTCTGGACTTGGAGTTATCCTCTTTGGAATAGGTCTTTTAGGTGCTTTTACAAGAAAAAATGCCATTATTGTCTTGATGTGCATTGAAGTAATGTTGAATGCTGCAAACCTAAACTTTGTAGCTGGAGCGTCACATTATGGAGACGTTGATGGATGGGTTTTCACTGCAATAGCAATAGCAATTGCAGCAGCAGAAGTTGCAATTGGTTTAGCGATTTTACTTTCCTTATACAGTACGCAGGAGACAATCTCTCTTGATGAAGCTAATATTTTGAGGAACTGAGGTGATTTTGATGGGTGAAACAAAAAATGAGTATCGTCTTCTTCTACCGCTATTGCCGTTTTTAGCCATAGTTCCTTACTTGGCTTTACAAGGTGAAAATACTTCTACCGATTTTGCTTGGATGATTGTAGTAGCTCCATTTATTGCTTTCCCGATTATTCTTATTACCGGGCAAGTGTATAATAAAAATGAAACTTGGAAAAATACATTTAAGGAAGGGGGAATTTTAGGATTAGCAGCGCTTCTAGTATCTTTATCTACTACTATTTGGATTATCTATGATTATCTATTAGGTAGCGCAAATATTCAAAATAATGATGTTACAAGTTGGTTAGAGTGGATATCTTTTGATATTCTTCAATCAGATTACACAATGGCACAGAATCGAGTACTTGGTGTAGGTGTTTGGGTCGACTCTCTGACATTGATGCTTCTATTTGTAGCGACATTCTTGTGCTTCTTGATTTGTTGGTTCGCTATCGGCTACATGACTACAGATCCAATAAATGAGGATAGTAATCATCGTTTCTTTGCTGAGTTCGTTCTGTTCAGTCTGGGGATGTTTGGTATGGTACTTGCTGATAACTTCCTTTGGTTGTTCATTTTTTGGGAGGTTATGGGGTTATGTTCGTATCTTTTGATAGGGTTCTATTATTGGAAAGAAAGTGCAGCTTATGCGGCTAAGAAGGCATTTTTGACTACAAGAGTTGGCGATGTTTTCCTAATGGTTGGATTATTTATTCTGTATGACATTTATGGTTCTCTGGATTTCGCAGTTGTTTTTGATGACCCTTCAACAGGTATTGGTGGTGCGGTAGTAGATTCTGGAGAACTATTTTGGGCTTTGATGATGTTATTCATTGGAGCAGTTGGTAAAAGTGCTCAGTTCCCATTACATGTATGGTTACCTGACGCAATGGAAGGTCCAACCCCTGTATCAGCATTAATTCACGCAGCTACAATGGTAAATGCTGGGTTATATTTGGTTGCAAGGTTAATGCCATTTGTCGATGTTCACCATCATGGTGTTTCAGGATTAGAAGACTTTGGATTGATAGTAGCCTGGATAGGAGGCATTACAGCATTTATGGCCGCATCTATTGCTTTTGTTCAGAATGATATCAAGAAGGTATTAGCATACTCTACAATGTCTCAATTGGCGTACATATTTACTGGTTTAGGTTCAGCACTTTATTTCTTAAATATAGACGAATATTATGCAGGATATTTTGTTCTTGGAGCCTCTCTTTTCCATCTTTTCAATCATGCAATGGCAAAAGGGATGCTGTTCATGGCAAGCGGTTCTGTAATTCATGAAGTTCATCATGCTCATGATCATCTCCATCATGGCTCAGACCATGGAGATCATGATTTTGACCCTCAAGATATGAGAAATATGGGCGGATTAGCATCTAAATTGCCTATTACCGCTACTGCTATGATGTTCGGCTCTATGTCAATTATTGGGATACCTCTGATAGGTGGTTTTTGGTCTAAAGAGGGAATAATTGCAAAAACATGGTCTGCATATTTCCATGGTGAAACTTTGATGCTTGGTCCTGCTTTACTAATCCTTGCAACCGCTGGAATGACCGGGTTCTACATGTCTAGAATGTGGTTCATGACCTTTGCTGGTGAGCCCAAGAGTGAAGTTGTTGACCACGTACATGAATCAACTCCTTGGATTAAGGAACCACTAATTATCCTTACAGTTATCACTGCTATTGGCGGCTTTGCATTAGCAGTTCTAGGAATAGTTGACTTCCTTTCAAACAAGTCGGATAATCTTTCTTTACATGGTCAAACTCTGCTCGATCAAATAATCTATGAATTAGAGCATGCATTTTTACCAGAAGATATGAAACTTCGTCTTGTAGGTTGGGTAACAATATTCCTTTCTTTCATTGTCGGGCCTATTATGGCTTCAAGAGTACACGGAGGTAGACTGAAAGAAGGTGAGAAAGCTAATTTCCTTGTTGGATGGTTAGTAAATCTCTCGAGTAAGTTTGGTAAACAGGATGTTTCATGGTTAGCAGAATCACAATTGTCCGAGGCTTTGGATAAAAGACTTTATTTCGATGATTTGTATGAAGGTGTATTAGCACGTACAGTGATTCCATTTGCAGATTTTACTGCATGGTTCGATAGAAATATAATTGATGGTATTGTCAAACAAATAGAATCAAAATCAGTACTTGGGTCATTTGAGATACGTAAGTTTACCACTGGAAGTGCTCGTGATTATATCTTAATGGCAACCGTAGGTGCTCTCTTTATATTCGTATTGTTAATGGGGGTGAGTTCTTGAGTGATCCTTTAACAATTCTAACATTAACTCCAATTGGAGTTGGTTTGTTATTACTTATTTTACCTCAGTTATTACCTGGAAACTTAGCCTCATCAATACGTAAATTTTCTCGTAATGTTAGTTTCGGTGTTTCAATGGCATTATTTGCATTTGCAACATATCTTTCATTCACTACTTTTGGCGGTATCGATTGGCTTGGCATCAATATGGGTGAATACGAGTTAATGAATAATGAACCAGTTACTCTAATCTCATCAATTGGTGTATCTTGGATTGTTGGTGTTGATGCACTTTCACTCCCAATGGTTTGGCTAACAGCTCTATTAATTCCTCTATCTATGTTGGTAGAATGGGATGCTAAAGAAGGTCATATTTTCCATCCATTGATACTTGTTATGGAAGGTGCTTTACTAGGTGTTTTCGTAGTTTTAGATTTGTTTGTATTCTATATATTTTGGGAAATGACCCTGATACCGATGTTCTTTTTGATACTAGTTTGGGGCGGTGAAGATAGAAAATATGCTTCTATGAAGTTCTTCATCTACACGTTCACTGCTAGCGTAATAATGCTGGTTGGAATTTTAATAATGTATTTCCATACTGGAGACGTATCTGGAGTATCAGGAACATTAACGCATCATCACTTTAGTCTAGTAGAAATGAATACTGAAATGATTCAATCTGAGGGCCTCAGACATTTGGTTTGGATTTTGTTATTAATCGGATTTGCAACAAAAATGCCTAGCGTACCAGTTCACACTTGGCTTCCTGACGCTCACGTTCAGGCTCCGACTGCAGGCTCTATGTTATTGGCGGGTGTAATGCTGAAAATGGGAGCATATGGCTTTTTGAGAGTTGCAGTATCATTATTCCCTGAGTCAACAGTTGTTTTCACGCCAATTCTAATTTTCCTTGGTATGGCAAGTTTAGTCTATGGTGCTTGGGTGTGCATGGGACAGACTAATTTGAAAAGAATGGTTGCTTATTCATCAGTTTCTCACATGGGATTAATTTTCTTAGGTATCGCTACCATGCAACCTTTGGGTATTGCTGGAGCTTTATTCATGATGTTTGCTCATGGTATTATTAGCCCTCTGTTGTTCGCAGTTGCGGGTGCTTTCAAACATCATTATCATACTTTAGAAATAGGATCAATGAGAGGAATTGCGCACCATTCTCCATATTTAGCCGCTCATATGATGCTTGGTTGGATGGGGAGTTTAGGGCTCCCATTACTAGCAGGTTTCGTCGCTGAAGTAGCTATACTGATTGCTTTCTGGATGAGCTTTGGCTGGCTAGTTCTTCTACCTGCATTAACGTTAATTATTACTGCAGTATATTATCTAACATCTATGCAGAAGACTATTTTCGAATCAAATGATAGACACCATGGTATACTTCCAGAGTCACTACATGATGAAGAACCCAGAGACATTACTTGGAATGAAAATACTAGTATGTTCATACTAGGAATTCTCACCATTGTCTTTGGAATATTACCATTCATATTCTTTGATATGATGTCTGATTGGTCAACTGAGTTTGTTCGAGAAGTGTTACTTAATCATCTGATTGAGCAGGGGGTGAAACCATGAATCTTCCAATTAATTCTTCTGAAGCGGAATTAATTATTCCTGAATTAATCATGTTATTCGGTTTAGTTGCAATTATTCTTATTCCTAATTTAGGTAAAGCAAATTTCCGAATACCACTAACAAGAATTCATGTTCCAGTTTTCATTGGAGGAAGTCGCTTCAAGAGTACTAATAATCCTAAATTACCAAATCAGATATCATTAATTATCTTCATATCTGCTTTATTCTTTGGACTTATTCAGAATTCTTATGGAGCAATAGGAGAAACACTAGAGGTTACACAATTCAGTCGTTTATTCTCTTTGATTTTCATTGCTGCACTACTTCTTGCTACGATTGCAACTACACATAGACTCCCTGCTAGAGTTAACGTAAAGCCACCCAATGATAACGATAGCGAGAATATTTCTATTAAGAAAATAGATGCCTTAATCGATAATCGTCGCCAAGTCGATTTCCATATTATTCTGATTATGGTTGGTCTTGGTATGAGTCTAATGTCAATGGCTACACATCTATTTATGCTATTCGTTTGTATTGAATTGGCATCTTTATCTTCGTATATCCTTGTTGCTTTCCATAAGGAAAGTAAGATAGGTGGCGAAGCAGGAATGAAGTATTTCATCGTAGGCTCAGTTGCTTCAGCAGTCGGAATTTATGGTATGTCTCTTCTCTATCTATGGAGTGGTGACCTCTCATTAGATGCTTTAGCAATGAAGTGGTCTGAATCAGAATCAGTTGATCCTCTCGCCGGCATCGCAGTCGGTTTGATGTTGGTTGCATTTGGGTTCAAAGTAGGGGCAGCGCCTTTCCATCTTGCGGCTCCTGATGCTTATTCTGGGGCCTCCTCGCCTGTTGCAGGTTTACTAGCCACAGCTTCGAAAGCTATGGGATTCGTTGCTCTAATGAGAATCTTGGTATCGGTTACAATGCCTATTGAAGGCGAAGCGTTCTGGTACACTGCTATTGCTGTAATTGCAGTTGTCACTATGACATGGGGTAACTTAGCTGCTTTAACTAGTAGTAATCCAAAGAGAATGTTGGCTTACTCCAGTGTTTCACATGCAGGATACATGTTAGCGGGTCTTGCTGCTATTGGTAGTGGACTAGGCTCCGAAGAAGCAATTGAACTTGTATTAACAGCTATAGTATTCCATCTTGCTGTACTAGTAATTTTCAAGTTTGGAGCATTCTTGGTATTATCTCTTCTGGAAACAGAAGGAAGAAGTCATAGATTGGAAGATCTACACGGACTTGCACGTAGAGACCCACTAGTTGCTGGTTCTATGTTCTTATTCATGTTGTCATTAGCAGGTGTTCCACCGTTGTCAGGATTTTTGTCGAAGTTTTTGATGATTAATGGAATAGTAAATATCTCTGCTGGCACAGGCTCATCAGATGCATCATCAGTTATCGATTGGTTAACTAGTGTTGAACCAGTATTTTGGTTGGCCTTTGCAATTGTAATAAATTCCGCCCTATCAATGTTTTATTATCTAAGAATTGGATTAGTTATGTTCTTTGAAGAACCAGAGGATAGTAGAACTTTGAAAGATGCCTTTAGCCTAAGGTTGGCAATTGTAGTTTGTGCAATTCTAACCGTGATTGTTGGAATCGGTCCATTAAGCGACTGGTTATTAGAAATGGTTGCTGAGGCTATAAATTCCTTTGTTTCTAACTAAGTACCAAGGCTCAACTTCACATAGGTGACGCTAGACGGACAGTCATGGCTCGTAGAGAGGAGAAGGTTGACGCTGAGCTTTTAGCAAGGTTAGAATCTGGTAGTGGTGACAAAATTAGAGTCCCTCTGCCAAATCGCAAAGTCAATGAAATGTTCGCCATTGCAGATCAGATTTTAGGTGGTAGAAGAGTAAGGGCTGTCTGTGAAGACGGAGACAGTCGTCTAGCCCGGATACCTGGAAAAATGCGTCGTAGACAATGGGTCCGAGAAGGCGATTTGATAGTTGTTCAACCATGGGATTTTCAGGATGAAAAGGCTAATGTAGTGATGAGATATACAAAAACACAGTCATTATATTTGTCACGAAAAGGAGTACTACCTGATATTGTAGATTTATTCGGAATGTCCGAAGATATTTCAGAAGCAACTCAAGAAACCGAAGAAATAGAATCTATAGAAGATGAAGTTGTAGTAGAAGAAGAATCAGAATTAGAGATTCAGCAACCAGTTGTAAAAGAAAAATCTTCTGTTGATGATGATATTGATTCGTTCTTCGGGTGAAATTATGTCGGATTCAGAGGATTGGGATTTACCCGACCTCGACGCCTTAATGCGAGGCGAGAAAAAACATCAATGGCTATCTGAACCTAGATTTGAAAAAATGTTCTCTGAAATTGAGGACGGTCTTCAGGGAGTTTTAGGGAAGGGAACTTATGACTGGGTAGATCGAAGAGTTTTCGATGCAGTATTTGATAAATCTACATTAATGTCATTACATAAGTTAATGCAGAAAGGAGAAATTGAAACACTTGACTATCCCATTGCAAGAGGAAAGGAGGCACATGTTTTCCATGGAACTTCTAATCATGGGCCAGTAGCTGTGAAAATATTTCACACAACAAATGCTGTATTCAAAGGTTTAGCAAAATATATTGATGGAGATCCAAGATTTGGAGGTCTTTCACGTAGACACAGAGAGTTAGTGAATATCTGGGTTCGAAAAGAGTTTAGAAATTTAAAAAGAATGAGAAAGTATGGGCTAAGAGTCCCAAAACCTCTGTCTAATTTGAAAAATGTTCTTATTATGGAATATTTAGGTGAAGGCGAAGGTGTCAGTCCACGATTAAAAGATGTAATTATCGACGAACCATATGAGGTATTCGAAGATTTACTAGAGTTCGTCGCAATTAATTGGCAAACAGCTGAACTTGTACATGCTGATTTTTCAGAATATAATATTTTATGGAAAGATGGGGAACCATGGGTAATTGATGTAGGCCAAAGTGTGACTAAGCAACATCCTCACTCGGAAGAATTTCTAGTTAGAGATGTGACTAGAATAGTTCAGTGGATAAATCGTCTAGGATATAATGAAGATATTGGTGAATGTTTACTTAGGGTATTAGAAGACCCAGTTCCCACATTACCTCCTCTCTCCGATGGAACCTAAAACAGGAAGTTAAAACAGAATGGCTACTCCCATAAACATATGGAGCATTTAGCACGGATTCCTAAAAATCGTATTGCCGTGCTTATTGGTAAACGTGGCTCAACAAGGAAAATGATTGAGAAAGCATGTAAAGCATCATTGCACATCGAATCTAATTCAGGTGATGTTAGTGTTGTATGGCCTGATGAAGGTTCGGATCCAGTGATAAAAATGAAGCTCCCTGATGTAATATTTGCTATTGGAAGAGGACTAGCTCCTAAAAGAGCAATTCAACTTCTAGAAGACGATGTTTTTTTGAGAATGTATGATATTAGAGAGTGGGTAGGTAGACAACCAAATCAAACTAGAAGAATGAGAAGTAGATTAATTGGTACCAATGGCCGTATTAGAAGTTTAATTGAAGAATTAACGGGTACAGAAATGGCAATTTACGGTTCAACAGTTTTGGTAATTGGTGATCAAGAATCCTTGGCGTTAGCAACCCCGGCAATCGAAGGTATTCTCCAAGGTTCTGAGCATGGAACAGTTCTTTTCGGTTTAGAGCAAGATAGAAAAAGACAAAGGATCCGCTCTTATAGTCTTGAAACATATGAAGAGAAATTTGTCGAAGATACTTCAACATTTGAAGCATTAGTTCCAAGTTTAGCCGATGCGCGTCGACGAAGAGAAAGAAAGTTCACAAATTCTCAAGTAGACCCCTTAGATCAAGATGCAATAACAGAAATGATGAAATTAGCAGATGATGAAAAAATAGTTTTTGAAGAAGAATAATTTTCTAATGTCAAATGCGTTATACCTAAGCGAGATGCCTGTCTGCGGTTGTTATGGAAAATCCACTTGAGGAGATGGAAGACTACGAACTTTGGGCTACATATTTCCTTTATTTTGTAGGTACTCTATTATTCACAGGGCTCGCTTTAGATCAAATGAATATAGATAATTTTTTGACAAATTCAATCTATGAGTATTATCTAGATCCAATTTCAGGTGAAGCAACCGGAGATTCTGGTTACAATAATGTGAATACAATAACATATGCAATTGTTTTAGGTGCATTCGTTCTATCATTATCTGCATGGTTGCGTAAAATTGGGATAGATGGTGGCGATAATACAATTATTGCACTTTTCCCTTTTGTGTTATGGGCGGCCACTGGAGAAGTAGTAGAAGATGCTGAGATGTTTGATAGCCGTTTGTCGTCCCTCTTTGTCAGTCCCGGAGTTCATTTCCAAACCGCTGGATGGGTAGTGATTTCAGGTGCTCTGGGTTATTCAGTAACTAATAATTCTAAAATATCGAAAGATAATGAATCAGATATTATTAATTCATTAGCAAGTATATTAATTCTTATTCAGTTTATTTTGTACACTCATTCTATTTCAATTGGGCCTCAGAGCGATATTGGATTAGAAATATTATTTATTTTTGGTTTAGTTGCCATATTTTCTCCTCAATATTTGAGCGAATCTCTAGATAATTTTTCGACAATTCAAAGATCTGTTTATCTCACTGGATTCGGAGGTACGTTGATATTTTTTGGAGCAATATTTTCATATTCGCTTAGCATCGATTCTTCCA
>JAURCP010000011.1:25055-27169 GCA_030828405.1 Thermoplasmatota archaeon
TATTTGCATCACCAGTCGTATTCCTTGCTGTTGCTGGACAGATTCTTGATGGTATTGCAACAGCTATTGGTTTAGAATATCTCGGCTATTCCGAGAAACATGTTCTTTCTGATAAAGTCATACAACTTTTTGGAAATGCTTTCGGTTTTACTTTTATTAAAATTGCTTTAGCTGGAATTATACTATACTTTTTCACTATAGCAAATTTTGAGCATAGACAACGACATCTTCGTTTGTTAGTTGGATTAGCAATGATGGTTGTTGGTATGGCTCCTGGATTGAGAGACGTTGGTCGTGCAGTAATTGGTGTTTGATTAGGTCAAATCATGAGTACTAACCCATTCAATTGAAAGTTCGAATGCCCTCTGGAGAGTTGAGAGATATGGATAGGCTACCAACTCGTATCGACCGGAATAGCGAGGATTTTAATCGAAGAAGAGATTTTAATATTCAACTTGTTGACGAATTAAAACAAAAAATCAACCAAGTTAAAGAAGGTGGGGGTAAAAAATACGTCGACCGTCACCGTAGTCGAGGAAAATTACTTGCTAGAGAAAGGATAAACGAAATTTGTGATCCAGGGACGCCTTTTCTTGAATTTTCATCTTTGGCAGCAAATGGGCTTTATGATTCTCGCGCACATTCCGCCGGAATTATAACTGGAATAGGAGTTGTTCATGGAAAAGAGTGTTTATTTGTGGCAAACGATGCAACTGTCAAAGGCGGTTCGTATTATCCTATGACTGTTAAAAAGCACATTAGGGCTCAAGAAATTGCTGATGAAAATAATCTAACTTGTATTTATCTTGTAGATAGTGGTGGTGCTTTTTTACCAATGCAAGATGAAGTTTTTCCAGACAAGGGTCACTTCGGAAGAATATTCAGAAATCAAGCGATTCTTTCCAGTAAAGGAGTTTCTCAAGTTGCAGCCGTATTGGGTAGTTGCACAGCAGGTGGAGCCTATATCCCAGCAATGTCGGACGAGTCCATAATTGTCAAAGGTAATGGTACGATATTTTTAGCAGGACCTCCATTAGTTAAATCCGCAACAGGCGAAGAAGTTACTGCTGAAGATCTCGGTGGCGCAGATTTACACACACGTGAGTCCGGTGTTGCAGATCATTATGCGGAAGATGAACCAGAAGCCCTTCGAATGGTCCGCAATGTTATTGAAAACCTCAATATCAACCCTAAACAAAGATTAGATGTTGAAGTTGTTGAAGAACCCAAACATGATGTAGAGGAATTAATGGGAATAATTCCTGATGATAATCGAACACCTTATGACGTGAGAGAGGTAATATCTAGAATTGTGGACGGCAGTCGTTTTCATGAATTTAAAAAGAGATATGGTAATACATTGGTATGTGGTTTCGCTAGAATACACGGCTATCCAGTCGGAATAGTCGCAAACAATGGTATTTTATTTTCCGAATCTTCTTTGAAGGGGGCTCATTTTGTAGAGTTATGCGGACAACGTGGTATCCCCTTAGTATTCTTACAGAATATTACTGGATTTATGGTCGGTAGAGATGCCGAATCAGGTGGTATTGCCAAGGATGGCGCTAAGTTAGTTACTGCAGTATCTTGTGTTCCTGTACCTAAATTTACAGTAATTATAGGAGGTTCCCATGGAGCAGGAAATTATGGAATGTGTGGAAGAGCATATGATCCAAGATTTGTTTTCATGTGGCCCAATTCTCGAATATCTGTTATGGGGGGACCACAGGCCGCAGACGTTTTAGCTACAGTAAAACAAGATCAGATGTCTAGAGAGAACCTTCCTCAAATGAGTGATTATGAACTAGAAAATCTAAGAAGGCCAATTTTAGAAAAATATGAAACTGAAGGATCTCCTTACTATTCTACAGCTAGATTATGGGATGATGGAATAATAGATCCACGAGATACTCGAGATATTCTAGGATTATGTATTTCAGCTAGTCTCAATGCTCCCATGCCCGATCAAAATTATGGCGTATTCAGGATGTAATGGTGATTAAAATGAAAATGAGTGATATTCCTCCAAAAAATAAACTATGTCAACTTGTAATTGACGGAAACATTGCTAGAATCAATCTAAACAGAAGTGATGTATTCAATGCCCTTAATAC
>JAURCP010000011.1:27402-43853 GCA_030828405.1 Thermoplasmatota archaeon
GACTTTGGGCCCATCCATGTTTCACTATTGGTTGTATACAAGGTGTAGCATTGGGTGGAGGTGCGGGGCTAGTCTCTTGTTTTGATTATTCGATTGCTGAACCAAGAACAAGAATTGCTCTTTCTGAGGCTAAATTAGGTATATTGCCAGCAGTAATTGGGCCTTATGTTTATCGTAAAATAGGTAGTTCTAATTTCCGTAGATTATCGATGATGGCCAGTAAAATTGATTCTGTTGAAGCTATGAGAATAGGTTTAATTGATTTTGTTGTAGAATCACCCAGTGATTTTGATGAAAGATCGAAAATTGTTTCCCAAGAAGTTCTTACCACTGGTCCTATGGCTGTCACAGAAGCAAAGAATTTAACTCTAGTTTTTGACAGATGGGATGGAAGTGATGAAGAACTTCGTAATTGGACACTGGATAAAACCAGTCAAATGCGTGGTTCAGAAGAAGGTCAAGAAGGTCTTTCTTCTTTCTTAGAGCGTCGTAAACCAAATTGGTCATCTGAATAAAATGGTGTTAGAAATGTTTCCTGATTGGATGATTAACGCTCCAACACCCTTTAGCTCAGTTTTGGTTGCTAATCGTGGTGAAATTGCGGTTAGAATACTCAAAGCAGCAAGAGAATCAGGGCTCAAAGGAATTGCTATTTACTCAGACTCTGATAAGAATTCACTACATGTTGAAGTAGCCGATGAATCTGTTCATTTACCTGGGAAAAACCTCTCTGAAACGTATCTAAATATGGAATTAATAATTTCTGCAGCAAAGGAATCCGGGGCTCAAGCAATACATCCGGGTTATGGATTCTTATCTGAAAGAGCTAATTTTGCAAAATTAGTCAAGGATTCCGGATTAATCTGGATAGGCCCATCCTCAGAAGCGATAGAAACTATGGGAGACAAAATTTCTGCTCGTAGAAGAATGATAGAATCTGATGTTCCTATTATTCCTGGTGAAGAATTAGCAATTGAATCAGGATCAAACCCTCTTGGTGTTTTAGCGACTTCAGCTGCTAGAGTCGGATATCCATTATTGGTAAAGGCCAGTGCAGGAGGTGGTGGTAAGGGAATGAGAGCAGTACACGAACCTAAGATGCTCAGAACCGAATATGAAGCAGCAGCACGGGAAGCTTCGGCTGCCTTCGGAGATGGTACAGTTTACGTTGAAAGGCTATTGACCGGTTCGAGACATGTTGAAATTCAAGTCCTTTGTGATCAATATGGTAATTCTATTCATTTGAATGAAAGAGACTGCTCTTTACAAAGAAGACATCAGAAAGTAATCGAAGAAGCCCCCTCTCCAGCAGTTACTCCTGAGATTCGTAGAAATATGGGACAAGCTGCAATAAGAGCCGCTGAATCGGTAAATTATGAAGGTGCAGGGACAGTCGAATTCCTTCTAACTTCTAGAGGTGAATTTTTCTTTCTCGAAATGAATACTCGTCTTCAAGTTGAACATCCAGTTACTGAACTAATTACAGGAATTGATTTAGTTCAGAAGCAATTTGAAGTTGCAGCAGGTATACCATTGAATATATCTCAGGATGAAATAGGAATTACTGGTCATTCTATTGAGGCCAGAATCTATGCAGAAGATGTAACAAAAGGCTTTCTTCCTGCTATCGGTAAACTATCAATGTGGAGACCACCTTCAACACCGGGTGTTAGAATGGACTCAGGATTTAGAGAGGGGGACGAGGTCACCATTGACTTCGATCCGATGTTAGCTAAATTAATTGTTCACGCACCAACACGTGAGGCCGCATTGAGAAAACTAGATAATGCATTATCAGAATTTGTTGTTTTAGGTGTAACTACTAATGTTGGATTTTTACGCGAGGTATCGAAGAGTGAGGCATTTTCGAATGGTCTTGTAACAACAGATTATCTCGACAATGTATCTTTAGAAGAATTTGAAGAATCGAGGATTAGTGATTCTATATTAGTATCAATTGCTGCAGGAGCAAGTCGTTTTGGTTTAGATCGTAATCAACTTTCTTCTAGCTCAGAAATATTAGACGAATATAGTGGACATTCGGGAGATCCATTCAAAACATTAACGAGGTCTTATCCTTAGGTGATATTATGGAATGGAGTATAGGTAATTCAGGTTCTAGATATAAGGTAAATTTCTCTGAAAAAGAGGAATTACTTTCTCTTTCAAAATTAATTTCTGAGGACAAAGAAATTAACTTTGATGATATTTCAATGAGTAAAGATCAGCAAGCAGGTAGAATTCTAGTATTTTTAGGTGGAAAAAGAAGTTTCGCTCATGTTTCTCGTTGCGATGATGAATGGTGGATACATTTCCAAGGTCGTATTTATGTGATTAATATGCATGAACCAGGGAGTCCAGACTCATCACTATCAGAAGGTAGTCTAAGTGCCCCAATGCCTGGAACAATTCTTGATGTAATGGTGAAGACTGGGCAGAGAGTAAGGGAGGGGCAGACGTTATTGGTAATGGAAGCCATGAAGATGGAGCATAGAATTCAGGCGCCTAGAGCTGGTGAAGTTACTTCAGTCTACTTCCAGAAAGGAGACAGAGTCGATATGGGCGCAAATTTAGTTGAAATTGGCGATTAGAATAGTTTTATCCTACTTTTACAATTAATCATGCAGGGAGTGGATTAATTACATCTGATGTCTTGGCATTATCATGGGAGTAGAAACTACAATACTTGCCGCTTTGATGGGTCTCAGCCTTGCATCTGCTTCGGGATTCAGAGTATTCTTACCTCCATTTATTCTATCATTAGCAGTCAGAACTGATACTTTTGTTAATTTGGATTTATCAGGAACTGAGTTTGCCGCATTTGACAGTAATGCAGCAGTTATAGTTCTTGGAATAGCATGCTTAGCCGAATTTGGAGCATATTATGTTCCTTGGTTAGACAATTTATTGGATACTATAGCGACCCCTGCAGCAGTAGTTTCAGGAGTTAGCATGACTTCAATGGCTTTAGTGGGCAGCGATCCTATAATTCAGTGGTCATTTGCAATTATTGCTGGAGGTGGTTCAGCAGGAATTATTCAAGTTACTACAGTCGCAATTCGTGGGCTATCATCTACTCTAACTATGGGATTTGGTAATTCATTTGTTGCATCGGGCGAGAATATAGCAAGTGTTATTCTTACAATTGCAGCATTAATAGCACCTCTAATTGCTGCAATTTTTGCAGTTATATTAGTTGCTTTATTGATACGACAATCAATTAAGATTACAGCAGACAAATCAACTCAAGGGACTTAAAAATTCTTGATTGTTCATATATGGCCTTAAAACCTCAGGTATCATAACTTTACCATCCTCTGTTTGGTATTGTTCTAGAATCGCTACCAATGCTCTAGTAGTAGCAACTGCAGTAGAATTCAATGTATGGACAGCGGAGTTTCCTTCCGATGTTCTGTATCTCATACGAAGTCGATTTGCCTGATAGTCCGTACAATTTGAACAAGAAACTACTTCTTTGTATTCTCCGACACCTGGTAGCCATGCTTCAAGATCATATTTCTTTGAAGCGACAGTCCCCATATCTCCTGTGCAAATATTAACTACACGATAGTGTAAGCCTAGGCTATCCCATAATTCCGTTGCATTATTCAATAAATCTTCATGATGAGACCACGAATCTTCAGGTTTACAAATTATAATCTGTTCTATTTTAGTAAACTGATGTACTCTCCATATCCCTCTATCTGAGAGTCCGTGTGCCCCAACTTCTCTACGGAAACATTGTGAAACTCCTACAAGTTTTATTGGAAGTTCAGATGGTTCGATAATTTCATCCATCCTCATAGCAGTTAGTGGGTGTTCACTTGTAGCAATGAGGTAGAATTTATCTGGCTCAATTCCGTACATTACTGTTTCAAAATCACCAAGATCTGTAACTCCTTCGTAAGCTTCTTTATTCATCATTAAAGGTGGTTGAACAAGAGTGTAATTTTTGTTTATGAGGAAGTTTGAAGTGTAACTTTGTAGAGCCATTTCTAATCTTGCTAAATCTCCCTGCATGAAATAAAATCTACTTCCGGTTATCTTTGCGGCTCTAGCTAAGTCTACCCAACCATTCTTTTCAATAATTTCATTATGATTTTTTGCATCAAATCCTAAACTAATTTTTTCACCATGTAAACTGTGCAAAGTGTTCTTTTGATCATCTTCTCCTTCCGGTACACTCTCATGAAGGATATTTGGTATTCTCATCCTTATTGAATCTCTATTTTGTAGTAAATCATCTGCCATTTTTGAGAATTCTTCAATTTTATTTCCTATGCTCGATACTTCACTCATTATTTTATTTACAGCATCCGAGTCTCCCGCTTTTTTCGCTGCTGCTATAGTTCTTGCCGCCTCATTTCTTGATTTACGAAGTTGATCAACATCAAATCTAGCTTGCTTCCATTCATTATCGAGTCTGATTACTTCGTCAATGTTATCATAAGGAATTTTTCTTTTATCATGATCTTTTCGTAAAATCTCCGATTTTTCACGAAACATACTCATGTCTAGCATAATTATCAACTCTAGGACTGCCCAATCTTCTTTCAATGAATCGGGCTTTCAGGTTCAAAAGAGGCTAATTTGCTGGATTAAATCTGATGGGCCATATACTATTAATCCTGTAATGAAATAACCTAATATTGCTCCTCCATTAAGTAAAGGTAAACCTGCTTGTGGTTTTCCTTTTGCCACCTGTGTCATTAATCCTAAGTAACCAATTAATCCTCCTAATAAAGTACCCAATCCAACTGCCAATGGGTCTAGGTGAATCCATCCAAAGAACGGCGTTAGAGGTAATGAACCTACAACTGCTCCTGTTTCAGGTAAGAATGTGATAGTCGAAATAACCAACATACCTGGGAAAATAACATCTCCAAGACCCATAAATAACGCGTCTCTACCAGTTTTTTCAACTTTAACTACTCCAATATCAGGGTTATCCCAATCTTTTTGTGATGGTCTTTGTATCTTTTCTTCCATAACTCCTTCCTGTTCATCCAAGAAAGAATATCCTTTTTCTTTTGGCGCTACTAATAATATTGGTAACTTCAAATCTATCATTGTATCCGCTAGTTCCAGCATATGTTTGCTCCCGTTTACAGCCCAATGATCATATATTGCAGCACAAATCATGAATATAATTATCAGAGTAGGTACAAAACTTATCCCAATCATTGTTATCACACCTGAACCTACTAAAATCCCAACTAGATTAACAATATACCACTCAGGAAATTTCCATAAAGTTATCATCAATAATAAATTTAATATAAGTGCAATTGCAACTACGTTTTGTTGAGTTCCCAAAGTTATTTCCATGATTAATGCAATATATGGTGCCACTACATAGTACAATGAAAAATAAAGTGAGAACATAATAAATCCTTTAATAACCAAATCCATATTTCTTCTTGCAAGCCATATTATTATGAAAGTAAAAATGCCTATCAATACTAATTCTAATAAAATATAACCACTTTGTGTAGTGCCTTCTTCTCCAAAAGCCCTCGCTTCTGGAATGTCCCAAACCGGTTGAATTGTAATACCTAAAAAGATAGTTGTCACAAACATTCCAGCCATACTAGTCATTGACTTCCACTGGTCTTTCATAGCCTCAATAGTCTCGTTCACTTTCACTCCCCAACCCCCACGAAGTTCAAAGACCATATCACTTTGACTAATACAAGTGCGTAGTAGAACTAGTGGGTGATTATTTTTTGAACGTTAGAAAATGGCTAGAAAATACGAAAGATTCTGGAGTTAAATTAGGATTTGAAAATTGCAATATCTTATTGGAAAGATTAGGAAATCCTCATCTTGATTTCCCTTCAATTCATGTTGCAGGGACAAATGGTAAGGGTTCTCTATGCGTTCAACTCTCCGCAGCGGCGAAAGAAAATAATCTCAAAGTCGGACTCTTTACTTCTCCACATTTAATTACGATTGAAGAAAGAATTAGGGTAAATGGAGTCCCTGTGTCTCCTAAAGATTTTGATATTTCCCTCAATAAAATAAAAGAAGCAGCATCAATTTCTCCAGTTTGTAAACCAACTTTTTTTGAAGTTACATTTTTACTTGCTATGGTAGTTTTCAGTGAGAATAATATTGACAGGGCCATTATTGAGACAGGTTTAGGAGGTAGGTTAGACTCTACTAGGTTAGTAGATGCTGATCTTTGTGTAATAACTACTATTTCTAAAGATCATACTGAATTTTTGGGAGAAACCTTAGAAGAAATTGCTTTCGAAAAGGCAGGTATTCATCGCCCAGGAGTCCCATTACTTTTGTCAAAAAGTGATAGTTTATCTCCTTCTGTATTGAAAGTAATTTCAGATAAAGTCGGAGAAGATCTTTGGGTAATTAAAACAAATGAAGAATTGTCTAATTGGCAGAAATGGAGTATGTTGACTAGACAAATTGCAAAATTTATGAAATGGAAAGATTCTGAAATAAAATGTAAATGGCCGGGTCGCTCTCCAGAATATGGTTCTTCTTGGTATGACTTTCCTGTGAAAGTTTGTGCAGCACATAATAAAGAAGGGTTTGAATCCGAACTTAATTCAGTCGAGAAACCCAGTGTTTTTATTATCGGAATCACTGAGAAAGCCGATATCAAAGACACTCTTTCCCCATTTCTTAAAGAGAATCTTCATCAATCAATTTTTCATCATTTGATATTTACCGAACCTCTTTCCGGAAGGAACGATTCCGTTAATGCAGAAGAATTAGAAAATATAATCTGCCGTCATAGAGAAACACCTCGTGACATAATTAAAAACCCAATTAATGCGATTGAAGAAGCTTCTAAGATTTGTGAAATAGATGATGTTGAATTAGTAATTATTGGCAGTGTATATTTGGTAGGGGATATTCTAAATTATATCATTTCAAGAGATAATCTGAATTTTTGGGAAGAACTACGCGTTCACCGATAAGCAAAAAGAATGACCCTTGTCAGAAGTGAATAGGGATAATGACTTATGGTAGATATTTTGGAGATATTGATATGAGTGACAAATGGGATAAAAGATTTCTAGAGTTAGCGAAGCATATCTCCGACTGGTCTAAAGATCCATCTACGAAAGTGGGTTGTATTGTTGTAGGTGAAGATCGTGAGATTAGATCTACGGGTTTCAATGGATTTCCTAGAGGAATTGAAGATAAAATTGAGAGACTCGAAGATCGTGAACAGAAGTATCCTATGATTTGTCATGCTGAAGAGAATGCTATAATGCATGCTGCAAGAATTGGTATTTCATTGAAAGGTACTACGGCATATGTAACTTGGCCGCCTTGTTCAAGATGTACTAGATCTCTTATTCAAGCAGGAGTTACTGAAGTAATTTATCCTAAAGAGTTGGATATCCCAGAAAGATGGCAGAAAGATTTCGACATTGCTTCAGGTATGATGAATGAAGCAGGGATTATTGTCAGAACAGCGTGATAATCGCGGATTAGAAATCTCCACCGCCGCCGCCACCGCCACCGCTTCCTCCGCTATCGAAACCGCCACCGCCGCCGCCGCCACCACCGCCGCCATCACTGCTACTCGACGCTCTTTCCGAACTAGTAAATCCTGAACTTCCTCTAAATGAATTACCGCTTCTTTCCATTCCACCATAAGTCCAATGATAGTCTTGTTCATTGAATGAATGTAATCTATCGTATTCATATTCAGACATATTATATCTGCCTGAAGCTCCTAGGGAAGGTAAAGAAGATTTAGAACTCATTATAGGTATACCCAGAATTAATCCCATTTCATCTTTCATATTGCCTGAAAGGTTTCCAAAAATTGATTTAAGTGGTCTAATTATGAATATATAGAGGATAATTAAAAATGGAATCGATGTTATTATTTGGAAAACTCCAATTTCTATAACCTTAGCTTCCATACTAAATTGAGACGACATTAACCCCATTCCAATTTGAGACGATAGAGGAATAACTAATCCGAATAGTATAATCAAAACTATGAAATTAGATTTATTAGTTCTCAAATTATAAACTTCTCTAATTTGTTTTAATTCGTTTTCATATTTCTCCAAACTAATTTCGATGTCATTTTTAGATAATTTATCATCTAATCTTCTGAATGATTTAATTTCTGAATCTGTCATTCCCTTGAATTTTCCATTCCAATTATTTCTGATTGATGAATTTCCATCGATATTAGCCATAATATTTCGGTTAACTAATGCAATGTTTTCCAGAGCTTCGTCTTTTTCTTTTCTGAATCTAATTTTTTTAGGTATACTTCTCATGAAAATTCCAATAGGGAGTGCTATCAATATTAGCAACAACACTAGAATCTGAGTATTGATTTCTATCCATTCATCCATTTCAAAGCCATCATTGAGAATTGCTTTCTCAGAATAATCTACAATATCATGCAATAAAAAATCATCAACTTCTCCACCACCCCATTCTAATTCATCAAAAATTTCCCCTTGTTTACTATCCAAATACATCCTCCAATCATCTTCATATTCTGATCCAATTTTGGTATTAATATCCCACCAGTAATACATAGGATCCCATGCGTCATATTCCTTTGTAATAATCCACAAAATATCACATTCATTCAGATTATAGTTTTCAAAGGCTTTATCTGCATATTCATAACCACCAATAAAAGAAGCATTTTTCCCACTTAGACCGTCTATGGTAACAATTAAGATTGAGCAGTTTGTATTCTTTTCAATATCATTTATCCTCAAATTTATATCATTTTCATCCACATCAACGATCAATCCTGCTTCATCAATAATCCAATTAGCAGATGAATCATCACTGACTTTTTCCCAATTTGGGAAAGTAATTTCTCCTTGGTTTGCCAAGGAATCCATACCTTCAACAGCCGCACGTAATCCTTCGTACCACATATTTTCACTCAAGTATGGTTTTACATCGTAATCAAAAACCTCCTGGACGTACCAATTCCATTCGCCAGCATATCCTCCTCCTAACTCGATTCGGAATTGCCTATCTTGTTCTGACATGAATATTAGAATTGCTTTATTATCATTATTATCGTCATTAATTCCATACTCGTCGAAAGCAAATCTAGCATATTGCTCTTCATCCCATCCTTCCGCTCCTTGCTCTTGATAACTTTCAATTGTCAGAATAACTATTGGTTTTCCAGATTCTAGATATATTTCATTACATTTATTATTTAGAATATCAAATTCTGAACTAGATAGTACCTTAGCGGAATCAATGACCCATACACCTTCTTCATCCGGTGCTGGAGGGACCTCCGCGGCTTGAACGTTTGAAGTCGCAATAATGATCAGTAAAACAGCGAGACTGAGTCCAATTCTTCTCATATTGGTTCCAGTCATATGTCATTGATAAGTTATCTTCCGGATAACATAATAATTATCTCAATTTCATGTATAATTCTTCTAAGTCAGACAATAATTCTTGTTCGGTTCCATCATTCAGAATAACTAAATCTGCTAATTCAGCAGTAGCATTTAACGCTTGACCGGCAGCATCTTTTGCCACCGCTTCTGCATTTTCTTGCTCGATAAAAGTCTCTCTATCTAAAGGATCTCCTGGTCTTGCGCGGCTTTGCAGTCGTTCCCATCTTGTTTCTGTGTTTGCTCTAACTTCGATTAGAATAAAATCATCCCTTTTTCTTAAAGCCTCAACTTCACCAGGAGTTCTAATTGAATCAACAACAGCATCCTTTCCATCAAGAATCTCAAGTAGCATTTCTGCTAATACCCCTGCTCCCCCCTTCCTTCTAAGTTCTCTTCCTCCTTCAATCAAAGCATCTCTGGTTGGCTCAATATTTTGTCCTGCAAGCCATGCTCTGATAGAATCGGAACAGGATGAAGTCTTCAAGCCCTTATTTGAAAACCAATTAACAATTGTTGACTTTCCAGACGCATTTCTCCCAGTCAAACCGATGAGCATGTCAATACCCAGTGAAAGGATGGAAATAGTGATTGCCTTTTCTTATCCCCAATATCTTCTAGTTGAAGCATATTTTAATTCAGCATTATGTATAGAACGAAGTAATCTTACCCTTTCTCCAACAATGTGTCCTCTGAGTATTTTAGTTGCAGTTTCTTCTGCAATCCCTCTCCCCATCATACAAATGATTGCATCTTTACCATGTGTACGAATCAACTCCGCATTCTTAGTCATCTTTCCAGATATTTTAGGATCTTTACTCTCAACCCAATCAGATAACATCGACTCCATTCTTTCTGGAGAACACGCTTGCATAGTTCCCGAGCATGTTGAACATGGTTCAATTCTTTCTGCAAATCTAGCCACTCTTTTCCTTGTTTTATTTTTACAATTTAGACAAATCAATACCGCTCTTTCATTGAC
This sequence comes from Thermoplasmatota archaeon, assembly GCA_030828405.1. Classification (GTDB taxonomy): domain Archaea; phylum Thermoplasmatota; class Poseidoniia; order Poseidoniales; family Thalassarchaeaceae; genus MGIIb-O2. The sequence goes on from JAURCP010000011.1 coordinate 37,762, forward strand.
TAATCTAACTTCTAAGTGATCCCTCAATTCTTTATCAGACCATGATGGAAGCAATAGATCTTTTTCGCTCTTTTTTGATTGACCAAGAGGTCCTGGTGGAGTGACTAATAATTTTATTTCTCCATTTTGTATTTCTGACAATAAATCTACAGTTGCATCAATATCCATTCTTTCATGGAATAATTTACTCAGTGCCTCTTCTATTACTGGTGTCCCCTTCCATCTTCTCATTAAACCCTGAAGATTTACTTTACGCGGATCTACTCCTTTTCGTAAAACTCCCATTCTTCTTGCTACTTGGACTACTCTCCATCTCACTGCTCTGCCATTGGGAATTGTCATCCGCATTAGAGAAGGTAATGCAACAGGAGGAGTGTTTTGTAACCATCCAATTATATCCGAAGTATTTGTTCCTGGAATTTGAATAGATATTCTATAAGGGTCGATTAAAGTTCTTCCCATTTTTCCTTCTTTTAATGAACCAAATGCTTGAATTAGATAAGCTAAAGTTTCATTGATTTTGGAACCAGCACATGTGTTTATAATAATTGTATTTTGTCTTTCTTCTATAGTAATAGTTTTTTCATCGGGTAAATATCCTGTAGCCTCAATATGTTCTCCGACTGTTCTAATTAGAACATCTCTTGCACTGGGTGATAATGGATATTCTTCAAAGGAGATTACAGAATTATCATCTTCAATTGCTCCTATAGATATGGCAACAGCCCTTCTCAATTTACCAACCTCTTTTGCAACTTCCTTTGGTACTGGAGGTAATTCTCCCGACCATACGGGGGCTTCTCCAGTTTCTTTTATTGGAGCAACTAGAAGTTCTTCCTGCTCTGGGTCTGCATCAACAATTTGCCAAGTTCTTCCCGCCATTACAAATCTTCTCGCTCTCCCGAGCGAATCATCACTAGCATCATTATTCAGAGATAAAACAAATGCTTCGTCAACAGAGCCAAGAACAGATCTACTTACTGCATCTCGAACTCTGTAAGAAATTTCATCTGGAATCATGGAGATATGCTCAGTCCTAGATTTAGCAGCCTTTCCGGATGGAGAAAACCAGCCTTTTTCTAGACTCTTTGGAAGATGTTTTATCATTGCCTTCCTCCATCTAGTTTTATCAGATTCTTTTTGTTCTTCATCCCATGGAGGCCTTTTCTCAGGAATATTTTGATTACTTTTCTTTGCTAACTCCTCCCAAAGTCTTGCTGGCCATTTAGTTACATCTGAATCCTCTGGATTTTCAACAAGTCTGATTAACCAACGATCGTTTAATACTCTCAATATATTCAGAGTTTTTTCATAACTCCATTCCCTGAATAGTGAACAATTCTCTATAATGTCATTAGCTTTCTGTAGTGGAACTAATCCTCTTTCTATACTCAACTGAATGAATTGATTTGCAGCAACAATTCCTGGTTCTGTTTGCCATTCTACTCCTTCAAGTTCCGATGCCATGGCTCTTCTTGAAATCACAGCACATTCAGAAATTTCATCTAGTTCCCATGCTAGAATTTCTCCTCTGCCGGTTCCGCCTAGATGATGCTCTGCTCTCCCCATTCTTTGCAACAATCTATCCACTGCTCTTGGAGATTGTAGTTGATGGACTTTCTTAATTGATCCAATATCAATCCCTAATTCTAAACTACTAGTACAAATTATCCCATGTAAATCACCATCTCTTAGCTTATCTTCCATTTCTTTTCTAGTGTCGGAAGCAAGACTTCCATGATGTACGCCAATTTTTATTTCCGGTGCTATCGCTGCCAATCTTTGAGAAACAGTTTCAGCAGCAGATCTTGAATTAACGAATACTAATGAAGGGTAATCTTCTATCAACGAGTTAGCTAGTCTTCGAAAGGCAGCAATTGAATTAGGCGAAACGGACCATTTTACCGATAAAATCTCATCTTCCGGGGAAGGTATTTCTTTATGCACCAAAACATCTGTAAATCTCGGAGCGGGACCTAGTATAGGTCGCGCATTTTTTGCCATATAATTAGCAACTTCGTCTGGGTTTCCAACAGTTGCTGAGAGACCTATTCGTTGTATATTATTTTGATTAATATCTGCAATACGTTCTAGACCAACCATTAATTGAGACCCTCTTTCACTTCCTGCTAAGTCGTGAATTTCATCTAAAATAATAACTTTAACACCCGAAAGATGTTTTCTTAGTCTACTTCCTAACAACATTATTTGTGTAGTTTCTGGTGTTGTAACCAATAAATTTGGAGGATTTTTTGATTGTTTGGTTCTTTCTTTTTGGGTAGTATCTCCATGTCTTAGTCCAACAGTTAATCCAAGAGGTTTTAACATCGTAGATAATCTTCTATCAATATCTCTATTCAATGCTCTTAATGGCGTAATATATAGAATTGACAAACCTTCCCAATTCTCATTAATTGCTCTAGAAATTACAGGTAATATCGCTGCTTCAGTTTTACCACTTCCGGTTGGAGCAACTAAAAGTCTATTTTTCCCTGCACATAAATCAATGGTTGCTTCTTCTTGTATTGGAGTTAGATTCCAACCTAAATCATTTATTAAATCTCTAACTTTAGGGTGCAGAACTTGCATTGCTGCCCCTTCCATGTCTGTATCGACAGGGTTCTATTTAGAAAACCCAACGAATTATAGTTTAACTTCAAGAACTCAATTTATGGGTGGGCGGGTATTTCATCATCCCAATTTTCCATTTTGTTTAATGTGATTGTTACATTTGTTATTTCACCATCTTCCCAATAATCGACAGCTACAAATGTAGGTCTTCTATCCATAATTTCCCAACATTCGATAGTTCTGTTTAGTAAAAATTCATACTCATTTACTTCATGAGCTTTGTAAGGATCTGCAGTGCCAAACATACTACTTAACCAGTTACTAAGATGCCAAACCGACTGACTCGAATCCCCTCTTCCCAATTCACATGTCATTTCTTCCTTATCTTGCTGACCATATGGAGTGTCCCAACTATGCTTCCAAGCAGGATGGAAATATGAATAACTCTCATTATACTCAGATTGGACATATATGACAACATCCTTTCCTTGTAGAATCATATCTCCAATTGAAGGCCATGGGTCTCCTAATTGATGGATAAATACTCTTTCAATAATTCCAGTTCGATTAAATAAAAACTCCAAATGTTCAGCAGGAACATAGTTTTCAACTAGTATAGATACAACCTCTCCACATTTGAATGAACAATTTTCATCAGTTAGATTCATCATTGAATTTAGAAGTGATAACCACTCAAAAGGGTCTACCTCGGAGTACATACAGGGATGGGGGAACTGTCCAGGGGAACCATGACAAAATCTCACATCTTCGGCTTCGGTTTCTTCATCACTTAGATGATGAGCGTCAACCATAAATGCCCTTACCCCTCCATCCCATTGAGCTTGGAGACCTGTGTAGTGATTAGTGCCAAGAATTACTCCATCTTCTGATGTTGCGAAAGCATTATGTGTTTCAGGAAATGTAAAATCATCATAACTTCTTAAACAGTATTTTGACAAACCATGACAAATAATGGTGTCATTATTATCCATTGGATCAAGGCCTCTTTCGACTTCCCAGTCATTTGGTAATTCATCTCCATCAATATCTTCATCTAAAGTATCACAGATTGTATCATTATCAAGGTCGTTAGGTTTTTCTTCAATATTATCTGGGTCACTGCTACAATCAATCTCAATTATGTTCATCCAGCCATCTCCGTCTCTATCTAAATCTTCATTATCTTCTATGCCATCATTATCCATATCTAGAAATTCATCTCCGATACAGCCAGAAAGAATAAATCCAATAACAATCAAAACCACTAGCCATTGCTTTCCCATAGTATCCGATTAACAGTAAAGCAAATCAATTAATTGGTAAAATTATATTTTTTCATGTGAACTTGATAGCGTAAGACACTAAGCCACGAAGCCTTACCCATGAATGATATAATGGCTCGTCGAGATGATAGAAACCTGAGTTTTTTTGGTCGATTATGGGATAGCCAAAGAGGCAGACATTTCCAAATAATCACTAATGTTTCAATTCTTTCACTTGCACTATTAGTTTGGGGGATAGTTTTCCTTTTCGGTCTTTCAGGGCCCACTGATCCATCTAAAGAAAATATTGTCGCATTGAGTTGGATAGGCATGTTAATCGGTGCAATTGGCACATTTTATGTTGGCCCGGAGTTCTTCTTTTATCTAGGGATGAAACAGACTCTAGATAATATCTTATTATTGGATTCACGTGCTGAAGTTTTAAGGCGCCGAAAAGAAGGTGAAGAAGCAGCAATAATGCTAGGAGTAAGATATATGAGTCAGATGCGTGAATTACTTGAAGCACATGAAATTCCTGTTGGGAAGAACCTGATTAATTCTCCAAAAGTTAGTACTCAAAATGATATCTCAATCGAAGAAAAATGGTGGAATAATCCTGATTCAGTCATTTCTCGACAGCTTCCCGGATTAGGCCTACTTAGGGAGTTGCTCGTCCATAGAATGTTAATTTTCATCACCTCAATAACTTTAATTTCACTATTATGGAACACTATTTTCGGTCTTGCATCTAGGGATGGTAGTAGAAGTTATACTATTGATATCACAGAGAGAATTAGTGGGTTAGCCTCATTCCATCATCCTTCCCCTCATGTTGATCCTGTTAGCATTATTCTGATATTATTTGTCTCTTTCATATTATATTCTACTAGGCCGTATAACTCCAAGGGTAATTAGTATGTCAAATGATTTCAAACTCTATCTTAGAGAGGCATTGCTTGCTGTAGGGTTAGTTTTCTTATTACTTGGTTCAATGTGGTTAGCCACTGGTATGTTTCCTCCAATGGTTGTTGTTGAATCCGGCTCTATGAAGCATACTGAAGAAGGTTCCATAGGAGCGATTGACCCAGGTGATTTAGTATTAATTATGAATCCTGACAGAGTAGACATAGTTACCTATGTAGAAGCTTCTAATGAGGAGAATAAGAACTTTGGATATGAAATTCATGGTATGTATGGAGATGTTATAATATATCAAAAAAATGGTGGTTCTGATACTCCTGTTATTCATCGAGCCTTACTAAAAGCAGAAACTAATTTGACAGAAATTCCAATTGACAACTCCTGTTCTGAGGGAGTGTTCGATGAGTTAGAATACATATGTATTTTGACATGGGATGTACCAGGTACCAATCTAGTAAATGTAAGTAATATTTCTTTAACATTAGATTATTCTTGTGCACCTCATGGTAATCTAACAATCGATAAGTGGGTTCCTAGACACGAAGGATATCTGACAACTGGTGATAATAGGTTGACAAATGGGTGTACAATCGATCAACTAAGAGCGACCAGTTCTACAGCCGACGATTCATATATCCAGAGTCGTGGGTTAAAGGATGAATTTGGTAATCCTGTATCTGCGGTAAGGGATACTTGGGTAGTGGGAGTTGCATCATCTGAGATTCCGTGGGTCGGAGCAATCAAACTCTTTTTCTCTGGAACATCCTCATTTGTATCAGGACAAACTTGGAATAATTTGTTTACATTAATTGCTGCAGTTGTAATTATCCCCATGGTTTATGATATCTTTATTCCTAGTAAAAACGAAGAAGAAGAATAATATTTTAGTTCAACATATTAGCTAATAATATTGGAAATAGTACAATTAGAAGTATAATTATACTACTCAACCCGCTAACTCTGTTAGCTATTTTTTCAACTCTTAAGGGGTTCATATTTTTCCCAAAGAATTTTATTATTGAGTGAGTCGAATCTCTAGTAATTTGCCCTCCATCAAATGGAACCATAGGTATCAGATTAGCAAAACCAAGTATGAAATTTATCCATGCAAACCAGAATAAGAAATCAAAAATAGCTAACATACCTGCTGTTCCTATTATGGAAGCAATGATCCCATCTCCTGATTCAAGTAGCTCTCTCTCTTCTAGTGGCATAGAATGCCCCTCTAATCTAATTGGCTCACCCAATAATTCTAATGGCTTAATAATAAAAAGAACAGTCCTCAATAAGGGGTTTAAATCATCAGTGGATGAAATCTTGTATCCATCTACAGCGCTA
>JAURCP010000012.1:0-4613 GCA_030828405.1 Thermoplasmatota archaeon
AGCTCTCCAAGCACCAAATGAAGCTCCAGTAAATTGAGTGGAGTCATAGAAGTAAACCGGACGGATTGAAGGAGTAATGATATCCGCTTCAACATACATTCTATGCATCGATCGTATTGCAAAGGAGTCAGTCGTATCTCCTTCTAGATATGGCCAAGGCATTTCTCCACCTAAGTCCGGTCGAGATTCTCCGATGAACATGTAATCTCCAATTGGTAAACTTGTGTTTGTATATTCATACAATCCAACAATACTATGAGACTTTGAGGTATTATCCCAAACAATTTCTTCGTACGCACCGGGAATCTTTCCTGGACCGTTATCTATAGTTGAATTCCATTGTACTTGCTTCCAAACACCTTGGCTACCACTTGTTTGAACGAATGATAATGATACCCATCCGCCGGAATCTGCTCTGTACCCATAGCCATATCCATCGAATATAGTTGGATGTGTCAGGTTACCAAATGGGCCTCCATGTACTGTGAATGAAATTGGAGCATGTGATAATTTATTGTCGAATATTCCTCTGTCCCAATCTGCAGCATAATGAACCTTATAATCTACAAATAATGGTTGTTCATCACTACGGAAGTAAGTCCAAGCAACATAATCGATTGTTGTATTTGCTCTAACTTCTGTAGGTACTGGTTGAGTAGAGGAGCCATCGTGTAAGAACATTTCAGTTACTTCAGCATAGACATGATATGTTGTGTTAGAACCTACTGGCAAATCTTCCGGGAACAAGAATTGTCCTACTACGAACTTTCCATCCTCATCTGTCAAAACGTCTACCGTTTCAACGGCAGAAGTCCCATTTCTAGTCCAAGCAATATGTACTTGTACCGGTAAATTTTCCGCAGGTGCAAAAACTCCTTGGTCTAAGTCTAACCAACTCACAGTGCCGTTAAATTTGGCTGCATACAGGTTATCTAACCATAATACATCAGGTGAAGTAAGAGTAATTCTAGTTGGAATCTTGTCATCTTCGTCTAAAATACCATCATTGTCACTATCCCAATCCGACGAACTACCATTTTCTTCTTCTAACTGATCCCAATCAGTATCAACACGACTATCGTTGTCGTCATCTTCATCTATTGCATCAGGTCCTGTGTTTGGATCAGCGGGATTTGCAATACCCTCTCCGCCACCAAAGTCATCATGATCCCATGGGTTAGTAGATTCGCTACCATATCTAGAAGGCCAAAGCATAATCTCATCTTCGTCTTTCATTCCATCTGAATCATCGTCTAAATCAATATCGTCTCTTAGACCATCATTATCGTGATCCCATGCCGAAATAAATGGAGTTGCTGTATTAAGTTCTATCAAATTAGATCTACCATCTCCATCCCAATCATCATCTTTCCAATTTACAATCCCATCATTATCATGATCCCAGGTCATCTGCTCTTCACCGACAAAACAAAGCAATTCTTGGTCGGAATCTAAGACGCCATTGTTATCATCATCTGGATCTTCTCCATCCTGGAATACCATCATTATCGTTGTCAACATCATAATATTTCGGATTCAAAAGACCTTGTCCGAGAACTCCCTTATCGTGAACGGCTTGGAACCATCCGTCTTCATCGGGATCTGTATCTGTTCCATCGTCATCATTGTCCTCACAATTTGAGCCTGTATAGAAACTACCAGGAGGGATTGTCCCTGTGTCATCGTCAAGATCGTCATTACTGTCTACCTCAAAATAATCCCAAATACCATCTGAATCGTCATCCACATCCCAATGGTCATAAACACCATCAAAATCATCATCTAAATCTGCAGTATCATTAAACAAGCATTGGGGCTCCATATTTCCAGTAACAGGTGCACCGCAGTCATCATCTGGGTCAACGTCATTATTGAGTAAATCTGCTCTTTCATCAGGGAAGAAATTAGCATTCGAATCTGCCGTCCACTGGAAGAATCCGTATGTTAATCCTATGTAAGCAATCCAAAGATCACGGTTATCTTTCATTTGATTATACGTAACCGCTGCTGTTGGGCTCACCCCACTCTGGGGGTCAAATGTGAAATGGAAGCAATTTTTATTGCAAGTCCATTGACCTTGTGAATTACTTCCATTGTAAGCACCATCACTGTAATCAGGATCTGCTCTAGTGCTGTAAGGATATGTATACTCAACTTGATTAGCCCTAGTTGGTGTAACTAGAGGTGCTCCAAAGTACCAAGCATAGAAAATACCACATTCATGATCTATTGCTTGTGGCTGTTGAGGAACATAAATCCAGAATAATGTCGCACCACAAGTATTGTCGTCAAAGCTGCCACCCATCTTAATATCATTAACATCCAATATTCCATCATTACCTTCGTCCTGATCCCACCAATCAGGCAATCCATCACCGTCTTGATCAACATCTATGCCGTTAATCAAAGAATCTCCATCAATATCAATGTCAAAGTGATTACCTCCATTGTAGGGACTCCATTTTTGAATTACGTGCCAGTACAACTCAGGAATTTGTCCACTAGCTGTTGGATTTGCTTCGTCGAAGCCATTATAATCTAATACAAAACCATTTTCTGAAGTAAATGGATTGAACATCCACGTTTGATTCCAGTACATCTCATAAACTATCGCAAATTGGTATAATTGGTCATCAGAAGAACCGTCTAGTAAATCTCCATCGCTAGTAGGATAACTGTTATCAAATGGATCTGTTGCATCTAAGTCTTGGATACCACAGTTTCCATCATCTGGATCATAATAGTCTGAAATACCATCGTTATCATCATCCCAATCTTCGTCATTTGGTAATCCGTCCCCGTCTACATCTGTATCGATGTCATTCGGGCCGTCGTCACGATATTTTGAACCATTTAATAAATGTAAATCATTATCGTCATCGAGGTCACAGTTATCATCTATATCTAACCAATCGAAAATACCATCATTATCGTCATCAATATCGTCCCAATTATTTATTCCGTCTTCGTCCCAATCATTGAATCCAGTATATGATTTACGCATCAAATAGCAATTATCATCCGGATTAGAGGGATTTGGATTAGTGAGACTAGGGCAATCCCAAGTATCAACAGTGCTTTGAGGGATAGTTGGGAATATGTCTTCTTCATTGATTATCCCATCGTTATCTAAGTCCCACGGTAGATCACTTGAATCTGTTAGAGTTCCGCCGACTGTGTTATCAGGGATTGGGACACCACCTAAATCTGTGTCCAACCAGTCCCAAATCAAATCATAATCTTGATCAATTACTCTGTAACGATCATCATCTAAATCTCTATCATAATCGATTTCACAATCTACTCCCGGAGTCATTATACTACCATCATAGAATGGCTGATTAGGTATTGGATAATCGCCTGATGCATCTAAATTTGTGTCAGTTTGAAGACAGGTGTCAGGAATCCCATCATTATCATCGTCAACATCGTACATATCTGCTAACCCATCATTGTCATCATCGGTATCTGAAGAATCCGGGGAACCATCATTATCATTATCGGGATCTAGGAAATTAGGTATACCATCACCATCTAAGTCTCCATCCACTATGGAAGAAAATGCTTGCACTTTAGGGTGCCAAGCCTTTTCTCTTTCCACAAAATCAACTCCCCCTACAAAATCTCCGTAATAATCGCTACCGGTAAATGTAGACTGTGTTACCGTGATATTACCTTGAGATGTAGAACTTAAACCAATGTTTTGATATGGAATTTGAGAAGATGTGTTGAATTGGAAACTCCATTGGCCTCCATTCGCAGAAATGAGAGGACTAGAGAAAACGTTACCTTGAGCTTGTATTGTTCGATCTTCTGTGTCTACATTAATCCAAGTTATTATGTCTCCAGTTTCAATAGTTATGTTTTCCGGATTAATGCCTGTACCGTCAATGAATATGGTGAAAGTGGATGGGCCAACATCCCATTCCACCCAATCATTCCAAAGATTATTTTCTGTTATGTTTGAGGTTATTTCAGAGTTCCAAGGGTGTGCATCCCATAGGTCGGGTACTGAATCACCATCGTCATCTAAATCAAAATAATCTTGAATACCATCGCTATCAAAATCACAAGGCCAGGTAAACTGATCTATACGCCCATCGTTATCATCGTCTTCATCATAAGATCCTTTTCCATTACCATCAATATCTTCATCAGTAACTCCATCATTATCATGATCTAAGAGATTCTGATCTATTCGATAGCCAGTACCTACAACTGTTTGAGTCCAAGGATGGATCGCTGTTGGAATTACATAACGGTCTTCTGTGTTATTCTTTGGGTCGGCTCCCTGTGACCAGTCAATAGGGCCTTCTAGTAATCCATCATTATCATCATCCCAATCAAATTCATCCTGAATCCCATCGTTATCATGGTCAAAAGGATCTGTGCCGTAACAACCATCGAACCTTTCAATTAAGTCAGAGATGCCGTCATTATCGTCATCTAAATCGTTCAAATCGGAGATTCCATCATTGTCGTGATCTTCAGTATCTGTTTCTTCTAGCAAGAATCCATAGCTTGGATCAATGGCTAAAGCGGCTGGATCGGAGACCTTTCCGTACATTGAAAGAGGGTCATGATACATTGGGTCGCTGAATGCAGGATGAGAA
>JAURCP010000012.1:4876-6942 GCA_030828405.1 Thermoplasmatota archaeon
TTTCCTAAATGTAATCCATTTATCAACGCACACCCTAAGTTGAGAGTGAATGTATCAAGGAGGCGTTTTAGTATCAAAGTACAAGATTACCTTGGATTAAAATGGGAGATTAAATTCGGAAGCCTCGATGGTGTCTTTACGAACTGTTATGAATTCAAAAATTCATCGTGCTACTGTAACTGAAGCAGATATAAATTATATTGGTTCTATTACCATAGATGAGGAGTTGGTTGAAGCCGCAAATATTTCACAATGGGAAAAAATAGAGGTTCTAAATATAACTAATGGGTCGAGGCTAGAGACCTATGTAATTTTAGGTGAAAGAGGGAGTGGTGAAATTTGTATAAATGGTGCTGCTGCACATCTTGTAAACCCCGGAGACTTGGTAATTTTAGTGACTTATAAGACCATTGAAGAAGAAAAAATTAATCAGCATTTACCTACTATAATTCATGTAAACGGAAGGAATGAAATCATCAATATTGATTGATTATGCACGGTGATAAGGTAATCCTTTGATTATTGTACAAGCGCGATATAATTGCTCTAAAAGAACTACTGCGGCTAACTCATGTGGAAGTGTAATTTTTCCTAAAGAAAGTGACTTAAGATCCCCTCCATACGATCCGAATCCTCCTGGTGGACCTACAACTAAATGTACAGAGCTGATTGATATTCTCCACTCTTTCATTTTTTCAGAATATCCTATACTGTCAAGATTCTCTCCTTTTTCTTGTAAAAGAATCACTTTATCGTTGCCTGCTTTCTTGATTACATCATCCAAATAAGAACCTGGGTCAGTTTTATTTCTATGTTCAACTATTTGCACGCCATCAGAAGTTAATCTATTTGCATAATCGGAAATTGCGGACCTAAATGATGAATCTTTGGCCTTACCATGTAAATGGACAAAAACGCGCCCCATGACTCTGGCATAGATAAGTACCCTTTCATTATTCGCAAAGCATCAAGAAAGAGAACCTTGACGCAGGGGCGATAATCGTGAGTTGGTGGCCGTTCAAAAAGAAAGAAAAAAAAGTTCATGATAATCTCCATATCAAAGGCACCAAATTTTGGTTACAAGATTTAAGAGAATTATGTGAAATCAACTTTGATAATTATGCTGAGGGTCAAAGGCTGATTCGACAAATGCAAGTCGAATGGACAGATTCGCACGAAAAAGGTGATCTTTCAAATGAGTTATTGGCAGGATTAGACCGAAGATGTTTCAGGCTTTTAAGGGCCGATGCTGATGAATGGTTAAAGTGGTTAGATGACGAAGATTTTTGGGCACCGGGCTGGGGCATAGAATCAACAGAGTGATTGTTGTGTGGAGTTGGATCTTATTATTCTCGATACTAGGAGTAACTGTTTTTTGGTATAGTAGAAAACAGCCCTTTCCCGAAATAAGTGGTTTTTTTGCGGCTATTTTGTTAATTACTGCTGCGATTTTGTGGATGGCGACAGGGGCTCCGAGGGGTGGAGGGAATGAATTAGCCCCTGCTTACATATCGACGTTTATTGGGGGTTGTGCAGTAATATATGGAGTAATAAAAATGTCAGTTAGCGACGATGATGTCATCGTTGCCCCTTTCGGAGGAATACTATTTTGTATAGGATCAATAACTCTTCTCACTGAAAGATGGGACGAGGCTGGACAAATGGAACAAATAGGCTCCTTTATCTTAGCTTCAATACTAGTGGCTTTAGAAATTTATCTTGTATTTAGGGGATTAATAATCGGCGTCCAAGGAATTTCATGGTCGAAATCAGGATTGAGGCAAATCAGCCGAGGTTTAATTCATGGAGATAACGGCGCTATTGCCCATTTTGAAAGGTCATGGGATATGGATAAACAGTGGATTAATGCCATGAGTCATTCTGCATTAGCGCTTATTTATGAAAAAGAGAATGATGAACAATCTAGAAAAGAACATGTAACGGAACTAGAGAAAATTGGTGGCTGGGAAGCCGTAGATAATTCATGGATTGAAGCAATAAGAAAACATCTAGAATTGAATTAGGTTTGAGACGATTGTTCATATTGATGAACCTTCCCGGAGAGT
>JAURCP010000012.1:7480-17987 GCA_030828405.1 Thermoplasmatota archaeon
CTTTTCGTACTTGGAAGATGGATTTCATTTAAAAATAATGAAAAAGAAGTGCTTTGGACTCCTCTCGGTAAAAGATAGGGTGGAATAATTGGGTATCGAATCAGCAGGGTTCGAAGGTGCATTGATTGGTTTGTCACTGATAGTTGCAATTGGTGCTCAAAATGCATTTGTAATACGCCAAGGATTATCAGATAGGCATGTTTTCTTGGTTTGTACAATTTGTGCATTTTCAGATGCAACATTGATTAGCCTAGGTGTCTTTGGATTTGGAGAGATTATATCGAATTCTGAAAATTTATCTGGACTAATAAAATGGTTTGCTATTTCTTTTTTGGTGGTTTATTCTATGTTGAGATTCAAAGCGGCTTATGTAGGGAATGTTTTGGATATTGGTGATGAAGAGGTTATTGTGAGTGCCAAGAAAACTGCAATAATTACTCTGGGTTTCACTTGGCTAAATCCCCATGTTTACCTAGATACTACTGTATTGCTAGGTACTGCTTCATTACAGTTTCAAGGTGATGAAAAAATTGCATTCGCTATTGGAGCGATGGCTTCTTCGTTTCTATTTTTTTACAGCCTTGGTTTTGGTGCCCGACGTTTGGCACCGTTTTTGAAAACTGAAAAGGCATGGAAAATCATTGATTTGTTAATAGGCGTAGTTATGCTATGGATTGCTTGGAGCATTTACACGAATTAAATTGTATTAAGAAAATCCTTTGCAGAACCTAATAGATTGATTTCTTGATCGAAAGTTAATTGTTCGGATGCCTCATCGAAATTTACCCACATATAATTGGTATGTTCATGAGAAAGTATGACATTCAGTTCGTCAGTATTGGCTAAATACCAAAAAACCTGTTTTGTGACAGGAGTGCCTTTTGAAAAAAAACTATATTCTGTTTTTGACATCCATCCATCAATAATAGATACTTCCGAGATACCTGTTTCCTCTAATAATTCTCTCTTGGCTGTAGCGAAATGATCGCTGTCTCCTTCCTCGATATGCCCTTTAGGAAAACTCCAATGGCCCTGAGGATATTGCAGCAAAAGTATGCTATCATAATTAATTAGAATGAATCCGCAGGACGTTTCCATAACTTGTGGGAGAGGTTATCGATATTGAATTATACCAAAGGGGTTGTAGAGACGAATAATAGAATGGGGTTATGTCATGGATATGTATACGAAGGCATTGAACCTAGATATTGAAAAAATAATTACTGATAGCGACTTAGACGGAGTGGTCACTGCTGCAATTTTGAAAAGATGGTGGCCAGATGCAGAAGTCATTTTCGGCCATCCGGGTAATTTGCGCGCGGGAACGATGGATGAAATTATAGACAGGAAAACCGCAATTTGTGATTTGCCAAGACATCCTAATTGTGGACTGAGCATTGACCACCATAAGTCAAATGAACCCCATGAAAATACAATTGAAAATTGTATAATCTTATGGGAGCCGACACCTAGTGCAGCTAGAATTGCCTATAACCTTCTAAAAAATAAAATTGATTTGAGTGATTTATCCGAAACCATGATATGGGTAGATAAATTAGATGGAGGTTCCATTTCAATTGATGAATTCAAAGGCGACAATCCTGTACTTTGGCTGGGGAGAGTAATTGGAGAGAGTGAAGAAAATACCATAACAATACTCGAAAATATTCAAAATCGTGTATCGATTGAAGAAATTTTAGAACTACCTGATATAAAATTGGATCTTAGAGAAAGGATGGCTAAACAAGAATATCTAAATCGAACAATTAGAGAAAATCTTTCTATCATTGATAGATTAGCAATTGCAAGATTAGAAAATTTAAAAATTAGATCTAATGGTTATCTTGTGACAGCGATAGCTGGAGAAGAATGTGATGCTTGCATGGTCATACATGGAGATACTGGGGCAAATTTTGACGATGATGATAATTATCCTGTATCTGCTTCGTTTTATACTAATTCTTTTATTCATAAGACCGGGGGAATATTTGATTTAACTAAATTAGCTACTAATTTCGATAAAAACGGTGGCGGACATGCTAATGCTTGTGGTTGTAGGATAAAGCCGATTGACGAAAAAATAGTTACTGATCGAGAAGTTACGAATGGAGATATTGATTCTAACATTAACGAATGGTTAGATATTTGGTCTCAGAGATAAGTAAACAAGTACAAGAAACCCAGAAAAGCATGTATAATGATTAGATATGTCATTACATCGCTAACTCTACCATGAAGATTACTAATTTTCCCATAGAATTTCTTATTTTCCTTATTTCTCTTGGCTTTCATACCAAGTTGCCTCAAATAAATCATCAAGAAAAGTCCGATTATACCAGCCCAACCATGAAAGTGATTAGGTACTAAGTCAGAAAAAGTAACTTCTCCATTATTAATCTGAAAATATATTATCTTTGAAATAAAGGCTAAACAAATTACAAATATTACATAAAGGAAAATTCTATTACCTGATTTTTCATGTCTTGAGACGGCCTCATTTCGTATTTCATGGGATAATTTCGCCCTCTCTTGGCGCCATTTTCTTTGATTGAAAAATTCTCTAATAATTGCCAAGGCGGCAAGAGGATGGAGCAAGATTACTATCGTGGCCAGAGCCTCCATGGAGACTGCTGAATCGTAATATATCTTGAGTTCTCGCTTTTTCTGTCTTGCATAAGAAGGCGGTGCGTTCATGTAGGAGGGGCTTTGGGGCGATTTATCGGAGTGTCTTCATTGGAGCAGTATCTATTAGATTGTATTTCGGACCTGAAAAGAGCAGGAGATGATGCAGGTCGTCGAAAGAGGGCGATAAATAAATCCGATACATGGGATTTACTAAATAAAAACTGGAAGGCTTTGGCGGTTCTAGCAGCAGAAAAAACTGCTCCTAAAACTATTGATAAAGATGAAATGGGAAATAAACAAAATAATTCTGTCAATCGTGGCCATAGGAATCGAATTGGAAGAAGAGGCGGTAGACAAAGTAGAATGGGTTTAGAAGATCATCTGCCAACGCCACAACAAGTTATTGCTTCGGAAAATTCTGCTGCATTCAAATTATCTGTTTTAATCGCTCAAAAACATAAAATGTCAAAATGGGAGAATTCATTTGATGAACAGATGGATCTGTTGAGATTAGAATGTAGCCAAGGAATTCATCCCGTCTGGAGTAGACTAGCGAGAGAGGCTCCTATATTTGCTGAATTTGAAAGATTCGACATTATAGAAGAAGAAATGAAAACCTTTGATTCAAAAGAATGGATTAAGGCGGCGAATCTAAATCCAAATGATATTGTAAGTCTTAGAAAATGGTTGAATATGGAGGTCCCATTTAATTTGTCTTCTACACAGGCCCTTTCTTTGGAAAAAATTCGTAAAGATCTTGCTGGTAGACCAAGACCTTTGACATGGCCACAGATAATGAAAGGAAAATTAAGAAATTTAGAAAATGAGGGGGCGTTGCTAGAATCTATGCTACTTCTATCTGCAAATTCTAATGATGCACTTGACGTTCTTGAAAAAATAAAAAATATATCAGATATGAAGACGGTTGTTTCAAAACAAAAAAGGCTGTTTTTAATAAACTCTGGAGATAATAGTGTGATTATTGATTGTATTAATCAAAAAGGAAAAGATGAGCTATCCAACGCAATTAGAATCGAGGCATGGAAAAAAATAGAATTGATTGATAGTGAACTATCTTTAGACTCATTACTAAGAGGGAAGGAGATTCTAGAAAATGCAAATGAAAATATACCTTCGATTTTACTATGGGAAATTAGTAAAAATTTATTCCAAAAAGAAGAATTTGTTGATTCTATTAAGATGATTGAAAAATTATCTATAAACAATGATGAGGAATTAATATTTGCGATAGAGATTATATCGAAAACTCCCTCTGAAAAGTTAGAAGAAACTATTCTAGAATCTCTAAAGAGTGCGGGAGAAGAGTGTTTAGCATTTGCTATGAGGTGTGTAGATGCGCCTCCTAAAATTCAATTGGCATCTTCAAAAATTCTTTCTAATAATGATTCAATAAGATATACTGATGATATCTTATCTGTATTGACTCGGACTGCAGATATCGAAAATCTAGCTAATAAAATGAATAGTGATAAAACGCTAGGACTTGTTTATCCTTTTAGAGCACTGATGGTATGGCATCTAATGCCAGCAGAAACAGGTATAAAAAATATTGAACAACTCATTGGTTTAAGAAAACAGGCTCTGAATTCGCTAGAAGGGTCTGAGAAAGATGATGTTCTTTCTGATGTTTCAATCTCTTTAATTTCCTTATTGGGAGGGGTTCCTTCTAATATTGATTCAATCCATAAAATTCTAGATAAAGGGGCAATTATTGTATTGAACCAGGTCAGGAAGGCGCTATCATCAGATGGTTCGGGAGTCGTCAAGAATTCTTTAATTGCCTCATTAGATGAATCACTCGAAGATATCAAATTATCTACTTTAGATCGAAGATTGTTTGATGCTTTAATTGATTCTTTATATCTTAATTCATCTGCTATGCAGTTACAATCCGGGAATATTGAGAAAGAAGAAAATGCATTATCAACCTTGGAAAGACTCGCTGCAAAAGAAAATAACACTATTAGAACCATTAGAGCTCTGACAAACCTAGTTAAAGAGCATAATATAGGAATTGAGTCTTTAGAAAAGTGGTATCGAATTCATGATAAAGAGTCTGTCAGAATATCAAATAATTCGTGCCGCAATACAGAAAGAAAACGGGAATAGATTGAATGCTGCTAGAGCATACAAAGAAGGTGCACTAAAGATCGAAGACAATTATGAAGAATCTTCTTTAATTCTCAGAAAAGCAATGATTGAATATGCACATTCTGGAACATGGAAAGAAGCCGTCGAACTATTAGATCAAAAACCTGAACTGGAAACATTATTGACGCAAAGATTTCAACTATATTTGAGAACTTGTGCTGACAATAATGCGGGTAAAACGGATATTGCAACTAAAAGGTTGATACGATTTGTTAGCGAACAAGAAAAAGGAAGTAAAGAAGAATTTGATAGCGACTATAATAGAAGAAGGAAAGAAGCTCTAGAACTGATTCAAAGATATCCAGATGAGCATAATTTACCTGATAAGAATTTCAAAGGAAGAGTAAAGGCGGCTTTGTTGACTTTAGAAAAATCTGGTGGCTCAAGGGAGTCGGATTTAGAAAGACGTTTCCAACTTGAGTTACATGAAATGAAAGATATCTTCGAATTGACTTTATTGGGTGAGCAAATTGCTGAACAAAATCCACTTAGAGGCATTAGAAGGTTCGAAGAGGCTATTGAAACCGGCTATTTCAAAGGAAGGCAGGTTGAACAATTAAGAAATACTCAACGAGCGGTTTTTGTTAGTCAAAGAACTAATATCCCAATAAAAGATAGAAGAACACTGAAAAACCTTGGTTTGAAACCTCTGATATTAGTTGACACAAACGTACTAATTCATGCACTAAAGGATGATTTACTACAAGAAATTTCTAATGATGATTTCGGGTCTTTTGATTGGTCTGTTGAAAGATCGTTCCATATGATGCTTAGACGACAAGGGGGCAAGGAAACTTTTCTTTCTATCCCTCCAGCGGCATTATCGGAATTTAAAAATAGAGTAAAAAATCCCGATGCTGTTCTAGCACTATTCAATGACACCTATATCGATAGGAAACAATGGAAAAAGAAAGTTACACCCGACTTCTTGAAGAAGAAAGTTAAGCAAATATGTAAGTCATTTAGCACATGGCCACAAGAAGATTATTCCAATAAATTATCAAAAATTGAGTTAGAAGAATTCTTATTAAAACATGAAAATATCTTTGAATTAGTTGATGAACAAAAACGTAAACGAACGGAAGATATCCCAGTACGTACAGAATTAAATGGAAAGGAAATATATCCAGAAGGTGGCGATATGGAAATTATGCGCGATGCCGCTTCACTTGCATCTTTACCGTTACAAGAGATTGGTAATATTTTAGTAGCTACTAGAGATTCAGACTTCAGACTTGTGTCAAGAGCTTTGGAAGAAGAATATGGATTCGGAGTAGTTTCAGATGCCCAACAATTAAACTCTAGAATTTAATTAGTTTACATGTGAGAGATTATTGCCTCTCCGAAATCTGAACAACTGAGTAACGTCGCATCACCCATCAATCTTTCAAAATCGTAAGTTACTGTTTTGGCAGAAATTGCGCCTTCCATGCCTTTAACAATCAAATCCGCTGCTTCGTTCCACCCCATATGACGAAGCATCATTTCTGCTGAAAGTATCAAAGAGCCGGGGTTGACCTTGTTTTGGCCAGTATATTTTGGCGCAGTTCCATGAGTAGCCTCAAAGATAGAAATTCCAGTGTCATAATTGATATTGGCGCCAGGAGCGATACCAATTCCTCCTACTTGAGCTGCCAAAGCATCTGAAATATAATCTCCGTTAAGATTCATTGTTGTTAATACGCCATATTCTTTCGGTCTTGTAAGGACTTGCTGCAACATAGCATCAGCAATTACGTCTTTGATGATAATTTGATTATTTGTTTTGGGATTTGTGATAGTACACCAAGGCCCGCCATCTAACTCAGTTGCACCAAACTCGTCCTTAGCCAACTGATATCCCCAGTCTCTAAAACCACCTTCTGTAAACTTCATAATATTTCCTTTGTGGACGATTGTTACACTTGATTTGTCATTATCTATAGCATAATTAATTGCTGCTCTGACTATCCTAGATGTGCCTTCACTGCTAATAGGTTTGATTCCTATCCCACTAGTTTCTGGGAATCTAATTTTTGATACACCCATTTCATTTTGAAGGAAATCGATTACTTTCTTAACTTCGGGACTGCCTGCTTCCCATTCAATACCTGCATAAACGTCTTCACTATTTTCACGAAAAATTATCATATTGACATGTTCTGGATTTCTTACTGGACTGGGGGTTCCTTCGTACCACCTAACTGGGCGCACACAAGCAAACAGATCGAGTTTTTGACGAAGCGCAACATTGAGACTTCTAATTCCTCCACCGACGGGAGTGGTGAGGGGGCCTTTGATAGAAACTAAACCTGTTCTCATCGCTTCAAGAGTTTCTTCCGGTAACCATTCTCCTGTTTTATCGAATGCTTTTTGGCCTGCAAGAACTTCATTCCAATGGATTTTTCGTTCTTCCGAATATGCCTTTTCAACTGCAGCATCAACTACGTTAATCATTACTGGGGTGATATCAATACCTATTCCGTCTCCTTCGATATAGTGTACTAAAGGCTCCTCAGGGACTATTAAGTTGCCATTTTTTATTGAAATTGCTGCTCCCTCGGACATTGTTCTCAGAGACGCCACTTACCACTCATTCATGAAGCCAACCCCTCTGCCTTAAGAAGAAGTGATTCGGATGAAAGGGGTAGTTAGATGGATAACTGGTGAAGAAATAGAAGGTGAAACAGACAATGGAAAAATTACTCAATTCCATAGCGATACGGCAGCGAGTCCTATGCAAATTGTTCTTCAAGCACATGGTGCGTGTTCATTGATTGATGTAATAGATGGGCTAAAACATAGAATGGAAAATGTAAGAGCCATGTGGATTGAGTTAGAATCTGTAAGATCTTCTGAACGGCCAAAAGTATTCACTTCTGTAAATATGAAATATGTAGTTGAGGGTGATGTCCCCGAGAAGCTATTGAGAAGATTGATACATCAAAGTCATGAAAAATATTGTTCCGTTGGTGTGATGATAACAAGGTCGGGAGCTAAGCTTGACTGGAGTCTAGATTTAAGGCCATAATCTTTAAAATTTACAAAATTTCTTATTAAGTCGTTCAATCAATTAACTAGTAAAAACTATCAAAATAAAGAGTTCCTTTTGTAAAGCATTAAACACCCTCTATTCCGAAGAGAAAATCCCTTACGCCGGGAACACCATATCAAGACTTTCAAAAATAGGAGTGTGAAGCTATGCAAACTAAAGCAAAAGATAAATCAAAAACAACTCAAAACCATGAAGATAATGAAAATGGAATGATAGTTGAAAGACGATTTACTACTGCTGGAGAAGATCCCTTTGATTTATTCTCTTGGATTTCAATGGATGTAGAAATAAGAAATCCAGACGGGACTATGGCTGACTCAATTGATGGCGTTCAATTCCCCTCAGGCTTCGAGGGGGTCCCTGGAAAAATTGCTGCTCAAAAATATCTGAGAAAAGCGGGAGTGCCTACCTATCTGCGCAAGGTGGCGGAAGAGGGCATTCCCGTTTGGCTCCAGAGAAGTGAGCCAGACCATGAAAAACTCCAGACTTTAGACCCAAAAGATAGGTTTGCTGGAGAAATTCACGGAAGAAATCTGTTCCGTAGATTGGCCGGAACTTGGACTTATTGGGGATATAAGTATGGGTATTTCGCTAGTGAAACGGACGCTCGAGCATACTTTGATGAAATGTGCTATCTAATTGCTAGCCAACGTTCTGCACCTAATAGCCCTCAATGGTTCAATACGGGTTTACATTGGGCTTACGGAATAGAAGGTCCCGCACAAGGACATCATTATGTCGATCCTTCAACAGGGGAATTGTGTCTGTCTGAGAATGCATATGAACATCCGCAGCCTCATGCTTGTTTTATCCAGTCTGTTAGCGATTCGTTAGTTGGAGGAACAAGTTCGATAATGGGGTTATGGAATCGTGAAGCACTGCTGTTTAAATTTGGATCAGGTACAGGTTCTAATTTCTCTAACATTAGAGGCGCTGGAGAACCTCTGTCAGGAGGAGGTAGTTCTTCGGGTCTACTATCATTTTTGAAAATCGGAGATAGGGCTGCTGGAGCGATAAAATCAGGAGGCACTACTCGTCGTGCCGCTAAGATGGTAACATTGGATTTAGATCATCCAGACATTGAAGAATACATCGATTGGAAATCAAGTGAGGAGGAAAAGGTCTCTGCACTAGTTATTGGTTCCAATATTCTACAAAAACATGCTAATTCTTTGATGGAAGCAATTTGGCAACATGAAGATGATGGAGAAAGGCTCGAACCTACACAAAATTCTGCCTTAAGAAAATCTATTGTTAGGGCGATCAAGGACAATGTTCCTCAACCGCATATTCAGCGAATTTTAGATCTTGCGAAGCAAGGATGGAAAGGAGTTGATTTCGAATGCTTCGATACTGATTGGCAGGGAGAAGCATATATGTCCGTTTCAGGACAAAATAGTAACAACTCTGTGAGAGTACCAAATTCATTCATGGATGCGGTGAAGAATGGTGAAAATTGGAATCTAGTTTGGAGAACTGAAAAAGATAAAGCGGCTGAAGAAGGTCGTGAACCAGAAGCTTGCAAAGTATTAGACGCTGGAGAATTATGGGATAAAGTAGCTTATACTGCTTGGGCCTGCGCGGATCCAGGTGTACAGTTTGATACCACCATCAACGAATGGCATACTTGTCCAGAAGGAGGGAGAATCAATGGATCTAATCCTTGTTCAGAGTATATGTTCCTTGACGATACTGCTTGTAATTTGGCTAGTATAAATCTACTTCATTATTATGATTTAGATAATCAAACCTTCCAGATCGAAGATTTCAAACATAGTGTGAGACTGTGGACTGCCACACTTGAAATCAGTGTTTTGATGGCTCAGTTCCCATCAGCGGAAATTGCACAAAAATCGTATGATTATCGTACATTAGGCCTTGGCTACTGCAACATAGGCTCCCTTTTGATGCACATGGGGATACCATATGATGATGAGAGAGCATATGCAATCTGTGGTGCTCTTACTGCAATAATGTGCGGAGAATCTTATGCTACGAGTGCAGAAATTGCTTCGATACTAGGCCCCTATCCCGATTATGAAAGAAATGCTGAACATATGTTGAGAGTGATGAGAAATCATCGGAGAGCAGCATATGACGCTCCGGAAGAGGAATATGAGGGGTTGTCTGTATTACCTCGAGGGATAAATTCTAAGAAATGTCCACAAGATTTGTTATTGGCTGCGAGAGATGCATGGGATCGTGCGTTAAGAGAGGGTGAAGAACATGGATATAGAAATGCACAAACCACAGTAATTGCACCCACCGGAACAATCGGCCTAGTAATGGGCTGTGACACTACTGGAGTGGAGCCACAATTTTCCTTGGTTCAATACAAAACACTAGCGGGTGGCGGTTCTCTAAGAATCATCAATAAAGGTGTTACAATGGCTTTACGAAGGCTGGGTTATTCAGATAAGCAAACAAAAACAATTGAACAGTTTGTCATGGGTACGAAGAGTTTGAATGGGTGCCCCCATCTATCTTACGACACTCTAGGGGCTCTAGGGTTTACATCAGCTCAAATCAAAAATATTGAAAAGAAATTACCAGATGTATTTGATATTAGATCTGCTTTCTCTCCAAGTATTCTAGGTAAGGAAATGTGTGTTGGCCCGTTAGGAATGACTGAAGAACAATATAATGATGATTTCTTTGACGTTTTAGGGCACTTAG
>JAURCP010000012.1:18032-18528 GCA_030828405.1 Thermoplasmatota archaeon
GAAGAGGGACAATCGAAGGTGCGCCTGGATTAAAGGATGAACATTTACCTGTTTTCGATTGTGCAACACCTGGTGGAAAATATGGAGTTCGTTCTATTGATTGGCCTGCACACGTACACATGATGGCTGCAGCTCAGCCTTTCATATCTGGAGCTATCTCAAAGACCATCAATATGCCATCTAATTCAACAGTATCTGAGATTAAAGAGGCGTATGATCTAAGTTTCTCAACTATGATAAAAGCATGTGCCGTATACAGAGATTGTTCTAAACTTTCTCAACCATTAATGAACCAACTAGTAGATTCTAGCGCTTTGGAGGAAGATGATGAGGAAACAATAGTTGTTCAAAAAATGGTTGAGCAAGTGGTAGAAGTTCTGCCAATCCCTGCGCCTAAAGCTCAGCCACTCGCGGAAGCAATGGTGCACGACTATATTGCAACAAGGAGGCCTTTACCCGATAGTTGTCAAGGTGGAAGGATGAAAGCGCGTGTAGG
>JAURCP010000012.1:18726-19452 GCA_030828405.1 Thermoplasmatota archaeon
TGGAATGGTCGTGGGAGGCAGCGGGCGTGTCAAAATGTCGTCAAGTATTGTAGATTATATATTTAGAGAATTGGCAATAGAATATCTTGAAAGGCATGATCTATCCCATGTTTCACAAGAAGATTTAGACCCTTATTCAATAAGTAGGCCGGAAATTACAGAAGAAGGAATTGTCAGAACTAAAGGAGAGGTTAGAGAAGTACAGCAAACTTTGGGTGCATTCAACAATGTAGAAGATTCTGAATCTAAAGTTAGAAGGTTAGCTAGAGAAAATGGCTTCACAGGAGATATTTGTAC
Source organism: Thermoplasmatota archaeon (assembly GCA_030828405.1). Classification (GTDB taxonomy): domain Archaea; phylum Thermoplasmatota; class Poseidoniia; order Poseidoniales; family Thalassarchaeaceae; genus MGIIb-O2. Next base: position 19,024 of record JAURCP010000012.1, read on the forward strand.
CGATTGTGGAAGCAGCCAAATGGTAAGAAATGGGACCTGTTTGAAATGTAATGCATGCGGCTCCACTACTGGATGTTCTTGATTATATTAGCCAATTCACTGTTTCGTAAAGAGATGCGATTTACTAAATCTATGTATGAATCTCTGTCTAACTCGAATATTCTAGATGAAATTTTGATAAATGATGGTTGATTTTTTTTACCTATTTCGGCCAACATCCCTGATAATTGGGACCTTGATTCCGAATTACACCGTGTCCATAACATTGGAACCAAGTTTTCAGAATCATTGGAATCTAAAGATAGATAATGTCTCAATCCTGATTCGATTAATCTTTGAATCATTCGAGAATCTTGTTTTTTAGAAATTTCTTTTGTAAATTTGATAAAAACTGATCTCTCTAAACGAGCTAAATTTCCTAAATATGTA
>JAURCP010000012.1:19927-40414 GCA_030828405.1 Thermoplasmatota archaeon
TTCCGGGCTTTCTTGCAAAAACAATTGAATCGAATAAATTGAATCCTTCGGACTCTATGATTTGAGAACCTTTCAGACTTAACCCAATCAAAGAACTTACTGAAAGATACCATCGATCGGTGTCGGGAGACTCTTCATCTAGCGCTGAATAAAGCCAATCTTTAATTTGTAAAATTAGAATTCTTTCAGAAATTTCTGCTATATTTTTTGATAACCACTTTTCTCTCTCAGTATCGGGGTCAATATGGCGTTTGATAAAACTGGGTTCATGCTTCTCAATGATAATATCTAATCGATATAAGAATCCCGCAGTATCAATAGAAGAAATTCCGAGTGCTTGCTGAGTCAATGTGTTTAAATCGTTGGGAGATTGGGCAGGGAAATCTGGAATTTCTAAAGGAGGATTTGGAAGTGGAAGGTATTCAAAAGATAAAGCAATACATTCTCTTAACATCTTGTCGCAATACTCTCGGAGGAGAGCTTTCGCCTCCCTTCTCGACATTTTTTCACCAGATTATATTTCTAGCTCAATATTTAGATTCTGAATTAATTCCTTATATCTATTTCTAATTGTAACTTCGGTAACCCCAGCCACTTCTGCAACCTCTCTCTGAGTTCTTCTTTTTCCACACAATACACTTGCAATGTAAATGATGGATGCTGCAATCCCGGTAGGTCCACGTCCACTCGTAAGTTCTTTTTCTTGGGCTGCTGAAATTAATTCATATGCTTTTGATTGAACTTCTGCATCTAGATCAAGTCCTGAACAGAATCTTGGAATATAATCTTCCGGTTTAGTGGGAGGGATTTTCATTTTCAGTTCGCGGACCATAAATCGATAGGTTCGACCTATTTCTTTCCTACCTGTACGGCTTGCTTCACCTATCTCATCGAGAGTTCTAGGGTTTTGGCATTGGCGGCAGGCAGCATACAAAGAAGCTGCAGCAACTCCTTCAATTGATCGCCCTCGAATAAGCCTAGCCTCTACTGCTTTTTTGTAATTAACAGCTGCTGATTCTCTTATTGATTTGGGCAAATCTAATCTACTTGCCATTCTATCGAGTTCAGCAAGAGCCATTGCTAAATTTCTTTCTGTAGCATTACTGACACGAGATCTTTTTTGCCATTTTCTCATTCTATAAAATTGAGACCTGTAGCGTGATGAAATAGATTTTCCTGAATAATCTTTATTTTGCCAATCAATATCCGTTGAGAGACCTTTGTCGTGTAACATTACAGTCATTGGAGCCCCTGTACGAGCTCTTTGATCGCCTTGTTCAGGGCTGAAAACACGCCACTCAGCACCTTGATCAATTACTTTGTCTTCTAATACCAACCCACAGTCTTCACAGACGACCTCTCCACGAGTTTCGTCTCGGTTTAGATTACGGCTTCCACATTCATCACATTTTACGGTGTCTTCTACAAGATAATCTGCCATCCCATCACGTCCTCTTTCCTAGGAAAGGTAAAATATCCCGAATGCCGATGTTATTTAAGGTTAACATATAATTGAAATAATAAAAATACAAAAAAAAATTATTAAACATAATTAAAAAATTGAGAATGGTGATATATTACTGGGCCATGGCAAGACATAGGAGAGGTTAAGTCGATGAGTGATAAATTATGGCCACCTTCAAAAATTTCTCTAAATCCTAATAAAAGAGTTTTATTCTTGACAAAAGATTTAGATTTAATTAGAAAACAATTGTATGATGGATTGAATCTTAAAATGCAAGATTTAACAATTGATGATTTGTTAGATGACATAAATACAGATGTAATGACTCCGGCATGGGTTTGTTTTGACTATGACCCTTCTAAAATAGCTGAGAATGCATATGCGGGACTTCTACACGATGGGCGACGTGTTTTTGATACTCATGCTCTGAAAAATGGTAATTTTGAAGTCATTGTTTCTGGCCATAGAAAGGGGACTGGTTCAAGCAGAGAAACAGCACCACAATGTGAAAAATGGTCTGGAATCCGGATTGTTATCGCTGCATCTTTCGCCCCAATTCATGAGAGAAATAATATAAATTTAGGGCAATTAATGGGAGATCACTCTATGCTCGAAAGACTGCAGGACGGCGAAAGTATCGACTTGGATGAATTTACAAAGAAATACGATCCTGTCACCCAACTTATATTGGAAAATGGAGGAATTTTTCCTTTTGCAAAGAGGCTGGCTGTAGGAAATGTCCGACTTCCAGAGATAAATAAAAAACCTCATCCAATGACAATTGCAGAAAAAATTATTTCTAAAAAATTAATTTCAACGGATTCTTCTCAAGGTTTTGTCAAACCGGGGGATGCTGTATTAGCATCTGTTGATGGAGGTTATTCGCATGAATTTACTACCGCACAAGTTCATGAATTTCTAAAATCAGAATATGGAAACGAATATAATATCCCTAATCCTCCAAAATTTGCTGTCTTTGAAGACCATTTGCTGTATGCAACAGGGGTGCCAAGATTTGGTAAATTCAAAGAAAAAATTCAAACTTTAAGAGATATGCAAAATGATTTTCAAAAACATACTGGCGTTCGAGATTATTCGGCTGTCAATGGGGTTTCTCCGGGTATATGCCATCAAGTTGCAAGAGAAGAATTTATTGATGTTGGAGATTTTATCCAGGCAACCGATAGCCATACATGTATGGGAGGGGCTAGTAATGCATTGACTTATGGGGTGGGGTCTACCGAATATGCAAATTTAATTCATAATCAATTTGCGTTTGTAAAAGTACCAGAAAGTATCAGATTCAATTTAACAGGGAACCTTCATCCGGGGTGTACTGCTAAAGACGTTATATTACACATCTTATGGAAGTATGCAGCAAAATCTGAAACTCTGGATAGAAGTATGGAATTTGGTGGTCCAGGTCTCTCAAGTTTATCGATGGATGAAAGAGCAACCCTTTGTAATATGGCCACTGAATGTAGTGCAAAAACAGGGATATGTGATCCCGATGATTTGACAGTTGAATGGTTGATGAATAGGAGGAGTGGGCTGAGTAGAGAGGACATCATTGATGCTTTTGTTATAGCTGATGAAGGGGCTGTTTACCATGGAGGAGTGCATACTATAGATCTAGATGAGATTAGACCTATGGTGGCACATCCAGGAGATCCAGACAAAGGAATACCATCTGACCCAACAAATGGCGCCTATATCGATGAGTTAGGTGTTGTGAACATCGATATAGCTTATGCGGGCTCATGCACAGCAGGGAAAGACGATGATTTTGCATATTATGCGGAAGTGACGAAGGCTGCTTTAGATGCTGGTTTGAAAATAGCGGATGGTGTCGATTGCTATATCCAATTTGGTTCGAAAACGGTCAAAGAATTGTCAGAGAGAAATGGGTGGACAAAAATGTTTGAAGCAGCGGGTATAAAATTAATTGATCCGGGTTGTGGTGCTTGTATTGGAGCGGGGCCAGGGGTAAGTGATAATGCTGAACAAGTCTCAATTTCGGCAATAAATCGAAATTTCCAAGGAAGGTCGGGACCGGGGAAACTCTACTTGGCAAGCCCTCTCACAGTTATGGCTAGTGCCTTTACAGGATATATTACTGCGTGGGACCCGAGCCTTTTTTCTTAGAAATGCTCCAAACACCCCAAATTGCAGCAATAAACCATGCTATTTCTAAAATTAAAAATGCCCATTCATCAATAAAATAAGCACGGACTGCTAATAATCCTGAGCCTGATGCCATCAATCCTAGATAGGGTAATGCCTTGCTGTGGAGAACATCTCTAGTCTCTAAGAAAAATGCTGTTAAAATTAATATCATCCCTACATAGGCAATTAATTCACTTTGAGCAATGCTGACAATGGCATCAATCATGCCCATTCTAAAATCATTGAAAATATAGTCTTTCTTCATTTCAACAGGCGCATGTTTCAATAGCCTGTCGAGTTCCCATGTATTCATCACAAGTTGGCCCCAAGTCATTAGGACATGGGAGGACCAAGTGGAGGGAAAGAGAATGGTGGATGCAAGAGATATATCCGGGAAACAAAAACAAATAGCAGTTAGTGAGTTCTTCGAGAAGAATAAACACTTCCTAGGATTTGATTCCCTTCAAAGATCTTTAATCACAGCTGTTAAAGAAGCTGTTGATAATTCTTTAGATGCTTGTGAGGAAGCGCGAATTTTGCCAAATATTGTAGTTGAAATTAATAGATTGAAGGGTGAAGATATAGAATTGATATCTCAGGACAATGGCCCTGGAATTCCAAGAGACGCCATTGAAAATGTATTTGGAAAATTTCTATTAGGTTCAAGATTTCATGCAATTCGTCAAACTAGAGGTCAACAAGGGATTGGAATAACTGGCGTTGTAATGTATGCACAACTAACTACTGGCGCCAAAACTCGTGTAATTTCAAAAATCGCCAATGATTCCTCGGCTGTATTTGTAGAGTTAGGCCTAGATACTAGAAAAAATAGGGCGATTAAATCAAAAGAAAGAAGAGAAGTATGGATTGATGAAAATACAGGAGAAGAAGTTCGGCATGGATTGAAAATATCGACAATTATGAAAGCGAAATATCAACGTGGTAAGCAATCTGTATATCAATATCTTAGAATGACATCAATAGTAAATCCACATGCGACAATCAGCCTAATTGTTAGAGGGAAAGATGGTGAAATCATAGAAGAAGGGAAATGGATCAGAACCAGTGAAAGATTGCCAAGGGTGGTCGAAGAGATTAAACCTCATCCACATGGGATTCAATTAGGTACGCTACAAAGAATGTTAAGAGAATCAGAACAGAGAAAAATGACCTCTTTTCTTAGGCATAATTTCTCAGGAGTTAGCGTAAGAGCGGCAAAAGAAGTTCTATCTACTTCTGCAATAGAAGATGATAGGATGCCGAAGAGAATTAATTCAGAAGATGCAAAAAAATTAATTGCATCTTTTCAGAGAGTTAAGTTACTTCCTCCACCTACAGATTGCCTGTCCCCAATTGATGATTTATTGATCAAAAAAGGACTTTCTAAGGCTATTGATTCAAGATTCGCATCAACAGTAACAAGACTTCCAACAGTTAGTCAGGGTAATCCATTTCAGATTGAAGTGGGACTTGTTTTCGGAGGAGACATTTCTGCGGATGGTCCAATAGAAGTATTACGATTTGCAAATAGGGTTCCTCTAATGTATCAACAAGGAGGTTGTGCATTAACGAAGGCAATTGAGTCTATTGATTGGAAAAGATATGGTTTGGATCATCCGGGAGGAAAGGGCTTACCAAAGGGGGCGGCGGCAGTACTGATTCATCTCGCTTCCACCAATGTTCAATTCACTAGCGAAGCTAAAGAGGCTGTGGCCGATAATGAAGAAGTCTTTGATGAAATCAGGAAAGGGCTTTTAGAAGTCGGAAGAGGATTAAAGAACCATCTAAAAAAGAAAGACCAGCGGAAAAAGGCAAAGGAAAAATTTGAATTGGTTAATGTAATTCTTCCTGAGATTGCTAAGAAAACATCAAAAATATTAGGGAGGGAAGAGCCTGATTTAGCACCTGTAATAACTCAAATAATGAATGCAGTATTTTGTGAAGAAGAATTGGGGTGGGATAAAGAAAGAAAACTCGCTACGTGTTCAATTAAAATATTCAATTATACAGCAAGGGCAAGGGCCTATACAATCCTCCTAAAATGGCCTGAAAATGAAAATATAACTATCGTTGAAAATTCAAATGGAGGAAGGAAAGAGGCAAGGGGGATTTGGGCTTGGCGCCTTGACACTCTAAATCCGGGCACTTCAACAACAATTAGCGTATCACTTTCAGGTCTTAGTAAAGGAGATTGGACAGATACAGATATTTTCTTCAGAGGGAATGGAGACATTATTGGTGCAACTAAGATAGATGAGAAAATACTTGAAGAAATACGAAAAAGCGAAGCCTTAGCCGCTATCAGGAATGAGATTTCTGAATCTGAATCTCAAGAGACCAATGAGATTGTATCTGAGGGAGAATTAGTAAAAAAGGAAGAAACTAATAATTCAGATGGAATAAATATTTTCGCTGATTTTGAGGAGGGATCTGAATGAGTATCGTTGGACAGAGAAAAACAAAAGAAGAAGTAAAAGATGCATTGAAAGATATTGCTTCGGAGATGCATAATAAAATGGAAAAGGGCGTTCCTCCATCTATGACTTTACCTGTTAGATCCAAAACAAATATTGGATTTGATAATAAATTAGGAGTTTACAAATATGGTAAAAAAAAGAGCACTAGGGACGCGACAAGTCTTGGCTCGGCAAGACAACTGTTGCGTTCATTACATGTGACTGAATTTATTGAGCAAATGATAGACTCCGGCAAGTCATCTACTCTGAGAGAAATGTACTACATTAGTGAAGCATGGGGGCATGGTAAATTCGGTTCGCAAAATGAAAGTAATAATTTAGCCGAAGATTTAGAAATTGTAACCAAATGTCTTCGAGAGGACTTTAAGTTACGGCCTGAAGAAGATGGAGCAAGAATAATCGGTAATGTTACCTTTGAAGAAAGAAATCGAAAAGGCGATTGGATGAGAATAAATTGTAGAGATGATGTTGGAGATTCTGGTTATGGAGTGCCATATAATGTAGAAGCCGAAAAATTAACTTTGATTGAAGAAGATGTAGATTTCATTATGGCAATAGAAACTGGTGGTATGTTCGATAGGTTGGTAGAAAATGGTTTTGATGAAGAAGCAAGATGTGCATTAATACATCTTAAAGGACAGCCTGCTAGATCAACAAGAAGAATAATGAAAAGGATGAGTCAGGAATGGAATAAACCAATTATTGTATTTGCTGACTGTGACCCTTGGTCTTTCAGAATATATGCAAGTATAGCTTATGGAGCGATTAAAACTGCTCATATCTCTGAGTACTTAGCTACCAAAGGTGCTCAATATTTAGGAATTACAGCAGATGATATTCTGGCCTATGACCTACCAAGTGATGAGCTTACTAAACAAGATCTTAGTGCCTTAGACTCAGAGTTAACAGATCCTCGGTTCAATACTGGATACTGGAGAGATCAAATAAATCTAATGAAAGAAATTGGAAAGAAGGCCGAACAACAGTCTCTTGCCAAGTATGGTCTTGATTTCGTTACTGATACGTATCTACCTGAAAAACTAGCAGATATCGGTTTAGGTTATTGATTGCCAAATCTGAAATGTAGGCCCCACTGTCTATGGCCATGAAGAGTAGCGCCAAACAATGGGTTAAGCGCCTTAGTGGACTTTCAATAATATTGATTTTAATTTTTGTGGGGACTTATGGAGAGTCTACTGATAAAATTATTCAGAAAATGAATGTGGAAGAAAATAACTTACTAGAATTAGAAAGTGGAGAGGAGGGGGCGGTACAATTAGAGAAAATTCGATTCTACACTGTTGTCTCATTAGAAGGTAATGAAATAAAGGAAAATGAAGTTAAATTATTCGATCAAGATGGGGAAGAAATTATTGGAACATCGATTAGTTTGATAGAAAAAATGAATAAAAGACCTGATTCAAGTGGGGATTTAGTTTTTGTTCCTGTAATTACTTTTGAAGTGTCTGGAGATGCAGAATATATATTTCTTAATCAAGGAAATAATACTTTGTGGGTCTTGGATGATCTAAAAATACAATCTAGTTTGATTTCCGATGAAATAATACTAATCTCAATGATTAGTTGTTGTTTCGGGTTCCCCTTAGGAATAATAGCATTAATTGGCTGGTTTGTGGTTTGGAGGAAAACGGATAAGCGATCACAAAAAATTACAGTAAAGGAAAAGATAATGACTACTGATCAATTGTTTAAACAATACAACTCAACCACTGAAAATGATGAAGTTCCTGCTCCTTTTTTAAATATAGAAAAGGTTGAGGTTACTGTACATGAATTATCCCTTGATGATGATGATCCAGATGTAACTAGACAAAAAGTAAAACAATTTCTTGATGAACACGTGGGTTCTGAAGAAAATGATGATATCAAAGAAAGCGATGCCAATTGGGAAAATTGGGATGATGGCGAGTAAGGTGAACGCCTTTACTCTCATAAAATCCTTAAATGGGTTTTTAGATACCCCTAACTACCCAACTTCAGGTTGGTAAGTGGTATGGACTTTGACGAGGCTATGACTATACTAGAAAATAAAGCTAGAAGAAGTATTTTACAACACCTCGTCAAGGAACCGCATTATCCATTACAACTCTCTGAATTACTAGATATTAGTCAGCAAGCAATAATGAAACATATCAAAGTCTTAGAAAAGGCAGGTTTTATTGAATCTGAAATAGTTCCTTCAGAAAAAGGTGGTCCTCCGAAGAAAATGTACAAAGTAAATCAATCATTTTCTTTGAGGCTCGATTTGGGGCCAGAGCTGTTCAAAGCAGAACATAGAACTATCCCTGCAGGTGGCCCTATGAGGCTTTCAAATAAATTACCAACAGAATTAGATTCGATAATAGATCGTTTAGGCACTAGAAGAGATTTATCAATGTCAGAAGCAATGAATATACTATCAGACTTAGATTCGTCACTTGAGAAAATAGATAGGCAAAGGGATGCTATTATCGCTTTACATCAACAAATAATGCTGAAAACCTCCAAAGAAGTTATAGAAAACGCTGAATCATATGAAGAGAGAATAATGGCTAGAGAAATGATGACACAACCAAGAAGGCCATTAGACTTGGATATATTTTCACAGAATCTAAGAATTCAAGAATCTCATGCCGAAGATATCATGGAAAATATTCGAGATAGATTGATGAGAGATTTTGTAATCAATAATGATAACTTTGTCTCTGCAGACAAGGATACCCCTCTTCCTTGGTGGCTAGTTCGTTAAGGGAACTTCTTTCATCAATTGTTTCGCTTTTTCAGTATCGTCTTCAATGTTAGATTCTTCTTCAGAAGGCTTCTCTTTATCTGAAATCTCACTCTTTTTTGTTTTACTAGTTTTGGATTTTGATATCTTTTTTGCAGATGGATTATCAGGAACGTTTGTATTTCTTTTCATCATCATGATCTCAACAAAAAACGCTGCAATAAATAATCCCATAAATGCTGTTGAGATAATTTGTCCATTTTGGAAAATTAGTTCATTATTAGTTCCAGACTCATACCTTACTTCTAGTTGAGTACTATTGAATAGTCCTAATCCTGATATAAAAATACAAATCATATAATTGAATAACTGTTTAAAACCCATTTCTCATTCCTCCTTACTAAAATTGAGTATCTGAATCATCATCAAGATTTGACATCATGCTGCTTTTCTCTGCAAAGCGGTCCAATGCTTCCATTCTTCTACCATACATAACAACACCAGCCACTGCAATTAATGCAAATGTCGCCCCGAGTATTATAGCAGGAACTGAATATCTTGCAATAATTTCAACACCAACATCTAAAACTCCGTTATTAGAACCCATATCTCCTGCTGATTTGAAATTGTTTTTCTCGTCGGTTTCGACAATAATATTATCTGGATCAACTACTACTACTACTTCATGAGTACCTGCCTCAACTAAGTATAGTAAGGTGATTAGCGGGGGTTCATCGTCTGAAGTCGTTGGCATTATTGCCTCAATTAGTTGACGGTATGCTACATTTTCTTCAGCACAACCGTTTCTCTTAATTGAGTTAACTGATTGCCCTACGCACAAAATGACATTCACATCAGTTGCATGAGAATTTCCGTCATTCAGAATTGAAACAGTTACTGAAAGCATGTCTCCTATCTCGCCTTTCGTCTTCCCAACATCAACACTTAAAATCTGTAAATCCGGTGCTCTGAGTCTTAATTCTAAGACCTGTTCGTTAGTATCACAATTCGGGCGATAATTATCAGGGAAGCCATCACCATTCATATCGATCGTACAGGAATCTTCCCAAATTGCTGTTTCATCGAAGTCTCCGCCTGACAAAGAATCACCAAAGCTTGACTTTAATTTGATTCCAATTTCTCTATCTGCTAAGGCAGCAGTTGGGTCTATTGTAACTATTGCAACTAATTGTAATGTAGTGTATGAAGGCATTAAAGGAAGTGTAATTCTTCCTTTGGAATCCTTGTAACACATATTGCTTGGGAGCGGATCTCCTTGCATCAATACCAAACAAGGCCGTTCTATTGGATATTCGCTGCCGAATCCTTCTAACAAGGCGTAATCAATTCGCCATGAACTCAAAGCATTCAATCCTGGTGCGGAATCCCAACCTGCACCGTCTACAGTATGGTTGTGCACTGTAGGTTGATCTGCAACATTACCAAAGTTCGTCACGTTCATTGTAAATCTAACTACTCTCCCTGGAGCAGTTGTTTTAATTCTACTTTCAACAGTTGGATCAACAGTTATTCTCATGTCATGGAACTCTATAACTTCAACCTGTAATGTAACTAAATCTCTGAGTTTTGTTCCTTCGAATGATTCTTCACTGTATATTTCAATCACTACAGTATACTGTCCTGCCAATGTTTCTTCTGGAACATTTATCATAATCGGAATCTGTTGAGACTCGTCTCTATCTAATTCTTGGAAAAGAATTCTAGGTATTACTACGTCCCAAACATCCGAGTTTCCATCCTGATCTGTGATAGACCCTATGGCCATATCATAGCGATCTGCCCCATTGCCTGTATTTTCTATAACTGTATCAAGTTGATACTCTTGTCCGGGGTATAAAGAAAGGATTGTCTCTGTGTTGGCTTCTAAATCATATCTTTGTATTACGTTGGTCACAAGAACTACTGAGTCTCTGACTTTAGGTGCACCATCCAATGATGCTTTTACAGTTACAGAGTCTCCAATTCCTGCTGTTGCATTATACGGTGCACACATCTCTGCTGTAACAGTCCTAGGCGCATCTACTGTCCAATAACGCGGAGTTTCTTGAGGTATACTATTTCCGCCTGGGGCTTCCGAAAAGTCAAGATTAACCGTCCAGTGATCAAATCTCCAAGTTTGATCGGATACACCTTCTGGCTTTTCTTCAGGCCCCCCTGGTGTTGTGAAAACTAAGTGGCCGGGGGTGAAATTCTTTGTAACCTCGATATCAAATTCTGAACATTCCCCTGGCAAAACATGCATTGTAGTTTCACCTAATTGGAAAACAATATTTCCAGTACTCTTGATTGATACGTTAACCCATAATTCAAGAATATCAAATGTCCCTTTATCTACTGACAATACTGGTTCACCTGTTGACCACCCTTTCAAGTAAACTACGAATGTCCCTGGTTCTTGAGAAGTAGGGACATCAATTTGTAAATTTCTAGTCATTGATTGGCCCGGATCTAGAGATAAGGATGTCGGGAATGTTACTCCCCATCCGAAAGGTAAAGCCCATTCTGTTTGGCCTTCGAGAGTTGTCGGATCATAGAAGGCAAACGTGTCATATACATTTCCTGTATTTGTTATAGATATAGAGAAGGTCGCTTGCTGACCTTGTTCAACGTCGGCTTGATAATGGCTGGTATCTAACTCAATTCCATGGACTACATCCATTAACGTTAGAGTAATTGCTTCGTCTCTAATTGCTGGATCTTTGTAAGATAGTGCTGTGACTTTGATAGTTGCCAGTTCATCATGATGCGCTTGATAAATAGTGGGAGCTCTGACCCTCATATACAAATCAATACTTTCTCCACCTTGTAGCGACACTGGTGTGGAGTCAAAAATTGGAGTATGGTTACTAGCAAAGAATATACTAGCACTCCAATTGGTAGGGACTCCTTCAACAGCCATCGAAAATATATCTGAAACTAAATCGGCAGGGCCGGGAGTAGGATTGGAAATCGACATGTTGTAAGTAGTCTGTTCACTAGGTTCAATCGTATGGTAGAACGTTTCATCCTCGGCCAATGAAACATCTACTAGACCTGTAAGAATGTGGACATAACATAATGTGTAAACTCCTCCATTGTTCTCGTCACTACACTTGTTTGTATCTGACCAGGCAACGTGAGCTCCGCTGCCCATGTCGTTAGCAAATGCAGGCGGCTGTCCTAATTCAGGGAGGGCTGGAGAATTTGGCCCTAATTTATCCGACTGCCATTCAGTTATTGGAAGCAGTTCCCAAGGGTCAAAAATTGATGAAGCTATAGAATTCAAAGGGAACCCCGTTGGCCAATCGTTGTTTGTATGATTCAAACGGGTGTACATCAAAGTCTCTCCTTGAGAACCGTTGTAGTTATCTAGCCATGTCAAATGGACGTTATCGAATGAATCTGTTAAAATTGATGGCATGTGTGAGTTTCCTCCAAATGGGCGATCAGGGGCTAATCCTTCATATCCCTCAACATTAGAAATTGCTGCATCTGAGATTTGTTTAATTGCGAATGAAGGTAATCCTTCACTAACTCCATCCCATGCTCCTGCAGAACTTAATCGCAGACGGGTGTAATAAATCTCATAATTAACGTCAATATCAAATCCATATGCTCTCCCATCCATCCAAGTTATATGTGTGTTTCCAGAGTTATCAATTGCAATCGCTGGATGTAAACTGTAAGCATCGTTCAGTGTAACTCTGGTATCGTTTACAACTACTAAGTGCCCATAACCCAGCGAATCAGGTGATGCTCCTAAGTCTTCGATATACCTGTCTGCAGTTTGATCAACAAAAGTACCTGAGTCTCCCTTCTGCCAACCTGGCCATGGAGAGTCAAGGAGAGTGAGCGGGTCTAAAACTGTCAAAAATATCTCTCTAGAATTATTTGTAGATAAGTATACCAACGCTTCGACCATTAGTTGCATTTCCGCTTGGTTAGCGGACCCTGTTGGGAAACTGTACATCATACCTTCTGCATTAGTTAATGCTAGTGTAGCACCGCTACATGTTCGGCTGTTGAGACTCGTAAATCCATTTGGACACTGTGCCAAATCCATCATGTGAGAGCCCACTTCTGTAGAACCACTACCAAACCCTGCAGCCATTAGAGGAATTGGGATTATCCCCGCTGTAACACAGGCGTTGTGTGCTTCAAGAATGGACTGTGTATCATCTGCATCTCCTGCTGGGTCTCCTCCGTAAGGCCCTTCATCTGAAATAGGAATTACAATCTTTGTCGCATTGGGATTCCATACGTGATCAAGCATTGTGGGAGGGTTTCCTGGTACGTTACCTTGAGCGTCATGCCAAGAAAGACACGCCCATGTAGAGGCGGGCCCCCAAAACTCACTGTAGTATCCACCATCTTGTGGCAGATCGATTGCCCCATTAGAATAGACTACTTCTGTTAGTTCTCTTATTCCACCAGAATCATCATTTGGTTGAAGGCCTAGAGAAGTGGTACGTGGACCTTGGTTTCCGCTACCTCCAGTAGCATACGCTGCAGCACAATTACCACTAGTCGCAGCAGAAGGCCAATTTCCACTAAGGGCATAAAGAGTTTCATAGACAGTCATATTTGCCCGTTCTAACATTGGCTTTAGACCTTCAAAGTTGTAGCCGCTAGCAAAGGATCCTCCATAGAAAACAGCACACATGTCTGCCCATTCTGCATTCATTGAACCTGATGTATCAATAGGAACTACCATCTCAACTTTACCGCCACGTGTATCATCCCATACTACTTGTACAAAATCATCCAAATCTACAGCTACATCTGGATGTCCTTTGTGCCCAATTATTGGTGTAAGTAGGGTTTCATCGACTGCTACGATTGCTGTTCTCGCAATTACATCTGCTTCAATCATTGCATAGTAAATCTGTGGCTGTTGGTAATACTTATCCAATGGTTCGTAAGAATCTTCCCAAACAATGTGTGCATTGGACTGTGAGTCAACGTCGATTGCCGGCCAGTCTCTATTTTGTGTATGTCGAGAAACTTCAAAGTCATCGATTACAGAAATTGATGCGTCAATTGCTACACCTCCGTCAAGATCGTCTTGTGAAGGATCAACTACTGTGTATTTAATAGCCCAATTACCCGTTCTGTCTGCCCAAACAATATGTGCTCTATCATTATCATCAATTGCAATATCAGGATGCCATGCTCTGCTTTGACCAGCATTAGATATCTGAGTATCGTCAATTAAAGTATCGCCACGAGCATCGACAAGTTTGTAATACAGGTGTTGAGTATTTCTACTCCAAACGAAATGAACGTTTCCTTCGGAATCTGAGTCTAGAGCGACCATTCTATCGTTTTGGCTACCACCATTTACAATTTGTACCGCATCAGTAAGTACTACTTCACTAGCTGATACCTGTGGGGCAACCATCGAAACAAATACTCCCATAACCATCAATGTAACCATCATTACACTACTTCTCATCTTACCTCTATCCATAGAACTCACCTCAGCATATGCTGCAACAGATGAATTTGAACATTCTCTGTACTTAACCTCGACCCTTACGGGTCATTTTGAAAATATTATTCTACGCCCATTCATCTCTATCAAAACTACGTCCAAATCCTCCGGTTTCATCGAAATTTATGTCCATTTCCTTGACTTGAGTCTTTTTTCCTCGAAGATTTTTACTTGAGCTTTTCTTGGGCCAATCATCCACTGGTCCAGGTTTACCGGTTCCCGGCCCGTATCCAAACTTTATTTTATGAATTAGGGACAATTTTGTTAACCAAACTTTTCTCATTGTATGCATAAATTCATTCTGTGTTAATCCGTCAAACCAAATTGGCCTTGAAAGATTGAACGCTTGTAGAGGTCCTGATTCTTTTGTCTCTTTTTTCCCTATATGTAGTACCCAATCTAAATTGGCTTGGGTCAATAATAATCTAGTTTCATGAAGCCATGTTTCCCACTCAAGTGAATCTGATAAATAGTGCTCTTTCATTTCCAATTGTTGGCCTTCATCGACTCTGGTTATTGAATAAATCAGAACTAAATTTCTATTTTTAGGTATTACAACATTGAAAAGATGTGCTGCTTTTGTCGGAGGATACCTGACATGAAGATGAAGGAAGTTCTGACTATCTTGCACTTCACGGGTTTCAAGTTTCTCACTGGCTAGCCATTCCCTAATCATATTGGCAGCCGAGGTCGCATCCATATCCATTTTTTATCATCACCCTATTTGAGAGGTCCTAATTGAGTATTCAATTTTTTAATTAAAGTATTGAATTCGTCTCCGGCCGGAGTGTTCGAAAATTTACTTATTTTAGCAAGCTTTCTAAAATTAGACCAGTGATCATAACCTAATAAGAAAATTAAAGAAGAAATATAGAATACAAATATTATTGAAATGAAACACAGTAATGCTTGGTGGGAAAGCAAGGGATAGTCTGGAGCTACATCGTACCAAAGAGAGAGGAATGTGATAACAAAAGATGTAAATGGCCAAAAAATAACTGGGGAAAACATACCTGCTAAGAAGAAATATGTCGTTCTTGCATCCAAACCTTCGTCACTTATTTCTGCCATATAACGCGCCATTATAGATTGAATACCGGAGCCAATAATTACTGGTATTGAAGTGATAGTCATCAAAAATACGCCGATTAAGGCATTACAATAGCCGGAAAAATTCAATTTCTTTAATTTTTGATTTTGATTGAGACTATTGGCATCGAGATCATATGAATGTAATATTTGAGCGGCTGCAATTGCCTCTGGGATTAATTCTCGATAATTGCCATTTTCATTTATTTCATCTCTAATATGTCTTGTAGCATGGACTTCTTGACTAAGAGATGTTAGAGGTTTTTCATCCCGATTAGCTTTGAGATGTGCAATTAATTTCCAAGCTCGAAAAGTCTCCCAATCAGGAGCCTCAGGAGTTAAGGGGGATAGTTTGCGGTACATTTCTTCCTTCAATTCATTAACTGCTGAGGCTGGTGGTTCTATCCATTCTCCTCCCTCCAGTCGAGAAGACTTTTCATCATCATATACTAGTTTTATTTCTATGGGGGCTGTATATTCAACATAACTCTTAGTTCTAAACCAATAATGTCTTTCCCAATGAAGACCTGTTGGTTGTATTACAGGAGCGGGTTTGCCTCTTTTTCTAGCAATTGCTGCAGAAGCTAAAGCCGCTCTTGCTGCCCCGGTTCTCAAAGCATGTAATTTAGAGTCTTGATGAGATTTCCCCTCTGGCATTATAACGGCACCGTGGCCACCGGCTAAACAATTAGCAATTGTTAACATACTTCTATCATTTATTTTCCTAGCAAAATTCCCATCGGCTACACCGGCCTCAACTTCTGCTTTTCTTAGGACTGGTTGGGCCCCATTCCTCCTAGACCACCATCCGATTATTGGCCCAGTTATGAGATCATGACGCCCCAAAGATATAATTCTTTTTTTCTGTGTTAATATCATTAAACTTGGATCAACTAAACCATTAATATGAGTCGCTATAGAAATTCTACCTCCGTTGTTAGGAGGTATTTTATCTGACTCAAAATTACGGAATATTACTGATTTTCCTACATTTATCATCAATCTTAATATATAACTAAAGGATTTGTTTCCTGGATGTTTTCCTGTGTGATCATAAGGGGCTTTTTCTAATTTATTAACGTTGATTTTGTGCGCTGCTGCAGATAGTTCCGGCGTAATTTCGGGGGCGTTAGCGGAATCTTGCACGGTGCTGCGAGTTGGTTAGAGGTTGAGAATACATCGGTCAAATAACAATAAAAAAATAAAAGATTTATCCTAATTCATAAAAAATTGCCTTTGATAGTTCGGAAGCATCGGAATGATCTATTGGACTTGGATTCCAAACAAAAGAATGAGTAGATTCTGGATATCTAGGAATTATATGAAAATGAAGATGAGGCACTGTCTGCCCCGCTTTTTCTCCGTTATTCTGAATAATGTTGTAGTTTTCTGCACCTGTGATTTTTATTATTGCTCTACATATCTTGGGTAAAGCCATACCCAGAGATGAGGCCGATTTTTCCGAAAGGAGATCCATTGTGGAGCACTCTTCTTTCGGAATTACTAGAGTGTGCCCACGTGAAAGGGGATTAATATCCAAGAAAGCATATACGAATTCATCTTCATAGATTTTATGAGAAGGAATTTCTCCTGATAATATTAAACTGAAAATAGTGTTACCATTTCTGCTCATTATATCATTAACCTGATTGTGATATTGCCTCAATAATAGGCACCATTGATTTAATCTGTATGGCGGTAACAAGTTCAGTATTCATTACCCTGGATTGGTCAGTTAAGGAAATTTTTGCTTCTTGCAACGCCTTAGCACTAGAAATATTCTTTTCAATATTGTTGTGGATATTTTTGCTGAGATTGGTTACTTTAGAAGAGAACTCTCCCACTGATTGGCCATCGTTTGAAAAATAATTATCTATATTTTTTGAAACCTTGGACAATTCCTTTTCTATCTTATTACTACCTGCAAAATTGGCAGTTTGGGACCACTTGCCTGCATGGCTACCGGCTGCTTCTCCTGTGACCAAATCTTCGAGTTGTAGGTTTCCTGGAAGGTACCCTTCTCCATGCATACCAGTGTTGGCTGATCTTCCAGCGGCATAAAGCCCAGTATACCACATTTTTTGTGAATTGAATGTTACTCTTCCCTTATCATCGATTGGCGCTCCTCCGATTGTGAAAGCAATGGATGAATATACTGGAATTACTTCGGCATCTACATTCAAACCAG
Source organism: Thermoplasmatota archaeon (assembly GCA_030828405.1). Classification (GTDB taxonomy): domain Archaea; phylum Thermoplasmatota; class Poseidoniia; order Poseidoniales; family Thalassarchaeaceae; genus MGIIb-O2. The sequence goes on from JAURCP010000012.1 coordinate 37,535, forward strand.
TTCTTTCTTCGATCCTTCTGATAGTTTGGGCGTACCAAATTTTGGCATCGGAATCTAGATTTCTTAAATCAAGAACACAGTTTTCTCCATTCTGTCCCTCACCGATTTCTAAATCTTCTCCAGATTCTTTTCTATACCTGCCACCAGCACTTAACACATCCACTGGTAAATGCAAACTCGTACCTTTTATTGTTAAATGGTGTTTAGAAACATTGGACATTCCCTCGAGTTTGATCCCTGCAGATGCTGCTAGTGAAACACCAGTACCAGAACCTTCTGAAATATTACTCCAAAGTCCTTGGTAACCATCCGTTGCTAAGATTACTGCCTTGGCTTGTATACCGAATACTTCTCCTGATTGAATGTTCAAGGCCGTTATTCCACGTACTTGTTTGCTGTCCATTACTAATGAAAGCGCTTGTAAATCAGTCCTCCTAACTATCTCTCTTTTGATTACTTGTTCTTCAAGAATCCTTGTGATTTCACGTGTTGTGGAATCTCCACATCCGACAAGGCGAGGTCTGCTATGGCCTCGGCAAGAGGCTGCAAAGGGGAGGCCTCCGTCCCTTCTCTGCAAAACCAATCCCCAATTCTCTAATTTAGCTAGAACATTCATTGCTTCACCACAAACTCTTGCAGCAGCCGACTTATTGGTGCTTTCGCCGCCTGCTGAGATTGTATCGTCACGATGGACAGTAGAGTCTACTTCATCAAAAGAAACTGCGAGCCCGCTAACAGGAGAAGCGCCCGAACTCGCCCCTATACTTCTACTATCAATTATGATTGGTTTTGTTCCTGCATCGGACGATGCTATCGCCGCTCGAAGTGCCGCAGGACCGCTGCCGATAATTACAACATCCCAAGATTCCATGTTCTCTCGGAGTCTTCGAAAAGATTCCTTCTCAAGAAGATGACGCAGTGAGAGGTTTCTTATTATTTATTATTCGGATACCGAAAGAGCCAATTTTCTAACTGCTTCTGCAGCATCAGTCATCCTAACTCCCGCGCTCTCAGGGTGCAAACTAGATGTAAGAGTTGTATGCACAATTGTGGATGAAAGAGTGATTCCGTCTTCGCCATTTATTGTCACTTGTACTGGGTGTGGGCCCGATACTGTGCTAGGCCATGCAACACCTATCCATAACACCAATGCTGCATCTAATAATCCGTCAAGAGTAACTATTTGTTTGGTCTCTGTCTTCCTGCAGGGAACTCTTAGTGTCTGTACTTCAGGCTCTCCATGAGCTGTCACAATCTCAACCTCTATTGTCATGTCTAATTTGCTACCATTGTGGACCATTACAAAAAGATCTGATTGGCCGTCTGAGGACCTTGGAGGCAGATCTAAATCCATTCTCCAATTGTTTTCACTTAATTTTAATTCCCCGTTTTTTGATGCATCGTGTAACCTATCTATCAGCCGGAATAGGCCTGGTTGCCATGCTCTAGTGTGTGCTAATAGGCCCTGGATAGTGTTGATGTTGATCTTAATTTCGGAGTCTGTTAAAAAATCCATAGCAGAAATTTTGTAAACTTCTTTAATTGAATACATCATTTCTTTATTCGATAATAGTCCTCTAGCATTCAGATGTAATGCCGCTAACATATGCTCTAAAGCAGCTGCTGGTTCATGGCCGTCTCTTACTTTAGTTGCCAGTTCAGTAGACCAATCGTCCCAACTTCCTGCTGTTTCGGGATCTAAGTGTGCAACTAATACTTCTGTTAGTACTCTTTCCAATATACTATCATGCAAAGTAGGGGCATGCAATGAAAGAAGTGGGAAACGTCTGGAGCGCATAGGTATGGAGCCTTCTAAATAAAATGTATTCAACCAACAAATGAAACCCAAAATAACTGCAAGACTGATCAAGATTTGGCCTAGAATATAACCAGTTTCAAGTTCCCAAACTGCAAATAAGGACAGAGCGGCCAATAATGATGAAAACATTCTGACTCTTTCTCTAAGTACTCTCTCATGAAGCGTGTTAAGAATTCTTTCGACGCCGGGATAGGCTTCCTTAGATTTGAAACCCCCGATTCTTAATTGTAGACGGTGTCTTGCAGACATTCTGGCAAACACAGATGAAATATTTGGAGGTATTAGAAGTAAAAAATTTATTGAAAATATCGCTATAGCTAATTCCAGAGAGGAATATTCCCAATTAGTTAGAATTACTCCCGCAGAAGAGGGGGCAGCTATCGAAAACCAAAATCGGATTGAGGGGGTGTATCTGATTGTTGTAACAAAGGTCCAAAATCTTCGCTGGGAATCAATCCTTTCAATCCTTTTTGAAAACGCTTTATCCTCTCGTGAAGACGTCTCCGCATAAGGGGTCGGTAACATCTCTTTAGAAGGAGGCACGACTCTACGAGAAGGACAATAACCTTGATGCCATCGGAAGAATATATCGATAATATACGGTTTTGTCGACCATCACATTTCTTGAGGCATGTGCTCTCGCACAGACGGGCGATTAGTGTAGTCTGGATATCACCTTGGCCTCCTAAGCCGAGAACCCGGGTTCAAATCCTGGATCGCCCGCCATTAAGAAAAAGCTAGTCCGTGACTTCTTCCGGCCTTTGCAACACGATGAAGGAATTGTTCTAATGGTATCCGGGCATGCATAGAATTATTCAGATTTTTATCACAATCTGCGAGAGCGTCGAGTATTTCGCACCTTAATTCGTCAGTGATAGAAATCCTCCTGCCGACGACCACTTCATGAATTTGTGAAATCACATCCTCGGAATCTAATCCGTGTTCATTCATTAATTTGTCAACTTCAGCGATGGCCCCGCCGAGTACCTTTTTATTTCGTCCATTTATTTTTTCCCATTTCCACTCTACTACTTTTCCTCTTAAAGCAAGTTCAAGAAGAT
>JAURCP010000013.1 GCA_030828405.1 Thermoplasmatota archaeon
TACCACATGGCTACTATTTCATCTTGGAATTACAACAGTGGTGAATATACTATAGAATCAAATGAAGATTATGAGCTTGTTCCAATGTGGGAAGTGTTCGGTGAAGAAATTGGAGAGGCTGTGGGTGGCTTCTTTGCGGCAGCTGGAGGAGTAGGTGCAGCTTGTTGCGGGATATTGTTCATGCTGCTAGGCGGGATTTTCGCATTGGTCTTGAAGGAGCCTAAGAAAACACAAATTACAGGCCCTAGTAGCTTTACTACCGAATAATTATTCTGATTCTTGAAACCGTTTAGTTCAACAAGATGCTGTGGTTCCGGGTAATATGGAACGAACCGGCGTCGCCAGTTTACTTGTGCTGCTGATGTTGTCAGCACCACTAACTGGATGTTTTGCTGATTCAGAAAATATGCCAAGAGAAGGAGATTTAGAAGTTGGAATAGCTGCTATGGAAGGGGGCTTTTTCCAAAATATGGAATTATCTGCTTCTAGTTCTATGTCTGTTTTTATTCCTTACTTAATCATCGAAGATGGTAATAATTACGTTCAGAACTCTACAATTATTGATTTGGCTAAAGGGGATTCCATCACATTGTCAATATTGGCACCACCAAGAGCTGAAAATGTGGTTTTCATAATCGGAGAATTTGGGCGAGACTTTTGGCCGATTCGAGACCAAGGGGAATCTTGGATGACTTGGATAAGTAGAGGAGGAGATATAGATAATTCGAATAATGGAATTGAAAGAGTACCGGCTTCCGAAAATAGTACATTCGATACAGTAAACCACAGTTCTGAAACTGGTGGTTCAGTAATTGTAAAAATCATACCAATTAATCGGGCAATGACTCTGTCTAAAGATGAAGGAGGAGTTCATTCTACTGGGATTATAGATGGAAGAAGCGTGTATAATCGATTGTATGAAATTACAGATCCTACGAATACTTTTGATATTATAGATGGGAAAGAGGGTTATTACGATAGATGGGCCGGTCAAGGAAATATTGCTTACGAAGATGCCGCTCAATACTTAATTGGTGAAATGTCATCTTTTGGTTTGGAAGTAATTAGCCATAGGTTTGAATTTACAGACATTACAGGCTCTCAAAATCCAGAAGCATACAATATATGCGCATACAAATGGGGTACGGAGGTTCAAAATGAGTGGTTAGTTTTTGGAGCTCATTTTGATGTTGCCCCCCCAGTCAATGCGGTGCTTCTAGACCCTCATATCATTGGTGAAAGAACATATGGGACTAGAGTTGGAGCATATGACAATACAGCGGGCACCTCAATGGTGCTAGAAACTGCGAAGGCTCTAGCTAATTTTGAGAGTAGGCGAACTATGGTGTTCTGCCTATGGTCTGGTGAAGAAGGAGGAAAAAGAGGTTCTGATTATTGGACAGAATATTATGTTGGTGAAGATAATCCAGATGTAATCGTTACCAATTACATCAATTTGGATATGGCGGGAGTGAATTGGCCTGGCGGCGGTGGCGCCCCACACGGTGATCCTGATCCTGTGATTGACGAAGATGGATATCCAAAAGATGCCGAAGTATGGCCTATGAGAGTCTACATTGGCCCGGGCCCTAATCATGACCGATTAGATCAACCAGGGATGGTTGGACTGTCAAATTGGATTGGTTCGGATGCTTTAGGTTTAGAAGAACAGATGGGGACCCTTGTAGGAACTAACTATTCTGCTGATACATGGAAAACCAGTGTCTGGTTGGAAATGGAAAGACCCGAAATTATAGTCTATGAAGATACTACAGCAAGGAGTGATCACGCTAGTTTCCAAGATAATTTAGATGTAGTAACTATTGGTTTCGGAGGATTGGTGGATGGTTATTGGTGTTATCACCAAGTCTGTGATACTTTGGATGAAATGGAGGCATGGATGGATACCATGGGGAAAAACTATGGTGAAGAAAATACAGGTGTGGCTAATTTGGTTAATAGCCTAGATATGATTACTTGGTGGGCTCTAATGACTTTCTTCCATTGTGATGAAAAGCCTATTACGAATGCTTTGCTCTAAATATTCTAATGAGGATGAATTATGTCTTCTGGGAAATACGGTAATAGTAATGCAAAAGATTTGTCAGACTGGGGTAGACCATTTGCTCGTCTTGCTGCGAACTTCCTGAAAGATACTAGAATTAGTGTATTAATGGTCACTAATTTTCATCTTTTATTGTCAATTTTCTGTGCATGGTTAATTTTACAAGAGTATATTGTCGAAAGTTGTGTTCTACTTGTGATAAAAGGTGTTGTGGATGCCGTAGACGGTGAATTGGCAAGGATTAGAGAAAGACCATCACATGTAGGAAGATATTGGGATACAATCGCAGATACGATTGGATTGATTCTAGTAACATATGCATTTGGCCAATATCTTGGATGGAGTGGAGTATACATTTCAGCAATTGTAGTTGCCGTATTGTTTCAATACTCTCTTTTCAATCATTTCTCTGTTAGAGCAAGGGGGCTCGGTTTAGGTGATGATACAAGTCGGATTGACGAAAAAATCTGTCCTGTGGCAAAACCTTGGGAAAAACAGATTCATGTTGATTTTCTACATAAAATATACTTGGTTGGTTTTTCTTGGCAGGACCAAATAATAGATCGGATGACTGGCAAAGGAAGTAAAAATTTATCCTTTGAATTAACAATATCTTCAATGTTAGGTTATGGCTTCCAATCAATTATTATTCTAATTTTGGGATTATCGATGAAGATAGATTTATTGGATGATTTGGTATTATATGTGAATAGTATGGTTATGATCATCGTTATATTAAGAAGTTGTTTTTGACTGATGACGGCTCAAACTTAAAATGTTAAACATAGAATGGTTTCTTGTACCGTAACGACTCTTGTGCTAACATTGCAACTAGTTTTCTATTCATCTGTTACGGTACAAAATATTATTCTGGGCATATTCACTAAACTACTTAAAAATATTATTTTAGGAAAATAAATAGTAAAATTTTATAATACAAAAAATTAAGCAAAGGATATGTCAGATGACAGTGAAAAAAGTTTAACGCCGTACATGTTGGTTGGTGGACCATTACTTCTACTAGGGGCATTCTTTAATTGGCCTGCCTCCGATTACATAGGAGAAAGAGGGGTGCAATCGCTTGTTGATGAAGCAGACACCCTAATGCCTTTGATGATTATGGCCTCACTTGGAACAATAATTATGTTCGGAGGATTATATCTTCTAAACTCTGAAATGATAGAAAATGCAAAAGGAATGAATAAACAATTACTAACTGTTGGTAGTATTCTTATCGTTGCTTCATTAGTTGGTTTCATAATAGGAATGGGTAGTAACGTAAATGTCATTAGTGCCGAAATGACTGATGTTGACGAAATCAACGAAGAACAAACATGGGCCTCAGAACTTGACCGAACAACCTCGCAAGAAAATTTCTTTGATACAGGCGCTACAGCTTGGGCGCTTTCTCCAGTAACTTGGGGATTAGCGATGATTATAATCGGACTGGTTGCATTTACAACTCAACGCCCTGAAGCAGCCATGGATTGGTTTCTACCTGCTTGGATGCCTTTAGGGACTGCCTTCCTCGCAGCGCCAATTCTGAATGATCCTAGTTATTTTGATATGATATTCCCCGTAACTATATTGGCTCATATCCTATTGGGTGCCTTAATGATGGGTGGAAAAATTGTGTTGCCTAAGTGCCCCTAATACGTCACTAAACCCCATTTACCCCATTAGGCCATTTAGTTCAGTTAGTGTGAACCATACCATACTACCACAGACTATTGCCCAAAAGTAGAACATAGTATGTGACCATGTTTTGATTTTTTTACCGTCGAGAGGGCCCCATGGAATCATGTTGAATGTACCAAGGATTGCATTCCCCCACATCCACGGGACAATAATTATCTCTACAATACTATATTGTGCAAGTCCTAAAAGGATAATCATTAGACCTAACAACCAAAGTACTACATTAGTTACTGGACCTGCTAAAGCGATTTTTCCAAATTGAGATTTTGTTGTATTACCTGCGACCATTACTGCCCCGGGTGCCATGAATACTATACCGAATGCAGCAGCTAATATTATTCCAAATCTAAGACCTCCAGAATCCGCTCTAAATTCTGCCCAGCATCCATAATTTCTTGCAGCAAATTTATGTGCCAGTTCATGTAAAACAAATGCAGGAGATATGGCAATGAAATATATTACTCCACCAATAAGAAATGATGAGGGGGAAGAAAGGGCTCCAAAAATTCCTCCTGTTGACATGAAGGCCAAAGCTATCGTAAATGCAACCGTCGCTCTAGTTAAGTGCTCTACTTCAGTTTTAGAAAAATGCCATATTGACCCTTTATGTACAGGAATTCTTTGATTTTCAGAGGGAGAATTAAATGCTCTAAAAAAGGGTTGCCCGGCACTTCCAGTGACCACTCTTATGTGTGGTTTACGCCAATTGCCATCATCTCTAGCGCGCGTATGAGTCTTAGAATTGTTATTCATTTTTTCAAATGGATCATCATCTAACCAATTAGCGCGAGGGTCCCGTTTTCCCGACATTGTAATATCCCCATAGATTCATCTTGTTTGAATGCTCGTAATTCAATCTTCATCTAAGAGTTCATTCACGTCTTCAAGTAATTCTTCCCAATAAGATTCGCTAGCTTCTGGATTTTTATCACTAATTTTCAATAATAATTCTTCTATTTCTTCAGAATTAAGTACATGAGTGCTTTTTTTCCGGTTACTGGCTACATCACGAATCAAAGATCTTTGAGGTTTATTTCTTTGTGCCTCAAATCTCTCTTGGACTTCTTCAGCAGTTTTGGGTTGCGACTTTCCCTGATGCTTGTCTATCAATGATTTGTAGTATGTCATAGTTTCTGAATGTACTGTATTTTCTATGAAATCTGCAGGATTGGCGAGCATGGTTACAAATTCTCTTGACAATCTATCTGCTTTAGATGTCGCAACGCCTGAAGATATTTTGTCACGTACTTTTACGTGCAATGAGATACAGCCTCTACACCTCTGAGACCCGGCAATATCTGGTGCATCACAAGACAAGCAGCAAACGGAAAATCCCATCTGCTCCATGGCCCGCCTTGGTAAAGACATGCTATGAAGGAAACATACTCCGGCAATGAATCCTACTAATGATTGAGCGCTTTTTACTGAAAACAGTAATTCATAAATGAAATATTACATTAAAATGGTATGAGACCGGTTACAACGGACTTGGGTGTTGCTGCTTGTTTAGTTGAAAAGAATAAAATTCTCTTGGTCAAAGAGGGTAAAGGGCCTCAAAATGGCCTCTGGGGTTTACCTAAGGGTTCAGTTGATGAAGGCGAATTACCACAATTAGCGGTAAAACGTGAATTAAAAGAAGAATGTGGAATTGATGTGGAAGTTCTGGGTTTAGTTGGCCTTAGAGAATGTCTGATTAAAGAAACGCCAGCTATTTTTATCGCTTATCTTGTCAATTCAATAAATCCGGTTATTGAGATTGATAATGATGAAATTACAGATTACGGTTGGTTCGAATTACAAGATTTTGAAGATCTTTCTTGGATTAGTGAAGCTATGAAAGAACTTGCAAAAAGGGCTGTAACTAATTATGACGGGGAAATGATTGATTACACAGAGAAAAGAGGAAGGAATTATTTCTTATATCTCTAATCTAATTATTAGCCGCATCAGGATTTTGAGGAGTGATTAGAACTGTTCCTGAATCACTAGTAATGTGTGGAATTGATAACTGCGAAATTGAAGGAATTATGTGGATAGTACAACTTGGTCCGCATGCAGGTGCAAGATAATCTTCTCCTGATTCTGTAAATACAATATTAATTCCGTGGCCCGCAGGGAGTATGGCATCAATCGCTTGGAATTCCATCATCATTGTTACTTGTTCGGAAGGCAATACCGTTTGTGGCTCATAACCTCCTGCATGATACCTGATATCCATAGTTGCATGGCCCAATCTAATACCGGTTTGGGAATCTCTTAACTCTGCAAATATCTGCCCACCATCCATTGTTGCTACCGCTTCTAAATGCAACCTAATTAATCCTGAAATTAAAATGTCTTCTGTCTCGGAAAGTGCAGAACATGTAGTTGTAACAGTCTGCCCTCCTCCAACAACCGGTGCCCCACCTCCAGTAAATGCTCCTGAACTAGAACAATCAGATAATGGTAAATCAAACCATTCGATGTTTTCAGGAGGCCATGTTTCTTCAATACGCCACTGGCCATCGTTTCTTTGTACTTGAGCAGTAAGATCTGGTTGTGTTCCAATGCCTTTCAGATAATATTCATACCATTCAAACAAATCTTGAGCCCAATCCCAACGAGTCATATTGTGAATTGCCTCTCCACCATATCCACTATCTTGAGCATTATGCTTTGTCCATTGATCTGGATAATTATGTTCCCATTGGCCTAATATTCCTCTAATTTCAAACCCTGCATCGATATAATCTTGATACCAATTTACTCCGATTGGCCCTCCAAATACTTGATGGGGATCAACATTCCAGTCTTGTAATCCTTGAACCCAATAAACACTTCCATTCCAATTTTCGAATGCTTTGTCAATATGGCTTCTTTCGTCATAATAATTTGACATATATGGATCTAGTTCTCCGGCCCCGTAAGTAACAGGTCCTGCGAATAGTCCCTCTACAATGTCTGGACATACATTATCTAAATCATCCTCATTATAATCAACGGTGCTAGAAAAATAATTCATATGCATAACTTGGCTTCTAGCTTCTGCACTACCATTTTTGTACAATAATGGATGTAAAGCTGTTGTACCAGATATCGGGACTATAGTCTTGAGATATTCGCTGCCTAAGGCTGCAGCTTCCCATTGTGTTGCTCCTTCATAGGATTTACCATAAAGTCCGACATGTCCGTTAGACCAGTTCTGTGAACCAAGCCATTCTACGGCATTATGAATTCCTAAACCTTCTCCTGCACCACGATAGTCAAAGCATCCACTGGAAAGCTCAGTGCCGAATACTGCTACCTGAGCGAAAGCATATCCATGAGGGACAAAATTTTCGAAAATAAACTCGCCTCGACCAGCGCTTACAATATTGGTTGGAGTCGATTCATCTCCCTGAGTACCATATGAGAAATAAGGACTAATTACTGCAATTACAGGAACTTGTTCTCCCTCCAAAGTATTGCTTGGAAGCCAATACGAAAGATGTACTTCTGATGTGTCGGGACCTGTTTCCCAGATTTCAGAGGTATCTACTTCGATGAAGGCTTCTTGGACATCAAGGGAATAATATGGTCCTTGTTCCAAAGTGTAAGAAAATGTGTGATTATCTTGCCAGGTGAGAGTATATCTATCATAAATGGAAGGATATTCGCCCTCTTCTGGTATCTTATCGGATGTTGAAGTGTCTGAAAATATACAACCTGACATACTGACTAATACGAAAATTAATGCGATTGAGAGCGCATGTAGGCGATTAGCCATGGTTATCGGGAGTGGTTTTGATATTGTAACCTATGTTTTGAAAAGTATCTATTTATCCGTAATGTTATGAGCGAGAATATTGGGCATGAGAAAAGATGGCTTATACTTGGAATTATGAGTCTAAGCCTAGTTATCGTGATGTTAAATAATGTTACTTTGAATGTAGCGTTGCCTGAAATGTCTAAAGATTTGCAGGCTGATAATAGTGATTTACAATGGATTGTTGATTCTTATGCTCTAATCTTTGGAGGTATGCTATTAGTTATGGGCGCATTAGGAGATCGGTTCGGAAGAAAAAGAGCTTTGCAATTGGGATTAATACTACTAGGGGCTGCTTCTGCTGCTGCAGCATTCTATGCTGATTCATCAAATGATGTAATTTTGGCTAGAGCGGCTATGGGATTTGGGGCTGCCTTAGTTATGCCCGCTACTCTATCTATTGTGATTGTGGTTTTTCCCAGAGAAGAGCGAGGGAAGGCAATTGGAATATGGACGATGATGGCTGGCATTGGGGCTCCAATCGGATTACTAGTTGGAGGGTGGGCTGTAGAGAATTATGATTGGCAAATGGTATTCCTGATTAATGTCCCAATAATCTTACTAGCTCTAATATTAGGGCTAGTTTTTGTTCCAAACTCAAAAGACAGTAAAAAAACTCCATTAGATCCTATGGGTGCGTTTTTGTCAGTAGCTGCTCTTGGAACTGTTTTGTATGCAATAATCGAAGCCCCTACACTAGGTTGGACTAGTCCTGAAATTCTAACTATTAGCGCATTAGCAATTATCATGACTTATTTATTTGTAAATTGGGAAAGGAAAGTCGAGTACCCGATGTTGCCAATTGGATTTTTTAAATTCAAAGGTTTCTCTCTAGGGTTAATTGCAATAATGTTGGCTTCATTCGTAATGTTCTCTTTCATGTTTACACAAATGTTGCATTTCCAACTAGTAAGAGGTCATACCGCTCTTGAAGCTGCAGTTAGATTTCTTCCACTACCATTAGGATTAATGCCTGCTGCTGCAAATAGTGATAGGCTATCTACTAAATTTGGAAGTAACAATGTTATCTCTGTAGGGTTGGTATTGATGACAATTGCAATGGCTATATTCACTACCGTTGAAATAGATTCGGAATATATCCGATTAGCATGTATTTTCTTATTACTTGGATTTGGAATGGGGCTAACATTAGCTCCGGCCACAACCGTGGTAATGGATTCTGTACCCTCCAATAAAGCAGGGGTAGGTAGTGCCACGAATGATGCAAGTAGAGAGGTTGGTGGAGCCCTGGGGATAGCAATTGGAGGTAGTGTTTTGAACGAATACTATCAAAGAAATATGATTATACCTGAGGGATTAGATTTGGGCGCTGTTCCACTCGAGTCGTTTCCGGCTGCAATGCAAATCGGAGCTGAGATGTTAGAGAATGGTAATATGTTAGGCGCGGATTTGATTGAAAATGCACAACTCGCATTTATGGAAGGAATGATCGCTTCAGCAACAGTAATGGGAATAATTGCTATGTTGAATGCTATTTTGGTTAAATTATACATGCCTAGGAAAATAATCAACATGTCCATAGAAGAAGAATGATTATCCTAAACGTCTTTTCAATTCGGAAATCAATTGTCTGGGTATTGGACTTTCGACTTTCATTAATTTACCATTAGGATGCATGAAGCCGAGAGAGGTTGCGTGTAAACAGAGTCTGTTAATACTAGCTTTACCGAATCCATGCCTCGTGTCTCCTATCACCGGACAGCCCAGGTTTGCCATATGAAGACGAATCTGTGCACGGCGGCCTGTGTCTATCTTGATTCGGATTAAGCTATGCTCAGGCCCTGTGTCTTCTAACCACCAGTTAGTAATTGCTGATTTACCGGCACGACGCCCTTCGGGAACAAGCCTCATTCTCTTGTCTTTCATTTCTTGAATACGTCCTGTTTCAACACCTGAATTAGTAGGTGGTTTACGATGAACTACAGCATGATATATTCTTTCAATTGACCGGTCTTTGAATTGTTCTTGTAACATATCACGGATTTCTGTTGAACGCGCGAAAATTATGCACCCTGATGTTTCTCTGTCTAATCTATGGACAAGATGGGCTCTAGTGTTTCCATTTTCCCATGCCCAAGCAAAAACTCGAGAAAACATAGTGTCTGCCTCTCCCCGGTCGGTCGCTACAGAAAGAAGACCTGCTGGTTTATTAACAATAATTATTGATTTGTCCGAATATACCACTTCTGGTTCAGGAATTGTGGTTTTATATTTACCAGTGGTTTCGTCACCATCTGATTTTGAAAGTACTGTAATCGTGGTACCAGGAGAAATTTTTGTATTCCCCCTATTTACTTTAACTCCGTCTGCGATTACACGGCCGTGGTCTACCATTCTTCGTAAAGAATTCTTTTTTGCATCGGGATGCAATAATGATAAGATCTCGATCACAGTTGCTTCTTCTTGAACTGTGATGTTTGGGTCAGTCATGGCCTTGGGAAATCGTTCAAACCATTCAAGTTTCTTGATTGAAGGCATCTTTGAAGAAAAGGTATATACACTAGTTGGGACGGTGTAAGTTCAAGAGCATGTTATGCATAAAATGGAGAAAAAATATATGGAAATAAAGGAAATACTAGACCCTCAAAAATTGATGATTGCAGTAGGAACTATGGTGGTAATTATGTCGCTTATGGGAATGACTAGTGGAGAAGAATGGGCAGCAGTAGGCTGGGGAGGAGAAGAAAATGTCCTAGCTCACGATGCAGCATATGAAGAAATGTGGGCTCTTCATCTCATGCCATTGGGAGTAATGGCAATAGCAACTGGATTATTTGTAACCGGAAAGGGACTTGCAAAGATGTCAATGATGGCCCCTCTAGTGATTGTTATCATCATGGGAGGAATGGGTGCTTTAACAGGAGATAGCGGATATGGGGCAGAGGCTCCACCAATGGATATGTTTGCACCTGCTTTGATTACAATCCTTCTAACAGTAATGCTTGGAATCTCAGGATATCTACACAAGGATGGTGAATGACATGGATTTGAAGACTGAGGCACTTAACCCAAAGTGGTGGCTCATCATAACAGCCTTCATCCATACATTCGTTGGTATGTTGTCCACTTATGATTCATCGAACGATAACGAGACAATGGTTCTCGGCATCATGCTCATCATTCCAGTATACATGCTCTATGCAGCCTTCATGACCGAAGGTCAGGCACAAGCTCGCCTTGCAGCAGTTATCGCTGGACCCATCGTAGTATGGTTCCTAGTTTGTGCAGCTATGGGATTGGAAGTCACTTATGCTACCGAGAACGTGACATGGGAGTTATCTGCAGATCTTATTCCTCCACTGCTATTCTGGGGTATGACCGCACTGACTGGCGTTTTAGGTTGGAACTCGGAGGACTGATTTGATGGATATTAAAGACACACTCAGTCAACCAAAAACCTGGATGATACTGTTGAAGAAAAATTTCAGTCTTTGCGACCATAAATTGCTAATGTCCCTACAAATCCTGACTTGATACCTACGCGTCTTGTTTCAACATCAGTGAATCCGGCATCAACCATACCTTGTCTCCATTGTTCTTCACTCAGTGTTGTCATATGTACATTGAGAGATTTTGGCCACTCGTGACTTTCTACATTTTCCAAATAATGGTCAACTCCTGCAATCAGAACCCCTTTATCATTCAGCCATTCGTTGAAGAAAATTTTCAACATTTCTAGAGGGTCTTTCAAGTAATATAGAAATTCCATTGAATGTATGAAATCAAACTTCTGTGAGGGAGTCCACTCCGGAAGTTTTGCTAAATGAAAATCGCCTCCTCCTTTTTGTTTGGCCTTGGTAATCATTTCAATGGATCCGTCAATTCCGACTACCTTACTACAATTATCATTTGATTGTAATTTACGACACACCCAACCGTTTCCACAACCCACATCTATCGCTGAAAATGGTTCTACAAGCATTGGAATTGCAATATTTAACATATCATTGACTGAATTTGCGTGTCCACTTTCCATTCCCTCATCTCTGTTTCTTAGAGCCCATTCAGAGAATAATTCTGTAGCATCACGAGTTGTCATAATAATGCCGATAGATGTCTATTGGATGAATATTTTCATTTTAATTATCGAAATTTTCTGTAACATAATTTACAGCATTTCTGAATATTATCATACCTTCTCCTTCACCATGTTCTATATCTTCTCTAGTCCAAGTTGCGCCTAACCATGTTGAATGATTTGCTTCGGGGTGGGGCATTAAACCGAATACTAATCCCGATGGATCGCATACACCTGCAATATTTCTCCAACTTTGATTGGGTGAAATTGGATATGGCAATACTTCATCACTTGAGGACGGATATTCGCTTGAAGGATCTACATATTTTACAACTAGTTGTCCTGCTTCACGCCAGTCATCAAGGAGACTTTTGTCAGCTGTTACGAATTTCCCTTCACCATGGCGTACGGGAACTCGAATTCTTGTCATTCCTTTAGTCCAAATGCAGTGGCTTTGGGAATCGAACTCTAACGTAGCCCAACGATTCTCATAATGGCCCGAATCATTCAACGCTAAGGATGCTGTTTGAGTTAAACTGACATCATCATCACCAGGTAATAATCCCATTTTCACAAGTACTTGAAAGCCATTGCATATCCCAATTACTGGTTTACCGGATTTAACAAAATTTCTCACTTGTTCACGCAGTCCGAAACGTAGCCTATTGCCCATCAATCTGCCACTTCCCAAATGGTCGCCGAAGGAAAAGCCTCCAGGTACAGCCATAATGTGGTAATCTTCTAGATTTAATTCTCCATTGACCAGTCTATTCACATGGACTCTGTCTGCTTTGGCCCCTGCCATTTCGAAAACCGCCATTGTTTCCGTCTCACAATTAATTCCAAAACCAGAAAGAACTGCCACTCTAGGTATCATCATTAATTTCTACCTCCGTTCAAGGTACCTTTCCAAGAGTCTCTAAGTTCAGACATTGAAGCAGCCAAAACAGGACTATTTGAGTTTGCAATTGTTATTTCATCGTTAGAGCTAACTTTACCTAAGTAATTACATTCATGTCCTTCCATAGAAGCCTCAAAAAGTTTAGAATTTTCTGGTTTTACGCTAACTAAAATCCTACCAAGGCTCTCTCCGAATAGAGCCCCCCAGTCATTCAAATTAATATCTGCATGGAATATATCTGAAATATCTAAATCGGCACCTGAGTCACATCCAAAACAACATTCTGCTACTGCGGCCGCAAGTCCGGCATCACTACAATCATGAGCACTTGAAACTAATTCATTTGACATGGCTTTCGTCAGACTATGATAGAGTGATAAATTCCTAGATGTGTCAATCTGTGGAACTCGTCCTCCGATCCCACTCTCTCCATTTGATTCATCACGTAACATGAAAGCTAATTCGCTAGCACCCAGCTCTTGGTGAGTTTCTCCGACAAGATATATCATGTCTCCAACTTGTTTGAAGTCACTGGACACCGCCTTTCTCACATCTGAGTGATTGCCAATTAAGCTGAATAAAAGCGTGGGAGGAACACTGATTTTTTCACCATCTAATGTAGCATCATTTTTCATAGAATCTTTACCACTTATACATGGTAGGTTATACGCTCTACATACTTCATCTAATGCTCTGTTTGCTCTAACTAATTGTGCTAATTTATAACGTCCATCGGGTGTTTTTGCGGATTCTACAGGATCTGGCCAGCAAAAATTGTCAAGGCCGGCGATTAAATCTAAATCTACACCTACACATACTGCATTTCGTAACGCCTCATCTATACTGGCTGCCGCCATAGCATACGAATCAATGTCTGAATATCTTGGAACAATTCCGTTTGAAATCACCGCTCCTTGTGTTTTTCCTTGAATTGGCGCGATTACCGCTGCATCTCCCGGAGCATCGTGATTTACTCCACAAAATGGTTTGATGACTGACTGGGCAATGACTTCGTGATCATATGACCTTACCCACCATTCTTTACTGGCAACGTTAGGCCTCGCCATCAATCTCGATAGGATTTTTCCCATCTCAACTGCATCTGCGGATGGGAATATAATTGGACGATGTTTTGGTTCTTGCCATTCTGATTCCAATTGTAATTGAGGGCAGCCATCATGTAAGAACGAGATTGGTAAATGAGCAACTGTTTCAGCACCATAACGTACAACAAACGCGCCTGAATCTGTAAATTTGCCTACTGCAGTGGCTTCAACTTCGTGTAACCTTGCTAATTTTTCAAATGCTTCACAGTCTTCGGGGTTGATGCCGATTGTCATCCTCTCTTGAGATTCTGAAACTAATATCTCCCATTTGCTCAATCCCGGTTGTTTCAAAGGCACTGCTGCTAAATCTAAATCGGCACCGCCAGTTAATTCTGCTAATTCACCTACACTACTAGATAGTCCGCCTGCACCATTATCGGTGATTACCTGTATTAATCCTAGGTCTCTAGCTTCCAAAACCATATCTATCATTTTCTTTTGAGTGATTGGGTCTCCTATCTGAACTGCAGAGGAAGGGCTATCTTCTGTCAATTCAAGACTGGAAAATGTTGCCCCGTGGATTCCATCGCTGCCAACTCTTCCACCAACCATGTAAATGATATTGCCCGGTTTTGGAGTTTTATCATGGCTCTGTCTTCCATCGGGTAGTTTCCTAGGCATTATGCCAACGGTTCCGCAGTAAACTAATGGTTTACCTAAATATCTCTCATCAAAAACAATTGCCCCATTTACAGTTGGAATCCCTGACTCGTTACCGCCTGCTCGTACTCCAGCGTGTACTCCTCGGAATACCCTAGAAGGATGGAATAAGCCTTCAGGCAAGTAACCAGAATAATCTGGTGGGCCGAAACAAAATACATCTGTATTAGCTATTGGTCTTGCACCTAACCCAGTACCCAAGATATCTCGATTTACTCCTACTATCCCTGTCATTGCACCTCCATAAGGGTCTAGGGCACTTGGAGAATTATGAGTCTCTGCTTTGATACAGAGGCTCCATGAATCATTCCAAGCAATTACTCCTGAGTTGTCATGAAATATACTCAGCAACCAATCAACTTCTGATTGTATATCCAATGTTGGTTTCATAATATGAGTTTTGAATAATGAATCTATGTAAGTATCTTCACCGGTCTCATGATCTACATGATGGATGTTGGCTGCAAATATTTTGTGACAGCAATGTTCTGACCAGGTTTGGGCAAGGCACTCAAGTTCTGCATCCGTTGGAGCGTTTTCTGGAAGACCTAATTTCTTTCTTGCAGAACGCACTGTAGGTTTTCTATAATTGGCTTGTATTGCTTTCATTTCTTCTAAATTTAAAGCTAAGAGTCCCTTTTCGCTAATTTCAATTAATTCTTCATCGCTAACTTCTAGATTGACTGTTGCCGATGGTTGTTCCATCAACGCCGGCCTCTCTGGGAAATCTAATTTTGGCCAGTTTGAATTTAAACATTCTTTTCTATCAGAAATACTTGCTCGTTCAATCATTTGATTGTGCAACTTACTGGCTAACCACCTTGGTGTAACATCGTTCGGAACACCCCAAAATAAATACGTCATAGTTGTAGAAACTTGAGATTCTTCCGTGACTTCTGGAAAAATTGTTGTTAAACCGTCTAAACCTGCTTGGCCTGCATTGTCTGTAACGCCCGGTTTGAATCCAACGGTGATTGCTATTTCAGGAGATTTCGGAAATAATTTTTTATTGTCTATTAATGATTGATTCAAAGCACCGAACTCAATAATAGGGTCTGCGAATAAGTCGTATATCGCGCGTTCTGCTTCTTTCTCAGAAATATTTGATTTTACCTGATAACCTAATATCACCCTTACAGAATTTACTAAAATAGAATAATCTGATTTCAACATTGCTTTGATTGATTCCCCGCGAGCATCGGTCAAACCTTCTATGTCTCGAGTGGCAACTTGAAAGTTGAAAAATTGTACTTGGCCCATCTGGTTCCGCCGCCTATGAGTAGTTCCCGTAACAACTCGTCAATAATCAAAGTGGTGCGAAGCATAGGCTTAATCTCATAAAAATAGGCGATGAGTTAACATACCTATGGTATGTGTTTGGAAACATGGAGGCTCAGACAGTATGGGGTTCAAGATGGGAAAATTGCGCAAATCCTTTGGCTCATCGTATTATGGAAGTCGCTACAAAAAAGAAATCGCTTGTATGTCTAGCAGCAGACATGGAATCTATCTCTGATTTAATTGAATTAATTACGGAAGTAGGACCATATATTGCGGCTTTGAAGACTCATGTAGACATGGTAAAGGATTTCAATAGAGATGATTGGAAGAAATTAACAGAATTAGCAGCTTCCTTAGATTTATTACTCTTTGAAGATAGAAAATTTGCCGATATTGGAAAAATATCACAAAATCAAATGGCCGGAATTTATGATATTCGTTCTTGGGCAGATATTGTAACAGCACATCGAATTTCGGGCCCAGACATTGTAGATGGGATTGCAGCGGGTTGGGCAGATGTAGAACGGATTGGGGGTATTTTGCTATTAGCACAAATGTCAAGTCGTGGTAACCTTCTAAGTCCCGATTACACAAAGAACACTATTGAAACAGGAAAAGGCTCACCTCATGTAATTGGATACATTGGTAACGGAAGTTCTACTGAAGAAATAATTCAATTGAGGGCTTTAGTAGGAGAGGGTCAAATGATTTGGACACCAGGTATTAACCTAGATTCTGGAGCGGGAAAAATGGGTCAGAGATATGGAAATCCTAGAGATAGTATAACATCGGGAGCAGATATCATTATTGTTGGTTCAGGGATTCATGGTCAAAGTGATCGTGTTACGGCTGCAAAGGCATATGCCGATGCTTCATGGGAAGCAATTCTTGAACGAGGAAAATAAATGTCTACACCAATTGAAGAACTTGCCCTGTATGCTACATACTGGTTTGCTGCAATTGGGATCTCGCTTCTTACAATATTCATTCTTGCAAGAGAAATTCTAAAACGCTGGCGACTTAATTATCGACTAGACAATAATGATGAAACGTTGTTGAACGACTCTTCAGTAAAAATTGAAGTCCTAACTAGTGCTCCAAAAGGAAGCTCATTTGTAGATTCTGTACCTGCTATTCTAGTTGAAAATCCCGAATAAATTGTCATAATACTCTTGAATATCAATATATTCCAAATAGTGAGCTATACCTAATCCTGAACCAATAAGTATGGTCGATAAGATTAGTAACTTTAATTTTCGTCCACGTTTTTTCTTTGGCTTATCAGTTAGAGTTGGCGGCTCCGCAGGTAATAGAGGCAGAGGAGGTAGTTCGGGAAGAGGGGGCAATACTGGCTCTGGTTCTTCTAAGTCCGGATACAAGGCATCCAAATCAGGAAGACCCGGAGCTTCGGGAATCTCTCCCATAATTTCTTCCCATTTTTCATCTACATCACTAAATGCGACTGGTGTGACAAGTGTAAGGACCGCCCCTGAAGAATATGCTGCGTCCTGAGTTTTGGATAATCTCGTTTTGCTGGAAACAAAGATGATTCGAGCTTTAGGATCTGTCTCTCTCATTTCAAGTGCGGCAATATGTCCGTCCATTGTTGGTAAATCTAGTGTGAGAAATACCAATTCAGGCTTTAAACGAACATATTCGTCTACCGCTTTATCTCCATCATGACAGATTTCAACGCTCCAGCCTCTCCGGGACATTATGTTCCTTAGCCTGCCCTCCAAGATAGAATTGCCAACTACAACAAGAGCTACACGTGACATCTCAAACCGCACACAAGGGGCATGATACATGAAAGACGCGGTGCGGAAGTTATTCTAAGATTGAGTCTAAGAACCATTCTGGATCAAAATCTTTCAAATCATCATAGCCTTGTCCGATACCTGCTAAAACGATTGGTCGGCCAGTAGCGTGTGCTATAGAAAGTGCAGCACCACCCTTGGCATCAGTGTCTAATTTACATAACGCGACACCATCAAAATTTAATATTCTTTGAAATTCTTTAGCCTGGGTCACCGCATCATTTCCTGCTAATGCATCAGCAACGAACAATACTAAATGAGGTTGGGTAATTCTATGGACTTTTCTGAGTTCCTCCATTAGATTTGTTTTATTCTGCATTCTTCCTGCAGTATCAATTATCACAATGTCATCTCCCTTGGCGTTTGCACTTTCTATGGCGTCTCTAGAAACAGCTGCTGAATCGCCTCCTCTCTGACTTTTGATACATCTAACACCGATATTTTCGGCATGGGCTGCAAGTTGATCTATGGCTCCTGCACGGAATGTATCTGCTGCTGCTAAAACCACAGAGTAGCCTTGTTGAGTAAGCCTATGCGCAATTTTGGCCGTTGTAGTTGTCTTGCCAGTGCCATTGACTCCTACTATCATTATCGAGACAGGGGTTCCTTCAGTTACAAAGGAATGAATTGTTCTATCAAAATCCCAATATCCTGCCTCAAGTAAATTTTGTAACGATTTGTAAACTATCTTTTCTACGATTGTGTCTAATCCTACACGCATATTGATTCTTGAACCGATTAAATTGGCCTTCAATGTGCTTATCACTTCCATGACTGCTGAATGCCCCATATCAGACTGTAACAGTTCTTCTTCAAGTTCAAACAGGATTTCGTCTAAAACGGGCCCTCCACGAATTATTTGACCGCCCTTAGTTACTTTAGCATCTGATAAATCGATTTCAAATTCCTTTACAACTGGTATCAATTCTCTTCCTGTAGTTGTTTTCATACGATCAATAGGTTTGATTTGTGTTGGTTTAATTGATTTTATACGGCCGGTTTTCTCGGCCTGTTGAGCTATTTTTCTAGTTTTTTTATCCATTTCTTTGGAAAATGGATTTTTGAGTTCGTCGTTTGAAAAATCATCCCAATCCTCTTCTTTTGTTTCTACCAATTGCGTATTGTCAATAGGAGCGTCTTTGGTTTTTGATTTCTCTATGGATAACAATAACTCTTGTCTTTTCTGAAGAATTTCCTCTGCCTCATTTGTTCCCTCTTCAACTGTGATTTCGTTTCTATCGACAGCGTCTTTGGTTTTTTTCTTGAATCGGTCGAATAATCCCATATTATCACTCAATCATCAAGGGTTAGTTCTGTACCACGCTTTCTCTTTTTACGAGGATTTTTATTCGGTGTATTTGCTTGCAGTTGAGTGTTTTTTTCCGGTATTTCTTCATTTATTTCTGGCTGTAAAGAGGCTATCTGTTCGTTGAAAACATTCGCTAATGAAATTGTAGTTTCTTCGATTGAACTAAATTCAATTTTCATTTTATTCATTATATCGAGGATTTCTTCTGTTCTTTTTGTTAAAATTTCGATGGCTTCTTCTAGGGGTTTTTCGGCTTGTACTCTACTTCCGATATCAATTACTGCTCCGGTCTTGGGAGGAATGTCTGCGACAATCTGGACGCCTGAGCCTAAAGGGATCATTGCACCTTTAGCGCCACTATCTGGAATTGCAGATAATGTTTCAATTGTTTGGAGTTGGTCGAGTCTGATTTGTTCTAAGCGAGACATCTGTTGTTCTATAGATTCCATCCGTTGGCGATTGAGTTCGACTTGTTGCGCAATACGTTGCAATTCTGCCTTATCTACTCCACTCATCGAACTGCCGAAGTTGTCGTCTGTCAAGAATGCGTCGCAAACGCAATAGAGATTATTCTAAAATAAATTCAATTATTTGGTTGGCAGCTGCCTCAGCAGATAGTTTAGTAGTGTCTATTCTAATTTCGGGTTTTTCTGGCGGTTCATAAGGACTAGATATTCCAGTGAAGTTAGGAATTTTTCCCGAACGTGCCTTTGCGTACAGGCCTTTCACATCTCTCTCTTCACATACTGATAATGGGGTGTCGATGAATATTTCAACAAACTCATCTTCTGAGACTAATGAGCGCGCCATTTTCCTCTCTGACTCAAAAGGAGAAATAAATGAAGTGATGCAAATTAAACCACTGTTTATCATTAACTTTGCAACTTCTCCTACTCTCCTAATGTTTTCAACTCGGTCGGCTGCAGTGAAACCTAAATCTCTGTTGAGCCCGTGCCTCATATTATCGCCATCGAGAGTGATTGTGTGTTTTCCTAGTGCCTGTAATTTCTTCTCTAGAATATTTGCAATAGAAGATTTTCCTGAACCAGATAACCCTGTAAACCATATTATTTTCGGGGTTTGTGATTTTTGTTCCGCCCGCGACTCCTTGGAAACATCCATTTTTTGCCAATGAATATTTTCTGAACGACGAAGTGCGAAATCAATAAGACCCATTCCAACAGTATTGTTCGTAAGTCTATCAATTACAATGAATCCCCCCAGAGTTTGGTTATCACCATAGGAATCGTATGCTATTCTCTTATCTAGTGAAATATTACAAACTCCAATTTCGTTCAATTCCAGCGTTTTGGCAGGTAAATGATCCAAGGTGTTTACTTCTATTCTATGTTTTAATTTCCCCAACGTTAGAGTTGCGGACTGGGTATTTGATTTGAAAATATACTGTCTACCAGGGATCATAGCATCCGCACTCATCCATAATATACGAGATTGGAATTGGTCTGATTCACCACAAGGGTCTGTAGGTGTTGCAATGACATCGCCTCTCGAAACATCGATTTTATCATTCAATGTTATCGTGACAGATTGTCCAGCGGATGCTTGTTGTAATTCTCCTTCCCATGTAACAATACTTTCTATTGTCGATTCTTTGCCTCCTGGGTGTACGCGAACTTTGTCGCCTATTTTCGTTTCGCCGCTAGCGATTAATCCGGAAAATCCCCTAAAATTTGGATTCGGGCGGTTAACCCATTGTACAGGCATCCGGAAAGAAGCCTGTTTTCTTTGATTTTGAACTTCAATATTTTCGAGATATTGCATGATAGTTTCGCCATTGTACCAAGGTGTGTTCTCGCTTTTATCTACGACATTGTCACCTAATAATGCAGAAATCGGAACTGCTGTAATTGATTCTATGTCGAGTGCGTTTTCTGCAAAATCGGAATAATCAGATACTATTTGCCTGTAAATCTCTTCTGAATAATCAACTAAATCTAATTTGTTAACCGCTAATAATACTTTTTTGACGCCCACCATTGATACAATGAACGAATGCCTTCTTGTTTGTGTAAGGACTCCTTGCTTAGCATCGATTAGAATGATGGCGACGTCGGCAGTAGAAGCTCCAGTTGCCATGTTTCGAGTATATTCTTCATGACCTGGTGTATCTGCTACGATATATTTTCTTTTTTCTGTAGAAAAGAATCTGTAGGCGACGTCAATCGTAATCCCTTGCTCTCTCTCAGCGGCTAGACCATCTACTAATAATGCGAAATCAATTCCATCGCCTTGTGTTCCTAATTTTTTTGAGTCGTTTTTTAATGCGGATAATTGATCATCGAAAAGCATCTGAGATTCATATAACATACGGCCAATTAATGTCGATTTGCCATCATCTACAGAACCGCAAGTGATGAATCGAAGGAGACTTTTTTCTTCATGTGATTTGAGATATGAATCAATATCTGTAGAAATTAATTCGCTGACATGAACCATTAAAAATAACCCTCCTGCTTTTTCTTCTCCATCGAAGCATTGGTGTCGTGGTCTATTGTCCTTCCCTGTCTCTCTGAGGTTGTGGTGAGAAGCATTTCTTGAATTATTTCAGGTAGTGTGTCGGCCTCGGATTCTACCGCCCCGGTTAGAGGGTAACACCCCAAGGTCCGAAATCTAACACTCTTCATCATAGGCCGTTCATCTTCTTTGAGAGGGAGGCGTTCGTCGTCCACTAATATCAAACTCCCTTCTCTTTCTACTACAGGTCTTTCCTTGGAAAAGTAAAGAGGCACTATTGGAATTTTTTCTAAATGAATATATTGCCAAATATCTAATTCTGTCCAATTTGACAAGGGAAATACTCTTATTGATTCTCCTTTATTTTTGCGTGAATTATACAGATTCCAAAGTTCTGGCCTCTGATTTTTAGGATCCCATCGGTGTTTAGATGTCCTGAATGAAAAAATTCTTTCCTTGGCTCTAGATTTTTCCTCGTCTCTTCTAGCACCACCAAAAGCAACATCAAACTGATGTATGTCTAGTGCCTGTTTTAATCCGTCTGTTTTCATTACGTCGGTGTGTTTAGAAGAACCATGGATGAATGGGTTCATTCCCATTTTTTTCCCTTCGGGATTGATATGAACGATTAGATCTACGCCCAAATCTTCGGCTGTTTTGTCTCTGAAATCTATCATTTCTGAAAATTTCCACATTGTATCAATATGCATTATTGGGAATGGAATTTTACCAGGGTGAAACGCTTTTCTGGCCAAATGAAGCATTACTGAAGAGTCTTTGCCGACTGAATATAACATGACGGGATTTTCCGCTTCAGCGACTACCTCTCTCATAATATGGATGGCTTCTGCCTCCAAAGCGTCGAGGTGGGACATGTGTTTGCGTAAGACAGGGGCTATTTCACTTCGACGGGTTTTGGTCTGTTTAGGTAATGTAAATAAAACATAAAAAATAATTTAATCTACTGTAATTTAACCCAATCTTCAGTCCAACGATTATCCGCTGCGACTAGAAAATACGGATTTAGGACATTCTCTACTAAATCATAATCCAAATTTTTCCCAGATGGCCCTACTACAATGCCTCCTGCCCCGGAAACTACTGCGTGAGCTGCGGCGATATCCCAACATGATGTTAGTCCGAATCTTGGGTACAAATCGGCGGAGCCTTCTGCCACTATGCATGCCTTCAAGGAAGACCCCATTCTCACAAGGTCATAATGCCCTAATTTCTGAGCAAATAATTCGTCTTTTTCGCCCCTATGAGTTCCACTAGCTACTAAGCGTACAGGAAGTGGTGGAGATGATGGATTTACCATCATCAAACCGGTACCATCTGGACCTCTGCGTTCTGAAGGCACTATTACTCCTCCAAACCATGTGGTTTTGGTAACAGGAGCGTGTACTACGCCGAAAAGTGGCGCCCATCGGTTTTTTTTTCGAGTCATTAATGCTATATTTACGGTAAACATCCCATTCCTTTTGATAAATTCTTTTGTTCCATCTAATGGATCTACCAGCCAGCAAGTGGCGGATGAAAGTGGGTCTCCCTCATTTCCTTCCTCGGATACAATGGGGGTATCGTCAATTTTCTTTAATTCTTCTACAATAATATTATGCGCAGCCAAATCTGCTTCAGTCAAAGGAGAGTTGTCTCCTTTATGCTGAATCTTGATATTACCAGATTTATTATAAATTTCAAGTATAGCTTCACCTGCTAACTCGGCTATTTGGACTATTTTTTCAAAATTCAAAGTTGCATCCCCCGATTAGAAATCTTGCATATCTTTGGCGGCAGTTTCTAATTTTTCTCTTGATTCCGGTGAAAGATGGTACAGATATGGGTCATCATCCCCCACTATTTCTTTCCAAGATGACATTGTTCTTGCCCATATTTCTTGTTCAGAGTTCCATTCTAACCACCTATCAACGAAATCACAGTGGCGATTTATTTCTTCATCATCTTCTGATAATTTTCGTAAAATAGTATTTGTTTGGGCTAATAACATTCCGAAAGGAGCGTTTACTTTGTATGTTGTGAATGGGTTTCTTTCCTGTACGACTGTTAGATGCTCTCTCCATAGCCCGAGAAATACATCATATACCCATCCAATTATTAATACTATTAATAATACGGAAAATGCGATACCGCCAAGACCCCAGTATGTCATAGGTATAGCTAGCATTTCATTATCAGATTCGAATCTCCAGCTGACATATGGCCACATCAACAGAGTCAGTGTTGTAATCCAAAAACCCATAGAAATCAGAGTTTGGCTTTGCTGAATACGCCAATATTGACGCATGAATGTTTTCTTCAACACGACCCTTCCTAGAGACTATCTGATTTCACCGTTACGTGTTAAAGTCGATTATTTGTCACGAAAATGAGATACTACGACAGAGGCGGAAGATTCTGAAGGATCGATAATACTAATTGAGTTAATTGTTATATATCTTCTTTTAGCACCATGACGGCTACCAAAATGTGAGTATACCTTTTCTCTAACTTGGTCTTCATTTTCTGCGACTAAGTCTATACAGAAATCTTGGTTTGTCTTTCCTTGGCGAACTACCCCGTCTATCCGGTATGCTTGCATATTGCGCCCGAACTTCGACTTTGATATAAACGCCACGAAAACGGCGATGCTGAAAATATTCAAATTTCGACAGATAATCCGCTAGTATTACTCAAGGTTCAAGAACATGTTAGTTGCGATGTTTATTGATTATTGATGAGTACCCCTTCAACTGTCGATTCTTCCACAGAAAAAGATGAAGATACATTGGAAGAGCGGTTGGCTAAAATCTCTCATGAAAAACTAGTTCATGAAGTAATTTCTGTTTGGGATGAGGTTATGAAAATGGAGCAGGAGTTAGTGATTTCGAGACAACGGACCAGAGCGCTGGAACTAGAATTAGCATCTCTAGATTTAGAACATGAAGATACGGCTTCTATATCCGATCTTGAAGAGCAATTGCGTGTAATGAAAATTAGATATAATCAGTTAGAGAATAAATTGGAAAATGAAAAAATTCGGAGGATAGATGGAGGAGGCCTTTCAGAGAGCCGCGCTAAAGAATTACAAGATGAAAACGCTAGATTGCTCAAAGTAGAAGAAGAACAAATGATCTTAATTCTAGATATGGAAGCTCAAATAGACCGATTGCTTGCTACAATAAAGAATAGTTAGTCATTCATTTTAGATATGAATTCTGTCAATGTATTCTGTAGGGCGTTTGCATCATCAAAAGATTCTGTCAAATTACCAGTTATTACCCAATCCGCTCCGGCATCGGATGCTATTTTTGCTGTTTCTCCATCTCTAATTCCTCCTCCGACAACGATGGTCAGATTACACGAATCTCTCGCTGCTTTGATTAGTTCTGAAGATACCGGAGTTTGGGCGCCACTTCCTGCTTCTAAATATATAATTTTAAATCCATAATATTCCGCTGTTGTCGCGTATGCAGAAATTCTTTCTGTCTGATTGGAGAGAATTAAATCCGCCTGTCCGACTTCTCCAGCTTTACCTCCTGGTTCACAAATGATGTATCCCATCGGCAAAGGCGAAATTCCTGCTTTTTTGATAAATAGTGACCCTGCGACTTGTTCTTCTATCAAATATCTCGGAGATTTACTGTTCATTAGCATCATGAAAGTAATTGCATCGGCTGCTGGTGAAAGTGCAGCGGCACCTTGGGGAAATAATACAACCGGCACCTTCCAGGTTTTTTCTTCTAAACTGGAGTCTTGAGATGAGGCCCAAGTTACTAATTCTAATGCTTCTTGAATTGCGACTACGGTGTCATTCACATTATCCATGTCGGTATCGCTCGAGCCTCCCACAAGTACCATTTTACTACCTGCAGCAACTGCTGCAACCGCTCTTTTGGCCGCAGTATCTGGAGTTTGGTCGGCTGGATCTATCAGAATTGCATGTCTTGTACTTTTTGTCTTGTCACAAACATATTCCAATGTCTGGCTCTCTACGCCGCCCATATTGGTCCCTAGATACATTAAGCATCTAATATTTTACAAAGAACTATTCAGATTTGGTCGATTCTGCTGCGTCAATGCCCTTATTGATCCTGTCAATTAAAGCGCGTTGTGGGTCAATTCCTCTCCATTCCATTTTTTGTATGAAATTACCCTCGATATTCTCTTTTTTACTCCAAACTTCTATTGTCTGATCTGGTCTAATTCCAAAAATTTCAATATTTGTTTTTGAGGTTGTTACTCCTCCGTACCAAACTTCATTGGAGTCATTGTCTCTAAAGTCGATAATATCATCAAACTTCATCTGTCCGGCCGCCAAATAACCGGCGCCGTAGAAATCAATTATTCCACTATCTATATTTTTAACTACGGATTTTAAATGTAAATTTGCTCCTCTCTCTGCAAGAGATATTGAAAGAGCCTTGACAAACCAAGAATATCGAATAGCGGTGGATTTTTCATTCGGTTGTTGACTAAATAGACTCCCTACCCAATCAATTGGAGTTAGTGGCCATTCAGCGAATAACCCTGGTTCTTCACCATACATTCCGGACTCGGCTTTTTCATCAAAAATATGAATCTCTAAGTTAGAATTTTTATCCAATAATCTATGCCCGCATGTAAAAACTTCTATTCCGGAACCTATTATGGCGATTTTCATGCTATCTTCTCTTTGTAGTATTATATCGTTAAATTCTCTAATGCTTTGATTGCTGTATTGACATGTACGGCGGTACCTAGAGACAGCGCTTCTTCATCTACTTTGAACATTGGATGGTGTACATCATAGACAGCGTCTATTTCTGGGTTTCCTACACCAAGGAAAGAGAAGCACCCAGGGATCTCTTCTGTATAATACGCGAAGTCTTCGCCCCCCATTATTGAATCCATTTCAGAAACTTTTTCTTGGCCTAGTATGTCCTTTGCTGCAGCTTTTCCTAACTCCCAGCAACCAGCATCATTCACTGTTGGGGGATAGTCGTTTCCTGGAAATGAAACTTCTGCTTCACAGCGATTTGCTATGGCTATTGACTCTGCAACCTCTTTGACTCTGTTTTGTAATTTCGATATTCCTTCGCTAGTTAGTGACCTTATGGTGCCTTGCAACTCCATAGTTGAAGGTATGACATTTGTCGCACTGCCTGCATTTGCCATTGTTATGCTTATTACGCCGGATTCTAAGGGGCTCAATTCACGAGAAATCAATGTCTGCAGTTCCACTACTATCTTCGATCCCGTAACTACAGGATCTATTGTGTGATGGGGCGCGGCCGCATGACCTCCGTTACCCTTGACTAGAATTTTTATTGATGATGTTGCTGCCAATAATGTTCCTTCCTTCGATGCGAGTGTCCCCATTGGCATTGTTCCGGCTACGTGCAACGCAAAAATTTGCCTTACTTTGGGCTTTTCTAAAACTCCTTGCTCTCTCATCATTTTTCCTCCCGCTCCTCCTTCTTCTGCAGGTTGAAAGATCAATTTGACTGTTCCTTCTATTTTGTCTTCATTTTCTTTTAAAATTCTAGCTGCTCCGAGAAGCATGGCGGTATGGCAGTCGTGACCACATGCATGCATTTTACCATTTATCTGGCTTTTGAAATCAACATCAGTTTCTTCGTGAATTGGTAGTGCATCCATATCAGCTCTCAAAGCGATGCAAGGCTCCTCACCACTTCCAATAATTCCTACAACGCCTGTAATAGCGATATCTTTTTGAAATGGGATTTGTAGATCTTTCAAAGTTTCTTGAACTAATTTACTAGTTTTAAATTCTTCATACATTAGCTCTGGATGGCGGTGGATTGTTCTTCTTTTTTCTACTATCCATTGGTGAATTTCTTTAGACTGGGAAATTATCTCACTGATTTCCATATACTCTGTGAAAGCACCATATTATTAGAATGATGTTAAACAAGGGGATTTGGTGATTACAAATATCATAGAAGATGCTTAGGTACTAATTTTTACAATAGAGAGAGCGTGGACTGGACAAAATGGGATGCAATAGTTACAATGTGTACAGGATGGTTCGTCCACTACAGCTAATATATCTTCGAGAACTAAGGCGTTTACAGGGCATAGTGAAACACAAGCAGCACAGCCAAAGCAACGATCATTATCTACAACGAATGTTGAATGGGGTACTCTTGCCATGCTTACATGAAGAGGTCTTAGTTCTCAATTTATCCCCCCGACCCCTTTATTTCCACTGGAGACAAAACAAGATAGATTTCATTAAGATATATTCTATAAATCAAGTGATTTCAATATACAATCATACTATAAAATCGGTAAGACATAAACATTCTGAAGACATCTCAAACAAATTACTAACAATATGATATTTCTACTGGAAATATAGGGGATGGAGTTCCAAAGACCTCATCATGTTAACCATTGTCGGTAATGTATGGTACTATACACTCCCGGCCAATCTTCAGGATATCCTAGAACTGAAGTAAAGGAAGGGATCCGGTTTCATTTTTTAGGTGGAGGAAATGAAGTTGGTAATGTTGGCTGTGTAATTGAAGACAATACAGGGACACGGGTGTTAATTGATTATGGCTTAGCTCCAACACGCCCCCCAAAATATCCAGATCAATGTCCACCCATAACGGACGCAATAATAACTCATAGCCACATTGATCATATTGGAATGGTTCCGTGGTTAACACAGTTCAACAATGTCAAATTCCACGGTACAAGCTTAACATCTGCAGTTTCAGAAATAATGTGGAGAGATACCTACAAAGTTTCCAAAATAGAGGGTTATCCACTTACATGGGATAAAAGAGATTTAGAATATGCACTTGAGTCGTGGGTTACTCATGATTATCAAGAATGGTTTATTATTGGAGAATGGAAATGTAGACTACACAGAGCCGGCCACATGCCTGGTGCTGCAATGGTAGAAATAGAAACACCTACTCACCGTATTTTATGGTCCGGAGATCTTGATACAAGAGATAGCCCTAATACAATCGGAGCCAAACCAATTAAATGCGACATTCTTTGTTTAGAAGCTACATATGGCGGTAAAATCCATCCAGATAGATCCGATGAAGAGGCTAGATTTGTATCCACAGTAAAGGAAATAGTGCAAAGAGGAGGAGTGGCTTTAATCCCAGCTTTCGCTTCGGGGCGTGGGCAAGACATTCTTCGTATATTGTATAGAGAAGCCCCACATCTCAACGTTCATTACGATGGAATGGGGACAAGATTAACAAGAAAGTGGTTTGAAAATCCAGAACATATCAAAGACGTAGAGGATTTTGAAAAAGTATGGAAATGGACTAGAAAAGTCTCAAGTAAATCCGATCGTAAAAAGGCATTACAAGCAGACGTTATTGTCACAACCAGTGGGATGTTAGATGGTGGTCCCGCGCTCTGGTATCTAAATCGTCTAAGGGCAGATATATCAAATGGAATTTTATTGACCGGCTACCAAGCCGAGAATTCGGGAGGCAGGAAATTACTTGAAGAAGGAAAAATAAGTATTTTTGGAAACCTCACCAAGATAGATTTAGATGTTTCACAATTCCAATTATCTAATCATGCCGGACATACTGAATTATGTAACTTTGCTAAGGATTGTAGCCCAAAAAATATGATTTTATTCCATGCCCCGGAGGAAAGTAGAAGTGTTATTTTTTCCGAATTAGGGGAAAAAATAGATATTCACTTACCTGTTAATGGCACCCCAATCCACATAAATTCTTGAATCAAGTGTTCCGAACAATTCATAGACCTCATGTCTAATGGTAACCTATCTGGACAGAAGTCTGGGATGAATGAAAAACAGGAGATGAAAAAAAATATGGACGCATTAGACAAACAATTTGGAATAACAGAAGCGGGTAGTACCGTGAATGGTGAACTTAGAGCAGGATTGACAACTTTCCTGACCATGGCATACATTCTCGTAGTCAACCCTTCGATGTTGAGTAACTTCGGGCAAACGGGTATACCTTTTGACGACGCATTATTCGCAACGGCTGTAGCCGCCTTTATCGGTTGCTTAGTAATGGGGCTTTGGGCTAACTTACCGTTCGCATTGGCACCAGGAATGGGACTCAATGCTTACTTCACATTCGCAGTAGTTGGCGCAATGGGTGTAGCATGGGACGTAGCCCTAGCTGCAGTATTGGTTGAGGGTATTATCTTCATGATAATGTCGCTGCCTCAAGTAGGGTGGAGAACTGCGATGATTAATGCAATCCCAACAGACTTGAAAATTGCTACAGGAGCAGGTATTGGCATGTTCCTTGCTATCATCGGACTAAGAGAAATGGGATGGATCCAAGACGATGGCGCAACATTAGTAAATCTTGCAACAACAGAATCTTTTGGATATGATCACGGAGCATTAATCTCTATGGTTGCTTTAATTGCAATTGCAGTGATGATGGCCCGCGGTATTAAAGGCGCTATAATTTATGGAATTGCAGTTGCATCAATTTATGGTTGGGCAGTAGATGCTTACGACCCATACAACGATTTCCTTGCAGGAGGAGCGGGCTGGGCATCACCAACAGCAACATGGCCTTCTGCAGACTTCGGCTTCGTCGGATTACCTGAGGAAACACTGGGTGCAGCATTGGGGGCATTAGGAGACGTCGGTTCAGCAGAGGGAACCTCAATGGGGGCATTCTTGTTAGTAATGATTACTTTCTTATTCGTTGATATTTTTGATACAGCTGGCACACTTTATTCAGTTGGTCGTCAAGCAGGGTATGTTGACGAAAATGACGAATTAATGAATTCAGATGAAGCATTTATGTCCGACGCAGCAGCGACAATTGTTGGGGCACTAACAGGAACAAGCACAACAACAACCTACATCGAATCAGTAGCAGGTGTTGAAGACGGCGGTAAAACCGGATTGACAGCAGTTACTGTAGGTGTTTTGATGCTCACAGGACTTTTCTTTTCAAACATATTCCAAGCTATACCTACTTTCGCAGCAGCATGCGCATTAGTCGTAATTGGTGCTATGATGATGAGACAAGCAGCAGATATCGATTGGAATAATGGTGAAGTGGCTCTACCTGCCTTCTTGACAATGGTCATGATGCCATTCACTTATTCTATTGCAGACGGCATTGCATGGGGTGTAATCTCATATGTTGCTATTAAAGCAGGAATGGG
Organism: Thermoplasmatota archaeon; assembly: GCA_030828405.1. Classification (GTDB taxonomy): domain Archaea; phylum Thermoplasmatota; class Poseidoniia; order Poseidoniales; family Thalassarchaeaceae; genus MGIIb-O2. The sequence continues at coordinate 30,283 of JAURCP010000013.1, forward strand.
TAAGTTTGATGAAATCAACAAAATCATGGGTACTCTAGCTATACTTATGATAATGTTCTACCTCGGCCCTGGAGATACATCAACGTTTGATTGGATCTTCGAGCAAATCGGATTAAACGATTGAGTAGAATAACGTAAAAGGAACTCTCGGGCCCTAGTGGCCCGGGAGCCTCCTCTCAAAGGTGCTATAATGCCAATTTTTGATAAAGAAACAATTAAACAACTTCAACAACAAATCCGAACAATTCCGGATTTTCCTATAGAAGGAATTATGTTTAGAGACATCACTCCTTTACTTAATACGGGTGAATATTTGAACAAGGTCACAGATATGTTTGTACAAATTTGCAATCATAATAACTGGGTCCCAGATTATATTGTTGGCCCAGAAGCCCGCGGATTTATTTTCGGACCAATGCTTGCTGCCGAGCTAGGAGTAGGTTTCATTCCTATCCGAAAACCTGGCAAATTACCGTCATCAACCATAAAAATAGAATATTCTTTAGAATACGGCTCCAATATTTTAGAGATGCATGACGACGCCATGCCTCCCGGTGCAAAAATAATAATTATTGATGATCTACTTGCAACAGGCGGAACTGTTGATGCATGTGTAAAATTATGTCAACAGCAAGGAGCAGAAGTAATAGGCAATTTATTTGTAATAGAACTTGAAGGCTTGGGTGCAAGGGAAAAATTACTTCCAATACCTTGCGAATCACTTTTATCATATCCTGCTTAGTTTAAGGAAAAAGATACCATACTCCCGATTCTTTCAAAGAGTCCCCCGGGTTGCCAATAGAAGATAGTCATGGCAGACAAGGTTCCACCGCCACCGCCAAAACCTCCACAGAGGCCAAGTAAAGCACCTCCTGCTAAGCCTCCAATGCCTCCAGCGAAAGCACCACCGCCCCCTGGGAAACCTCCAGCACCGCCGGGAAAACCTCCAGCACCGCCTGGTAAGTCTAAGCCCAAGGGAAAACCTAAGCCCAAGGGAAAACCTAAACCTAAGGGAAAACCTAAACCTAAGGGAAAACCTAAACCTAAGGGAAAACCTAAACCTAAGGGAAAACCCACAAAAAAGAAGAAAAAGAAAGGGCGCAGAATCAACATCAAGTTAAATTTGAGACAAAAGAAAATTACTGATGAAGATGATTCATATTCAGATCAAATTGGTTGGACTTCGATGGCAGAAGATTTCGAAGATTTTGAAGACCAAACTCCTCAAGAACCAGAAATCGTCACCCATCAATGTACGATGTGTGGTGCAATGATGCGAATTCCTCGCCCAAAAAGAGAAAGATACAAGGTAATTTGTGCTCATCCAGAATGTGGGCATTCAGACTTCATAGGAATATAATCATATCATTAGATAAGATATTCTTTTCAGAGAAGCTACGATTAATACAATTATCAATAATTTTCTAATCAAAGACTGATGAGCATTTTCTGAACCATATTTCGCCCCTATATACCCTCCAAGTAGTGCCGCTAGGATAAAAGGAAATAGAACATCCATTTGGATGACTAGCTGCCCTGAAATTCCAGCCCCAACTAATCCTGCCATTGAATTAACCCAGATAAAAAGTGCAGCAGTTGCTGCAGCAGTTTTGGGATCTGCCCATTTTTTAAGTAAAAGGATTGGCGATAAGAAAATACCCCCTCCTACGCCTATTACACCACTCATTAAACCAACCCCTCCTCCAATGGGGATTGCATACAGAAAGCCAGGGGCCTCAATTTTTGTCGCAGAATAAACTTCGTTTATTTGTAATAATTTATATGCAGCCCAAACCAAAGTTATCGATAGCAGGGTATCATAAAAAAATCCATCAACTCTCAAATAACCACCGATAACAGCGAATGGAATACTCCCTAGAATAAACGGGAAAGTCAATTTTAGATTGAAAAAACCTGCCTTTTTATAATGATAAAAAGCAACTGCGGCAACTACTAAATTTAAGGTCCATGCATGCTGTTTTAACCACCCACTATCATATTCTGCATAAATTGTTAGAGATAAAATTGCGAGATACCCTGATGCCCCTCCATGCCCAACACTGGAATATAGCAAAGCAATCAGAAACAATAGAAGTAGAATCAAAAACTCTCCTTCTATAAACATAATAAGGCGTCATATTAGTAATATTTGAATAACACTCTCTAAGAATCAACGCATAATTCATTTGTATGAAGCGCCTCGTTGATTGCATGGAGGTCGGAGTAAGCATTGAAAGAGCTAAAGAATTGATATCTGCCTGTAAATTAAATCTATCTTCAGAGACTATCCATCTCGACAAAGCAAACGGAAGAATACTTGCAAAGGGGCTAATATCCAAGGTCAATGACCCCCGATTTGATAATTCTGCTATGGACGGATGGGCCGTAAAAGAAGAGGACTGCTCTTCAACTACTACTACAATTTTAAGAATAGTGGGGGCAATTCAAGCAGGATCAGAAAGTGTCCTTACTATAGAATCAGGAGAGGCTTGTAAGATTACGACAGGCGCCCCAATACCCGAAGGAGCAGATGCGATAGTAATCGTAGAAAACAGTAGAATAGAGGGAGAGAATGTAATAATCACAGGTCAAGCTAAAAAATCCTTTATTCGTATTAAGGGAGAAAATTTATCTAAAGGAAAATTAGCTATTCCCGAGGGAACCTGTATGGGTTCTTCCACAATTTCACTCGCTGCAACAATGGGTTATGATGAAATTTCAGTTTTCCGAAAACCTACAATTGGAATAATCAGTACTGGTGACGAACTAGTAATGCCAAATTCTGAAATCAAAGACTGGCAAATCTTTGAATCCAATTCTTTCGGAATCGCTGCTTTAGTAGAAAGAATGGGTGGTAAACCGGTCCGTTATGGCATAGTTACCGATTCCGTAGACCAATTACGAGAGACTATGAATGATGCAGTAGAGAATTGTGATGCATTGATAACGACAGGAGGAGTATCTATGGGAGATTGGGATATAGTAAGAAAAATTATGGAAACAGAGGGTATCATTAATTTTTGGAAAGTAAATATGAGGCCAGGAGGCCCTCCAATTTTTGGTAAATGGAAGAATAAGCCACTATTTGGTCTACCTGGAAATCCTGTCAGTAGTCATTTAGTATTCTTGATGTTAGTTTGTCCATGGTTCTCTGCTACTTACCGAATCGAAGAAACTGCACCGCCTAATTTGGGAAGAAAAGTAAGAGTGAAAATGAAAAATAGTGTTAAAGGAGCAGAAAATAAACTTTGTTTGCGACGAATCAGAATAGTTAGTGAAAAAGACGGCCTTCAGGCATCAACACACACTCATCAAGGAAGCGGGAACATACATAGTATGGTTGCACATAATGGAGTGACATTACTGCCTCCGAATACAAATGCGGAAATGGGCGATATAATTGATGCATTTTGGTTTAATTGATAAAAAAAAGAATACATTTCTTCAATAGCGACCAACATTCCGTTAAGTATAGTTAGGAGGGGGCGCTAGTGACTCGTAAACAGACAAAAACATCTTTCGATCAAGGTTGGATAGAGGTTAAAGGAGCAAGAACCCACAACCTACAAGATATTGATGTAGAAATACCAAGAGGTAAATTTGTAGTTATTTCTGGAGTTTCGGGTTCAGGAAAATCAAGTTTGGCATTCGATACTCTATACGCTGAGGGACAAAGAAGGTATGTAGAAAGCCTTAGCTCATATGCCCGCCAATTTTTAGGCCAAATGAAGAAGCCAGATTGCGATTCTATAGAAGGCCTCTCTCCTGCAATAAGTATTGATCAGAAACAGGGTAGCCACAATCCAAGGTCAACGGTTGCCACTGTTACTGAAATTATGGATTATATGCGATTACTTTGGGCAAGAGTAGGGACTCCTCATTGTCCAGACTGTGGGCGTGAAGTCGCCAGAAGAACAGTTCAAGAAATTGTAGATGATATAATGTGGCGTTTTGAAGAACATGCCATAGCTATTTGGAGCCCTACAATTAGAAATAGAAAAGGAACACATGTAGATTTATTCAAAGGCTTGATTGAACAAGGATATTTGGAGGGGAAAATCAATGGTCGAGAGGCAAACTTCGAACAACCTCCTAATTTAGAAAAGAATCTCAGGCATGATATCGATATTAGAATTGATAGATTGAAATTGAACAGAGCAAACAGACAGAGATTAACCGAAGCAATTGAAGCAGGACTCCGTCTTGGTGGAGGGACAATAGCTATCGAAAGCCTCAAGAAAAACAAAACAATTATTCGTAACGAAGAGGCAGAAAAAACAGAAAAAGGACAAATTATTCCTTATTCTGAAGAGTTTGCATGCCCGGAGCACGGAGCGTTCTTACCAGAAATGTCTCCTAGAGTGTTTTCTTTCAATAATCCACTCGGGGCTTGCCCTAATTGTCAAGGATTAGGTGTAAAAAGAGAATTTTCTTCAGACCTAGTAATTGATAGAACCGCCTCCGTTGAAGATGGCTGTATTAGGCCATTTAGATCTTCTATGATGTCTGGTTGGTACAAGAGCCAAATGAGGCAGGTTTGCGAGCACTATGGGATACCTACGAATTTAGAATTTGGAAGCCTTAACGATGACGAGCAAGACATTCTTCTTCACGGCTCTGGAGGCACAGCAATATCCTTTGAATTTACTTCTGAGAAAGGCTCTTCATACCAGATGCTAAGACCTTGGGAGGGTGTATTTAGTAGAATCCGTAGAACTTACAACGAAACTTCTTCGGATAGAACAAGGTCTAGGATGGCCTCATATATGAACGATGAACCATGTCCAGATTGTAAAGGCCAAAAATTGAATGATGCTGTTAGTAAAGTGATAGTAGGGGGGATATCCCTGCCCGCTATTTCCTCTTGTAGTGTCTTGGAAGCATTAGCAGTTGTACAATATTGGAGAGCAGGAGAACTCGATCAAACATGGGATAAATTAGGTAGAGATAAACCAAACACAGAGATTATTTCTAAAACCTTACAATTATCTGAGAGGTCAATTTTTATCGGTACCGAAATAATCAAAGAAATTGAAGCGAGATTAAGATTCCTTGCACTAGTTGGATTGGATTATCTTACGTTAGATAGACGAGCAAGCACGCTTTCTGGAGGAGAATCTCAAAGGATTAGATTAGCAACTCAAATTGGTACAAGATTGACAGGAGTGATGTATGTTCTCGACGAACCAAGTATTGGCTTACACCCTAGAGACAACGGCCGCCTTTTGGAAACCTTAAGAGAACTAACTGAACTAGGGAATACCTTGCTTGTAGTTGAACATGATGAAGCAACTCTAAGACAGGCTGACTGGCTTGTTGACATAGGCCCTGGTGCAGGTAAAGAAGGAGGAAAGGTGCTGGTGAGTGGTGAATTAGATGAATTACTTTCCAATGATGAAAGTATTACTGGAGCGTATCTTTCTGGTAAAGAAAACATCTCCATACCTGCAGATAGGAAAACACCAGAAGATGGTAAATGGATCCATATCATAGGTGCGAGAGAGAATAATCTCCAAAATATAAACGTATCAATTCCTTTAGGTTGTGTAGTTGCTATTACTGGTGTTTCAGGCTCTGGAAAGTCATCCTTAGTAGCCTCAACATTAGCCCCTGCATTATTGCGTGAAATACATGGTAGCGACACTTCTCCCGGACGACACGATAAGATGGAAGGATTCGAAGCTGTAGACAAAACCATAGTCATAGATCAATCTCCTATAGGTAGAACACCTCGTTCAAACGCTGCGACATATACCGGGGCATTTGGACACATCAGAAATCTATTTGCAGCATCTGTAATTTCTAAAGAACGAGGATACCAACCAGGACAATTTTCTTTCAATGTTAAAGGTGGAAGATGTGAATCTTGCAAAGGCGCAGGATCTATAAAACTAGAGATGAATTTTTTACCTGACGTATGGGTCACATGCGATGTCTGCAAAGGAAAAAGATATACTAGAGAAACTTTGGAAGTTGAATGGAAAGGAAAAAACATCCAAGAAGTTCTAGATATGTCTGTTGATGAGGCAGTTGTATTTTTCCAAAATCAAAAGTCATTAAGTCGTATTCTTACAACTCTGAAAGATGTAGGACTGGGTTACATACGGCTTGGCCAACCAGCAACCACTCTATCGGGCGGAGAAGCGCAACGAGTAAAATTAGCATCGGAATTACACAGACCGACCCGAAGTCACACAGTTTACATCCTTGATGAGCCAACAACAGGACTTTCTATGTTTGATGTACATCAATTAACAGAGGTAATGTTACGTCTTAGAAGAAACGGACATACCGTAATTGTAATCGAGCATCATTTAGATGTGGTTAAATGTGCAGATTGGGTAATTGACCTCGGGCCAGAAGGGGGAGAATTGGGTGGACTTATAGTGGCAGAAGGCCCACCAGAAAAGATTGCTAAAGTTAAGGACAGCTATACAGGATTACATTTGAAAGAACTTCTAAACTAGTAATTGCAGTGCCAAGATTTGAGTATGTCTACCCTTTGAGGCGTTACAATGTACCGTTCAAGGAACCCAACACTATCAGACTCAACTTTCGATAAGTCGAA
>JAURCP010000014.1:0-19763 GCA_030828405.1 Thermoplasmatota archaeon
GTTGCTGCTGCTCCAGCAGCTGCTGGCGGTTCATCCGCTGAAGCAGCTCCTGCTGAAGCTGTAGAAGAAGAGGAAGAAGAAGATGACGGTGCGGGCTTTGAAGGCCTCGGATCTCTCTTCGGATAAGGCTGTAAACGAAGCAATAAAAAATTGTACTTCGGTTTCCGAAGTTGTTCGTGCGGATGCTTGACCCTAGAAAATATGAATAATGTTATCACCGATTTTATTTTCTCTAGTAGAAAATATCCTGCAATTACTTTCTAGCGTGAATACTTATTATATCGCCATTTTGAACTTCATATTCTGCACCAATTACTCGGCCGCTTTTTGCATCTGTTGCTCTGATAAAACCATCTCCAAGATCAGAATGAACAGCATATGCTAGACCTTTTGCAGTTGTTCCTTCAGAGACTAAAATAGCATCCGGAAGAATATTGCCATCTCCATCAATCCAATGAGAGTCGTCTTGAACAGGATAAGCAACACTTCTATTCAATCTATCAAAAACAACTGAAGAGAGTAATCCTAACAAACCTCCTCCTGGTAAATTAGAAAGTGTGTCGGAAATATTTACTAAAGCATTTCGTTGTTCATTAGATAAATTCTTTTCACCTAAATCTGTTATAGAAAAATTAGAGGTCTCGGGATTCAGATCTATCAAGCCCGCCTTAGAAGCTCTACGGAGAGCTAGTTCTGCCTCAGCACTAGTCAAAATTAATTTTCCACCTTGAGATTCAACAATCGATGATAATTCTAGTTCAGAATTATTATTCTTATCCGCTTTATTTGCTGCTATTGATATTGGGAATAATAGTGACCGTATTGTTCCAGCCATAGTCATTAATTCTTCATTACCCCAAGACCAAGGCACTCCTGAATCAGGATGTTTTTGATTGACTGATAATATTCCTGCATTAACATGATAATCGGTTGCACCTATTCCTGATAATTGTTCAATTAGAAACTTGGAAAGTGCTTTTTCGCCTTCTGATTGTACTCTTCTAGCGCCTCTAGACCAACTTGATTGAATGATTCCTACAATCCAAGCATCAATTTCGTTCAGAAGGAATTCATATTCTTCAATTGGCTTAGATCCTCCTTCTCCAACAGGATTGCCCTCAATATCTGTTGAACCTGATATATCAATGACCTGAATTAAAGCATCACATCGTGCTAAATCTGAGAGAAATTGATTGCCTCTACCTCGTCCTTCATGTGCACCAGGAACTAGTCCCGCAACATCAATTAATGTGACTGGAACTAATCTTTGAAACCCTCTACAAGAACCTGAGTTAGGAGTACAAATACTACCTCTTCGAGGATCGTTCTCATCAATTTCTGGCATTCTACCTTGCTGCTCTTTTTTCTCACGAAGAATCTTACAGGCACAACTCTGTCTTAATGGTAGCCAAGCAATTCCGACATTTGGATCAATTGTAGTGAATGGATAATTCGCAATATCTACTGGAGTCTCTGTGAGTGCAGAGAAGGTTGTTGACTTGCCCACATTAGGTTTTCCGACAAGTCCTATTCTCATACTAACCTCATTCAAAATATGAGGTCTTGAGCCTCAAGAAAAATTGTAGCTTAGAGCTTTGTAGCACTGCCTTTCTCATCTTCCTCACCAACTGGAATCACTTCTGTATCGAGATTTGCCCCACTAGCAAGTATTTTTCTCACAGTCGTTGAGGAAACTAACGAATAAGATTCAATAGAAATTGAAGAAGATTTGACCGAATCAGAGGAGATGATTTCTCCACGGAAGATACCAGTAATCATATTCAAAGAATGAAGTATAGCGCCGATAACTACGCCGTAGAACATTACTGAACCTAACTTGCGAAGTTCTTCGGAAAGAGTACTAGGATCTTCTACCATCATCTCTACTAGAGCCATATCCATAAAATCTGCAATCATTGTGAGAGAGAGGCCAAAGATTGCGCCTCCTGTCATCATTAGGTAACCCCATCTTGCTCTATTATTCGAAAACAAATGCCTCCCAGTTAATTCTGGATATAGGCTTAGAGCGGCCCCAAGAGAGAGAGGCACGAGAACTAACCAACCTGCCATAACTGAAAGTGAATTGGCTATACCTACTAATTCCGAGGTACCACTAACTGTATCTGTTTGAACAAATAATGAGCCTATGGCGATAGGAACAATTAACCAAGATCCTAGATTAAGTTCTGCATTCCCTGGATAATCAGGAGAATCTACGAAAGCATCTGAACCTCTCATAGTCACCAACATATTACTAGCAAAGGCAAAAACTGGTATTGAAACTAGTGCCATCAAGAAACTTGCAGCTAACATATCCTGATTTGAGAAGGCCACAACGTTGTTCCCTGCTAATGGTCCGAAAGCATCCATAACCATCTGACCATGGACATCTCCAAATGGATTAATGGTTAGAATACTACCAAATAGAGTCACACCAACTAATGTCTTAGACCAAAGAGGATTTCCAGACGCAATAGATGATGCATAAAGAGCAACTCCTGCAACTCCTGCGAAGAAGAAAGCCCCTCCAAATAAATGATATGAGAGCCATTGCCCTACACTATCATCTGCAGCACCTGAAATTATTGAAATTATGCTTAACAGAGGGTTACTTAGTAGTGCAATCAGTATTAACCAGCCAGGCAGAGCCATTTTTCTTGTTTTATTGGCTACTGTCAATAATTGATTAAGGATTACCGCCAACAAAGCGATTGCGTTTATTGCAGTTCCAAGAGGTATTATCTCAATACCAAGAATCATATTATTTTGAGAGCCTACAACTAGAACTAACACAGAAATTGTCCATACAAATGATACTAAGTTGGCATTAGTTTCGCTGGCCAACTCAGTTCCAGCCAATTTTGGTATAATATGGAAACCAGAGCCAATTACTAACATAGAAACTGAACCATAAAGAGTAGCATAAACTCCTGCAGATGCTAATTCATTTGCGTTAGCAACGAATCCCCATGATGCTAGAGAGTGAAGAGCATTTGGATCATGAGTTAGCCACATACTAGTGAATGTAAACATGGATCCTAGAATCAACCATAATGTGCCCTGTAATATCCATGATCTAGCGCCAGATCCTGGACGTCCCTCTACCAAATCAGACCCTGGCCCTAGAGCTTTCTCAAGCATGAAAGAGACTGTGCCTTTTGCCACATCAGAAAATATCCATAGTCCTCTCTGAGTCAAAAAGAATACGATAAATAGTGAAACCCAAAAATAAAACATTGTTGTTAAAACTGTATCCATTATAATCACCTCACTCGCTAGTTGCCTCTAATAATAAACGACCTAATATGGCAAATATACCAATCATTGTGCCTAAGATAAAGAACCATATACCTGAATCAAAAACACCACTAAAAACTGGTACTAAATCAGAAATTACGGGTAAATCCTGCCCCGGATAAAGTATACTATAAAGTACCAAAAAAGAGAGGGAAAAGACAACTCCTACTACAATGAAAACCCATGAGCCTGATGGCTCTTTTTCGCCTTGAAGAAAAACGTCTACTGAATCTGTTGTACTAATTGACATGACTACACCTCTGATATCCCGTTAAGGATACTACTACCAACGGAGATTCAGACTTAAGTATTAGCCGAGAAGATAGTGGATTGGGCATCAAGGCGCACGAACTATATCTACTCGAGATAGACGCCTGTCTCTACCCTGTCCCATAGGAACTGGTAGTGATAAATCGTTCTCAATTTCAGTTTTCCATACCTTCTTACATTCACAATCGAGGCCTTTAAATTCTCTTAAATCTCTCGAAACCGAATATCTTTCTATTGCTGCTACTACCTCAGCATCACATTTTTTACAATTATGTGCACCTCTAATTCGGCCGCCAGCAGTAGGATGAACAATAGTTCTACAATCAGAATCTATAATTTGATCGTGAGTTCTCTCAATCATCTCAACAAGAGACCAAAGCCAAGGAGGACGATATTCTCTATTCCGAAATATCCTATCTACGACTGTATTTTTTTGGATATTCATAGGATTAATAGAAACCTCATCTGAAAGAGGTGCTACTTGTCCCAACCATTTTGAAGTTAGATTAAGGGCATCACCTTCGGACATAAATGGTGGTTTGAAAAGTAAGTAAGTTTTGACACGCAATCCTGCTTCTCTCAAATTATCCACAGATTGTCTCCATGTCTTTGTCGAGAAACCTTTGTTACAATGAAAGCGTAAAACTGTATCATCATATGCCTCTAAACCGATTGCAACTGTACATCCTGGATGTCGTTTAGCTACCCATGCTAATTTTTCAGGATTACACAAATGTGCCTGGGCTTCAACAACCAGTTCTAATCCTCTTTCATAAGTTTCTTTCAAAACCATTTCTTGCCATTCAGGAGGGTTTTCTTGATCTTCAAAAAATGTCCCAGAAGTATATACTTTAACCATTTTACAGCCTTCAAAGTCATTTGTCAATCTTTTGGATTCTTCCCATTGAGCAAATAAATCATTAGCAGTTACATCGTCTCTCACATCGTTAAAGTATCCACAAAAGGTACAACCAGATTTCCACCACCAAACACAACCCCTAGTTCTCAAAATTACTGTTGCGGCAGTACAACTTGTACCATCCTGCAACATCTCTGGAGTTTTGTAAACTGTAGCAGGCTTGGTTGCATCCCAAGATTCTCTGCGAGAAATAGATTGAGGAGAATTCTCAGGAGCTTTAACTAAATGGTGAATCTTGACAGCTTTTTTACCGTCTCCTAATAACCCAGAAGCGCCTTCCATAGCCCTTCGGTCAGTTCCCATCTATTGAGACTGCCGTCGCCAAAAACATCTTGTTATGAGAGCCTTAGGGTCAGATATTGGTGATACATTGAAGTCTTTCACAATAATACAAAATCTGTTAACTGCTTTGGTAATACCATTTCTTGCATTCATTGTAGGAATTTCTGCGTTCCCTGGTGTTTACGTTTTTTATAAAATACTAGATATTACTAATACTGACCCCGGATCTTTCTTAGCATCTAATATAGATTCAATACCTCTTGAAGACCTAGCATTTACAGGAATTGCGACAGGGACGGCAATGATGATTTGGGGTATTAGTTTAGTAATTATTTGTGGAGGACTTGGCGGATTATTTAGACCTAGATTAGATCCAGGAAGATATCCTCTACAATCATTCTTAACAATTCAATGGGCTTGGTCGATGATTTTCCATAGAATTGCTCTATTCTTTTTACCGTTCTTAGTTCCATCGTTTATTGGAAATTTATACTACCGTTTATCTGGAGCAAAGTTAGGTCAAGGAGTACAGATTAATAGTGCACATCTAAATGATGCTGGTTCGGTAACATTAGGAGACAGAGTTGTGATTGGAGGGAAGGCAATTATCAACGCTCATTTAACAGAAAGTGGAGAATTGGTTATGGCCCCGGTAATTATTGGAAATGACGCATTAATTGGAATGGGCTCGGTAATTCAACCCGGCTGTACTATAGGTGACAAGGCAGTTGTTGCATCTAGAGCTGTAGTTCCAAAGTGGACAAACATTCCTGATGGAGAGGTATGGGCTGGAATTCCTGCTAAGTGCATAAAGCGGGCAGATGGAACAAAACCTGAATGATCAGTCTTCTGATTCTTCAGGCATTTCTTCGGACATCTCTTGAGCATGTGCAACTGCTTCTTCTGCTGCATCTAAAGCTTCATCCATCCTAGATTTGAAAGTATCTTGTTTCTTTGCGAACTCAGCACTCTTTTCGATTGCAGAATCAATCATCTCATACCTAGTCTGGATTGCTTGGTTCAAATTTTCGAATAATTGCATGTGTTGTACATACCAGTCATCTCTTGCAGTGAGTTCCACTTGTGCCGTTTGTAGTGCCTCATCAAGTTCCTCTGCAACTTCGAATACACGGCCCAATCTAGCCTTCTCACGAGTATACATCTCTTCGGTTTTCTCTAACTTGGGCTCAAGATGTTTAATTCTAGTAGAAGCCTTCGCTCCATCCATTTCCATTTCATGAATTCTACTGTCCTTGTCTGAAAGGAGTGTTTCCATACCTTCTCTCTCTATTTCTTTATCGATTGCTTCTTTTTCTAAAACATCGATGATTGCATTTTTCTCTTCCAGTTCTTGTTCAACTTTACGATAAGCAACGTATAATTTTTCTAGTCGATCTGATTCTTCAACTAATCTTTCCTCTAGTTGTTTGATACGATTTTCTGGCGTTATTGAACCGCCTTCATCATTAGTCATTGGATACCCTCACCTTACTCGAATCATATCCTCGCTTTAACTTCGGCGGATTCTTTGTCTGATAATGGCCTATTTCTAATCTGTTTATTGAGATAATGCTGCAATAGTTGCGGATAAAACTGCAGTCAATCTTTTTGATGAGGGAATATGCAACTTTTCATCTGGACCGTGGGCATTATTTCCTGGCCCTCCGGTACCGGTACAGAAGAATTGGGCTGAAGGGTATTTTTTCTGCATCATCGCCATAAATGGGATTGTGCCACCTACCCAAGTAGCCATAGGTGGTAAACCACTAATATGCAGGGATGCAGATGAAAGAGCATCGGCAATTTTCCCGTCCATAGCAGGAGCATGGAAACCATCTGCTGCAGCATCTGGAATATATTCCACTTTAGAGCCGTAAGGAGGATTGCTCTCCAATCTTTCTTTCAGAATAGAATCAATAATTTCAGAATTAACTCCTGGTGGTATTCTGAAACTTAATTTAAGATCCGTATGTGTCCTCAGAACGTTTCCTGCAGTTTGAGTCGGAGGCATTCCATTCGCACCTATTACTGACATTGCTGGTCTCCAATTCATATCAAGAAGAATTTCTGCCGAACCTTCATTATGAGGCCTGAGAGTATCTACGACCGGAAGTTGTGCCCAAATTTCATCACCCAATAGTTTTCCAAGTTCTTCAGCCTCTTTTCTAACTTTATCACTAATCTCTACATACATTTCGGGAACTAATATTTTTCCTGTCTTAGAATCTTCTACTCTATCTAAGAGCATTCTTTGAATTCTAAATGAAGAAGGAATTACTCCTCCCGACATTCCTGAATGTACTCCTTCATTAGAAACCTGAACCGAGAGATTTCCGGCAACTAATCCTCGTAATGCCTCTGTAACCCAAATGTGTTCATAATCTGGTCCGCCGCTGTCTAAGACAACAATCAAGTCAGGATCACCTAAATCTTCTGTCAATAATTCAAGATATGGAGGTAAATCATAAGACCCTGATTCTTCACATGTTTCTATAAGGAAATGTGACCGAGGATAAGGAACTCCTTGCTCTTGTAGCATCTTTAGAGCGGTGACGCAAACATATCCCCCATATCCATCATCTAAGGCACCTCTACCATATAGCCAAGGATCTCTCCTGACTCCTTTCAATGGATGTAATCCTTCAGACCATAATTCGGGCCTAGAGGGTTGTTTATCTAAGTGTGAATAGAATATCACTTCGCCAGAACCAGTTCCTTCAACTGTGACTAAAAGTACCGGAGTTCTTTCACCTATTCTATGAACCTTATATTCCATACCTTCTAATTCTTGTTCGACTAACCATTTTGTGAATAAATCAATTGTTGCGTCGAGTTCTCTCTTTTCTCTCCAATTAGGTTCGAAGCTTGGAGAGAGAGCCTCTATCTTGATAAAATCAGATAAACTCGGTATAATTGACTCTTCCCATAACTCATCTGCTCTAGCCATTAGCCTATCTAAGTCCACGGACATATTACTATCTTAAGTGGCACAGTCTTTGAATCTTTAATTTACAGTTCCTGCTTTTCAGGGCCACAAATAGGAATTGAACCCTTTGAAAATGGGCATGAATCGCAAGGTTTTGAAAATTCTAAAGGAAGTGGGGGGTGATTGGAAAGATTATCGTCTGAATTAAGTTCGATAGAAGCGACTTTGCATAAAATTTCCTCTAATTCTGTTTGGGCTTCCAAAAATAAATCTTCTGGATATTCAACTAATCTTCCAGTGACTCCAACCCAAATGGCAGGACGTAAGACTTTGCGTGGACGTGTTTTCATCTGTTCCATTTTTTCTAATGCACGGTAATATAAGGCTAATTGCATCCTATGATGGTATAGCATAGAATATTCAGCATCACATGATGGCGCGTATGATTCATCACCAAGAGATTCTAATAACCCATCTAGGTCACCTGTTGATAATTTCGAAGCCTCTTCAGTTTTCAGGTCAATCGGACGAATAGAGGGGCCTTCTTTACTATCTGTGCAAAGAACAAGATCAATCAATCCATCCATCTGAACTAAAACTTCATCGATTATTGAGATATCTTCAGAACCATTTGGTGTCCAACGACTTCGGGTCAATCCATTAATTGGAACATTAAAACTAATATGAAACGGCAATTCAGTTCTCAAACCTTCAACTTTCTCACCCTGAATTATTTCACCAGATACTAATCTTCCTAGTCTACTATTGGACAATCTAGTAGTCATCTCTGATACAATATTACTCATATTTGACGAAGTTGAATCATTAGGGATTAATTCATTGAATATTTTTTTATGAATTTCTGGATTAGTTATATCATTAGGATGATTTTTAATCCAAGAATTAGGCAATGAAGGTGAACTGCTGGAAATTAAGCTAGGATTACCAATACCGATTTCCACTATTCTGTGTACAACTAAACCAAGAAGGGCCATATCAAGATTTTCTTTTGGATTAGGCGGATTAGATTCTTCTGACAACGGCATTATTGGGTTGGATTTTAATCCTCCACGTGTTTCAAGCCAATGGCGCCTTGAACATTCGGATAATATAGAAAGACGGTGGGGGGCAGTTTTAACTCTATAATTAGAATCCTTTCTGGCTATTAATGTCGGAATAATACTTTCTTTTTGGGAAAATTTAGCCATATTGTCTTTTGAGGAAATTCTTTGAGAAGGAGTTAAAATATTGTTCTTAAATTGTTTTTCGTCGACATTAAAACATTCTTCTTCATGAATAACTACCATACCGGGCAATAAATTACTTCCAACGAAAGACTCATGAGCCATTACAAATGGATCTAAATATCTATCAGTATTAATTTTCAATTGTTCGGTTTTATATTCATCTTCATTTGTCCAAATAGACTTATCCTCTCCTCTTCTGAAAGACCCCTGTCTAAGAGATTCTAACCAAATCTGGCCCAACTGAGGAAGAGGTTTTGTGTAAGACCATGGCACTCTAAGGCCCTTCAAATCATCATTTTCTATCCATTCAGTTCCTTTTGGTGAGCCCACTATTATTAAACGATTTTTGGCTCTAGTTGCACCAACATAAAGTAAGCGCCTTGCTTCAGCATCTTTACGAGATTCATAAAGCCATTTCGTATGCATCCAAGTAGCCGATTTAATCTCTTGTTCGTCGGTCCATGGAATCGGATTAGCAGCAAAAAGCTCTGGACTCACCATAGTTCTAGAACGAGAATCGATAGTAAGATTAGTCTGTCTTTTTGAGAAAATATCTACTAAAAACACGACACTTGCTTGAAGACCTTTAGAACCATGGATTGTCATTATTCTTACTGCATCCCTAGGAGGAATTGTTATTGCCTCCATAGTTGAAGATTCATTCTCAGTTAATTGCCTAATTCTATCTGCAATTACAATTGAATCTCCACCTAATTCGGAACCTAATGAGGATACTAAGCCAATAAATTGTTCCGCATCTTGTAAAGATGCGTTATCAGAGTAAGTAAGTAGTAAATCTGAAAAATCTAGGGTATCTTCCAATAACTCAGTGATTGAACCCTTTTCAGACAAGTCAATCCATCGGCTTACTAATTCTTTTTGACGTGAATTGATAGCGAAATTTTTCAATCGGAATAACAAGTTTTCATTCTTTCCGGCTTGACCGATGAACTCGTGAGTTTGTTTATCATTAAATCCGATCAAGCAAGATCTGGCTACCCAAGTTGCGTTGTGAAGATTTTTAGGTCTAGAAATAAATTGTAACAAGCCATTCAATGTGTGTACCGCTGGTCTTTCCAATAGACCTCCTTCTCGATCTGCTTGTGAGGGAATATCAAAATCGTTTAGGTACCTGATAATAATGTCTCTAATATCTCTTCGGGATGGTAAGAGAACCATTATTTCACTAGGTGGAACCTTATCGCATGTTGGTTGTATATCCCAATTACCGTTAGGAGAAAGTACTCGAACGGGTTTTCCTTCTATGAGATGTTTTATTCTTCTAGCTATCATCATTCCCTGTCTTTCTAACGATTCTCCGGAATCAAAGGCATCTAGATATTCATTAAGATTTAGTGAAGGATCGGTCGTTAAATCGCTATTCAAAGGACATATCCATTCTATTCCTCCATCAATTTTAGCCTTCAATTCTGATGCAAATAATTGTTGCGGATCTGCATAGAACTCGCCATTAGAAACCCTTCTATGCCTAGTATGGAAAATATCTTCCCACCATTCATTCATTACTTCTAATAAACCTCCATCTGTTCGATAATTTATTTTCAAAGAGATTAAACCCTCTTTTCTCTTATCGGTTTCTTCCTGAGAACCTACATCTAATCCATCATAATGGTTGAATGGAATCCAACCTAAAAGATCTTGTCCCCCATCTTCATAATGCTTCTTAGCACTAGCGATAGTAATCTCGTGAGAATTTCTTGGATCTCGACTGAAATCGCTATTTCTCAATTCTCTACCTGGTTCTGTTAACTCTGGAATACTACTTAATTCATGAGAATTTATATGCCTTAATATCTTTGAATACTCTAAGAAACCTGTTACTTCTGCCTGTCTAAAAGCGTAGATGCTTTGTTTAATATCTCCAACATAACATATCGTTGGTTGCCACGGAGTATCAGGGACTGATACTTCATTCTCTTCAAAGTGTCTTTCACCCCATAGTCTTGAAAGAAGCTTCCATTGAAGAGGAGAATTATCTTGAGCCTCATCAATAATAAACGCTCGAAACCTTCTTCTAATTTTCTTCAATAAATCAAATCTTCTTAATAAGTCAATTTTACTCTCTTTGATATTGATTATAGATTCGCCAACAGAATCAATATTTTTTTCTAAATTATCAAGTATAGACAAAGCAGAATTGATGTGATCGTCTCTCCAATATTCATCGGAGGCATTGTTTAGTGCATTTATTACTGACTCAGGATAGAAAGTTTCACAGATTCTAGGGCAATTTGCAAGTAATAAATCTCCTGCCTGTTTTTGTATGTCATCGAAATCATGAACTTCATTAATTTCTTTAAGTTTCTGTAAAATTCCATTGAAACCGTCCATTACAATACGTAAATCATCTAAATTTCGGGCCTCGTGTTCTAAACTGAATCCAAATTTATTATCAGGATTTCCTAACGGAGGAAATTCAGGTAATGATAGAGGGAGTGTATTTATTGCAGGTCTCCAATTTTTCGCAGTATTCGGTGGGTTTTCTTTATTCATTAGTATCATCAAACGAATAAAATGTAACATTATATCTCCGATTTCAGAAAACCATAATTCTTTGAAAGCTTCAGTTATTGGCTTAAATAACTTACTTTTACTTCCCAAATTATTGATCCCTCTTTCCCAGTTTTCTGAGTTGGGAGGAAGATTACCTCTAGGGAATATTGAAGGTTTTTTCGAGGAAGAATTATTGAATAGAGATTTTCTACTTACTACGCATTGGTATACATCACTCAACCAAACTAGTTTATCCCAATTATTTTCTTTAGGGGGTGTTGAGGAAAGATGATCTAAACAAGCAATACGTGATTCTGAACTCCAACCTGTTCCTAAATCATTAGGATATTGTTTGACTAAATCACAGAATGCAAATATTTTACTCTGAGTTTCTTGGATAAAATAATCCAATTCGTCTGAATTTAACGATTCAAGTATTCTTTCAGATAATTTATCAGGAACAATCTTACCTTCAGAGTCACTAAGATCTTTAATCGCTTCATTGATGAAAATAGCGCGTTTGGAGATGTTTCTGATTACATTAATCGCTCTTCTACGGCTAGCATAATGGCGTTGGATACGATCTCTGGATTCTAATACATCTCTGGCGCCAAAGGAACGAGTATTGGGAATACCTGCGTCAATAGCTTCGGATAATCGTGAAGGGTGTGAAGAAAGTCTCCATAATATGTTCAAAGCGGATTCTGTCAAAAGAATTCTACCTGAGTCTGAAATATTGTCTTGTGTCAAAGAATCGCCAAGCATACCTCTGTAAGGAGAAATTAATTGATTGAAAAAGGAATCAATTGTTCCTATTGGGGCATCATCCAATAAAGTCAGAAGTTGTTCGTTAAATCCCTCATAACGAACCCTAGGGTCTGTTCTAATATTTCCGTCATCACTTAATGGACCCGGAGATAAATTTACCAATCTTTTTCTTAATCTATCTTTCATTTCGTCTGCTGCTTTGTTGGTAAATGTAAGCAACACTACTTCACCAGGTAATAATCCACCCCAATCACGAAGATTTTGAGTATCGGACTTAGTTGAAACTATCATTCCCCCAGATAGCTCAATAGGTCTTTCGGGTTTAGGTAAAATTCTAGTTGCTCTTTGATCTTCTGAAAGATAATGTTCGATTACTCTATCTATGATTGTACTCGTCTTACCTGTCCCTGCACCTGCATCCACAACTATATGTGAGTCTAAATTAAGAGCTAATAATTGTGCTCGATTTAATCGCATTAAAAATCACCTTCTAGCTTTACGTCGCAAATATTACTCACTGAACAATAATTACAATTATTTTCTTCTGGAATTGGATTAATAAAACCCTTATTTGCCCTATCAGAAGTATTCAATGCAACGGAAATACGGGATGCCATCCACGCTCTGAACGGATCGCTCTTAGGAGATTCGCCTTCATCTAAAAATCTGAATAAGCTCTTGGTAATATCTGTCTCAGTGCCAAAGTTAGTCAAATTAGAAACTAGAAGATTATTTGATTTCTCTATTAAATGAGATGTCTCATGTCCTAATATTGAAATTCCTGCTCCAATTACTAAATCTCCAGGGTTGGCTATTTCCCAAGACCTAGCATATAGAGCCAATTGAAGCTCTTCTAGAAGACCTTTGTAATGTCTATCTTTAATATCAGTCTTTTCTGAAGTTTTTATATCTCTGATAATTACTAATCTTCTAGGTTTCCAACTTGACTTATACAATTCTATTGGCGCAACTTCATCACTGCCCTCTTCATTTATCCAGTTATTATTCTCTATATCGAAAGGAACTAAATCTACACGGTCTATCTTACCTTTCAATCTTATTGAATCTAAAGATTCTCCGTCAGGTGAAGTTATATGTGAAGGCAATGATATTTCAATACCATCTTTATCATGTAAAGATAAATCCCACTCTATAGCAATTGGCGCTACATTTTCTAATAATAACTCTGCCTTAATCATTCTCCCGATTCTCCCTGTCAGAGGGACGGGTTTAGGGTTTGATAACCAATCATCCCATTCTCTAATACTCATACCAGTCATCATTCTTATCCGATTAGTAGAAACAGCATCGTCCCTATTTAGCCAAGGTGCAATCTCATCCAAATTCAAGAGAGATTGTTGCATCAAGATTTGTGGTTCAGTCTTTGAATCAGAAACATTTATTGGAGAGCCATCAGCTAATACAGAATTAAAATCCCTAGGAAATTTTTCTTTGAAATTTAATGTTTGGAGTATTAAATTATGATGAATTTTATGGAATAAGTCTCCATGAGTACGGGCATCGAGGTCTTCCTTTTGAGAATCTTCTAATTCTATCCTCAAACTTCGATTTAACCAGCCAGAACGTGGGCAGCGAAGCCATTGCTGTAGTCTGGTAGGGGACCAAGTAAGAAAATTTAAATTTTCTAATTGTTTGAAACCATTTCTAGAATCATTGACATTTATTCCCACACTTGTGGGTGTAAAAGGTCTCGGATCAATTGTTTGAGTTCTGATTTTATGACCATTTTTTGGGTCAATTGTAATGGCTGAAAGTACAGGCCAACGAATATTTTTTCTTGGACTTAGGAATGTTTTAGGTGTTTTACGAGTCATATTTTTCATACCAAAACTGAATAATGAATTACGGCTTTCATCAGGCAGATAACCATCCTCTGATGCTAATTGAGGCTGTCTCCTTTCTCTATCTCTTTGTAATATTTGATCTAAGGAGATAGTTACTGAATTAGAATTAATTGGAGGATGTAGTGATTTCTGATTATCGCTTAATCTCAATCCATCCATTCTTTGGGCCTGGCGAGGACTTAATGAATAATCAATTATAGATTCAAATATATTAGATTCATCAAGATTGTTAGAGATGGCCCACTCTCTAATAGGGGTTGATGGAGGGTTAGAGTCATCGAAGCTAGAATCTAAGATTATTACTCGTGGTGCTGATTTCAAAATATGTTCAAGATTGTGTCTTGCATTGCGAATAGGGCCATCGGGGCGAAGTAAATTATTCTCATATCTTTCTATATCTCCTATAAAGTGCATTTTTGGCACCCTTAAATCCCAAGAGATGGAAGAAGTATTTGCTAGAATCGTTAAATCGGCAGTACAACCTAAAGACTGATCACAAGATAAAATTCTAACTCTATTTCGACTTAAACTTGGAGAAATCTTAATATTTATTTTCTGGATTAGATTTGAGATTTCATCAATCCATGCGGGGCCCATTTTAGAATAATTATGTCCAATCGAAAGTTGGGTAGAGCGAAGATTAGAGAATTCAGAAAAGAGGGTTTGAATAACACTTATCGATTTAATTGACTCTTCAACATTATCTCTAGAAGACATTTTTTCACTGAGAAGGTTAATCGTTGATTGGAACCAATCATCGCCGTTTTTTGGAATTTCGGGGAGAGGGAGGGGTTCGTTGGTAAACACCCCTTTATTGGAGAAATCTTTGATACTATCTCTATCAAATCCAGATAACAGTGGATTTAACCATTTGCATATACAAAGTAACCACCACTGAGTTGATTCTTTTTTGATATTATCTTCTTCATTATTAAATCTAAAATCGAAATCAGAACTAAGGCTATGTAACCATTGAGATAACGTACCGGGACCGCCTAGGATATGATTGCTTCTAGCAATATTAGTTAATAATTCAGAATCGGGAATTGGCCTTATTCTCTCATCTTTAGGATGTACTTGCATTTCTGGGAATAATACTAGAGACTGCTGAAGTGAGATTGCTCTGAGTTTTTCTAAAGAAAATGCATCATCACCATGCGATAAACTAAGATATGAATTAATCCAATGGCCAAAAGAATTATTGATCAACATATGTTCTCCTTCTGAAAAAGGAAGTCCTAAATTTTTCATCCCTCTACCCCAAATATATTTATTATTTTCAAAATTAGGATCTATGATTAGGACTGTTTTATCAGAAGATTTTGAAAGAAAATCTGAAACTATTGAAAATGTTGCTTCAAAAGATTGATTTTCTCGATGGAGCATTATTCTATCAATATCATTTTCTTTGTTCTGTAAGATTAGGTCATGCTTAGGGACCCATTCAGGTAAATCGGATAAATCTGTGACAGCCCAATCATCAATTAATCTTAGACCATGTTTTCCTAAACGAATATTTCCGATATTCCCTAATTGATGAACTGGACAGTGATAAGAAATTGCCTTCATAAAATCAATATGCGATTTAGGTATTGTAGGTGAATGATTAAGCATGATTATTCCATCAATATCAGTCAATGAAAATGGTTGTTCTGAATTAATTAGTTTTCCTATTAATCGCTCAGGAATAAAATCATTATGAGTAATGTTGAGTTTTAACTCGAGAGATTGTAATATTTTTCTAAATGTTTCAATGCCTGGACCACTCCAATTCTTTGCCAGAGATTCAGAAGAAAGGAAGGCATGTAGCTCGCTGAGAGCTGCTGTTTTCCCTCTACTCCAATTCATTTCAGGAAGAGGATTAATTATTGGAAAACGTAAATTTGCAGACGCTTTTTTACACTCTTCATGAAGAATTATTTGGAAAGAAGAATTCTGATTTAATTTCTGTGGCATTCTAAAATCAGACATTATAGAATCCATCAAAGATGGGATTGTATGATGTAATTCATTATCAATAACATATCCTTGATCACTAATTAATTCTATTATTTCACGACGAGATTCGGTAGTGGGATAAATTACTAAGATTCTTGCGGTTCCCCCATCAGAATATGGCTTGGCATTAGAGAATTGAGAAATTAAATGTTCCAACAACCATTCAGGTACAGTTCCTGGAGAAACTTCTTCATTGGTAATTCTCATGTTGCTAATACTCATTGTACCCCCTCCTGACATTGTATGTCGATGACGACAGTTATTTAACCCAACGATAAATTAACTTGAATTATTGCTTATTTTCATTTCGAGAGAAAAATATTGCAATGAATAATGAAACAAAAATTACTGCACTAGGAAAAGGTAATGCTCCAAGTAAACCTTCTTCGGCATTATCAAAATACCAATCGAAAACAAGTACTGCAGTTAGATCGTCTCCATCGTATGCTATGTTATAATCAAAAGAAATATTTCCGTCGACCGAAGATAATGGAATTATATCTCTGAGGATATGGTGATAATATTTCTCTCCATTTCCGCCCTCTGGAAAGTAACCTTCATCTTCAATAATGAGAATCATTGGCTCAATAGAATACTTATTACTTAAGGAGGGGGTAGAAATATTCCAAGAGAATTCATTAACTCCAGAAACATTTGTCCAAGAAAAGGTAGCAGAAAAGTCGGAGATTTCTATAGATGGACCTTTGTCTAAGGAAGTTTGATAATCAATTTCCAAAGATTCAGATGTTTTTGTAGTCCCAATGTGGAGTCTTTCTCCATCAAAAATCTTAGACGGAGCCAAGTTTTGATATTCGTAAATATTACTTAATCTAGAAGTTGTGCCGTATCTATCTATCCATCTATCATCAGTTTTTTGTGAACCAAATGGGTCCTGTGTCTCTGCAATAAATCGGTGATAGTGTATTTTCAATATTGATTCTCCTTCGGGTATCGAAAGAGAATCAATTGTATTTTGAGTCATAACACAATTTGTGCACCAAGTTGCAGTGTATACTTCAATTAGACTTGGCCATTCATCACCCATCATTGTATCATTATAAGTTGTAAGATTACTATTCAGAGGTATGGAAACACCCCCTAGAGTACCTGTATCTGAATATTCAGATACTACATCATTCCAAGTCTTAAGATTTCCAGATTGAGCTAACGTTTGTTGTGAAGTTGCTATTAGAAGAAAGGTTACTGCAACAACAAAAAAACGATTCATATTAATTCCAAACGGTTTTGGCACAAAAAGTAGAGGGTTAATTGCTGATCTTTCTGAACGCATCTATGGTTCTTGAAATATCTTCATCTGTTATGTGTAAATGAACTACTGCACGTACTACATCATCATTTATCGATAAAACATCAATACCAAAGTTTCCTAATTCCGAAACTATAATTGATGCTGGCTTATTATTACAAGTGATATAAGCCATATTAGATTGTACAGAACTAATATCAACTTCGAAACCATTCATTGAATTTATAGACTCTGCAAGATTATATGCTTTTGTGTGATCTTCATGCAGTCGTTCAACATTATTTTTCAAGGCATACAAACCTGCTGCTGCGAGTATTCCTGCTTGCCTCATGCCACCTCCGAATATTTTCCTCCAACGGTGAGCTTCAGCGATTGTTTCTGAATCTCCAACAAGTAAAGAGCCGACAGGGGCACCAAGGCCTTTCGACAAACAAATAGAAATTGTATCGAAATTTTGAACCATTCTATCGGGCTTGATATCACTAGCTATTACTGCATTGAAAAGACGAGCCCCGTCTAAATGCGCCCTACAATTATTCTCGTGAGCAATCTTACAAATTGAATCTAATACTTCTAATGGATACAATGATCCGCCCCCCATATTCGCAGTATTTTCGACACAAATCAGAGAACAGTTTGGGAAATGAGAGTGACTTCCCTCGGATTTTCTAATTGCGGATTTAACATCATTAGGATCCATAATGCCTTTATCTCCATCTACTAGAGATACTGAACATCCAGCAAGTGAAGCATATCCTCCTCCTTCGTATAAGTAAATATGAGATTTCTTGTGTGTCACGATTTCATCACCTGGTTTTGTCTGTGATTTGATTGCAATCGCATTTGACATTGTTCCAGAAGGAACGAACAATGCCGCATCTTTACCTAAGATTTTCGCGACATATTCTTGTAATTCATTCACGGTCTGATCATCACCTAGAACATCATCTCCAACTATTGCAGATGACATGATTTCCCGCATTTTAGGCGTTGGTTGAGTAACAGTGTCACTACGAAGGTCTACGCGGTCGCTGGGGTAATGTCTCATGAACTGGCCATGAGGTTATCACATATCAAATAAGTGATAATTACTCTAAATAGGTTAAAATTACTTCTTTTTCATTTTTCTACGCTTCTTACCTGATTTTTTGGCTTGAGGCTTAGAACCGGGCCTCATCAAAACGCCCATTATCACTAGTGCAACTGCTGCTACTCCACCTATTAAGGCGAATGTAGGGATTCCCGAATCTTCTGGATTAACGTTACATGATGATTGACCGGTTAGAGGTTGGGATTCTCCACTAGGGCATACTGTTTGTGACGCCATTCCAGGAGAGCCAACAAAATTATTTGTTGAGGCTAGCATGCATTCTGTTGAGGACATAAATGGTTGATAACTTCCTACATCGCAAGGAGTTTCCTCAGTAGCAGCTGTAGAATCTACATAATGTCCTCTAGCAGCAGATATGCAAGAAGATTGCCCAGTTAGTGGTTGATATTCTCCTGGTTGACAACTAGTTTGCTCTATTGAAGAAATCTCACTTGAATAATATCCTGCATCTGCCAGAATACATCCAGATTGGCCTGAATCGCTTTGGTAAGAACCTGCTAAACAAGGCGAAGGAGAGGTTGAGCCTTCAGAAGAATATTCTCCGGGGTTTGTGATTAAACATTCAGTAGAACTGGGTTGAGGTTGATATTGACCTGCAGGACAAATTGTCTGCATGTTTTGACCTTCGATAGGTACATGGTATCCTGCGTCGGCTTGTAGACAAGTAACAGAGCCTGAATTTGGTTGATAAGAACCTGCTAAACATGGAGTCTGCACCGATGCTCTTACTGAAGAAGTAAAATATCCAGGAGATGTATCTATACATTCAGACTGGCCCGAATTTGGCTGGTATGTCCCCTCTAAACAATCTGAAACTGATGAAGAACCTGTGTTTGAAACGTAAGTACCACTAGATGATTCTAGACAGAATATTTGGCCTGAGTTTGGTTGATAAGTACCTAAATCACAAGGAGTCTGTTCCGAAGAACCAGAACTTCCCACATAATTCCCTGCATCTGCGGCCAAACAATCAGCAGATGATATTGCTCCAATCACAGGATTATAAGTTCCTGCTATACACTCTAACTGAATTGAAGCTCCAGTAGAATCAACATAATAGCCCGGGTCTGCAGATATACAAGTTTCAATTCCAATCGCACCCAAAGATGTGCCATATGTGCCTAAGGGGCATGATTGTGTCTGTGAAGAACCATAATTTTCTACCCAATGACCAGGTTCAGCAGTAAGACAAGAAGTTGAAGCATAATTAGGCTGATATGTTCCAGGAGTGCAAGATAGTTGAGCTGTAGCATTCTCATTTTCTACATAATGGCCTAAACTTGCTTCAATACATGATGA
>JAURCP010000014.1:19812-20227 GCA_030828405.1 Thermoplasmatota archaeon
GAAGAACCTAAATTTGCAACACTATAACCTGGAGAGCTGGGGATACAATTTTGTTGTCCAAAATCAGGTTGATAATAACCAACACTGCATAATTCTTGAGAAGTAGAATCTAGATTAATCTCATGCCCTGGCGATGCATCAATACAACTAGATTGGCCTGCATTTGGTTGATATGTGCCTGATTGACAATTCTGCTGAGAAAGAGAGGCGGTTGCATCAACAAAATGACCTGGGGAAGAGTCGATACAACTGGATTGACCTGAGTTTGGTTGATAAGTCCCTAAATCACAAGGATTTTGTGAGTGATACATTATATTTGTACTGAAATAACCTGCATCAGAAGTCACACAAGAACCGTCATAGTATGGATCGAAGCTACCGTCAGGACAACCATTGGGTAGATTATCGAGAATAC
>JAURCP010000014.1:20275-20929 GCA_030828405.1 Thermoplasmatota archaeon
CTGCTCCATAGTAACTGGAAGGACCTATATAATCAGATGAAAGATTAACATGACTTAAATTCACGTCGGACCATGAATTATTCCAATTTCCGTCACCCATTTGACCCCTATATGCTTGACCTCCACAAACCACATCACCAAGACTGTGTGAAGAGTTATTTTGGCCTGCATGAATTATACAAAGTGTATTGCCATTTATTGATGTTGCAATTACATTTGGTCTCTCACCAAAATCTATCAACGCAGTATTAACTCCGATTGCGAGAGGATTTGATTGGTGAGTATTATCGCCACCTCCATTACCGGTTTGTCCCCACCAATTAGCGCCCCAACAATATGGTACCAATTCCTCAGATATAGCACATGTATTTTTGTATGCAACTTCTAATGAGATTATTGGAATATTAGTGCTGAGATTTATTGTTGTTGGCTCGTTATACCAGTAATTATTACCAGTGCCGAGTTGACTATCATAGTTAGCGCCCCAACACTTCACTATTTGAGATTGATACAGAGCACAAGTATGATCGTCTCCAGTACCAACTGCTATTACATTACTATCTACTAATTGAGGTAAAGGGTAATTCACATCGGCGATAGAACCTATGCCGAGTTGCCCGTCATCATTTCTACCCCAACAATACAAATCATTAT
>JAURCP010000014.1:20956-35555 GCA_030828405.1 Thermoplasmatota archaeon
AGCCAGTTGAAATAGATATGAATGATGAGTTTGTAGGGAAATTTGAATCATCAACTATCTGAGGGATATATCTGCCGTTGTTTGCATTACATCCTGCAGGAGTAGGGTTACTGGATCCAGATTGCCAATTACCTCCTGTGCAAACAGTCCCATCTCCTAATTCGCCATGTTCATTATACCCCCAACAAAGACCTTCTCCAGTATCTAAAATTGCACAGTAATGTCCCTGATTCGCATCAGATAATGAAACCGCTGTTTTCCCTGAAGGTAATAAAATGGTAGAAGGAGGATGATTTGTATACATATTACAAGTAGTAGAGCCATCGTCCTGACAAACGTCAATCGCTGTACCTAATTGACCATATTGACCGCCGCCCCAGCACCAAATTTGGCCGGTATCTTCCAAAGAACATGTTGACCAGCCACCTGTTGAAACTTCAACCATCCCACCAGCTAAATTTTGAACTAGCCAAGGCACTGCGCGATTGTAAGGAGTAGTTTCCTCACCGCCTATTCCTCCTCCTAGGCCTCTTTTCCCATTTTCGTTACTTCCCCAACATACAACTCTCTCGTCTTCAGTTATGACACATTGAGAATAGCCACCTGAGGAAAGTGTTGAATACGAATAAACTGAATCTTCTTGGTAACCTGCAAAGTTTACATTAGAATGTGAGAAGAACTTTGTCTGTTCCTCTTCGAGTTCCTTATTTTCATTGTTAGGCATTGCAGATAAAGACATTCCAAGTAATGTAATTACTATGAAAATTGAAACAAACATGGATTCAGACGGCCTATTCATAGCAATCGGTATAGATTAAACTCTATTAATTTTAGTAAGAATAAACATGAAAATGAAGCATGGGCAAACTAATTTGCTTGATATTGTTCGGACAAACATGACCGAGTCGTTCTTATCTGACAATTGTCCACCTATGGGAATCTATGAGACGCTTTATGCATTCAAAGATTCATTTGGTAGTTTTATAGGAACAGAAGGAACACACCCTTGGTCACAAGGCTTTCCACTAACCACTCCATTAGAAAAATTTGATGGGCCATCCCTGCCAGATAGTATTAATGTAACCTGGGAAGATCGTTTCTATCCCAAAGCATGGGGACATCCGAAGTTAAGAGATTCAATTGTAGAATATTATAATTCACAATATGGTTCAAAAATCACTCCGGATAACGTAATGATTTTTGCTGGAGGAAGGCCGGGAATATACACAGTATTAGCATTTTTGAAAGATAATGTTCAAGCGAGAATTGGAAATATAGAATGGCCGGCTTATCTAGATATTATGGAACAAACAAACACAAACTTTCAGATTGTACCGTTTACCAAAGAAAATAATTTTCATCCAACTAATGCAGAATATTTCGATCGCTCTGGTCTAAATGCTAAAACTCGGCTTATGCCAATAATTTCCAATCCTCAGAATCCTTCTGGTCAAACTCGTCATGGAGATGAACTCCGAGAATTAATCCAATTAGCAGAGCAAGCAGGAAACGGCATTCTTCTTGATGAAGCATATGAAATGTTTCATTCACCATCCGTGAGCGGGATACAGTTTGTTAATGATCTTGATAATAGCAACGTATTCATTGCAGGAGCATGTACCAAAGGTCTTCAATCTCCCGGGATTAGAGTTGGTTGGATTATTGCTAGTAAAAAGAATGTTGAAACTTTGTCTAATTACTCGAGTTTCGGGATGGGTGGAGTAAGTCACCCATCTCAATTATATGCAGTTAAATTACTAGAGCCAACTCGCGTTGAAAAAGCAAGAAAGGCAGTAGAAGAGCATTATAATTGGCAACGTGAGAGATATGGTAAAGCATTCGAAGAAATGGGACTAGGTGTGTATACTGGTAATGGGGGATTCTACCACTGGCTTGAGCTCCCAGAAGGTATGACAAGTAAAGAGTTGAATAATAGATTATTCAAGAAAGGTGCTGCCATATTGTGTGCTTCTGACTGCGATATGGCTAGGCCGCACTCCAAAGACCCAAACTATGTGACCCCTTATTCGAGATTCTTTAGATTCTCTTTTGGCCCTTTATTGCCTGAAACATTTGAATCAGATATTCGACTATTCACTGAAGTTTT
Source organism: Thermoplasmatota archaeon (assembly GCA_030828405.1). GTDB lineage: Archaea > Thermoplasmatota > Poseidoniia > Poseidoniales > Thalassarchaeaceae > MGIIb-O2. The sequence goes on from JAURCP010000014.1 coordinate 23,064, forward strand.
TGAACAATACAAAAAAGATTTGCAACTTTGAACTATGCTGCTGGTTCGTAAACATGGTATGCATGTAGAGGTGGCGTATACACGTGAAGATTGATAAGTTCGCTATCTGAATTATTGGAAACTCTGTGTATATCTGGTTCATCACTAGCACAAATCTCTCCTGCTAAATAATCTCTGACTCCCACAGGATATGCAAGCCCTTCACCATTAAGTTCGTATGTAGTTTCGGTAGAAATACCAGCTATTATTTTGAAAGCACAATCACTACCTACATGATCGTGAATGGGAGTTAGTTGACCTGGAGTCCAACATATAGCAACTAATTCATAATGCTCGTTTTTTTTGATAACATTTCTTTGATAGCCATCTTCGGCATAACCAATACAATTCTTAAGAGCAGGAATATTTACTTCAGTGGATATTAATTTAGAATCTAATTCATCAAGTCCTGGGCGTCTATCGATACTGTCTAGCCAATCTACTAAATTTGATAGTCCGTCACACTCTGATAAAAGCCTATTACGGACTTTAGAGTCTAGTGCGACCTGTTCAACCACATGTCTCTCAACACCTATCTATTGATGACTATTGCTATCAATAATAGTATATTTGTTAAAAATAATAATTTGTCCTAAAAGACACTAACTTTACTAATTATTATCAAGTGTTAAATATTACACCGCGATTCGGAAAAAGCCTATGAATAGAGGTTTTAAGACGTTTTTCAACCATTGGTTATTATATACTCTCCGAATTACGCAAAAGCGCCCATACGTGGGAGGAAAAATATATGGAAATAGATAAAAAAGTAATGATGAGTGAAATTGGAGGCGCTTTCGTAGTCTCTTGGTTAGTTCTAGGTAGTATGGGGTCAGACGGCCTTATGGCTGGATTAGTGCTTGCTGCAGCAATGACTGCTATGGCTGGCGCACATATTCTGCCTATGTTTACGTGGATGACCATAATGACTGGCGATATGCAAGACCAAGATAACTGGATGAACAATGGTATGCGTTTGATTGCACAAGTGATCGGTGCTGCCGCAGCTATCCTAATGATGACTGAGGGTGGGGAAATTGAAACAGGATATGCAGCAGGAGATATGTGGTCATTTGATTTGTGGCCAATGGTGACTATGTTAGCTGCTGGAGCAATAATTGGCACTATTCATAGCCGTTGTGATGCTTGGATGACTGCTATTGCTATTGTAATGGCTGCTGGTGCCCTAGGTATGGGTGTTGGTGGAGCACATGATATGGCATCTAACCTATTAAGTGGTGGAGATGACATAGTGAACTCAGCTAGTACATGGGTAGTAGATGGTTTAGTCGTAGGTCTTGGAGCAATGATTGCTGGTAAGATCGATGAGAATCTTTGAAAAAACAATAATTCAATGAAAAATCGTAAGGCAGACTGGGGGATGAAAATCCTCCAGTTTAGCCGTAAAATAATTCTAAACTATTTTACAAGTGGTAGACTACTAGTAATTGTATCTACAGTAGAACGCGGTCCTGGACCTATTCCTACTACTGTTACTGTACCTGATGGTATTTCGGTATGTCCAGCATCTTTTACCATGTAACAAATCAATCCAGCCTCATTCGCTTCACCGAAGATACGTTTTAGACTCTCAAGGTTACTAGCACTACAAACAATTTTTCTTGCACCATTAGCGCGATACTTTTCTAATATCTTAGGGGCAATTCGTTTTGCTTTGAGTATGCATTCTGCAGTTGCGTGACTGCACTGCGCAGCAAGCTTGCCTTTCGATAATGTAAGATCACTCCTAGTGACCAATACCATTGTCAGTTCATTAGTTTGAGACAAGTTCAGGCACCGCCTTAGAATTTGTAAGGTTAGTATGTCTATTCATTAATTCACTCAGTGGATTCGCAAACCAAGCAACAAATACGACATTTCCGCCCGCATGTAATAAGTCAAAGAAAAATCCATTTAAGAGATAGATTAGGAAGAATGATGTGTCCACATTGTGAAGGATACTCAAGGAAACTATCCAGTCAAATAAGAATCCAGAAAAGGCTGCGAAAATTGCAAGATTTCTGATATTTAATTTCTCATTTTGGATGAATTGATTTCTTAATAATGCTGCTAATATTCCTACAGATGCCCAACCGATTATTTGGTAGTTAGACCAAATGCCGTGTTCTAGCATTACATTAGAAGAAAGCGTGACTACAGTCGCAAAGGCTATTGAGTAAGAAATGCCGAAATAAATACCTACCATTATTGCCAAAAATGTGACTGGTTGAACGTTCGGAATTGGATTTAAGAGTAATCTTCCAGAAATTGCTAAAACTACTAGAATTGTAAAAATTAAACCGGGTTTCTTCGACTTAAACTTATTATCTGTAAATATCAATGAAGCAACTGCAACCGTTACTATCACCAAATCTAGAACAAATTGTTCATTAGGAGAAAGAGCCGTTGCATGCGCATCGAATAACATAGGTAAGCAGTCCAATGTGATTATGTTATTGATGATTACTCTGATTCAATCTTGAAGATGGAGAAAATATACAATTTTTATTGGATGCAGTTATTGTTAAATCAATAAACTCTAATTTGCCAAGTAACTACTGTATCATCATTCAATGCTAAATCAGAAATACCGATCATTGAGTATGCTCCATCGTTTAATATTTCCCAATATGCCCCTGAAGACCAATCTTCCGCACAAGTATATACTTCACAAGGAATTACTCCTCCGATAGAATCTACCATTATTCCAAAAGAAAATTCAGTGATATTGAGGGCAAGAAGGTTTGGTCTTACTTCTACAGCTGCATTCAGTAAATCTATACCTACTTCATATCCTTCAAATCCGCCAACACAAGCGCCTGTTGAATCCCAATTTCTATCTATCTTAAAATCCGTACCATCATAGTCTATGTGATGCCTACCATCAGAGAATTCGGGTGGAGATGCCCCCTCAGGAAAATGGAAGCAAACCACCTGCTTACCATTCCAGATATCTGGTAGGCCATGATGTGGGTCTTCTTCATTATCTACTAGCTCTGAAGTCATTCTACTCCATTCATAAGATAATGTACTTGATGAAAGTAATAGCATAACAAGAAATATGACTGAAGCAAATTTTAGTCTATATTGCTCTGAAGAGGCTAAATATCCTAATAAACTCGTTACAATAATCACCGCAATCGTTGTGATTAAAGTAGACATGGAAACCATACGGGTTGTAACAAAGTAGATTAATATTGACAAAGGTAGGATTACCAGAAAAATTACTTTTCTACTTGCTTGATTTTTTCCAATAAAATCGAATTAACTAATTTACCATCTGCAGAGCCTCCAAGATTTGCCATAACCATCCCCATTAATGGACCTACTGCGGCCATTCCCTTGTCCTTGATGAAGTCTATCTTATCCGAAATTATTGCGTCAATTACCTCCTCTACAGAGGAGCTGTCAGCAGGAGCAAATCCTTCGATTTCAGCTGTTTTAGATAACCAATCTATTTTTTTATCGAATGTAGAAAAATCCTCATCAGAACTCAATAGATACTTACAACCCATAGGAACTATTCCTTCCCTAGTAAGGACTCCTTGCTCTTTTGAATACACCAATAGTGCTAATAATTCCCAAGGTATATTTGATATCGGTATATCAGATTTTTTAGAAATCTCAGATCTTGAATTGTCTAATAAAATTGATGCCCATGGCTTGGCAGGAAGAATTGGGGACGATAACTCATTATCTGTTAATCCTGACACAAATATATCATCTAATTCATTCCCCAATATTGCTTCAACCTGATTACTTGAAATATCATATTTTTGTAGTCTTAACAATCTCTGCTGCTTATCCATAGGTAAATTGTTACTAATTTTCTCCCATCTGTGAGATTCTAAGTTCAATATTTGTATATCCGTTTCAGGATACATGCGTGCACCACTGGGCAAAGGCCGCATAGCAGTAGTAGTTCCGTCTTCGGGAGAGCCTTTTCTAATTATGACGTTGCGAACTTCGCCAGGTATTCTATGATAGGCTGCTCTTGCCCTGAGTAGGGCTGATTCAAGAGCTAATTTTGCCTGCCAACTAGGTGCTACGCATAATATGAAAGCGTCGGATTCAGATAATGACATTGCAGCTCTTACATTAATGACTTCTTTTTCTGTAATGCCATAAGCAGGTAATTCATCAGAATGGAAAATACCGGCTACTCCTGCTTGCTTGGCAGAACTTGCTAACTCTCTTCCAAGACGAGGTAACTGTGAGCCATTTTCGTCTATTTCTTTGCAACCAATTTTCCCTGAAAATCCTTTCAGTTTAAGGCCCATAACAACAGAACCCGATAGTATTGAATTTTGTATCATTTGGGATGAAGAATTAGAAAAAACATCTGTCAAATCATGAGTCTGAAATGGAAGTCTAGATAAGGCAGATAGAGCAACTCTATTTTCAACTGGTTTAGAGTCTAGTCTACGATCTGGAGGTAAAAGAGGGAGGTCTGCTTCTTGTCGTAATTGATTACATAACCGATACATATGTAATTGTCGAGCCATTTCTAACCGAATTATTTTAGGAATCCAATCTAAATCTTGACAGCCTTTGATTTCTACTCTTACACCACAAGCAATACTGACATTCAGATCTTGTCTAATGGAACCCAATCCTCTCCTAACTAAACGGGTATCACGTAATAATGTGCCAAGATGCAAAGCGACCTCTTTTGCATGTTCTGGAGTTCGAATATCTGGGGCTGTTGCAATCTCGACTAAAGGCATTCCAAGTCTATCTAGAGTATAGTAAACCACCTCGCCCTCTGGGGTTAATTCACTCTCTAATTTCCTGGCTGAATCTTCTTCGAGGCAAACTACGTCAATACCTACTGCGCCTACATCAGTTTCAATTACTCCATCAGTTGCGACTAATGTTGTTCTCTGGAAACCACTAGTGTTAGAACCATCAACTACAGTTTTTCTCATGGCCTGCATTGAAGATACTGGTTTGGCTTTCATCATTGCCGCCATTGTCAACACTGCATCGACAGCATTATTGTCATGATTCAATGGTGGTGCCTCATCTAACTCAATCAAACCAGCGTTAGGAGGTTGAATATAGACAAAAGACCGATTTCTACGTGATTCGAAACGTGCAGTGATATCTATTTGGCCCCCTTCTCCTTGGGCTGCTCGTAATTTTCTTTGAGAACGTGCCCAGTTTTCGGGTATTTCATTTAATGAATAATCGAACAATTGGCTAGGCATACGAGAGTGCAATTTTCCAGTATCTAATTGTTGATGGATCTCTAAACCACACATAAAACCCAGACTTTGAGGATCTAAATTACTCGGAGAATTGATGTCTCCTCGTGGCTCCATATTAATCACGACTAGGTTCTCTTTCATAGGATGAACGGGGCTAAGCAAAACTATATTCATCATTTTTTGGTTGGAATAATATCCCACTAGTACGCATTTGTTGGATAATTCTATCAACTGTTGATTCGTCTATTTTTTTGGCTAATGCTCTATTGTAAATTGCAGAAATCGTGGCTATATTGCCATTTTCAGTACAAATATCACGGATTATATTTTTAACAATCACACTTATGTTTCTCTGTTTAACAGACGTTCCTGAAAATTCAGACTCATCTTCTATTCCGGATTCTTCTCTCCAATGCTTGAACACTGCTAGTGCTACCTTCGCATCTTCGGCAGTGGCATCTTCACGAAGGAACATTCGTGCATGAGCCTCTGTAAGTCTGATTAGTGCCTCTAACGCCCTAGCAGTAATTGGAACTACATTTGATTCTCCACCCTCATCTGTATCTTCTCGTCCGTAAGATTGTCTTTCTTGGACATAATACTCGAGAATTAGTGCCATGACGTCTTTATCTATGTTAGGATGGTAATTTCTTTTAGCGAATGCAATATACTTTCTAAGGAAAGATTGACTGAGGTGTTCTGTCCCATCAACTCCTTCCTTAATGATCTGTTCTTTATCTTCTTCAACAGGATCCATTGCTACAAATTCATCAATAAGAGCTTCGGGAACGCCTCTTGTACGACTACGTAGAATATGTTTAGCAATCATTTCATCATTTTCTGCTTTAACCTCATCCCTCATCATCCAAATTATATCAAATCTAGAAGCCAGTGGAGCCTCCAAACCTGTTTCCTTGAATGAACGTATGACGCTAGTATTGGCCGCACGGTTAGAAAAACGGCCATCTTTCGGGTTAGCTGCGGCAATAATTGCACATCTAGAAGGTAAAGAAGCAGTTATTCCTCCTTTGGAAATATCAATTCTCTGTTGTTCCATTGCTGGATGCATGACTTTTCTGTCATCATCAGATATTTTATCAAACTCATCAATAGCAGCTAACCCTCTATCAGATAATGGCAATACTCCTGCTTCCAAAGAGAATCTTCCATCAGCGAAGGTGTCTCTAACTGCTGCAGCTGTTAATCCTGCACCGGAAACACCCCCTCCTGATGCAAACTTACCGCGAGGAGAAAGTTCTGAAACGTAAGTCAATAGCTGAGATTTTGCAACACCTGGATCACCCATTATTAGAATGTGGATATCTCCTCTAGTACGAGTTCCGTCTGAATTTTTCCTTGACACACCGCCAAATAATTGTAGTGCGAGTGACCTTTTAACAAAATTCATTACGCCCGTTGAAAATATAGAAGGAGCTATTGAATTCTGCATTAAACGAAGAAGATCTTCTCTTTGAGATATTGCTAATATTTCTTCTTGTTCTTCGTCTGTAATCTTAATTTCTGTGAATGGAACGGATTCATGTTCAGAGCTAATTAAATGATATATTATATCGAACATAGGCGTTTTCTTATTTTTTATAACCTCGCTGTATACTACTGGAATCATATTAGCTACTATTCTTTGGCCGGGTAAATGCTTGTTCACTAAATCTCCCTCAAGAAGTACTTTTGCACGGCCAGGTTGAGCCCCGCTTTCAACAGACTCTGGCAATTCTTGGATTTCTATCCATTGATTATTTATGAGTCTTGAAACATTGAATACGAGATTAAAACGGGTTGCTCCGCCCCTGCCAGCATTTTCTCCACATCCTCCTTGATCTGTGGGGAGACAACGAATTGGTTCAATTAGTTCTCTCTCATTATTTTGAATAATTTCTTGGGTAACTCCACAGGCTTCACATTGGAATGCTGCAATATGCATTCTGGGTTTAATCTCTGAAATCTTGATTACCTGAACATCACTACTACGGAGTTTTTCAATATCTGAGGAGCCTATTTCTCTAATCGCTCTACGGCTATCTCTAGGTAATTCCCCAACTCTAAGTATTACGTCCAAGTCTTCTCCACGTTCTCTACATATTTCTCTAAGTGTATCTTTACCAGTGTTCAATATTTGTCTTGGAAATTGTAAAATATCTTCTGCAAAGTCTGGGTCAAAGGCCTGTAATTCGTGAAATGGTATGGAAAGAGTAGGAGTAAGGGACTGTTTAGAAAGTAAAGTAAATATCTCAGTTTCTTTGGCCTCTAAAAAGAAAGTTTTCCAACGAGCAGAGGAGTCATGTGCTGCCATTGTCATTCTTGTTCATCTCCGGGCTTTGCTCCGAAGTACTTGCAGTCTATAACCAAATTGGATGATTTGGGATACCCCTTTGTTTCTATTGGAGTTCCAAAGTAAAATCATGAATAAAAAATCTAATATTAAACTTCCACTGGAACATTTTCAATAAATCGCCGAGTATAAGAAAATTAAGGAGCGTTGGATTAAAGTTTATGACTCCCATCGGCATTCATGGAATTTAGTAGAATAGGTGATGATGTTCTTTTGAGATTGGACCCCGGGGAAGAAATACATCAGTCTATTCAGAGTCTTTCGGAACATGGTATTGATTGCGCAGTAATTACTAGTGGGATTGGGAGAGTGAGAGATATTCAGATGGGATACTTAGATTCAGATGGAATTTATCAGACCTTAGTTCATGAAGGCCCAATGGAATTGCTATCTACACAAGGTAATCTAGCTCCTGGGCCAGGCGGACCTTTTACTCATCTACATACTCTAATGTCAGATAATGGCCATTCAGTGCATGGAGGACACCTATATCATGCAACCATACATGTAGTTGGCGAGATACATCTGCGAGTATTGGATTCTAATGCTATGAAGAGAGTACCGACTGATACAGATTTTGTCGCACTAAAATTCTGTGATATGGAGTGATAAATTGAAAGTTCTTTGGGCTCATGGACTTGAAGGCAGTCCTAATGGTTCAAAACCCACATGGATTATAGAAAATCTAGGTTGGAATGTTATTTCTATCGATATGAGTCAAAGGGGTTGGACGATTGCTGAACAAACAAAAGTGGTTCTTGATAAGATTTCTGAAATTGGTGATTTTGATTTAATTATGGGGTCGTCTTATGGAGGACTGGCAATAGCAAATGCGGCTAATGAATTAGAGCATAAAGAGATGAGGATAGTATTGATGGCTCCAGCATTTGGTTTAGCAGAAAATTTTCAAAATATTGTAGGAGAAGAGGGGCTGAATGAATGGGAAAATAGAGGTTTCAGACCTTATTTTCATCATGGACTGAATAAAGAAATTAAATTGAACTGGGATTTTATGATTAGTGCTCAAAAGATGTCATGGCCTGAGATTAAACATCCAACAGTAATAATACACGGCCTATCTGATGAAATCGTACCAATAGAATCCTCCAGAAAAGTCGCCGAATCTAGTTCAATTGTCGAATTGATTGAGGTTGAGGATGGGCATCGCTTAGGGAACTCTCTACATTTCATACCAATTGCCGCAGAAACGGTATTATCGAGGAAATAGTTTCTACATTTCAATGTGAACCAAGGAAATATTCGCCTATCTCTGGATCTGTTAAAATATGCTGAGCATCTCCTGAATGAACTACTTTTCCTCCTGCAAAAATATATCCTCTATCTGAGCGAGAAAGACTTAAACGTGCATTTTGTTCAACGATTAAAACTGTGATTCCTTCATCTCTCAGAGCATCTATTCGTTCAATGATTTGTTGTTGATACAAGGGACTCAATGCAGCAGTTGGTTCATCTAATAATAAAAATTTAGGATTAGAAATCAAAGCACGTGAAATGGCTAACATTTGTCTCTCACCGCCCGATAGAGAGGCTGCTAAATCATGGACTCTTTCCTTCAAATCAGGGAACATATTCAAAGCGCGCTCAATTCTTTCATTAAGAACTAAATTGGAGAGGCTATTTCCACCCATCTGGAGATTTTCATAGATTGTTAGAGAGGGAAATACATTATCCACTTGAGGGACATATGCAATTCCTCTATTTACTAATTGATCTGTACGCCAACCGGATACATCTTCATCATTATGAAGTACATCTCCGGAGTAGTAGCTAGCTATACCAAATATTGTCTTAATAAAAGTAGATTTCCCACACCCATTTGGTCCAATAATCGTAACAAATTCACCCTCCTCTACATGCAAATCAATATCATACAAAATCTGTACTGAGCCGTATCCTCCATTGAGTCCCTTTACATCTAACACTCTACTCAATATACTCACTCCTCTTCTCCTGCGGAACCGAGATATGCTTCGATTACAGCCCTATTTGATTTCACTTCTTCCGGAGTGCCTGTCATTAGAACTTCTCCTTCATTCATAACAATAATCCTATCAACTCCTTGCCTAAGAATAAAATCCATATTGTGTTCTATAATAAGAATAGAAATTCCAGTCTCATCTACTGTTTTTCTTAGATTATTGAAGATTTTCATTGCTAATGGACCTGCTACACCTGCAACGGGTTCATCGAGTAAAAGTAGTTTTGGCGAACCCATTCTTGACCTTCCAATATCAACTAATTTTGACTGTCCTCCAGATAATTCATTTGCTAAATTTTCAGCCATATGAGGGACTTCTAATTCTTCTAGAATATTATACGCCTCTTGTAATCTTTCTTCTTCTGCTTTACGAGATTTGGGCAACAGTAATGACTTAATCACACTGGGAGCAAATTGATTTCTTGGGGGTACTAATAAATTTTCAATAACTGTCATTTCTCGCCAAAGACGAGTGTGTTGGAAAGTTCTTGTCATACCTAAACTATGTATCTGATCTGGTCTCATCTTTGATACATCTTTTCCATAAATTTCTACTTTCCCTGTTGTCTGATTTAATAAGCCACTAATACAATTGAATGTAGTTGATTTACCACATCCATTGGGACCGATTAGTCCAACAAATTCTCCTTCAAAAATTTCAAAAGAAACATCTTTTACAGCAACGAGTCCTCCGAATTCTTTACGAAGATTCTCGACTCTAAGTACTGGTTTCATTAACTATTCTCTCCTTCAATTTGTACGTCTTTAGATTCTACAACTATCAAATTCTTATTTGGTCTAAATGGTACCTCGGGTATTAGTCCCTTCGGATTTAATTTGAGAGAAAATAACATTAAACATCCAATCAATAATACTTTCACATAAGCCATATCTGCCCTAATTACCCCTCCTGTAAATGATTCGTCAATGGAACGCTCACCCATCATTATCAATGTGAATAAGAATATGAATACCCCTGAGGCTCCGATGTCTATTGTCGCCCTATGTTTCAATAATAATCCAATAATTACAATTACAATAAATATTTTAGTTGCTTCCCATTGACTAGTTACAAGCCATTGGAATAATCTATCTATACGGTCTGCGGTTGTGTAAAGAGGCAAATCAGGGGACCCTTGTGCTGCTACGAGTACATTGAATACGAATTCCATTAGGACGATAATAAAAGCCCCAATTATCATCCCCTTATTATTTGCTTTACCACCAATAATGAAAGCTGCCCAAACAAGGAAGGTAGAACGAGCAGGCGCCATTATCGACGGTTCGAAACCTGTTAGTTTCCATGCCCAAAGAACTCCCGCAAGTCCCGCTATTCCTGCCCCTAAAGCAAGACTTGCTGCTTTGTGAGTAAGAACGTCGTGTCCGTGATGTTGAGCAACTTCTTCATCTTCCCTAATTGCTTTCAAAATTCTACCCCATGGTGATGAGAGGATTGTTTCTAAAAGCCACCATACTAGGACTACTGAGACCATTCCCATTACTGCCAATAAGAACATGTAAGGTGCTGGTTCTACTACTCCGTTTACATCTGACAGATTCAATAATTCTCCAACCTTATTTGCAGGACCTAATAATAACTCATCATTCCTGCATGCGTCAGCACTGATGTAATCAGAATCGGGGCCAATTGAAACTCCTGAACCACAAAACCACCATTGTTTAAGTGGCAATGTATACTTGGAAATACCAATCGCTGAACCTATTGAGCCGACTCTTAGTAATGGCTCTCCTGCCAGTAAAACTCTGACAATCTCTCCAAGAGAAATTGTCACTATAGCGAAATAATCCATTCTTAGACGAGCTGTAGGATACGCTAGAGCCCATCCGAATGCTGCAGCAAGTAGTACTGCAACTACAGTCGCCGGTATTACTGGCCAGGCATACCCATGTACATCAGTAGGTGCAGTTAAAATTCCAACTGTAATCGCACCTATCCCAACAAAGAAAATTACTCCAAAATTAACCATACCAGTAACTCCAGTATGTAAATTCAAAGAAAAGGACATCAGAATAAATATAGAAAGAGTCAATAGAACATTAGAAATTTGTAATGTTTTACTAAAATTCATATTATCAGAGTCTGAAATTGGAAGCCAAATTAAAAATGATATCAGTACGATTAACATGATTACGAACATTATGTTAGATCCGAGTATACCTTCTCTACCATATTTCATACGGTTAGAAAGAATAGGGAATTTTTGTTTGATATCATTTTTATTCTTAGATAAATTATCACTAATAGAAGACGTCATAGGTTTAACAAAAGAATCAATAATTGAAACTAATCCTAGATACTTATTTTTCACTAGAGATATGAAATTATGAAGATATTTTATGATTGGGAATATAGATAATTTGGAGATAGTATCTATGTCTTTTTTTGTATCCTTTGACATACTCTCATCGGATATATATTCTTGGCACTGAAATAATGCGATTGCATAAATAATAATTGGTAAAAGGGGCCATAGTAGATTATCAATTGATGTTAGGAAATCAACAAACCATATTTCCGTTTGCATCAAATCAAACCAAGAGATATCAATATCAGATATGGTATCTGTAAAATATGGGGAATCTTCGGCTTGTAAAACTCCATCAGAACCAGCAATTAATCCCAAATTAGTATCGATATCTGTATTCGATACACAGGCTTCAGAACATGTACCGGATGAGAAGGAATTTCTCTTAACGAAAAGAAGAAGGCGATGTATCGAATATCCACCTAAACTCAAAAATGCTAAACTTTGGGCTCTATCAGATCTATTATTCCACCAATTATGTAGCCCTAGTAAAGCGGTTAATGGGAATATTGCAAGTATGAAGGTGACAAATTTTGAAGGTTTGCCTGATTCACCGGACTGACGTCT
>JAURCP010000015.1 GCA_030828405.1 Thermoplasmatota archaeon
AAGGTCGGCTCTGTAATAGAAACGAACTATATCAGACGTGTACAGTGAATCCGAAAGGAAGAGATTGTCTGAATGTAGATGGAACGAGCAACCCCGCTGGAGCAAGTCCAAGCAGTCCTGTATGGCATCAACAGGGACAGGTAGGATGCTAAGTTGAATGTGACCAGCCGAAAGGTGAACAGAAAGGGGCTTACTCCCTGCACCCTCACACTAAATAAACAAAGAATAAGATTGATTCTTCAATACAGTAATTTATTTGTATCAATGTTCACGGATAATTAGTAATTGGTTGATAGTATGGATTTTGACTCTGAAGATTTTCACTCTTTTGTGTCATCACGCCGCTCAACACGAGATTTCCTTTCAATTCCAGTTCCTGACGAAATTATTGACGAAATAATTGCTGATGGGCTAACATCACCCAGTTGGAGTAATACTAGACCAATTCTTGTGGCTGTAGCTAAGGGAGATGTACGTGATAGACTATCAAAAGAGTTCCTTACAAGATGGGAAGCGATTAAAGGGGCAAGAGGGAGTATCTTTGGAAAGATAAAGGCTGTATTGAAAAGAAAAGGGCTACCTACAAGTAATTGGATAATTACAAGACCATACCATAAAGATTTAATCCAAAGGTCTAAGAATCAAGGAAAGGACTTTTTATCTTACAACGATATTGATAGAGAAGATAAAGAAACTCGAGATAAAGCTTGGGCTAGGAACTATGATTTTTTTGGAGCGCCTGTGGAATTATTTCTATTCACACACAAATCCTTAGGGAAATATTCGGCCTCCGATGCAGGGCTCTTTATGCAAAATTTAATTCTTTCAGCACATTCTAAAGGATTAGGGACATGCCCACAAGGTGCTGTTGCGGTTTGGGAAGATGCAGTGCGCAAAGAATTTGAAATAAGTAAAAATTACTCATTACTTTGTGGAATTTGTTTAGGTTATCCAAGCGACAAAAAAATTAATTCTTTCAATGCGAATCGGCCTAAACCGTCTGAAATTATTGTTGCTGAAAAACAAAAATAAATATTAATTATTTTTTCATTAGGATGACTTAGAATACTGATTGAGGAACTCCCAAACTATGTGGCTAGATTGAACAAGTCCCTGCGTTCCAGCAAATACACCACCAATAATAGTTCCATCGTCTACATCCTTTTCATATGGATTATGTTGTGCTGCATAAATTGTCATCAATCTGACCGATGACCCATTTTCGCAATCATCGAAACCCTGAATAGAATACAAAGCATTAATCTCGAAAGTCTCTGGTGAACCAGAGCATCCGTTATGATCGGCCCACTCATACATATTCTCTATCGCACCTGTATCATAGGCCTCAGGATTTGTCCACATCTCTTCATTGAAAGGCACACTAAGTGCAGTAGACGAGTAGAGAACTACTTGATCGAGAAAGCCATGAACTTCCATAATTGGTATAGGGCTGTAGTTCTCTACGGGATCAGTGATGAGGTAGAACGCCATGCATCCTACAGCAGCAAAAATATCACTTGATTCAATAGCTAGTCTTTGAGCCATTGCACATCCATTTGACCATCCAGATGCATAAATTCGAGTGGGGTCAATATTATACATCTCTAGTGAGATATTGACTATTCTTTCGATGAAACCAACATCATCAATATCTTCACGCGCTGAGTGTGCACAACACCAACCAGAGTTCCAGGCTTGATTTTCCTCCATATCCCACTCTTGGTTTAATCCCAATACTCCATCTGGATAAATTACAATTGCCCCTTCTTCATCGGCAATATCATTGAAAGAAGAAAGTGCTCTATGGAATGTCGAGTCAGAGGCGTATCCATGCATGTCAATAATGAGTGGAACTGTCTCGTTAATATCGAGATTTTCAGGTACATGAGTTTGCCAACATCTCGAGAGATTATCGTGCTCAATACAAGTGAATATACCGTCTTCAGTGTAAGGAGGTTCATCTTCCAAAGTTGCATCATTTTCTGAATTATAATCTTCAGAAGACATACATCCACTAAGAGTCATTGAGACTATAATAAGAGACAACATCAGTCCACTAAATCTTCTCCTCATAGATTATGCAAAGGCTTACAGTAGAAAAATATACTTATAATTTAAAAATGTAATAAGTCTGACTACACATTAGAATCAATTACTGCATCCATAACTGAACTTTTTTCTAGTGAACCACTTTCTTCGAAATCTAACCAAGGACCTTTACCTAATATCCTAGATGTAAACTCTTTTTGAAGAACAATAATAGAAGGTAGAAGTATTGAACTTGTCAATAAAGCCAATACCAATAGAACCATCATTAAAACAAAGAAATTTTGCAATCCAGGTATTGAAACAAATAATCCTGCAGATAATCCTGCACAGGTAGTGGCAGTAGTTTCGAATATTGTCTGTCCTGTTTTTGAAACAGACTTGACAATTCCTGCTGGAGTTTCACCTTCATCTTTGATGCGATCTACAATATGAATAGAATCATCAACACCTATACCGAAAACGATAGTCCCTATCATAGCGGTAAAAACGTTAACTCCAACTCCGCCGAATCTCATAAGTAAGGGTTGCCAAAGAACCACTGCACCAACAGCAGCCATTGTAAATATTGCCAATCTAGGTGACCTAAACAAAAATGCCATAGCAATCAAAAGAATGAACATGGTCCATATTGTAGTTAGACTCTGTGCCTTATGTACTCCATCGTTAATATCTATAGAAACTGGTAATCCTCCCGTTAATAATGAATTATAGGTGTCATCAATATTTATTGCGGTGCATCTAAGAGCTCCGGAACATTCTTCTTCACCCTCCAAAATATCATCTATAGCATTTCGATAAATAGTTGCATTATAGAGATTAATGTACGGCTGATTAGCATAAACTAAGGTTTTTGTTTCTCCAAAGCCAGTGTCTTCATTCATTAGCATGGACCTAATTTCGGGAGACAATGTGTCAAAAGCAATATTTACCATATCCTCCTTACTAGAAACGGTGTAAGCCCAGCATTGAGGGCTAAATGGATCTGTTGATTTATCCCAACACTCGTCATGTAAAATTTCCCAAAGACTTTGATCATAAATCTCTAAGCCAGAAATATTGACATCTACATGTATGGCCTTTAGAATATTTACAAGACTAATTGTATCTGTTTCAGGGACATTATCTACTTGAATTTGTAAACTTTCTATTGAATCCAAAATTGGTAAATCTCTGATTGGAGCCGTTCCATTGACCGATCCTCTTTCTTCCGCATTAATAATGAACATATTTGTTTGCCCACCTTCAAAAACTGTGCTGTATTCTACTAAAGCTTCGTATGATGCCATATTTGGAGGGACTTCATCGCGACCAGCAGCGATTTGTTGACCCATTGTTTCGGAAAACATTGCTACTCCTAGAACAGTAACAACTAATGCTGCAAGTATTACTACAATAGTTCCCTTAACAGGGATCTCACCGATTCTATCCCACATCTTGTCAAATAATTGGGTTTTACCTTTACGATATCTAAGTAGCTCTACTAATGCTGGAACCATTATCATTGAAAGTAAAAATGTGACAAAAATACCTATTAAAAGCGTAATTCCGACCGTCCTCATAGGTTGAATAGGTACCAAGAAAGTCCAAGTTAAAACACTGAAACCAATAATTGTGGTCATTGCAGATAGCATAATTGCGTTGCCAGTGGTTAAACCAGCTCTGACAGTTGCAGTCAAACTGATTACAGGATCCCATGGATTAATGGTTTCAGGATTTAATCCATCCCTATTTGCCTCCCAAGCTTTTTCTAGTTTTTCTTCAATTAGTTCGACTCTATTCTCCTCAATTCTGTTTGTTAAATGTAAAGCATAATCGACTCCAAGACCTACGAGTATAGGCGCTGCAGAAATAATCATCGGAGTTAACATAATGTCAAAAATTACTGTAATTCCAAATGTAATCGCTAAACTCATAGCAATTGGAAGTCCTCCCACGATTATCACTTTTGGATTTCTGTGAAGTATTAGCATTGCAAGACAAACAAGAACTGCACTTATTGGAAGCATTACATTGACTAATTCCTTGTAAATCTTATCTGAAACTTCATGAATTACGGGAGTCAGCCCCGTAATAGTAACCGCCTTTCTCGCAGGGATGACGTCAATGTAGGCCTCATCCATAGTGGATGTGGGATTTACATAAGTCCTAAGGCAGAGTTCGCAATTAACGCCTGATTTCTCGTAAATTAAATCTTCAGCATAGGATATAAACGCCTTATGATCCTTCAAACCGTTATCACGGGGAATCTCAGTTTCTTCCATATCGAATAATAGCCCCATTACAATTACACCAGTGTCCCAAACACCATCTCCATTTGTATCTCTAACAAAAGACTCTATCAGAGAACCTGCTTGATCAACTAATGTATCTACTCTTTCTTGATCATCAGGAATTGAATAACCCTCATTAGGATTGGAATTAGAAATTGCACAATTATCACTCGGGCCAGTAGGAAGGCCGTATTTTTCAACTGCACAATTAAAACGATAACTGGAGGAGTTTGCTTCCTTAATTATTTGAGAGGGAGAAAGAATCCAAATCACTCCGTCATTCCGACCTCTATCATCCTTATACGTATCGAGACCATCTTG
Source organism: Thermoplasmatota archaeon (assembly GCA_030828405.1). Classification (GTDB taxonomy): domain Archaea; phylum Thermoplasmatota; class Poseidoniia; order Poseidoniales; family Thalassarchaeaceae; genus MGIIb-O2. The sequence continues at coordinate 4,641 of JAURCP010000015.1, forward strand.
ATAACCACCTGCCAATCTATTGTTATCATCTCCTTCCAACCATGATAATTGACTAAGAATATTGACATCAGTAATATTTTCATCACCTCTTTCATTACCTGTGGCGGCATTATTAGTTTGTATGTATAAAATGAAAATATCCGTAGCCCAAGGAGCTTCTCGGACATCTAATAGTAATTCAGTTGAATCTGCCCCATCAGGCAGATAAATTTCAACATCGCCATTGATCTGATCTTGGAAATTCATTGCTGGTTTAACTGTTAGAGCAGTAATTAGAATTAATATGGCTACAATCAAACCAGGACTTCTAAGAATCATCGAATAAGATATCTCAGCAGTTCTTATTGCAGTTCTACTAAACAAATCACTTGTATTATTTATCCCTCTTGCCCCAATTTCATATAAATCACCTAATGGGCTTTCCATAGCTAATTTCTTGATGTTAATTAGTGAATCTCTGAATGGAGCCAATCTTTCATAGAAACGCTCCCAGAATACTACCTCATCATCGTATTCAGGTGAGGGGTCTGATAACGAAACTGAGGTCTCTCGCACATCGTCCACATAGGCCTGCTATCACAGAGACCAAATGAAATAATCGCAAGTAAAATTACAAACATTGAGAATTAAGGTAAATTTAGATTTGACAAAAATATTAAATTCTATATAGAATAATTAATTTGATTCAGAGCGACTATACGAATTACTGAAAGTAAATGAGTATGTCCGAGGATTGATTATAATGGCGAGACGCAGGAAACCCTTGGTGCAAAAAGGAAGAGATGATGATGTCAGATTAATTGCAGGATTTACTCTAGGAACAATTTTGACAGTTATAATGCTATTAATAGTCATCATAGCACCACCCGCCACAATAGGGCCAAGTGAGGGTGAACTGGCTCCTGATTTCATTGCGGATGCCTATAATGGTGAAAATTGGCAGAGATTCAAACTTTCTGATACATTTGACTATGAATGGGAAGAAGGAGGAGATGGAGAATGGATTTTAGTACAATTCAGCGATACGGATTGTCCATATTGCTGGACTGAAGCTGAAACAATGAGTGAATTATACTCGCAGTGGTCAGAGAATGTAGAATTTATTACAATTGCTGTAGAATTAAATATTAATAATCACGATAGTGATAGAGCGGAAGTAGAAGCATTTCGAGATAAAACAAATTATGGAACCGAAGAAAATGATGGCGATGGCTGTAATTCTGGCAGGAATAATTGTGTAAATCGTCCCGGAGCGATACATAATTGGAACTATATTGAAGGAAGTAGCAGCATTTTGGCAGACTGGGAAGTTTCCGGGACTCCGTTTTTGGTCCTACTACAACCAGATGGTTATGTGGCATGGAATCAATATGAAAACGAAGGAGAGAATATTGAATCGGCAATGCAAAGACTCGTAGGTGATTCTCAATGAGTGAGATTTTGACTGATCCGGTCCTGATTATTTTCATTTTAGGCCTAGCTATTAGTAGTTACTTAATGATAGTAAATAATGAGAAAAAGACGTCAATGTTGCTAATCTCATCTCTGAGTTTTGCCTTTGTAGGCATAACTTCATCTGCATATACTTACATTATTCATAATCAAATGGTTGTTCAAGGAAGTACTGCATTTTGTTCATCTGAGGGAATTGTACAATGTGGTTCAGTAATTGGAGATCCACAATGGAATAACTTGTTTGGAGTTCCGTGGGGAATATTTGGAATATTATCTTTTTCAGCATTAATTTTTCTAAGTTTGTGTTTGTACCTTGATAGATATGCAAAATGGTCTGAAGATTATTTGAATTACGCATGGTGGGCTGGGATTGCAGGGTTGCCATTCGTCGCATTGTTGGTTATAATCGAGTTAACTCAAGTTGAAAATGCTCCACATATTTGTCCATTTTGTACAATAGCACATATCTCACTAATTGGTTATGTGGGTTCAATTTATTTGTTGAGAAATAGAAGAAATATTGGGAAATGGTCGGAAAATGAGGGATAATATGCATTTAGTCACAGGAGGCGCCGGTTTCATTGGATCTCATTTAGTAGATTCTTTAGTAGCCAAGGGAAACAGTGTAAGAGTTTTAGATAATTTTAGTAGTGGAAGAGAAGAGTTCTTGCAACATCACAAAGGTAAAGGAAAAGTAGAGATATTTAAGGCTGATTTATTAGACTTAGAATCTGTCAAGAAAGCCATGAAAGGAATTGATACCGTACATCATTTAGCAGCAAACCCAGATATAAGATTAGGTACTGAAATTACAGATACTGATCTTAAGCAAGGGACAATGGCAACTTATAATGTCTTAGAGGCAATGCGGCTGAATGATGTAAAAAGAATCTCTTTCTCATCTTCGAGTGCAATCTATGGTGAAGCAAACATTATGCCTACCCCAGAAACTTATGGTCCAATCTTACCAATCTCATTATATGGTGCATCAAAACTAGCGTCTGAAGCATTGATTAGTTCATGGTGTGGAACTTTCGGAGGGGAGGCTTGGATACACAGATTCGCTAATATCGTCGGACCTAGGGGCACTCATGGAGTGATTTTTGATTTCATTCACAAATTAAAAAATAATCCAAATAGACTAGAAGTTTTGGGTAATGGTTTACAAGAAAAATCATATATGTCTGCAGGAGATTGCGTTAGAGCAATGATACACCTAATCGATTATTCAAAAGAAAACGTAAGTCTTTACAACTTAGGTACAGGAGATACATGTTCAGTGAGAAGAATTGCAGAAATTGTAGTTGAAGAGAGTGGTCTAAAGAACGTTTCAATAGAATACACGGGAGGAGATAGAGGTTGGGCAGGTGATGTTCCAAAAACCTCATTAGATGTTGAACGATTATTTGCGACAAAATTCGTACCTACGATGCAATCTGAAGATGCTATCAGATATACAGTCAAAGAATTAATCAAAGAAATCGGTCTTTGAATAGAATAACTGTTGAAATTAAACATATCAGTATTAAAGGGAATATAACATTAATTCCGTTCGAATTTTGACTATTATCCAAATTTAAAAATATAGCTCCTAATGTAGATCTTTGATCTTCAACTGTTTTTTCATGCGCTACGACAATAGAAATGTCTTCAGAAATCACATTTTCCAAAGAAAAATCGAGATTAATCTCAAAACTATCTATATTTCTAGTCATTGAAATATTAGTAAATTGTGAATTGAAATTCGTTTCTGAAGACGTATTATCTTTGATGAAATTTGTATCTATATCCATATTCATATAAGCAATTGCAACATCCTCATGAGTTGTAATACCGTTTGTTGCTTGAGATTTATCAATATTAATCTCGGCCAATAAAAAAATACTAATTTGAGTATTATTGCTTGAATTATCAACATTAAATAAATTTACTCTCAAACTCAAGGAACTACTATCAAATATCTTGGCTGCTGAGATTGAAATTAAAGTATCTGAACCTCGATTTCCTTCAGAATTGAGCAAAGCCCTATCTAAGTCTACGGGATCGACCCTTCCTTTGATCTCGTTGTTACTATCAAACCAAAAAGAAGGAGCTAGTTCCAAACTATTTGGATGGATAGATAATCTCTCAGAAGAAATTGAATTACCTAGAGGATCATTTACAGGATCATGCAAAGCAACTCTAACTAATCGAGAGCCACGGTCATCTGCAAATTCAGAAACCCAGGGGTCTATTTGCGCACATACATCACACCAAGTAGCAGTATATTGTTCCATTAAGACAGAATTACCTCCTTCGACATACCAATTATTTGAGTCTTCTTCTGCAACGATATTAGATGATGGTAATGCTAACAATAGTAAAACTATGAAGCCACAGAACCCAGCGTTTCCCCCCATATGCAACTCTCCAAACGTCTTTACTTCATAACTAAGAGGCTGGACGAGACACACTGATGAGTAAGCGCTGGTATCAAGAAAACCGTCGCGACCCTTGGAGAAGGCAAGCTAAATCTAAGGGATATAGAGCACGTTCTGCGTATAAATTGAAACAGATTCAAGAAAGGTTCGATATTATTAGAAAAGGAGATTATGTTCTAGACATTGGATGTCATCCTGGAGGATGGACACAGGTAGCTGTTGAAGAAGTGGGCGAAGATGGATATGTCATAGGTGTTGACTTATTGTCAACATCTCCCGTAGAAGGGGCTACAATTATAATTGGAGATATAACAAATCCCAAAACTGTGGAACAGATAAATCAAGAACTAGAAGGATATTTTCTAAACTGTGTCATTAGTGATATCTCTCCAAGATTGACGGGACGTTACGATACAGACCAGGCAATCTCATTAGAATTATCCACGATGGTCCTAGATGCCGCGATGCCAATATTGAGTCCCGGAGGTTCTTTTGTAACAAAAATATTCCAAGGAGTCGGGATTGAGGGATTAATTGAAGCAGCTAAAATGAGATTTTCGAGTGTACAAAGATTCGCTCCAACGGCCTCTAGAAGTTCATCATCAGAAACTTACTTAGTATGTAGAAATAAATTACCTAAAATTAGAAAGGGAGCCGAAGGAAGAACTGCATATGAACATCTGAAAGATCATTTGAAATATCTTGATGTTGTTATCGATTACGAAGAAGAAAAAGACATTACTGATACAATAATTGGTTACAGGAAATATACAGGTCGGAAAAATGAGGAATAGTGTGTTTTAACACTTCAAGGTAATTGAAAAAAACATTTACTTATATAATCAATAGCATCCGTTAAAACCAGAGGAACTTGAAATGAATAGTAAGTTATCTAAATTTAGCCCAAGAACGAATGCCATAATTGCAGGTGCAACAATGTTAGCATTGATGATTACACAAAATGTTTCTGCTGCAACAATAGATCCGGAAACATACTATGCAGGAGATGCATTAGGAAGAGCTACTTTCTTCATGTTCTTCATAGGATATATTTCAATGGGTGCGGCTTTTGTTTTCTTCATGAGTGAAAGAAACAATGTTGCTCCAGAATACAGAACAACAATGACAATTTCTGCATTGATTGTTGGTATTGCGGCTTTCCACTACTACTATATGCGTGGAGTCTACATCGATACTGGCGCAGTTAGCACAGACTACAGATACATGGACTGGATTATTACTGTACCACTAATGGCTCTAAAATTCCCTTCACTAGTTGGAAAGGATGCTATTACAGACAACAAAGTACTAGGTCTAGGATTCACAGGAGTCTGTTTCGTAGGTGCAATCATCATGATTGCATTTGGTTACCTTGGAGAAATTGGAGAAATTGATGCATGGGCTGGATTAATCCTTGGTGGAGTAGGTTGGGCTATGATTATGGTAGCAACTGGTCTTCCATTCGGTCTATACGACGGTAAGGGAGTAGATAACAGCAAAATCAAAGATGAATTAGTATGGAGTGCTAATGCTCTAAGAACATTCATTCTAGTCGGATGGATTATCTATCCTATTGGCTACTTAGTAGGTACAGACATAGTAGATTCTGGCTCTGACGGCAAAGAAATTATGGCTATATTATACAATATTGCTGACATGGTTAACAAGATCGGTTTCGGTGTTGTAGCATGGATGGGTGCTAAGAAAGCATCCGCAATGATGTCTTAAATCAAGAGCAAATATAGACAGATAAACGTAAAGGAAGGGCTGGGGATTTAATCCTCAGCCTTTCCCTAAACTTAATTCAGCTCATTCAGAACTTCTATCATAAGGTATAATGTTCTGCCATTCAGAAGCATCTGATCTCGAAACAATTGCTTCAACCCAATCTGTATCTGAGCAATTAAAAACTTCATGAGGCAAGCCCGGCTCAATGTAGAACATATCACCAGCACTATGAGTAACAGAATTATGACATCCAGGTCCAAACTCATGTCTTACGCTACCCTTTAGAAGAAATACCATTACATCAAAATCAACATGAATGTGGGCTTTAGCAATACCTCCGGGTGGAATAAATGCTTTATTCATAGATAGTTTAGTTGCTGGAGTATTTTTACCAGATAAACCAGCACCATATTGAATATTGTTCCAACCCCTTACTTTGTGAACCTCCCTTAGACCATGTATTCCACCAGCATCTTCGACATATTTGCTGAGGTCGCTTTGTTCGCCTTCCAAAATTAATTCATCTTCGCCCATTTTATCACTAAACACTGGGACGAGATTTTACTTACAAAATATCCGTATAGATGGCAATAATGGCTATTGGGCTAGATATTCTATTCTATCTCTTCAATCAAGCCTAAAAAGGGGTGGTGGCTCGCCCGACCTATCCGAGGGACAGAAATGGGAAGTAGAGCAGAAGTTTGCACATCATCAGGAGTGCCTCTAGTGGATAATAAAAGTACAGCGTTTCCGTGCCCAGAATGTGGTACATCAATAGGTAGAAGCGCACAGTGCAGAACACAAGCAGTCCCTTACATATGCCCAACTTGTGGTTTCCAGGGTCCTTGAATTGAGGTGTTAATTATGGGTCATGTCGTTGTAAAATATAAGGTAACTATAAACAATCCAGAAGATGGTACTCCAGATTACCAATCTATTGCAGATGTAATCGATTCTTTTGATGAAGTACAAGCAGTAGAAATTAAACCTCTTGCATTTGGAATGATGTTTATTGAAGTCCAAGTAGTTCTAGGTGAAGGCGAAGGAATCGTAGATGAATTTGAAGAAAGAGTCAGAGCAATCAATCCCCTAGTTGGCCAGATAGAAGCTCTAGAAATGGGAAGACTTTGAATAATTCTAACATTAATCAATAGTGATCTAAAGGAGAACGCATTAGTTCTCTCATCAATACTGTTGCATAAGTCCCTGGTGGCAGAATAAATTTCATTCTCATGCTACAACCCTCTGGAGTCCATAAATCATTTTCTTTAGGGCCTTCTTCCCACCTTTTCGAAATTGAAGATTCATGAATTTCAGGGACTTCTTCAATTGAAAAATCTCTGAACATGACTGACAATGGCCTCCTTGTACCGTTAGTAGAAAGACGTGGGATTGCGGATACCTTCCAGTCAATTGAATCTAAACTAGTTTTTTCAAGTGCTTTTTTCTCTACTTCACCTGGAACTCCTGTAGCAATTGGTGCATCATTGCCTGGTAGAGGGCCTGTTACAGCTAAACGACCTAATCTACAATTCCTACGACATCTTTCTAAATTTGTATCGCTCACTTCAGACATTTTTCCTACATCAATTCTACCACTTGGTTGAACTGGAGCCACTAAGTCACCTATTTCTGGTTCGACAATGCCAATATTTGATTTAAGTCTACCAGCTAATGAATGGTTAAATGCTAATGATTGAAGAGAATGAACTGTAAGTAGTTGTAATGAAGGAGGGAGAGTTTTGTATGCCTTAACCCAATTTTCAGGTTGTTTCTGTAAACTCTCTAACATATTTCTTTCAAACCCTAAATGTTTAGGAATAATTTCAAGACACTTTTCAGGATTTCCTGTTTCTCTCCACATTTCTCTAAAAAGTTCAGTTTCTTCACCGTCATTTAATCCTTTCATACCAAGATATAGATTGACTGCTTCGTGGAAATTTTCTGACACAACAGCACGTCCGACTTCTGGAGTTACGGGTCTAGTAGAACCAAATCGTTGAGGCCCTATCCAATTGGGAAAAACATTCTCACCAAGTTTCTCTGACATCTTAGAAACTAATTCTAATACCCTCCTCATGGCCTCTTTACCATCCATAGGATCGCCATTCTCATAGCAACAACCCCTAACAGTTATTGAAAAACGATTACCATCATGATCAGACATGCCAATTTTCTGATGTGTTCGACCTAAAATTTCTATTGTTGTATCTGGAATAACTACTGATTCAACTTTTTTCCTTGGAGCATCAATAACTAGAAGTTGCGTAGTAATCGCTCTCTTATCTTTTAAGCCAGATGCAAAAATACGATTTCTATTTATTCCACATGCTCTTGAAAGCCTCTTAAGAAAACGATTTGTTTCCCAGTTTACTAGTGTGACCCTGGCTACTGTAAAACGACCTTTAGGGTCCAGTGCAGGTATAGGAGATACTTCTTCAACTCTGAAATCTTCTACTCTAACCTTTAAAATTCCTCCAATCCCAAGACCTTCGACGGCTCCAGAACCAAAACCAAGGTATTCTTCAATGGACTTATTATCCATATTCAACAACTTATAATTCTAAATTAGATAATTCTTTGTTAATATCTGAACAGAGGTCACGGAAGACTTTCTCTGCTTTCTTGCCTTTAACACAACGAACGTACAGTTCAGGCTCATCTAAATCTGGATGTTTTTGGAAGTAATTTGCATAATCTACATCTTTGCTATCATTAAGCCGTGAACGGAAAAGTTGTAAGGTAGAATGATTCTCTCCGATGATTCTTAGGCGAAGTTCGGTTCCTTCGTTTTTCAAGACTTTGATTGGCATAAGACAGCCTTTCGAGTGGCCCCCCCTTTTTGAGGGCTTGCCTTCGAATGCTGGCGCTTGAAGGGACAGAGAACGGTCTAAGTTTAACACCGATATTGATTCGGGTTAATGATGGAGGGGGGCGAATCAAGAGAAGAAAGGTTCGCCGAAGTGTTTGGAAGATTAGCCCCGGCAATACTAATTATCAGCCTATTATTAACTGTTATAACAGCGTCAGTGCTTGTTCCCCTACCGGAATTCACAACCGACCTTTCAGCATTCGCACCTGAGAATGAAGCAAAATCTGCGGAAGAAAGGATGAACCTAGTAATGGAGGATACGCCAAATAGAATTTATGTTCATGTCACACCAAATGAGGAAGGAGCTAATGTATTAGAAATCGGAGCATTGCAACAATTACATAATGATTTAGAAAGTATTGATGAGAAATTTGGTAACGGAATTATATCTCATATCAATATTGCAAGTATTTTACAAAATATCCTTGAAGAAAGAGATAATCAAAGTAGGACTATACAGGATTTTAATGAATGGGATAATCTGATATTAGCAATAATAAATGATGATGAAGAATGTACAGATGCAATAGGGAACGACCAAGCAATAGCTTCGGCAACATTTGCTAAAGATGCTTTATTAAATACTAATTTTGATTACATTCATGTTTGTGATTGGATTGTTACCAAAGAAGGTTCTTCTACGCCTATTTCATCTAGTACCATGTGGGTAATAGAAATTGATGGATCTTTAGATTCCAAGGAAAGGCAGAACCTTGCAAAAAGTATCAGAGAAGTCCTAACAGAAAATATAACTTCAGATTCAAGCACTGTATTGAATTATGGGGTCATATCTGATGATCTAATCAGTAATGACATTAATGACACCACTTTAGATAATTTTACTTGGTTGTTGATGCTAGCAATTATTGTTGTAGTATTTGTTTTAGCAGTAGTTTTCCGTTCAGCATTAATGATTGCTGCGCCTTTACTAGGACTTACTGCAGCATTGGTTTGGACGTATGGGACTATTACCTTGCTAGGAAGGCCTTTTTCCATACTTGAAGTCGCAGTGGCTCCGGTGGTTTTTGGTCTGGGAATTGACTACGCAATCCACCTTCAAAGAGGATACGAAGAAGCTCGTAAACATTCTAACTCTGCTGCTCATGCATGGGTAAGGGCATTCTCAATATTGAGAGTCGCTTTAACACTAGCAGTGGTAACTACAGTATCTGCTTTCCTTGCAAGTTCATTATCTCCACTACCTCCCTTACGAACCTTTGGCATAACTTTAGCATTAGGCGTAGTATGTGCTTTTATTGCAAGTACAGTTACAGTAGGGGCTTTACACGTAGTTGTTGAGAAAACAACTGGAGTAAAGAAAAGAAAGCCTATTGATTTGTCTAAATTTGCTGATTTAGCAACAAATTTCCAAAAAAGAAATACTGCTAGAATTTTACTTGTTGTCGTTTTATTAACAACTAGTTCAGTATTCTTAGCAGGAACTAAACTTGAAACTAGTTTTGAACTGACTGATTTCCTTTCTGATGAAGATATGCCAATAATGGAAGTTAGGGGGGATATGTACGAATCTTATGATGCTGCGGCTTGGAAGTCTGTGACAATACTTATTGAACCAACTGAGGGTAAAGATTCTTTATCTGGAGAAAGAGATATGCTCCGAGGACTTGACATGTTAGATCTTAGAATTTCTACTATTTCAGGAGTTGTTATTCCAACAAATACTGATTCACAACGTCCATCATATGATGGATTATATCCAATTCTCAGAGATGCAATAGAAGCAGATTCTAGTTTTGGTGAAACTTTCCATTTAGGGATTTATGATGGTAGATTAGATGTGGGAGATGGTTTTGTTGAAGGAGATTTGTCTGCAGCAGTCCATTCACTATTACTTAATGAATCAATTGGGGAACCATTGAGAGGACAGTCTTGGAGTGAAAGAACATCGATGTATGTCGCTCTTACGGATGATAATAATAGCATCAAATATCTAAAAATTAGAATAGATGTTATCGCAGAAACAAGTGAACAAACTTCAGTATTAGCAGTGGAATTTGAAAAACAAGCAGAATGGATTGAAGATTCAGGATATATAGATGCAGATGCTCACATCGGAGGAGATGTGATGATGATTCACAGTATTTTTTCAGGGCTAGTTGTCTCACAAGTTGAATCGACGGGCTGGAGTTTACTAGTTTCAATACTAGTATTATTTATCTTAACTAGAAGATTAGGTCAATCACTGGTAGTAATTTTGCCGGTTGGAATTAGTGGTTCTTGGGTTGTTGGTTCGATGGCAATCCTTGGGTTAAATTGGAATGTATTAACCATAATGATTACAGCACTAACTGTTGGATTAGGAATTGATTATTCCATACATGTTTGGAGAAGTTTTGAAAGTAATCGAAGATCAGGCCATGGGGTGTGGGAATCTATGAAAATTATGTACCAAACTACTGGGACTGCACTCATCATGTCTGCTGGCACTACAATATGCGGATTTTTAGTGTTAAAATTGTCTCCTATACCTGTGATACAAGATTTTGGAATTGTTAGCTCAATTTCCGTTGCATTTTCTCTAATCTTAGCATTGTTTGTTCTACCAGGATTATTAGCGGCTGAAGTCACAACTTCCAGTGAAAACTAGGCCGGCTCTATTAGAGAAGAAACTTCAACCATATCTAGGCCCTGTTCTCTAGCAACAAGAGCGAGGGCCATCCATAGAGTCACTGGCCCTAATGAACGCCTTTTTCTTTGAGCTCTTCGTACAACTTCTCTATTATCTATCTCTGATTTCTTGGCTATGAACCTAATTAAAGTTGGGATATTGCTCTCTGAACGGTCTGGAGGGTGTTTTTCGGAAGAAAAAGTCTTTTCAGATTGGACTACGTTAACAATAATTTCAGATTTGGCCTCTGCCTTGACGATAGCAGAGGGAACTGATTCAGAAACAAAGATTGGGGGGGAGGAAATTATTCTTAACATTGGTTGCCACCCAAGGCTAGGTGAACTCTGTTTATCAAGATAAACAGGAGAAACTAAATTATTTTCCGAGACTAGCCAACCTGACTTTATTAATTTTTTAATTACTAAAGAAGCTTCTTCAGGCATCATCCATTGAAGTTCTAGAGACCAAAGTCTTTCTAGATCAGAAATGCTTAGTTCGGTTTGCTCGGAGAAACTCACAAAAATTAACTTTTGAACCTCATTAATGGATTCTTCAGACATATTAACAGACTTCTGAGTGTGCTATATCTCTTGATTGTTTTCTAATATATTCCTGAACAGATGAACCTTTAGTTGAATAGTGAAGGTCGCTTCCGGCGCTATTGAAATATATGGCAGACGACTATGTTGCTAGAGACCCACGTACTGGGAAAATTATCCAACAGAGGAAGAAAACTGTAGAAAAGGATATTCGTTCTCTGCAACCATCTGATGGTCCTTGGCAACGAATTCCAGTTTATGAAATTCTAAAATTAGCAGAAGGAGAGATTGAAACATTGGAATTATCGTTAACAAATGGTGGAGGTTTTGTAAAGAGAACTGATGGAATAAGGGCTTTAGCGAGAGTATATGAAAATTCTATTCCTAAAGCACACGAAATTTTACTAGAAGTATTGGACGATGATGATGTAAATGTCAGAATAGCAGGATTAGAAGTAATGCCAATCTTCTCATTGAAACTTCACAAAGATCTAATGATTTACCTATCTGATAGATTACAAGATGATGATTTGAATGTAAGGAAGGTCGCAATGCAGACTCTTCAAAAGATGTCTCCAATTTTCCCATCAGGGTGTGAAGATATCTTGAGAAGAGAGTTAAGAAGTACTGATAAAACACATAGAAAGAGTGCTTTTGAGGCTCTAAAATTGACTAGTATTGCATGGCCGGAGACGGGCTGTTTACATATTGATGAGCTAATTAGAGAAGATGACGTAGATCTTCGAAGAAAAGGGTCTAAAATTCTGAGGAACATTGCTGCGAAAGGTGGACCATCAGGATGGGATCTAATTGGTTGGTCATTAGAAGACGAAGATGCACAAGTTAGAAGAAATGCTGCGCAATGCTTGGTTACACTTACAAATAGTGAGCCTAGAATTGCCTTAATATTAGTAGAAAATGCATTAGACGATGATGATACGAACGTCCGTAATTCTGTTATTCGTGCCATGAAGAAATTAGATCTACAGAGTCCAAGAGTAACAGATATGATTTTGCGTGGAGCAAGGTCAAGAGATCTAAATTTAAGAACTGCTTGTATTGGTCAACTTTCTATTATTCTTACTGGAGACAGGTTAAGAGAAAGTGCGGCAGAATTATTGAGGCAAGAGACAGATCCTAAACTTCGTAAAAGGCTTACTGCTCTATCAGTAGATATTGAATTAGACGGTTCAGAAAGTGAAAAAAATAGATTTTTAGCACCGGTAGAACAAGTTAATGATGAGTATGAGAGTGACTTCATGGGTCACAATAAGCAGGACCAGCCCAAGGGTGAACATGATAAACAGAAGGCAAGTCGGCCAAAACCTGAGGACTTAAGATGAGCGAGCAGTTTGATGAGAAACTCGAACAATTTGAACGCCTGTGGGAGGGTGTTACACCAAATGGTATCAATAGGCAAAAATCATTAAAGTTTCAACAATATATGAAGCAACATGTACTTCAGAAGTTTCACAAAAAGACAAATGACCAATTTGCTTCTGCAAACAACGGTCATTTCAACCATAATTTTTCTTCAAAAGATCAATTTCTAACAAAAGAGAATTGTAAAAAATACTGGATGGGAGAACTTCAGAAGGAAATCAAAGATTCCGAGACCTTCTGAGGCGATTAGATGTCAATTTTTGAAAAGTGGGGATTAGAATCTAGCATATTGGATGCTATAAAATCACGAGGTTGGATTGAACCAACGGAAATCCAATTAGATTCAATTCCTCTGGCAAGGAAAGGCAAAGATATTGTTGGACAAGCAAAGACTGGTTCAGGTAAAACTGCAGCATTCGGGATTCCTATACTTGAAAGGTGTCAGAAGAAAGGTTTTCCTCAATCAATTATCCTTTGTCCTACAAGAGAACTCGCAGTTCAAGTTACAGAAGAATTAGAACTATTACAAGGTAAAAAGGGATTAAAAATAGTTTCAGTGTACGGAGGAACCGATATTGAAAAACAAGCAAAAATTCTATCCAATGGATGCGACATAGTTGTTGGGACTCCGGGTAGGGTTATCGATATGGCTAAAAAAGGTCATTTGAAATTAGAAAAAATCTCTATCTTTTGTTTAGATGAAGCAGATAGAATGTTAGATATGGGATTCTTTCCTGACATTTTATGGGTTATTGGAAAAATGCCAAATCGCAATCAGAACTTACTTTTTAGTGCGACATTCCCTGATGAAGTACTGAATATCACTGAAGAAATAATGACTGATGCTGAGCATGTTATGAGTGATGATTTAGAAGTTGATATTCCAGAAATTGATTTATATGCAGTAAGAATTGGTAGAGGAAATAAATTATGGGTCCTAGGCAGATTAATAGCTAATATGTCTGAAGAGGGACAAATGCTAATTTTCAGTAATACGAAACGAATGGTAGATGTAATTGTAGAGAGGCTTGGTAAATTTCAGATGGAGGCAGTAGGGATACACGGAGACATGCCCCAAAATAAAAGAGAAAAGTTGTTGAGTAAATTTAAATCTGGAGATGAGAGAATTGTTGTTGCTACAGATGTAGCGGCTAGAGGGTTAGATGTTGATGGAATTACCATTGTTGTCAACTATGACTTACCAGATGATACTGAGGCATTTGTACATAGAATTGGTAGAACTGGGAGAATGGGGAGGAAAGGAGAAGCTTGGAGTCTTGTCTCAAAAGAAGATAAAGGCAGCTTACAAAAAATTAGCTCAACTTGGGGATTAGAAATTCCCTTTGTAGAGACTCCTGAGTTACCAGATGGAATGAGTAGAGATCCGGTTAGGAAAAGAGATGATTGGGATGAAGTAGCAGACTCATTCGGTATGGTCAGAATAAATCTAAAAATTGGAATACAAGATTCAACAAAGAGAGCTCTGAGCGATTGGATAGTTAGTCAAGCAAAAATACCTGAAATAATAATAGGCGAAATTAATCAATCGGAGGGGAGTACAGAGGTTGAAGTTCATGTTGCAAAAGTTGCTTATGTTATAGATGTCATAAAGGCAAGAGAGTATAATGGACGAAAACTTAAACCTGAAATTATTGAGGCATGAGGTAAGTAGATGTCTGATTCTGTTTCAGAAGATGAGATTTTAGTATTGGATTTAGTTGGTTTTTTTTGTCCAATTCCAATTCATGAAACACGTAAGTTACTTGATGTAAGTAAACCAGGAACTATTGTTAAAGTGGTATGCGATGACCCTGAAACTAAGCATGATATGCCTGCATTATGCAGTCGATTAGATTTAGAACTAATTGATTTTGAAGAAAAAATTGGAGAATTTATTTACACAATTAAGAAATAATATAAATTGGAATTGATAATATGGGGTTTGAAGATAAAATCAATATTAAAGAGAACTTAGATGTTCCAGCTGATGCCCGACTGCCTACAAAATATGGCGAATTTAGAATAAGGGTATTTCATGAAGAAGACACTGGCTTAGATCATGTCGCATTAACTCTAGGCGATATGGATGGTCCAGATCCAGTTCTAATTAGAGTTCACTCAGAATGTATTACTGGTGATGCATTTTCCAGTATTAGATGTGACTGTGGCTCTCAATTAGATGATTCGTTGGAAAAAATACAGCAAAAGGGTTGGGGTTGTTTGGTATATTTGAGACAGGAGGGGAGAGGAATAGGACTTCATGCCAAAATTCAAGCTTACAATCTGCAAGATAAAGGTGCAGATACATTAGATGCAAATTTAATGTTAGGTTTACCTGCAGATGCCAGAGATTATTCAATCGCATCAATCATTTTAGGAAACATTGGTGTCAAAAAAGTTTCACTTTTAACTAATAATCCCGATAAAGTAGAAAAACTTGAGACCTTAGGTATAGAAGTAGTGGAGAGAGTTCCATTAATTGTCGGAGTAAGGACAGAAAATAGAGATTATTTGAAAACCAAGAGCGATAAAATGGGTCATCATATTTCATCAAGTGACCTAGAATAATATCATCGAATGAGCATAGAAATACAAGATGGGGCCGTGACCGGGAATTGAACCCGGGCCGGCGGGACCACAACCCACCGTGCTAACCTCTACACCATCACAGCCGTCTTGCTAATCACTCGAGAGTAGAACCGTATTTCAAGCGTTCCAAAGAGCCACGATGATAATCATATCACCAACGCATTCAAGCGGTAGTTAAGTTCGCAGACAAATGATGATGAAGTCGAGTAACATAACCATATTATTTTTGACGATGTTTCTAATAGCTCCTATGGCCCCAATAATTCAGGCAGATACTGTAATTTCATCAGAATCAATTGATTTAACTTCGGTTGGGAATTTTGATGAACCTACCCAATGGGACATTACAAGTACATCTGGATTTAGTAACGACCCTGCCGATTATACAATAGGTATGGTAGCCGACAATGAGCTTTCATTCACCCATGAAAGGCCTGATAACTTCATGACACAGATCTCTTGGGCAAGTAGTAGTACAACTGGGTCAAATTACAGTCTTGGAGCCCCAGATACTTATTACAGCTGGTCCAGAGGACCGGAAATATCAGTAGGAGGATTTAGCTACCCAGGATTATATGATAAAGAAATTGAAAATGTTTCATTAGTTTTACACTTCGAAATACCGGATGTTTTGTATCAAGACACTGTGAGAATAATCTTAGAAAGTACTGGCTCAGATAAGTTAGTTCGAGAATTTGCACGTACCACTTCTGGAGTTTTTAGAATGAATAATCCAATGATAATTGAATTAGATCACTTACATGATTGGAGTTGGAATGAGATTGTAAACTCTGAAATTACTATTGATTATGTTTCAATAGGAACAAATGATGATTCTGAAGTTAGAGTTGACTCTGTAGGAGTTCGTGTTAAATATCATATGCCATGGTATTCATTTGAGAACATTAAAGCAAATCATGAAAGTAATATTGGAATTCTACCGGTGATTGATTTTTCTCCTTATGATGGAGAAATTGAGGGAT
Source organism: Thermoplasmatota archaeon (assembly GCA_030828405.1). GTDB lineage: Archaea > Thermoplasmatota > Poseidoniia > Poseidoniales > Thalassarchaeaceae > MGIIb-O2. The sequence continues at coordinate 21,239 of JAURCP010000015.1, forward strand.
TGAACATTGAATCCTGCGGACTTACACCTGACGGAACTAATGAATCTTATTGGAATCTAGAGGTTGAAGTGCCATATGGCCAAGAACTAGGTAGAATACATGTTTATGGGTCTGGGAACCACAGTATAGGAGTTATTCCTGCAGGAGTTGAAGGAGATTTTTCTCCTAAACAATCGGGAGATTTGATAGATAACCCTACTGAGAAACAGTTTGTAAGAATACATATTATAGATGGATGCGTTGAAGGCTTAAGGGTTGATGTTAATGACCCTAAACTAATTGTTAATGGGAAAATTTCAGGTTCTGCGAGCGACCTTTCAAGTGCGAGCAATATTAGATTTGCAATTGGAGAATATCTGGTAGAAACCGTTCCAATGAATATTGGAGAATTTTCGTTCAGTGTACCAATAGGACATGCTTTCCCATTAGACAATAGCGATACGAGTATAGGAATCGCTTCAAGGTTCCAGTGGTCATCTGATGGTAATGCAGAAACAACAGTAGTTCACATTGAGGAACTTTCAATTACGGGCGGATTCGAATTAGAATATGACTATTCTCCGGTATGTCAGAATATCGCAAATCTAGATATGATTGAAGACGAGGGAGGATTTCTAATGTCTTTACCTTGTCAAGACGATATTACTCCAAGATCAGGTCTTGTAATACAAACATCAAGTTCCAACAATGATATCATTAAAGTTGACTCACTATATAGTGCAGAACAAGATCTTAATTTCATAGAATTACAGACCGTTAGTGATTCTTCAGGAGAAGTAAAAATTACCGTTGAAGTTTTCGATAGTGCATTAAGTCAAGAAAACAAATGGATTGGAATTTTTACAGTAAATGTGGCTCCAGTATCTGATATGCCTGTTATCGAGGATATTCCTACTCTATCTTATATGAATTTAGGAGAAACTTTAGTAATTCCCATGAGTATTTATGACGTTGATTCCGATGATATTGAAATTACAACTACTAAGTCTTGGGCAACAATCGACGGAAACAATCATCTGATCTTAACTCCAATTGATTCTGGAATTCATACAGTTAATATCATAGTTAGTGATGGAGAAAACCAAGTCTCAGAGAATATTACCATCGATGTATCTGCTAAGTCTGATTTGTTAGTTGAATCAATAACCGTTAGGAAAAATGGCGCAGATATCTCCAATGGAAAACATGGAGATGTTGTGGAAATTATTGCCTATATCCGGAATGAAGGCAGAGGTACTGCTAACGGAATTGATGTTAGGTGTTACGTTAATGACATACTGATTGATACGAAAAGCATTGATACATTGCAACCTGGTTCGCTTGTTAATACAATATGCGATACTGCTCTTTCAGGCAATGACCAAGATAACACAATTAGAATTTTTGTAGATAGCACATTTTCAATTGAAGAATCTAATGAAGAAAATAACGAGAATCAAATTTCATTGTTTATTAGTTCACCAGATAGTACCAATAATGAAGAATCAAAATTATTCATCAGTGAAACACTAATCATAGTTTCATCAATAGTAATTGTATTAATCGGTTTAGTCTTACTACAATTAGCGCCAGGGAAGATAAAGAAACCTTATGAGAAAAGAAAGTGATATTGTAAAAAGTACCCCTTTGGCTGATAATGTTACTAATTCGGGTAATAGTTATATCAAGTTCTATTCCGAATATGGAGTGCTGCACTGTCCTTGGGCAGTCCGGTGGTGTGTGTAATTATGATGAAACTTAAAGTTCGTTTAGAAACTGATGAATGGATTTACGAAGAACATGAAATGATATAATCATTCAATTCTGTTTAGACCAGTTCTGCGGGTAGATACCCGTGGGCATTAGTACGCTTTTCGCTATAGCAACATGTCCATTTTTCATTGACAAAAACTTATCAAAATTTACTAAGGTTTCAGCTATAGCCACCGCTTCACCTTTCAAACTTTTAATTACAACAGTAGAACCTGATTCAAACTCTGTGGAAGAGGATACTAGACCAGGTTTAGCTAGTGGTGCACCATGAGTCATTGCAGAAACTGCACCGTCTTTTACAGTAATACTGGGTAATTTCCCTAATATTGATTCAACTGGAGTTAGAAGTTTAATTAATCCTCTCCCATCATTATGTTCTTTCCACAAAAATACTGCATCTTTTAATTGGTGCATATCACATGCCATTGATTCGTCGAAAAGACTGGTTTTATCTCGATGAAGTTCCAACATTTCACAAGATGTATCTAGAAGTAACCCCATATCTCTTGTTAATGTCCGTATGTAGGTTCCAGCAACACAAAATATTTCTATAGCAGCAATTCTAGTAGATTGATCATAGTCAATTAAATTAAGCGATTTTATTATCCTTGTTCGAACCTGAACTTTGACTGCAGATTCTTTTGGAGGTACATTATAAATCTCGCCACTAAGGCTAGTGAGAATGTCTTCTAATTCGTTTGATTGGACATCTCTACCAAAACGAATAACAGAAATATATCTTTTATCACCCTTTAGAATAATATCGGTTAGGCGTGTCGCTCTACCACACAAAATTGTCAATAAACCGGTAGCCATCGGGTCCAAAGTCCCTCCATGCCCGATTTTTTTAATACCTAAAATATTACGAACCCATGCAGTCAACTGGTGACTAGTTGGGCCTCGAGGTTTCCTTACTAGTAAAATGCCAGAATTTAATAATTCATCAAGAGATCTATCTAGAGGTAAACTACCAAACTTATTATTGGTAGTAGATTTTTCATCAAAAATAATTTCACTCAAAACTTTCACTTCCTGATTTTTGATTGGACAATTGATAATACTTCGTCCGCACCTATGTTATCAGCATCAATAATAAGGCTATAAGGACTCATATCATCTAAATCGATATCATAAAGAATTTGGTACCTTTTTTTATCATCAATTTGTCTTTGTTGAGATAATATCAACTTATCTTCATATACACCACCTTCTCGATTTTGTATTCTACGTGCACATTCTTCGGGACTAACATTTACCCAAACTCTAAGGCAATCTACTCCCATAAGATATGCCCACCAACCAGAAAGTCTACTTTCGATAATCTCTGCTCCATGAGGATCGCCAATCTCATTTTTCAACATATTATCAAGAGATTTATCGACCTCTAAATCATTTTTACAAAGATCACTAAATTGACCTACTGTCAAACCTCTATTGTTTGCTTCATTACGAAAAACATCTCCACCATTTATAGATGACCAAGAGTATTCATATGCTAATTTCTCAACTAATGTTGAAGTCCCACTTCCTGGAGGGCCACTAACTGTGATTTTAACCAAAATCTCACCGCCATTCAATTCGACAAACATTACAACGTAATTTTCCTCTAGCGGTTCTTACAATATTATCTGATTCACAAGATGGACAAAGGGTTCCTTTCTGAGGTGGTGCCACTTGTAGATTACCACTACTACGCCTCTGAGACTCAGATAATTGATTACCAGTTTTTCTTGGACCCGCTCTCTTCCTCTGGGATCTACGTGTCCTAGAGTCAGAACTTGATTTTGCTTTGTCATCTTCGAGTAGATATAGTAAAGGCTCTGGAATCATATCACCTGCAAGTACCACTGGGTGACTCCTATAGCGTAATAATTTCAAATGTCTATCTACTATCCTTCCCAAGGGGGCACTCATTGTGATATAAGTGGCAATCCATGCAGGAAAAATCCACATAATTCTATTTTCAAAACCCCACATAGGTTGCCAAGGTAAACTAACATAATCAACCCTAAAATCAATTACTGTATCAGCCATCCAACTAAAAATACCAATTATGAATATCATTGTAAACATCATAGGTTTCATCATAGCACCTTGCATAGCCATCTGTTCAGGCATCATTTCCATCTGTAATTTCTGCATCTTATCGATTTTGGCAGTATCTCGAGACATTCTTGCTTCGCGCATTTGCTGACTGATTTGCTTACTACGATGGCTGTGGTGAGCTTGTTTCAAAGGATCCATGAAAAATGAACGTATTACTGTATTTACAATCATTATACTAGACCCAAGGATAAATACTGTCGGCACGAAAAATTGTTCTAATCCTAAAGTTCCGAAAAGGAATGGTTCAATCACAGTACCGGCACCATTTGATAGAGAGTTTCTCATTCCCGGAAACATCATCAATGACATCATCATTAAGAGAAGAAAAAGCATTGGTAACATTGCTGAACCCATGCCAGCAGGTTGGGAGTTACTATTGGGCCCAGCATCCACCATGACTCCTTGGCTTCATACACATTGAATGAATACTTCGGTTAGGTTACTTCTATATTCAACATTGATTACTTGAAAGAATATCCACAAACTAAGCAGGTTGATGCTCCTTTCTCGGAATCAGACATACAAATAGGACAAAGATTTTGATTTTCTGAAACCTCTCCAATATTATTTTCAGTTGAAGGATCATTAGAATTAATTACTGATTCTTCTTTGACTGATTTTTCAGAGGAATTATTTTCTAAATCAACCACTTCTTTAACTGGTTTAGATATTGGAACAGAAATTAAATTTGGCTGTGATACTTTATCTGCCCATTCTGGAACATTAGGCTCCTCATCTACCTCCTTTCCAAATGTTGCACCATGAAAATCTTGGGCATCAGATACCTTGTATTCAGATTCAGTATCCCCCTGAATTTCATACAAAACTTCTATACGTTCATTAATATCAATTCTACCAATCGCCCATGTGACTTTGTTCCCATCTCTTGATGATTCTTTGGTAAATGATGAGTCTTTTTCACCACTAAATGAAGATTTAACGGATGAATTTTCTATAGAAAAAGTTCCAGGAACTATGTCGTGTAAAGCTAAGTCATCAAGAGCCGAATCAGAGGTATTATGGAACATTAGTAAAATTTCATAACGCCCCGCACCGCCACCAGGAAACACCTCTTTACCTGTACTAATCTTCCTTCTACGATGGACTACTCTGACTACGGGAGATCTGTCGACTGTTCTAGTTGCAACCGGGCCAAATCGTTCCATACTAAAATCAGACCTTATAGGGGCTGCTAACAATTCATTTTTGGGAGATGGATCGGGTGCATGAAGAGGATATCTTATGACCAAAGTTTTCCCAGGCTTAAGGCCTAACCTTGAAGAAGTCCCTACTGTAATCCTCAAAGCATGCCCCGGATTATCAGGGGAGATAAGTTTCTCTTCAATTTGATTGCCATTAATTACCTCTATACGATATTGCTCATCACTCAAATCTAGACCTTCAATTTCTATATGTACCTTCTCAAGAGAAGGGGGCACGAATATACCAGGTATATCATCTATAATTCTCATTACATTAATTGTTGCTGAACCGGTATTTTCTATAGTAATCGTTGCTTCTAAATCTGATGAAACATATGATTTAATTCTTGAGATATCAAATCTCTTTAGAATTTGTGCATCCAGAATAGATAAATTTTGTTCAGATATCGTTATTGTACCGGACGATTGAACTGATACTCGTGGTAAAATAGAATACCTAACTTCTTGCGTGAAACTTGGTTGATCATCTGATTCAACTCTCTTTTCCATGGACTCCCAACTCCCCTCTGGTGGGATATCTTGCCTTAAATCTGAAAGATCTAGTATTGGCGAATCACGACCTACTAACCTTACAGAAGCTCCTGAAAGCGAAACTACGAATGAAGATTTATTTTCGAAAACACATTTACAATGCCATACTCCCGGACGATCATCTTCTATCGCATTAACATAAGAAAACTGTCTGCCTGAACTTGAAACATCCTCAAAGCCAATTCTAGAAACTGTTGATTCTGCCTTGTAGGACACTTCAGAAGAACCTGCAGGAATTTTTTCGACTGAATTAATCAATACATTTGGCAGTATAGATAATTTCCTATTTTCACCAACAGACATTCGACCAATTTCCCAAATTACCGAATTTTCTTCGATCGAATACTCGGGAGAACTTGGAATTTGAAAATTAGGTGAAAAATTACGTCTTAAGGTTACATCTGTTAATGAAACATTGGAAATGTTTTCAATTTCTATTACAATTAGAATTTCTTGAGGATTATCAGAGAGCACTAATGAAAGACTGGCTTCCTGTTCTCTTTCTGATTCAGTATCAATTATTTCTCTAACATTAATCATTCTAGGGCCATTTGAACTATATGGTATCGTAGTTACTTCTGTAGCTTCTAACTCTCTAACAGTGACTGTTTTACCGCCTAGATCTGTTGAGGCAGTATTGGATAATTCAACTTCAATATCCCATGCTCGATGTTTTTTACTAGGGTTCTTTATTATCAATTCTCCATCAATTGTTTGTTTAAGAGGACTGCCATCGGCATTAACTAAAGAGATTTCGTTCTCACTAAGTATTGCATGTAGTTTATCTCCTGGAATAGAATCAACTTCTGTAGAAGGACGTAAATGGTGTGGAGAAACGGAATTAGAAGTTTCATCTTCATCACTTAATATTTCGTTATCCTTTGGAAAATTTTCATTTTCCGAAAGGTCGAATACCGCTAACTTATCAGATAATAATTTTTTATCGGATTCAATAGTTTTTGTTATTGAATCGTTAGAACTGACTTTGGAGTTTTGAATTGTTTCTTGAACATCTAAACTAGGAGGGGGAGGAGGAGGTTGTATATCTAAACCTGGAGGAAGAGGAGGAGGTTGTATATCTAAACCTGGAGGAAGAGGAGGAGGTTGTATATCTAAACCAGGAGGAAGAGGAGGAGGTTGTATATCTAAACCAGGAGGAAGAGGAGGAGGAAATTCAGAAACCTCTGAAAGAATATTATCTATTGAGTTTTTAATATCTTCAAAAGAATCTTCAGATTCATCAGTACTAATTTTATTTTCAATTAATTCTGGAGGTGGAAGTGGTAAATCAGAACCTTTTGGAGGAAGGGGGGGAATAGGTAAATCATCAGACATGCCAAACACACCGCGCGAGTTGAACTAAGACGTGGGTTAGATTGGTTTAACCATTGCTTGTCAAAGATATTCAAACATTATCAATACGAATGGTTGAATAATTAATTGTCTCAGGGTCTAACATGAGTGCTCAAGACGCGACAGCCCCACCAGTAATCTTTGTCGTAGGTACTGCGGGTGCTGGAAAGAGTTCCTTGGTTACTGCTTTTCAACGCTGGGCTAGATTTCTAGAAGTGGATGCTCTAACTATTAATTTAGATCCGGGGGCAGAGAGAGTACATTATGATCCAGAATTTGATGTCCGAGATTTAATCTCTCTATCAGATGTTATGTCGGAATATGACTTAGGTCCAAATGGTGCACAAATTCTTGCGGCAGACCTTGTGGCAGCACAGGCAGAAGATGTCTTTGAGGAAATAGAAGGTATCTCAGGAGACATTTTAGTTGTCGATACACCCGGTCAAGTTGAACTTTTTGCATTTAGAGAAGCCTCTAGTCATCTAGTACAAGTAATAGGACAGGGAAGAGCTTGTTTGGTATTTCTATTCGACCCAATGTTGTCACAAACCCCCAGCGGATTTGTATCACAAATGTTATTGTCCTCTATAGTACATTTTAGATTAGGCTTACCTACTGCAAATTTCCTATCGAAGTCCGATTTACTAGAACCTGAAATATTAGAGAAAATCATCGAATGGGGTGAAAATCTAGATGTTTTAGAAGCGGCCCTATACGAAGAATCTGCTGCTCACAGCCTTGATCAAGCACATACTGGACAAAGAGCAGAATTTGCAATAGGGCAACTAAGAATGATGCAACATGCATCGATTCAACCAGGATTAATACCTTTATCCAGCGAAGAAGAGGATGGATTAGCAGATGTGCTCACATTCGCACAATCTCTCTTTGGAGGGATGGCTGACTCAAGAGATGGTTTTCAAGGAGATATTGAACATGAATTATGAAAAAAAAGATTTAATGGCTATTGATGATTTTAAGGATGATTTACCAGAAATAATTAATTGGGCAATTAACCTAAAAAATGATGATGAAATGGCTGATGGATTCAAGCCTTTGGAAGGAATGACAATTGGTTCAATATATGAAAAACCATCCACTAGAACAAGAGTTTCATTCGAAGTAGGGGTGAATAAATTAGGAGGTCAGCCTCTAACATTATTATCTAATGATATTCAATTAGGGAAAAGTGAGTCTGTTTCAGACACAGCCGCTGTACTATCTAGATACCTAGACGGTATCACTTACAGATGTTTCAAACATTCTGACGCGCAATTACTAGCAAAAAGTGCATCCGTGCCTGTAATTAATGCATTGTCTGACATGCACCATCCATGCCAAGCAGCTGCAGACCTAATGGCTATAACAGAAAATAAAAAAGACCTAAACGGACATATATCATGGGTAGGTGACGGAAATAACGTCCTTCATGATTTATTGCTTGCTGGCGTCATCCTGGGCCATGATGTGAAATATGCGACACCTGAAGGAATGGAACCTAATCAAGAAGTGGTTGATAGAGCTGTCGAAATTGGTAATAAAACTGGAGCAAAAGTAGTCGCAACAAATGATCCAATTGAAGCAGTAAGTGATGCAGGAGTTATTTATACAGATATTTTTGTTTCGATGGGTGAAGAGCATTTAGAAAATAAATTTGAAGCATTCCAAGGGTTCCAAGTCAATGAAGAACTTGTTTCAAATGCAAATGATAATTATTTGTTTATGCATTGTTTACCAGCTCATAGAGGAGAAGAAGTAACTGACGGAGTTATTGATTCAAAGAATAGCATTGTTTTCGACCAAGCAGAGAATAGAATGTGGGCTCAGATGTCACTTCTGACATACATGTGTAATCCTATCGCTTGGGAAGCATATAGAGATTTATATTAATGAACTGAGTATAAATCCTAAGAGGGTCAATTGTAAAGATTTTTTAATCAATTTCTGTGCATTTCGATCTTCAGCATATGCTAACTTTCTCTTGACTAAAAATATAGTCATCAGTCCTGGAATTATCAATAGTAGATGACTCGCAGGGAATATTTCTAATGCGAATGGCGCTAATATAGAAACCATTGTTAATAACAATATCAGCCATGCTATAAGTCTAGCTTTTTGTACACCTATCCTCATAGCAAGTGTATTTCTACCCTCATCTCCTTCCATATCTTCGATATCCTTTACTATCTCTCTAGCTAAATTGTATGAAAGCCCAATAAAGAATAATGAAAGAACACGAGGTTCGGTAGGCTCAAAAACACCTGCTGCTCCAAATAAAATTACCATTCCTATGGATAAACTAATCGCAAGATTACCAGGTAAACCTCTATCTTTAAGCTTTAAGCTATAATTACTTGAGGATTCATAATTAGTAAGAAGAAAAATAGCAAGTAACCATATCAAGATTGATGGAGCCCAGTTTTCAAAACCATCTTCGATTGATGATGAGATAAAACCTGCATAAACTAAACAGAACAATGAAAAACACATTAAAATAGTGGTTAGAATTTTAGCATTATTAAGAGAAATATCGCCACTAGGAAGTGGTCGATTGGGTTGATTTAATTTATCTATCTCAACATCTAAGATGTCATTTAATGCATTCCAAGAGCACATAAATGCCCAAACAGATAACCCATGTAGAATGGTTATAGATGCTAAATCCCCCTTTGGTATTTGATCTAAGGCTAACAATGAACCAAAAATTACGCCTATGAGACCAGTTAAAGAATTACCAAATCGAAATAATGTAAACCATGAACCAACACTAGACCATACACTCATGATGATTATACAAAGTCATCTAACTTGAGTTCTTCCCCGTTATGACCTCATACTGTCACAATTTGAGCGCTTAGTGACCATATACAGACCGTATATGTACTACCTCTAAATTGCCCACGAACATGGCCTATTTTCTCAAATCTATTATCTTTAGCCAATATATTGCCTACCTGATTCATAGTAGCTCCCCACTTAAAACGAGTGTTCAAATGGTCAAATATTTCAACCGTGTTAGCGGAGTTATTTTCATTAAGATATGTTTCAACTTCATTCCTTAAACGACTTGTTTTGGACATTAAGCCACCTCAATTATTTCTAACTTTGATTGCTTGTATCTCGTTATCAATCCATTCCATCCTGTGGTACTAACTTCAATGTTCTTTGATTTCATTGAAATCGGCATCCATGAATCCGGTGAAATATTTCCATCAAAATTGACTATTGTCTCATTGACTGATTTTTTATCACCAGAATTAGTCTTATTTAGACTAGAAAAAGTCACTATTTTACATGGCTCTGGTTTTTTCCTGTAAATCACTGTTGGTTGTCTATTCATACTCATGCTCATGATTTGTGGTTTGAACTTTAGCATATGAATAAACATTAGAGGGGCCTAACTGAAAGTGAAAGTGAAACTATTGTATTATACTTCTCAAGCCACTCTTTTCTTAAATGAAAGTAAACTCGACGACTTACAAGGCTCGTGTAGTGTAGTGGTCCATCATGAAGCCCTCTCGAGGCTTCGACCCGGGTTCAAATCCCGGCACGAGCACCATTTGTCCGGTATTCAACCGATAGACTGCGTTTTCTCATAATTTGGTTTGAACCTCTTTACTTTCAAAAAAAGGTAAGGGTGAGTGAATCGCTTAAACGACAATGACGCGTGGAAATTTTATGTCCGATAAAAAATCACGTACTAGGCGACAAGAGTTTTTATACAGAAATGAAGAAATGAAAATACTGCATATGGCTAAATTAAAGAAAGCGGAACTCACCATAACAGAATTCTTCAATCAGCGTGTAGATGAGTACCTCCAAACGGAGGAATACCCGGGCGTGGATTATTCTGGTATGAAAATTAAGATGAATGAGTTGGAAAAAGAAAATGAACAATTGAGAGCAACTCTACTAATCAAATCAGGTGCTTTGAAGCAAACTAAAGGTGAATTGAGAACCATTCGTGCCGAAACAATTGGCTCATTGAATCCGCAAGAATCATTGAATTTGAGTATTCAGATCGAATCAGCGATAAAGGAAGCAGGTTCAATCACTCGCAGTGACTTACTTTCACTAATCGAAGAGCCTGAGAAAATAAAAGGAATACTTGGTTTACTATCACAAGTAGAACTACGATTGGTTCAACAATCTAAGATTGTGATAACCAATGGAGGTGAACTTCATTGGATAGGAACAAATCTGAATTGAACGAGAAAGCAATAATTCGTAATCTCGAGTTAGTTGATCTTTATGTTGAAGATATTACAGAATATCAAAATCTGTCAACATCGACAATTCGAACTTGCGTTCCTGATGCAAAGAGAGCCGCAAAAATATTCGGAGAAATGGGTGTGACTTTCGACCAAATCGATGTGCATGATCTCAAAAAATTCATGAAGACTGTAGATGAGATATCACCTAGAAAAGATGGGCTGACACTTGGAAGATTGAAGGGGATATTCAGTCAATTGAATTCTATGATGGAATTCCTTGTTTACAGTAACTACGCTCAAACAAACAAAGTTCCAGGATTCAGAAAGAGATATTTGAAGTCGTACAAGAATTCAGTATCGCAATCGACAGAGAAACAAGTTCCCCCTGATTCACAATTATCTGAGATGATTTATTCAATTCAAGATATTCAAATAAGAGCTTACCATCTTCTACTGGCGAAAACGGGCCTTCGAAGAGAAGAATCGATTTTACTCAATATTGAAGATGTTGACTTGGTTGAACGATCAATTACCACATCTCGATTTAGGAAGAGGACTAACCGTAGGCTACCTATCGACAAGGAATGTACTTCTGCATTGGAATCGTACTTCCGTAGTATGCCAACTTATCCGAGAGTTGAGGGTGAGGAATCTCTGTTTGTGAATAGAGAAGGTAGGCGTATTGGAAAGAATACAGTTAGTAGATGGGTAAATCAAAATGCGCAAAGATGTGGATTCCATGACCCGTCTGCAGATATATTAGAGAGACATAAGAAGTTTGGTCCACATAATTATCGTCACTGGTTTACTACTGCTTTGAGACGAAATGATTGCCCTGAGAGGATAATCAAACATCTTCGAGGAGATGCGGACAATTCTACTGCGGATCGTTATGATCATGTGACTTGGGAGGAGGTCGTGGATTCATACACTGCTTGTATTCCTGAGCTAATAGGAAGTTAAATCCCAGTAAAAGAAATATTTTCTCACTAGATTTTTACGTCGAATTAAGTATCTTCGTTATCATCCCAATATTCTTCCTTCCAATCTATCTCAGAATCAAGGGCACCCTTCATTCCGCATTTACTACATTTTATCTTAATCAATACATGAGTATACTCTATCTCTAAAATATCCCATAAGCTAAACTCGTTATTCCATTCATGTTTACATGTTGTCATAGAACTTTAGTTAATCATTGACAGTTATTGAAGACATCTATTAGAATCACTTTGATCGATTGATAACCCTATCTTTCTGCTTGAAGCAAAGGGTACCCTATGATGCAATATGCACTATAGGGGGGCCCTTTCCTCAATATTAATACAAAATAGTAATATTAATAAGCCGTGAATATATAATGAAAATATGGTAAAAAGGAAAGAAAATAATATCGATACGATGGACACGTTTGTATTCACATCAGACAAGGTGCACGCTGACCTTTACAGCGTCATAGTGGACTTGGACTTGATAATTAGGAGGCATTCAGGGCCACCGCACGCACCATCCATAGAGCATCTGACTAACAACAAGGATGCCTTTGAGAAAGATGCATTGAGGTTGATATGGAGCATAGTACATGCTAACCTAGATGTAGATACAATAGATGATGAATCACCACAGAAAGGGCAAGCAGGTCTGTTTCCTACAAGAGTAGGTAGACCTGACATCACACATCTAATGTGGCAGTTGAAGAACTACAACAAGAAAACTGAAAAGAAGTTCGCAGAGTACTAGTTCTGAACCAACATAGTATTTTCTAAGGAATACTGAAACTATAGCGCCCCCCTTTGCTTATTTGGAATAACTAATGGGACATTATGGCAGACCCAATGGTTCAGATTTGACGATAGTAACCGTTGTACTGCAATACAGCGTATTCGCTACCCTTTGGTTCACATACTAGCGGAATGGGCCCCCATGCAATCAGTAGTGAAAGCATAACCTGATTACGCCGAAAATATAATCAAC
>JAURCP010000016.1 GCA_030828405.1 Thermoplasmatota archaeon
CTTGGAAATATAAAATTGGCGAAGTTAATATAATTGAAAATTCACTTACAGAGTCATATAATTTAGGAGTCAAGGATTTACTAAAACCAGAACTTGTACATGTTAGTGAAGGAGTAGAAGTTCTAACTTGGAACATTGAATCAACAGTGGAGGAAGGAAATGAATAGAGCCTTATTAATCCTTGATGGAGACTGTGGCCTATGTAATAGACTAGCTATTTTTTTAAGTCCAAGGTTGAGTAAACCTCGAAGTCTTTCGTTTCTGACAAATGATAGTAAAGAAGGAAAAAATATAATTCAAAAACTACCAATTAATCAACAAAATGCAGATACAGTTTATTTGGTTATGAATGATGTTTCATACTTCAGATCTGCTGCTGCAATAAGATGTCTTCTTTACATGAAGTGGAATTATAGGATTCTATACCCTTTCTGTTGGTTAGTTCCTCTCCCAATAAGAGATTTAGTTTACATTATTATTTCAAAAAATAGACATAAAATATTTCTAAAACCAGAAATTTGTATTATACCATCACTAAATGAAGATTGATAACTTCTAATCAAACTTCCAAGAGATATGTTCTGAATCCGGAAATTGATAAGTTTCTGATTCTGGCCAAGAAAACAATTGCGCTAAGAAGATAATTGATGATTGATTTGCTAGATTCGTAGATTCGCTAATATCTAATAAACCATCACAACCTCTAGCAGCGCAACCTATTGGTGCAAAGGCATAGTGGCCTGAGTTATTAAAAATACCAAAATTAATCAAGGAATCTCCTAAACTCATTGATGTGTTAGTGACTTCAGAAATCACAGTAGTATCGTCAACCAGTCCAGTTAACACTAGTGTAGGGACTTCAACATTTGATATCCCCGAATCTAATACTGAACCATTCCAAGGTGATAATAATATTGTTGCTCTAACTCTATTATCTGAAAAATTGATTTTTTCACTATCAAGATTATTCTCAGAAATATAATCTATAGCATTGCAGTGAATAGGATTACCAATATCACAACCTGAAATTAAATCTGAAACATATATTTCAGCACCAGAAACCATCATTGAAGCATATCCACCTGTAGACTGACCTATCGCAACATATCCATCATCAGGATTGATACATCCATTAAATTCACTTGCCTCTTGATTTTGATTAATCAACCAGTCAAAACTTTCCTTCATATCTACTGGCATATTTAGTAAAATTTCTCCAAGCTTATTTGGATCAGCATCAAGAAGAGTTCCGAATTTGTGATCAGGGGCGATTGAAATGTACCCATGTGTAGCTAAGTGTTCCATCAAAAAAGCCGAGCCCCACCTAATACTTGGGAATCCATGACTGTAAACTGTAACTGGTCTTGTTTCAGAACAATCTGGTGATGAGTCATCCAACGCAAAACCAGGTAATACATTATTATAGATTACTTTTTCACCTGACTCTTCTTGAGTTGGGAACCAAACTTGTATGGTAATTTCATGACCCCTAGAGGATGTGAATACTAAATCCATAGTACCTGAATTAAATGGACCGTCGCTCATTAGCGAAGTCATGGGAGATAAATCGAATGGGTCTACAGTATCATTCCATCCATCACCGTCATCATCTGAATCAACTCCATTAGGTATACCATCTGAGTCAGTATCCCATTTCTCATTGGGATTATACGGGTAATGGTCTTCAAAATTATCTACTCCATCACCATCTATATCATTATCTGAGTTATCACCAATTCCATCATTATCTAAGTCATTGTATTCTTCAGAATTAAGTGGGTGTGAATCTATATCATCGGGAAAACCATCATTATCATCGTCAGAATCACACAAATCACCTATATTATCTCCATCGAAATCTAACTGATCTGGATTGAAAACATCTACACAGTTATCTTTCTTGTCGGCGATATTGTCAGAATCAACATCTGACTCACCTACACATCCAATGAACAAACTGGATAGGAGCAATGCAGTCATTATTACAGTCACATTAGTCACCGACATCACCAAACTATCTACACTTGTGTTAATAAGCATGTGTTTATTCATTTTTATACTCTGTGACGCGGATTCCTAATTTGGTATGTATAGCAGGTCTATCCATTATTTTCTCTATCTTAGAGCAAAATTCATTAAATAAGTCAATCTTTAATGCTAGTGAATGGCCCAAAATTAATATCAAGAGATCTGCTAATTCTTCAGCGGCTTCTTCAGGAGGTTTTTCCTTAGTAATAGCTGCTGCGAATTCCCCTAGTTCTTCCACAGTTAAAGCTAATCGAAAACCCATGTCATGGCCCTTGTTTACAGGATTCTCAAAATCAAATTTAGAATGGAAAGCGGCTACCTTTTGCATCATCATATTCCAAGATCTTTCCTTATTACTAAAATTCTCAAAATTCATCCAATCCTCAACGGTCAGTGGTGACATAAACAGACTCAAAGGAGATTAGTCATCAATTTATTGTATGTAATTTCTAGAATAATTCAGTTAAAGCATCAATACAGTTGACAATTTTTCCTCTCATTGATGATGCCATTGAATCTACTTCTTCATGATCAATTTCTGCTTGAGGATCTCCAGGAGTTCTTCCCGCAGCCCAATTTGATGAACAGGCTAGAGCGACATGAGGGGTATTAATTTCAGAAATTAATCGTTGTTCTGGTCCTAATGTCATTCCAACTACATCTGCACCAAGTTTGACTAAAGCATCAATTTCAGATGGTGTCTCAAATTGAGGCCCTACACATTGTGCGACTATTAATTCCTTAACTACATTTTTTTGTAGTCCATCCAGTACATTATAACAACATTCAATCGCTTCATAATCGAAGAGATTAGTTCTATCTGAATGTACTGCATCACCATCATAAAATGTCCAAGGAACCTGAGTCAAATCAATAATATCTTTCGAAATCCCTATATCTCCAGGAGGGAAATCCTTCCTCATAGTCCCTACAGAGTTTATACTCAAGATAATATCTGGTTTACAACTAGATATTGCAAATATGTTCGCTCTATGTTCAATCATGTGAGGCGGGGTACGGCTATCGGAGAACGAATGATGCCTATCTAATATAAAAATTCGATGCGGTTTTTTTTCGATTACAGATATGGGAACTTCACCCCATTCTGATTCTATTCTTAGTAGGGAAATATCTGAATTGTAACTTTTTACATAATTACTAGTTAGTTCACTCATACCTGTACCACAAATCACAGCAATACGAGACATAACTTCCCTCTCAATTGGAGGTGATGTTCTTTGTTATTAATAATCACTCATTAAGTCTGTCAATAAGTTCTGCTTTTTTACCAGAAACCGGTTTCCCTGCAGCCTTGAGTAATTCCTTTAATTCACTAACAGTAAGAGATGAATAATCTACTCCAACAGTTTCAGAGGATTCGGATTCAATTTCTTCCTCATTAACAACTTCTACATCTAATTCTTCTTCGATAACCTCTAATGACTTGGCTTCTAATTCTTGTTCCTTTTCTTGAGCATGAATCTCATCGAGTGTCGGTCCATCTTCAACTAACACACCTGATTGAATCAGTTGTGTACGTCGAATAACCACAGTTCGAACTGGTTGAATTTTTGAAACTGCTTCTTTGATTTTATTTTCGAGAGTTCCATCAAGAGTTGCTGCTTGTAGTTTGAACCATGTAGATGTTGCACCAGTTGTCAAGATAATATCTCTAGCAATAGTACGCATTTGTTGTTTTTGACTTGATTTAATCCTAGCTCTTGAAATCATTAATGGCTTGAAACGAACGTAGAATCCATCTTCAGTAACAACATCAATAGTATCATCAATTTTACCACGGTCTCTTCTTACCTGTCTGCGAACATGATCTTTAAGCAACTCATGGCCTACAAATTCCGTGATTGCATCGTTGCCAAGAACATCTGTAACTTTGAAAACAACTTTAACATGCATCTTTGAAAAGTCACCATCTAACTCATTTTGAATAACTTCGTAGTTTCTACCAATTAATTGCGATGAATCTTCAGCCAAAGTTTCTCCTATCACTCTAAATGACCAAGGAGTTCTAGGAGCCCTGATTGTGTACCAGCGCTTTGCCTTCCACTTGTCTCTCTGTTTACGTGCCGCTGCTCTTGCTGATGCTCCTTTTGCCATATTCAACGACTCCGTATTTACCGGGGGCTGCCCCGTTTGCGAACCGTGCGACTTTCATACAGTATATGAACGAGACGCAATAAACAGTGTTGGAAATATTTGCTAAGCGTGGCATTCAATACTGTGATGCTGTAGCAATACATATGAGTTTACATAGCGTGTCATGGAGAGTTAATGTTAGCGCATTGGATCAAACTGAATTAATACAGGATTCAGTTAAATGGATTGCTGGTGAAAAATCTTCTATTGAATTATCTAAAGATAAATCATTCCATGGTGCTCAACAATTTACTATCTTAGCAAAGAATATGAAAAAAAGAGGTGCTAGGGAATCTCTCGAAAGACTTGGCAAGGATGTTTTGAAAGAACTATTAGAAAATAACATCCAACTAAGAATTGATGATAATAAGAATTTTTATGTGAGATTAAAACTTAGTGAACTTGTGAAAGGTGAAATTTGTTTAGCGGAAAGAAATAGTATTTCTTCTACAGTCAAAGGGATTTTCAAGATAGAATCATATCCTGGAGATTCAAGTGTAGAAGTT
Source organism: Thermoplasmatota archaeon (assembly GCA_030828405.1). Lineage (GTDB taxonomy): Archaea > Thermoplasmatota > Poseidoniia > Poseidoniales > Thalassarchaeaceae > MGIIb-O2. The sequence goes on from JAURCP010000016.1 coordinate 4,689, forward strand.
ATTACAAACTTAATTGAGGATATAATTAATCCCGAATAATTATACTTGAATATTGTAGTTAATACAAGTATTCTTATGTGTTACTTCTTACGGAGTAATATGACCCACGTAGTAACAGAGGCTTGTGTGATGCACAAGTATCAAGATTGTGTAGCCGTATGTCCAGTAGAAGCGTTCAGAGAACATGAAAATTACCTTGTAATTGACCCTGATGAGTGTATAGACTGCGCTGCTTGTATACCTGAGTGCCCCGTTGAGGCAATCTTTGCCGATACTGACTTACCTGATGAGCATGCACATTGGCTAGAAAAGAATGAAAATGAAGCACCGGACCTGCCAATAGCTGAGGGCGATTCTCCAGTTCTAGCAGATAATTAAATTTTAATATTAGCATTTTATGAACATAGGTTCATCAATGATAACCATGACGAATGGTCATGAATGGAAGGTTCAACTTTACTGACATGAGACATGGCACATCCTTATTGAAGAGAGGATTTGCAAAAATGCAAGAAGGTGGAGTCATCATGGACGTAGTTACACCTGAAGAAGCTCACATTGCTGAAGATGCAGGAGCAGTATCTGTAATGGCCTTAGAGAGAGTACCAGCAGATATTAGAGCACAAGGTGGAGTTGCAAGAATGAGCCACCCCGATATGATAAAAGAAATTTTAGAAACTACCAGTATTCCAGTAATGGCTAAAGCTAGAATCGGACATGATGATGAAGCGAAAGTTCTACAATCACTTGGTGTAGACATGATTGATGAGTCAGAGGTTCTAACTCCAGCAGATCCATTTTATCACATAGCAAAGAACGATTTTACAATTCCTTTTGTATGTGGTTGTACAAATCTTGGAGAAGCCATTAGAAGAGTTGCAGAAGGTGCAGCTATGATAAGAACGAAAGGGGAAGCAGGAACCGGTAATGTAGTGAGCGCAGTTCAACATGCGAGGTTAGTTAAGGAAGAAATTTATCACGCGAAAAATACTGATTCACAAGGTATTGAAGATATGGTAAATGTGATTATGAAAGGATTTAATAGAATGCCAGATGCTTCTGAATTTGACATTAACATTGCAAGAACACCTTTTGGGAAAACTTCTGACCTAAGGACTGAAGTTAAATCAATATTACATGAAGTAGTAGAAATGGAAAGATTACCTGTTGTCACATTTTCAGCTGGTGGAATTGCAACACCAGCAGATGCTGCTCTAATGATGAATCACGGCATGGATGGAATTTTTGTTGGTTCTGGAATTTTCAAAAGCTCTGACCCTAAGACAACTGCTGAGGCTATTGTTCTAGCAACTCATAGGTATCAAGATCCTGATTCAGTAGCAGAAGCAAGTAGGATGATTGGAGAAGCAATGCCGGGTTTAGAAATTGAGACTCTCGATGTAAGAATGGAAAAAAGAGGATGGTAATTATTTCTTACCACGAGTTGTACCAAGTTTACGAGATTGCTTTTTCCCTCTCATATTTTTAGAAACAGGTGATTTAGAATCTCCTGTTAAAACTCCACCCAGTGTTAATGATCCACTATTGATTAATTTAAATGCTAAGGAATCTGCCATTCCTTCGTCTTCACTCGGGAGTTTTAGAGCATCTCTAACAGATTGATTATGATCTTTAATTACTTTTACACGCTCTTCTTCGGCTGCTTTCATTTCATCTCTAATTTCGTTTACTTGGCTGATTAATTCCTTCATGTTCTCATGTACTTCATTTGCAGATTCTCTGCTAGCCACGTATGCCAAATGATATCTATCTGCCTCTGCTCGTAGAAAATCTCTTTCAGCAAGCATAGGTTTTACATCTTCCCAAATTAAATCTGCTTGCTTATGGAAATCTATCATTTCTTGATGAGCCTTGTCCGCTTCAGATTTAAGTAATTTTATAGAACCGTCCATATCTCCTATATCGATATTAATTGCCTCGAAATCCTTTACTGCTGGCATTAATTTATCTCTCTTTGAAATTAATACTTTTAACTTCTTGAGTAATTTATTCTCAGTTTCTAAAATTAATCGTCCATCGGTCATCATAGTGTTTTCAATTTTTTCTATCTCGTTAATAGTCTCAGACAATTCGATTACTACTGACTTAGTTCCTTTAGCATCATCTTTACGTCCTCTGTTTTGATTAATGAGTTCTCTAATTTGTTTTTGGATCTCATCTCTTCTCGCCTTACAGATTTGAGCTTGATCTCTAACTTTCTTTTGCTCGTCTAATTTTTCTTTAATTGATTCTCGAATTTCCTTACTTTGTTCCTGTAATGCATTTCTTGAATCAGCAGCTCTTCGCGCATCTTCATTGAATGAATTTCTTTGTTCTTTCATTCTACGGATTTTTGTTTCCATAGCATGCAACCTTGTTCTAAGATCATCCTCAGGCTTCGGCTGCTCATCCTTCACAAGGTCGCCGAGAGAGGAACCCTTCTTCAATGAAACTACTCGATTCATAGACCTAGAAGAGACGTAAAGAGAGGTAAAATTGGTGAAATAATCGCTATTCCTGCACCAACTAAGAAGATTGCGCCGATTGAAACTCTTAATCTTGTGAATAAATCTGCTCTATTTTGTACCGTTAATACTCTACCACTTAATAAGTTACCATCTTCATCCTCTAATCTTACAGTAACAGTAGCTTCCCCTGTTTCTTCAGGCAACAGGCTCTGCCAGATAATCTCTGTAGATTTGATAATCATTGGTAATTTCTGCACAAAAGAGTCGTTATCAATCTGATTTAATAGTTCGTAACTAGAATCTACTCTGAGTTTGTAAACACATTCAGAAGGTCTGAAATCAGGGGTTTGGATTTTTAATATGAGATTCGCTGGTTCAGTGCCATTATTCAAAACATATGCAAATAAATTTGCTTGACCAACTACAAGATTTTCCATATCAACATCGAACCAGATTTCGTGATTAAGCCCGGTATCTATCTTCATTCTCAAACGGTCATGAAGACGGAAAAAAGATGCACACCTATCTTTCGCCCTAATGATTAAACGATCCCAAGTTTCTTCACCCAGTTCTGGATGACGGAATAATTCATCAATAATATCTAGAGGCATCATCAGCCCAAGTTCTGAACGAAAATCTTCTTCATCCAAATAACCAGCCCTTCTTAAGTGTAATAAATGGAGTAGTTTTTCTTGTAAATCCGAAATATTATTTCCTTCATTGACAGAATGTTGTATTGACCGTAAATATTCTGAAATACGTACTGAAAGAAGCGGGTCAACATGAGCACTAATTACATCACTAAATGGTCTTTTCAATAAAGCAGGATGTATTGGTGGTGAAAAAGAATCTAACATGCCCCAAGTTTCACAGGTATTAAATCTCGAACGATTAGACACCATATGAACACCATGACCTGATAAAAGAAATCCTGTTGAAAAAGATAGTAAAACTGAGTTTCCACTAACAAAATCAGAAAATTGAAGGCTCGAAATTAAAAATATGCCAGAAAGAAACATCAGAAAAGTAGTCGCTATAACTTGTCTAAATGAGCCTTCTATAGTCTCTTTCATCTCTGCATAGCCATGAGCACTTTTGAATGTTAAACCCGTCTTTGTAAGATAATTTGATTGAATATTAAAAATTCTTCTTGTAACAGATAAGAGTAGTAAAAGTAAACATAGAAGACCCAAATCTGCGATTATAAAGAAAAACGCCAGATAATAAAACCCTACTTCTATAGTGATATCGAAAGGAATGACAGGTAACATATGATTTACCCACCAGTCGGGTTCTGAACCGGTAAATGATTCTGCGAAACCATATAATAAAATTACTAAAATTGGTATTATCAATATGAATCTGGCACCTCTACTGATAAAAAGTCGATCTAACTTGACAAGGTTTCTCTCATATTCCTGTAATCTTTGAATACCCTTTAAATCAAAATTTCCTTCCTGATTAATCTCTTTAGAAATATCATCAATCTCAGGTGCTGAAGGAGGTTGAACACTCTCATCAATCGAAAAAATATCAAAATCATCATTAATATTCGACATAATTATCCCTACTCAACTCGAACTATAATTTTGAAACTTAATTCTCTCGAAAAGACGATTTCAGAGCCTTCACAATAAAATTTATTTGATTTTTTGAATATAGAATTGCCAATTTTGATACCTGCATTTTCCAGCGTTTTTATAGCCACACCACTAGAATTTATTAATTCTATTATCGAAGGGGTTTCTTCGGGAAGTGCTGATAAAGGTAGCAAAATATTTGTTGTAGAAGTAATCATACTTCTATCCACTGTAGGAATCATCACTCCATCTTTATTTCTCTCAGGGTACCCTAACATTCGATCAATAGACGCTTCTAAATCCTCATCAATACTATGTTCAATCTTACAAGCGACTGAATCGATGTCACCATCAAATCTAATCACATCTGTTAATAAAATTTTTAACAACTCCTCTCTTCTCTTAATCCTTGATGCATGTTTAAATCCCTTTGAAGTCAACCTACACCCTTTGTAAGGAATATATGTCACATAATCTCTAACTGAAAGTCTTTGAATCATTTCAGTAGTTGATGCAGGGCTTACTTCCATAAGTTCTGCTAATTTTGTAGTTCTTACTATTTCACCAGGTTCTGCGGAGTGAGCCTCAAAAATACGTTTGAGATACATTTCTTCAAACTCACTTAAATCAGACATATTAAAACTCAACCAATTTTTGCTGTAAACTCAACCCTACAAGCCGGACAACGTGACCTTACAGGCCTCTTATCGAGAGCTACTCTAAGAGTTTGTTCACATTTGGGGCATGATAGTAGATCAGTAATTGATAAAGCCTCATATTCAGAAATAATCGCTTCATCATCTGGTTTTTCTATGCTCATACTATCTTCAATTTCATCTTGAGAAAAACTGTTTTGAGAGAACTGCATTGAGCAAGCAGGGCATTTCACAGAGCCATTATGCTCAATTGGGATATTTAATCTCTGATTACATGAGGGGCAAGAAACTTCCTTCTTTAATTCAGAGGAATTATTTTTTACAAACCCATTATTCAAGAAATCACCTCTAAATAATTTAGAATTGGTTGAAGGTGTTCGTTGCGAAATTGCTCTGAAAATTACTAGACTAGTCATAACAATAGCAAGGCCAGACAGAGCACCATAGATTGCAGCAAAGACACTAAATGGAAGCGAAAAACTAGCACTTGTCCCGCTTTCAACTACTACAGATGTTTGGTTTTTTGCATCTAAATCTCCCATATTCCAAATGAATTCAATATCTATGGTTTGAGAATATTCCCAAGAAGGAAATTCTACTGTCCCTGAATAATCATTACCAGGATCTATCGAAGGAACTGGAACTTCAGTGAAAACGAGATTGTTTGCGACACCAACTACTCTCAATAATCCTACAGATGATGCTGAAGTACCAGTGTTTTCAAGTGTATAGTCAATTGTAAATGTATCACCAAAAGAAACTGTTGTAGGTGACATGTCTGAAATCAATATTGAAGGGATAACTAACGGTGGAATTAATTCAATGATTACTTCCTCATTGCCATTCAAAGGAAGCCAACCATTTGGACTCACAACTACCTTTAATCGACTCGCATCAGGGTGACCAAGATTCAAATTAATATTCCTTATACCTGGATTCATTTCGATACTAAATTTTTGAAACTCACCATATTCATTTCCTGATTTCATAAAAATTTCTACTCCCATACTACGATTTAATCCAGAACTGAGAGAAATCGAAATATCCAAATCTAATCCATCTTCCAAATTCCAAGAAATTTCTTCTAATTCCACTATAATGTCTTGTGAGTTTCTAACTTCTATATTCGAACTCCCATTAAGAGATACGTCGACACCCCCGTTTAGTGAGAAAATTCGCCAATCAACATTTAGAGAACCAGATAAAAGTGGGATAAAATTAGCTGAAACCTCTCTACTAGAACCTGGGGAAATTGAAATAAATTCTCCATTCACGAATGTCGTTCCATCATCTTTAGTTAATTCTAGCCTAACCGAATCACTAGTAGAACCTTGATTATGTACCAATATTGATGCAGTTAATTCATCACCGACATGTATTGGTTGTCCAATAATAACAATCTCATTAGAACCCGCAGAAGAGAAATTTACGGGATTAGGGCCTACTCTGATTTCTAGTACTTCATTTTCAAGAGTATTATCTACCTCTAGCTTACAAAGAATATAACCTTCAGTAACCGGACCGAAAGAAATTTCGACATCATTCGTAGACAAATTACCCATTAAAATTCCTGAGTTACCTCCATACCATTGTCCGTCAAAACCAAAACTAAAGCTCCAATATGCATCTTCAGAAGAAAGATTTGTATTAAAAATTTGAATTTTTAATGATATGAAATCACCATCTGATGCAGAATTATTTCCTGTCTTTTCCAATGTACTTCCATCTAGATATTCAACCGACCATGTGTTATCTGCAGAAATGTCAAAATCATTATCTGCGGCTGACGTATTAGAAGGAAAAATAATCATTATTATTGATAATAATAATAAAACCTTCAAAGAAGAAACTGTTATTCTTCGGGTCATTGGATTATACTCGACAAGAACAACCGTATGAATGAAACCCCTCTTCGAGGTCAGATAGTGACCTTTATTGATAACTTTCGTCAGCCCCACACAATATGAACACAGATGAGCTTCTCGCAGTCACGCCGGAAGAGATGGCTAAGTCTCTTCTTGCGCGTAGACAATTGCTAAAACAACAATTACCTACAGTAATTAGAACTTTAGAGGCGGAAGAGCAAAATCTTGCGCCCAAAGCAAAAAAGGCATTAGAAATCAATAATAATATAAATTCCAAAGTCAGCCATTTAAAAGAAAAAAGGAATGAAGCTCAAAAAAAAGCAAATGAGTTATTAAAAATAGTCAAAGAAAGTAGAGAAAAATTAATCGAAAATGATGGAATGATTAATCTTGACCCATCTTGGAAAAAAGAAAAAATGTTTGAAGAATTAGAAGACATTGAAAAGAAAATACAAACATCTGCACTAGACCATAAGGCTGAAAGAAAGTTGTTAGATAGAAGAAAAAAACTGATTGAAGAAAATGATAAATGGCTTAAACAAAGGAGAGATTTAAATCCTGAAATGGTCACATATATAGCCGCAAGAAGAGAAATGAACTCTCTATATAGATTAGCAGACAAATCACACGAAAATATGCTTGATGGAGTAGAAAAAGCACAACCACAACATGAAAAACAGAAAAAAATTAGAGATGAACTGCGTGAAATTCGAAGACAATTAGATCGGGCAAAGGAATTAATGTCACAGTCAGACAAAGCTGTGGAATATTGGGAGAGAAGATTGGATAAAGGATTTGGTGAATTAGGCGATGGGTTCAAAGATTTATTATCAGCACAAAGAAAGGTTGCTGAAGGAGGAGATTCATCTTTCGCAAGAAAAAAAACTACTAGTGAAAAAACAAAAAAATCCCTTAATAACAAGAAAAAGGAGGAAGAAGAATGAAGGATTCAGACCCTCAAGAAGGAATTTTTTCAGATTTAGAAGAAATATCACACAAAGAAGTAAAGTTATTATCAAACAAAATAGAACGTGAAATTAGAACAATTGAAGATGAGCATAAATCATTGAGAAATGAGAGAAAAAATCAAGTAGAAATTGTAAAATCTTTACGTCAAACAGTGGGTGAAAATGAAGCTATTAGTGATGAAAGAAGAAGTTTATTAAAGAAATTTCATCAATCGAGAAAATTAGCAGAAGATGCTAGGAAAAAGAGAGATTCGGTCAATGTATCTATTCCGCCTCCATCTAGTATTCTATCAGAATGGATGACTGAAACACATCAGAGGTTAGTAACTATTGATAATGATTTGACAGCAGTACCAACACTCCATAGAGAAATTGATATGTTCAAAAGATTCTTCGAACTTCAAGCAGCATATATAAGAAAACTGGATTCAGAGAAATTTCATGAAGATTATGTTAGTCATATTAAAGAAATTAGGTACATTACTAAGGAGTTAGATGCTACAAGGAATAAATCTCCAAAAGTAAAGGAAATAGATTCGTCACAAGAAGGACAAATTGATTCAAGCAGTGTGAATAGATCAGATGTTAGGAAAATTAGTAAAAGGATTAAAAAAATTGATTCACAATTAGATAAGATTTCAGAAGAAAGAAAGGTATTAAGGAAAGAATCTAATCGTCTAAGAACATATCTCAAATTAACAAGTAGTAGAGGTAAACCAATAAAAATCTCAGAAGTCAAGGAAAGAGCGACAAGCGGAGATTCTCTGAATACACAAGAATTAGGGGCATTACTTCGAACAGGGGGCCTAGCAGAATTAACAAAAAATAATGCTGAAAAAACTAAGAAAAAGTCATCCAAGAAAAATAAAGGAAAGAAACAACATCGAAGGCTTGGAGTTGCCAGGGGAGGAGCAAGGTTAGGTTCACGAGTTTCTAAAAGGGATGAATGAGCAGTTGGCCATTTTACCTCATTCCTATGCCCTTATATGATGGTATTAACTCGGACAATGTGATAGGTGCTAGCAAATGATGGATTTTGACGAGGTAAGAGAGGTTCTCACACCTAAAAGTACATCATTAGATGAGAAACTTTCTGAATTTCGAGAAGATAGAGATAGTTGGAATGCTAAAGTTAAAAAATATTTAACCGAAAGGAATGAAATCAATAGACAAGTTAAGGAATTGATTTCTGAAGTTCAAAATCAGAAAGTAATCAGAGATGAAGCAAATTCTAAAGTTAAGGAATTAAAAATTATTCGTGCTGATAGATCAACCGCTTTGAAGGAACTAAGAGCGGAATTACAAGAAAAAAAACCCGCTGAAGAGCACAAAAAAATTGAGAAAAAAGATAAAAAACGTAATGAAAGGACTATCAAAGCTGAAATAAATAAATTGGAAATGAGATTTGAGCTTGGTCATTTCCCCGGTAAAAAAGAAAAAGACTTTGGTCGGCAAATGAAAAAATTATATCAAGAATTAAAAGAAGTCAAACAACAGAAGAAAGAGAATATTTTCTCAGAGTTAGAATCACAAATTAGAAAGGCTGCGAAATTACAAGAAGAAGCTCACAGGCTTGTTGAAGATGCTGTTACTACTGCTCAAGAATCTCATGATCTAATGATAGAATTATCAGAGGAAGTTGATAGATTAAGGGCAAAAGCTAATTCATCTCAAGAAGGAGTGATTCGATCTAAAAGGGAAGCAGACTTACTACACAACAAATATGTTGTATCATTGAGGAGTATTCATTCCATACAAGACCTGTTTAAGGCAATGAATGCGCAGGAAAGGAATGTTGAAGATGATGATGGTGGTAAGCTTGAAGTTACAGATTTAATGTCTAGATTGATGTCAGGAGATACTCTATCAACTGAAGAACTGATGGCTTTACAAAGAAATTAATCTATAAATTGTAGACCTTACCGTTATGACTGTGAAGTATTTTTTCTTCACCATCATCAAATATTAATTTCCATCCCGGTATTTGGGCATACTCAAAATCAAAAGAGAGTGATGAAATATCTACTCTCCACCACTCAAGCATCGTCGACTTAACTAATTCGTTACGATCATTCGATTTTTCTTTCATCCTGTAATCAAGTAATGGTTTAAGATTTGACTTGAGCATTTCCAAGGAAAACCATTCGCTCTCAGAAGGTTGAATTTGACGGAGACTAGGAGGGTTTTCGAAAATTTGATCTTCGGAAAAAGGAAAAATCTTATTTATCCACGGGTCTTCAATAAAAGACCATTTTTTTGTATCTTTATTCGAATCGGGACCAATCATTAAACCAGAAATTTGCCATAATTTAACTACTAAAAGTACTGGAATTGAATTGATTGAACCTGAAGGTTGATTCTTAAGCCAATCTTCCAAATCAATGATTGGATTGAGGGTTAAAAGTTGATTTGTCCCTTTATTTATGGTTTCTTGATTAGTGGAATTTTCTGCTAAAATACTACTATTAGAATTACTATTCACTATTAAATCACCTCTAAGGACAGATTCACCAATCCATCTAGATAATTTATCAGGACCCCAAGTAATTACTTTGAAATCATCAGGGAAAATATTGAATAAATCTTCATCAATTTCTCTTTCACTTAAGATCCAATGTCTATCTCCTGGGGCATCAATCGACCATCTCTCAATTTCATTTTTCGAAACGGGCAATATATCTGACTTAACATGCCAAATATATACTGATGAATCATTCATATTATCGATATCAACTGGCTTTTCAGCCACACCTAGACATTTAAAACCATAAATATTGAAACTTTTCTGAGCAGTCTCCAAGCTCACTGTTCGAGAATTAAGAATGGCTCGAACAATTTCTTCCATACCATCCGGTATACCTACATCACTTCAAAAGAACTATCAATATAGTGAAAAAATCTCGATTATTGAATATTGTAAGATATTCAAACATTCATTGAGAGCGAAAGTAATTCACTCTGCCCAGGATCTAATACACAAACAGCACTTACTGGAAATGGTTTGGCACATGCAGCACCAAGCTGCCTATTCACTAAAGTAACTTGATGAAGTGTTACATCTGGATGATTTTGTTTTATGTCAGAAATATATTCTTTAGGGCAATTTGCAGCAACGAGGACCATTCTAGCATCGCCTTTTGTGCATGCACTTTTTGTTTGTCTCTGTCCGAAAAGTAAATTTCCTGTACTAATTCCTTGTTTTAATTGTCTTGCTAAATCCATCAAAAATCCCCCTATGCATCCTCTGGTATGTAAAATAAGTCAACACTACCTGTTCCCAAAGCAACAGGTTGTCCAACAATAATATTCTCAGTGACACCCCTTAATTCATCTCTTTCACCAATAATTCCTGCTCTAAGAAGATGAGTTACTGTTACTTCGAAAGCGGACCTTGCAAGTATACTGTGCTTCGTGCCGCTAACTCCGTGACGACCGATGGCACGAACTTCTCCCTCACTAGTCATTACATCTGCAACCATCAACAAGTGTCTAACATCAACATCTAAACCTGCTCCTTCAAGTGTCAGAAGCATTTCATTAATTATTGCTTGACGAGCCGCTTCAATGCCAAGATAATCATGAATCTCAGTGATATTGTTTGTATAAGTTCTAGATCTATCTACTCCTGCATATTCGCTGACCTTAGATAGGTTAGATCCTATAGTAGAAATATAGTATTCACCAGTTTCAGCATTTGGCCCCTGTACGTTAGCCCTCATTATATCAGGAAGACCTTTTAAACGTAATTTCTTGATTTTTTCTTCTAATTGAAGCAAAGCTGTATATGTAGGTGGATCACTAGCTAAAGTTGCAAGTTCTTCCTCCTTGGCAACACCAGGAATTATCTTCAAAGTTTTGGGTTTATCATCATTATCTGCTTGAACGAAGAGTCTTAATGCACGAGATAATTTATCACGAACTTCAGCACCGTTCATTTTCTTAACTCTAAGATTAGCACTATTGAGTGAAAGAATAATATGTCTTTGCGTAATATCTACGTCAATGTTAGCTATATCACGAGTTGTTGTTGTTTCCAATCCAGCCGCAATTTCTTGGACTAATTTTTGATTAGTTCGAAGAGGTTTACCTTTTGCATTATTTTCGTCAAGATAGATTCTCATAGTTGGAGTTTTAGGAACTTTTCTAGCATCTACAATTTCAATAATACGTGGAAGACCTTGTGTTACGTTTACTGTAGCCACACCAGCATAGTGGAATGTCCTCATAGTCATCTGAGTACCTGGTTCACCAATTGATTGAGCAGTGGTAATTCCAACTGCTTCGTGTGGATCAACCCTAGAACTCTTGAGATGTTCATTGGCTGAAGAAACTACTTTATTTACCTTTGAAGGGGTTAATTTTGTTTCACCTCTTGCAATCAGAGCATTTACTAAATCATTAATTATTCTCGGTGACATGGGTGCATTCATTTTAACCGATGCATCCGTCAATTGCGAATATAATTCAGATTCAACATCAACATCTCTGAGAATTTGAATCATTTTTGTTTCAGTATCATAAGTTTGGATGGGTAAAGTTGCTCTTTTAGAACTTCTACTCCTTCTAGCTGCTTTTCTTCTCAACAATGTCTTATCAATTCTAGCCGCTGCTCTCTGAGCGGCTTTGGAAGAACCAGCCATTACTTCGAAGATTTTTGTAGCAGTACCTGAGTCAGTACCACATATCTGAGCTATTTGTGATGAAGTTAATACTTTAACGTCATCCCATTTTTTATCATCAGCTAGTTTATGGGCATATTCTTCTTCTATGCCCAAGTCCATTAACTTCTTTTTTGTTGCACTCTTTACTACCATCAGTTAGCACCTCCTAATGCATCGTCTAGAACTTGATTGACATCGAACGGTTCACCCTTTCTACTTCTTGCAGGATCAACTTTGTCTTCTCCATATTCGAATTGAATAATTCTATCTGCAGTATTTCTTACTGACCGCATGTGATCATCTGCTACTTTCAAATCATCCATTGCGTTAATCAATCTACGTTGCATATATCCTGACTTAGAAGTACGGACAGCAGTATCAACTAAAGATTCTCTTCCAGATACTGAAAGCATGAAGAACTCTGTTGGTTCAAGCCCTCTCTTGAATGAAGATGAAACGAAACCTTTCTCTTCTGCTCCTTTTACTCCTCTTTTGAAGTGAGTTAGAACTCTTTCTTGGTATCCTCTTTCTAGCCTTTTACCTCTAACCTTAGGTTGACCAATTGAACCTGCCATCATAGCTAGGTTATCCATAGAACCTCTAGCTCCGGATGTTGCCATCAATACAGCAGAGTTGTCGTCACCAAGGAATTCTTTCGCAACTTTTCCAGATTCTGCCTTACCTGAATCTAATATATTGAGAATATTTTCTTCAAGTGTTTCTTCAGCGGTTCTACCTGGCCTTGTTTCATACCTGCGTCCATCTTTACCAAACTTTTCTAATTCGATATTTACATTATCGCTAGCTGTTTTATTAATTTCTGCAATAGCTGCTTTAGCCTCTGGAGGTAAATCTTCGTCATCAATACCTGTAGTGAAGCCCATTGATGTACAAATCGCTATTGTCATCTTAGTCATTCTGTTAATGAACTCTGCTCCTACATCTGGACCATGGGTTTGGACAACAGCATCTAGTAATCTACCATCTTCGGCACCAATTCCTCTCTTGTCAATTGTTCCAGTAACGTTACCATCACTTACTTGTACATGGTCGCCTGATCTGCTTGTATATTCAAGATTGAATCCTTCAGGAACAATTAGACTCAAAACATCTGAACCAAGATAGCCCTTTACACCATCTATTTCCTTGATTTCTGGAAGTTCTCCATCCCAACCAACTGCACCAAGAATCTCAATTACTAGCTTCTCTGAAAGTAGTTTTGTACCGTGGGTCAAAAGGTAAGAGCCAGAGATATGGTCGTGGATTCCACCAATTACTGAACCACCATATCTTGGAGTGATAATGTGCTCTTGAACGCGCATCAAAATCTTCGCCTCAGCTCTAGCCTCTTCAGATTGAATTACGTGAAGGTTCATTTCGTCTCCATCAAAATCGGCATTGTATGGAGTACAATCTGCCAGATTAAATCGGAAGGTCTTACCTTCCATAACTCTGATTTCGTGTACCATCATTGACATTCGGTGTAAAGATGGTTGTCTATTGAATATAGTAACATCTCCATCAATCAAATGTCTTTCAACAACTACACCTGGTTTTGGATTTCCGTCTCTATCAACAGTACTTAGCCTGTCTTCAACATCAGTTCTGTAAGATTCTCCATACTCATCTTCTATAGATGGACTTCCACAGTGAGGGCAATTGACCTCTAAATGTTCAGGGTATTCATCATCAGGATTGGAATGTTCCCAGAGCCATCTGCTATGAATTAAAGCACGTGGATCATCTGAAGGAAGACTCTGTCCTTTCATTGAACCTTCACTTTCTTCTCCTCTTAGATTTGAAATTGTTCTTTCTAAATCCACACCCCATTCTTCTTCTAGATCTCCAATCGAATTTCTTCTCATTTGTCTCATTAACTCTAGACCAGGTAGGAAATTAGGTGCAGGTAATACCTGATTTAGATCTGGCCTATATCCTGAATAAGGCTCATCATCGCTTCCTGAATGACAATCAGGATTCATACATCTAAATCCTGCCCAAATATACTTAGTGCGATCAGTGATTCTTACTCTGAGTGTATCGCCACGAATAATATAATTCACACCAGGGTGTACATCAGGACCTCTTAGAATCATCTGTCTAAGTTGTTCCCTATTCCTATTTGTTACTCTGACTGGCACAGTTAATTCCTTAGCAGTTTTGACTGGAATTCCAACCTCATTAATACCCAAATTAGGGTCTGGAGAAATAACAGTTCTTGCACAGAAATTTACTCTCTTTCCTGACAAATTAGAGCGGAATCTTCCTTCTTTACCCTTCAGTCTCTGTGTTAAAGTTTTCAAAGGTCTTCCAGATCGATGTCTGGCAGGAGGGATACCACTGGTTTGATTATCGAAATAAGTAGTACAGTGATATTGTAATAATTCCCATAGATCTTCCACGATTAGTTGTGGAGCTCCTGCGTCTCGATTCTCCCTTAATCTCTGATTTATTCTTAATACATCGACTAATTTGTGAGTTAGGTCATCCTCTGAACGATCACCACTATCTAGAGTAATAGACGGCCTTACAGTAATTGGAGGTACTGGAAGAACTTTCATAATAGTCCATTCTGGACGACTTGAGTCTTTATCCATCCCAATAAAAAGCAAGTGTTCATCAGGGATTCTTTCCAACCATTCCCTGATATCTCTAGCATTCAATTTGTGCTCTCCTTTATTCTCTTTCTTTTCTTTGAAAGTAGAAGGTTTATCAAGGATAATTTTTCCTTGCTCAGAGCCACAATGCATACAAATAGTTCTCTTTTTACTGGAACATTCTTTCTCAATATCTTTGATTATTTTTTTGAACTCTCTGGAGCCGACTCCGTGTTTTATCATTACATCCTTAACTCTATCACGATAGTAATCTTGTTCTGATTTTTCAGGGTCAAGAGGGTGAGTATTTGGTTGATCATGCAGCAAAATCTTACTACAGGAGTTGCAAGTAGACTTCAATGACATCTTTATCAAATCAGTGAAACCAATATGCATTATAGGTAGTTCTAGTGCAATATGACCAAAGTGACTTGGGCATTCTTCGTGTTTATTACCACAAGTTTCACACCTAACTCCAGGATCAATAACACCCATCTTTGGATCCATCAAACCTTGTTTAAATGCATGTCCGTCATCGCGATATGTATCAGCAGTTTTTACTTCAACAGCCGACATCTTACGAATTTCATTCGGCTCTAATAATCCAAATTTTATTGATTGAATCCTCTTTGGGATTTTCGCGGCATCTCTAGCACTCATTTTCTATCCTCCAGTTCAAGTCTCATGGCCACCCCTAGACTTTTCATTTCGTCCAAAAGAAGCTTGAATGCATATGATGTTTGTACCGTATGTACATCGGCCCTGTCACCACAATAAGGACAAACAGTAGTCCTACGTTTCCAATCGAAATAAGCGATGTGCCCACATCCACTCGTGTTACATACCATCAGATTCCAACCATCTGATTCATCAAGTAGGCGATCTTTGATTACCATCGAAGCACCGTGAGAAATCAAACAATCACGTTCCATTTCTCCGAATCTCAGACCTCCTTGACGAGCACGTCCTTCTGTTGGTTGCCTAGTTAAAATCTGGACTCTACCACGGCTTCTAGCATGTAATTTACTACTGACTAAGTGATGTAATCTCTGATAATAGATTACGCCTACGAAAACATCAGCAGGATACTCCTCACCAGTTTCTCCACTGATCATTGTTTCTCTACCTGTATGATTATATCCATTTCTTAATAGACCAGAACGTAGAGATTCTTCTTTCTCACCAGTAAACGCAGTACCATCTATTTGACGACCTTCCATAGAACCTACTTTGCCACCAATCATTTCTAGGACGTGTGCCACAGTCATCCTCGAAGGAATAGCGTGAGGATTAATTAGAACATCAGGGATTACTCCATTTACCGTAAATGGCATATCTTCTTCATCTACCAATCTACCAATAATCCCCTTTTGACCGTGTCTAGAAGCAAATTTATCTCCTAATTCTGGAATTTTATTAGTCCTCAATGTAATTCTTACTAATCTTCCGGAATCTAAAGATTCTGTTACGAAAACATTGTCGACCCAGCCATATTCGCCATTTCTAACCATCATTGATGATTCGCGACGTTCCTGTGCCTGTAGGAAAGCACCTGCTGACTCTTCAAGGAATCTTGGAGGACTTGTTTTTCCTACTAAAACTTTAGAATCGGGAGCGCCACTAGTCAAAAATTCTTCAGGCACTGGTAAACCGTCTCTCTCAAGATGAGAATAGCTATTGAATGATTTCAATCCTTTAATTTCATCTAGACCTGTTCCTGGAACCTCAATTCTTTCTTCTTGCCCCCCAGGGAATCTTTTATTTTCTGCATTATAAGTCCTGATGAATGAAGAACGTCCTAGAGAACGCTCTACAGACGCACGATTCATTATAACTGCATCCTGCATATTATATCCATGATGACTCATTATAGCTACAACGAAGTTCTGTCCACCAGGCCTTTGTCTAAATCCGGTTGATTTCATTGCCCTAGTACCAACAATTGATTGTTGAGGGTAATGCATTATGTGAGCTCTTGTATCGGGACGAAGTCTGTAATTAGAACTCGGAAGTCCAAGACTCTGCTTAACCATTGCAGTCCCTCCTGTAACCCTTGGTGTGGAGTTATGCTCAGGGTATGGGACTAACGACGCACATACGCCCAGAATTAACTGAGGATCTATTTCTACGTGTGTGTAAACAAGTACATTGTTTTGCTTTGTTTGTTGTGTAGACAACTTCTCGATATCTTCTTGATAATAATTCAAAGGTACTGAAAATTCTTCCGTGACTGCCTCTCCATTAGGTAATTGTACCTCTACGCTAAGTTGGGCATCTTTCTTATTTACCATATCTCCAAGATTCATCCATTCAACTTTTGCAGGATTAATTGGACGAGAATACTTTGGAGAGAATTCTGGTAAGTCGAATGGCCTTGGAGCAATGAGTAAGTCTTCTTCTTCCTCTGCATCAATCCATTCAACAACCCCGGTACTTACTAGATCATTAAATGAAAGTTCACCTGCTCTCAAACCGTCTAGTGTACGTTTTGTAAGTACTAAATTACCTTCTTCTAGTACTAGTAAAGGCCTCAAAATTCTGCCTCTATCCGTATTGATGAATACATCCTTATTTTCAGAATCATGCCTAATACTAACTTCTGGCCTAATTCTTCCAGAACGGCGGCGACGCTTGAATTGAGATACTAACTTGTTAGGCCTCTTATGAAGTCCAAAAATATCGCCATTTACGTGAATTCTAGAACCATCTGCCCATCCAGCAGGTGAGTCATCTACTCCCGCCTCTTTCAATAATTCCTTTACCTCAGATTCTGCAACTTCTTCAGAGACATCAATCATTTGTGCAGCATTTTTTACTAGACCGCAATTCTGACCCTCAGGGGTTTCGTTAGGGCATAATCTACCCCAATGCGTTGGGTGAAGATCTCTTGCTTCGAAATGTGGCTGACTCCTTACTAGTGGACTTGTAACACGCCTCATGTGCGATAGTGCAGCAAGATACGTAGTTCTATCCAGCAGCTGACTGACGCCTGAGCGCCCGCCTACCCAATTCCCTGTAGCTAAGGCGTGCATAATTTTTGATGTGAGGACATCTGGTCTGAGACATGCATTAATTTTCAAATCTCTCTTTCTATTATGATGTCTTTCAAGTTGATACTTTAGATCACGAGCTAGTTGTTGTAGACTGACACGGAATAAATCTTCAATTAAATCTCCAGCGAGACGAACTCTCTTGTTAGCATAATGATCTTTATCATTTGGATCTCTATTGGTGATAGCCATTTCTAATACTTGTCGAACAATTCTTCCTAAGAAAATTGCTTTCTTTTCTCTAGCGTCAGAAGTTGCACCTAGGTGAGGTAACAATTCTTTGTCCAGCATATTTTGAATTCTAGATTCACGATACTCTTTTTGCTGACCATGTGCAAACTTTTTCTCAAGCCAAGCTATTGCTTCTTCAGTAGTCTCTACACCATACTCTTCATTATCTTTAACGTCATTTAGATTTGCTACAGTATACTTCATTGCTTCAACTGGACCGGCGATTGCAGCGAATATCTCTCTGTCGTTTTCCATACCAAGAGCTCTCATCAAAAGAACTACAGGAATTGCAGCAGTACCTGCACTAGGAATTTTCACCATTAGCATCCCATCTCTTCTCTTTTCTACATTGAGAGGTTTTCTAACTCCGTCTTTCTGAGAGAAGATTTTGGCCACTTCAGTTTCATGAGCATATTTTTTGTTCTTTTCAACAGTAACTCGGTTTGGAGCTAGATCTTCCATAGAAATCAGAACACGTTCTGTACCATTAATTATGAAGTACCCTCCTGGATCCATTGGGTCTTCTCCGAATTTCCTTAGAAGAGTTTCATGGTATTCAGCATCATCTACTGATGTATGAGGGGACAATTTGCGAGGAGAATCTTGTGAACCAGCTATGTGATCTGGATGTAAATTACAACGAGCCGAACGGACCATTATTGGAAGATTACCAATATGGACACTAGATTCTTCTATGGAACCATGAGTCTGTCCTGGCTCCGGAGGGATGTCATCGCGATAGATGACGAAATCCATGTAAATTGGTGAAAAGTATGTTAGTTTACGAATTCTACATTCCAAGGGAGTTGCAGGATGCTCAGCACCATTTGCCTCTCTAATCGTAGGATTACCTAATCTCAAGCCTTTCAAACGAACATAAATTTCCTTCTCAAGGACGTCGAGTTTGATTGCGCCTCCACCGTCTACACCACCAGGAATTAACTCAATGTCTTCATCGGTACCTACGCGAATATTTCTAACAATTTTCTCCATACGGCTTTTACGGCCTTCGCCACCTAGAATTGTATCGTTGTACGACATTAATTGGTGATTAACTAAACTTCTTCTTTGAAAATAACTATCTACAATTTCTTTCATAATAACAACTCCTCAAGTACTCTCCACAATTAGACGGAATGCAGTACTAGAGCCTGCAGATCGACTATATCTAACAATTTTTACAACCCTGTTTGTTAACCAACCAGCAGGTAGTTCTGAATTATTTGACTCTTCGACTTCTTTAATTGCCTGGATAGCAGGGTCTGTGATTAAGACTTTAGGTAACAATTCCTTTGCCAATCTGGAACTGCCATCGAAATCAGTTTGAAGCATATCCCATGGAGCAAGTTGAGATTCCTCTTGATCAACAGGGATTAATTCATGATGAGGGACTAAAAAATGATTTAGGACATTGAAGCGGTCTTCACCCTGAGGTATATCATCATCGAGAATAGATTTTCTTGAAATTGTAATTCTGCCGCTACGACTTCTCTTCCGTGAAGCCATTTGTTCACGGATTATTCCCATAATATTTTCAAGTTCGTCATCACTAGTTTCTAAACCAACTTTTTTGGCCACTTGGTCAACAGTCATTCTCTTGATTGCATCCATGTTAGCATCGTCTGCAAGCCGGTGAGCATGTTCTTCCGAGACACCGAGTTCCATTAATCTCTTTTTTGTCGAACTTTTTACTGCCAAATTAAACACCGCCACCCAACAAAAAACACGGGCTTGCGAGCCAGAAAAGGACTTTTAGACTTTAAAAAAATATATTATTTTGAAGTCTTCCTTAACTATGCCACAGGCCCATAGCATATGCTGGGCTGTCGTCGGACTGAAGAGGTATTTATCAATCTGATGGTAGAGGCATGGCTACCACTGGAGTGGGGGTGCAGGTTAGGAGTTCCCAATCGGCATGCCTAAAGCAGGGTATTCAGACATAAACGTTTTGAAAAAAAAGACTAAAACAGGGAGGGAACAGTATGAACCTAGGTGAAAAGTATAATCCTATCACTGAACTTCGAAAGGCTGAAGTGAAACTAAAAAATGGTGACACCATTTCTCTTGATATTCCTAAAACAGTTTACCCACCTAGAGAAGATTCAGCATTACTGATTGAATACTTGGAAACTCTAGAGCCTAATGGTATTGCAATGGAAATTGGTTGCGGTTCTGGAATTTTAAGCATCATATTAGCTAGAAATAATTGGGTGGTTGAAGCATGCGACATTAACCCATTCGCAATAGTTGCTGCAAAGAAAAATTCTATTTCCGCTTCAGTAGATGAAAAAATTAATTTTAGAGAAAGTGGAGTGGGGGAAGAAAATTTCTCAATCCCCATAGGTACTAAACTATTATTTTGGAACTTGCCTTATCTAAACCCGCCCTCGCCGGATGAGCCAAGACTGGGTTGGATGGAAGAAGCGTCGTTGTCAGACATGCCAGAAAAAGGATGGGGGCATCAATTAGCAGACTTTCTGGAAGAAAATAATATGCATTTAGAACCCGATTTGCTGATAATTTTATTGCAAAGAAAGTATCCAAAAAGTCCAAGCAACACAGAATATTGGTTGAAAAAGGGATGGTCGCACAGAGTGATAAAAAATATTTGGGTCCATGATGAGAAGCTAGAAATTGTCGCATACTGGAAACCCGGTCAAGGAATACCTATGGAAATAGTAGAGGAGTGTGTTTCAACCATGGATGAAGCCAAAAAATTACCCGTAATTGGCTGGCAAAGGGTACAAACTAACAAACAGATCGAAGGCAGGGGGAGAAAAGAATCTAAATGGATTTCTGATGAACAAGACTTACTTGCTACATGGAATATTAATAAAACCATTTTATCAAATTTAAATCCCGGAATTGTGCAAATTATTATTGGTACGAAAATAGCCGATTTACTAAAACAATATTGTAAATGGCCTAATGATATCATAGATAATAATGGACAGAAAATAGGTGGTGTTTTGATAGAAATGGATAATCAAAAAGAATACCTAAGAGTCGGAGTTGGATTAAATTATTCGACCAAGGAAATTGAGGGTATGAGAATTACGGGATGGAATGAAAAATTCCCTGATATCACCAAAAAAGATATGTCTAAGATGATTGATGCCGTATTATCGACTTTGTTTGAAAATCATGAATTGTTAGAAAATAATTTATCTGCTGATAAATTTAATCGAAATTCTTGGAGAGGTCTTTCTAAACTATTATCGAGGGGTTATTCATTGGAAGTTGATGGCGAAAAAACTAGAGTCATAGGATTGAATAATGAAGGAGGATTATCAGTATTTCGAGAAGGTAATAAATCGGAAATTCAGAGTATTGGAGCACTAACTTGGCTATTTTAGACTCATTCTTTCTCTAACTAACTTAATCTTACCAGATGATGTAATAGTTGAAGATTTATCTTGCTGGTTGATAATATCCTTAGCGTCAATATATGATTCCAAAGGAGTCTTAATGACGCCATAATATAAGCCATCAATTTTTTTGAAATCAAAGAGTCGCCATGAAACATTGACGAAAATTTCAGAAAAAAATGTTTCGCATTTATGTCGCGAAAAATCGTCAACATCCAACTGAAAACCTATCCACCTGTGTTTTCCTCTGGCAGACTTATTGACTTTCGGCACGACGCATGCGATAAAGTCATAGTTAACCAATGAAACGGTACGGAGATTTCCTACAAGCCGCTGACGACTGCTACTACTCTCACGCGCCCAATCATCTCATCAGTTGAACGAGCGCCCAGAAGTACCTGACAATTCGAATCCAACCTTGAAACAAATTCTTCAGTGACCGTATTTAGCTGATAAATAGTCATATCTGGTCCTCCTTCAACCTGAATCCAACAACCTTTAGCACCATCTATATCGAGATTAGAAAGAGGTGACTGGAAAGCGGTTTTGACTACTTCGGATAACGAGTTCGTAGGGCCAGAACCAACAAGAATTGTTGCCTCTCCTGGATGTTCGATAATTGTCTTAAAGTCCATAAGATCAAGGTTTATTTTCCCAACCTTAGCAAGCGTAGATAATAATCCCTCGACTAACTCTTCTATCCAACCTGCGCCTTTTTTCCAGTCTAGTTTTCTTTCCTTGGACTGCCAAGATAATCTTTCTAAACTGACTCTAATACAAACATTAGAAAAATTATATAATTCTGGAAAAGATTCTTCAGCTATTTGACATCGAATCGGCTGTTCCGCGAAAGGAAATCCTACAATCGAAACCACCATCGAATTAGACTCTCTTGCCAGTCTTGCAAATTCTGATGCGGCGCCTGACCCAACCCCTCCTCCTAAGCAAGTTAAAATTACTATAAGCTCGGCTTTATCGATTAAAGGCTGGATTTCTTTGACACCCTCATTTAATCTGTGTTTGGCAAGCATTGGTAATGCTGCGGCGCCTTTTGCTTCGCCCGAAGCATCAAGATGTAAGCAATGTGCTTCGGCGCTACCATTGAAGGTTTTTTCATCGGCATCAATCAATAAAAGATCAGAAAATCTAGAGCACCGTGAATGCGCCCTTTCAGCCCAGATAGAGCCTAGTCCTCCAACACCAACAATTAGAAGAGCACCTTGATGCATAGCATTCAGAAGGATAACTAGTGTTTAGATATACTTCAATCATAGGACATATATCGACTATATTTACGTCTTTCATCTCTTGCCCAAGCGTTGTCTGGTTCAATTTCTAAAACTAAATTATAGAATTTTATTGCTGACTCAAAATCGGATAAATGCCTACCGTACATGTGAGCTAGAACATTCAATACAGGCACACAATTTGGAACTTTCTTATTCATATCCAACAAAAGAGATTCTGCTTTGGTTAAATCCATCATTTCTATCAAATCTTCGGCTTTGTTGAGATTGTTTAATTGTTCATCAGAAAGATTGTAAATATTCTTCCACGAGTGGTCCGACATATATCTCTCGGAGAGTTACTTTTGGTTTCAGTCTTGTCAATGTTTGATAACCTGTAATCAAGATTAAATCACACTACCGAGAAGACACCAAACTGGAAGGTTAATATCCCTCATTCAGGTGGCGAGGGATGTCCATAGGTGTGAGATATGAGCAACATCAATCGCGTCAGCCGTCGGACCTTGGTTTTAGTAGTATTAGCGCTGTTTTTAGCAACTACTACTCAAGCATACCATACAGGGATAGGAGGAGATTCTGATGGTGAAGGAGATGTGGCACTTGCAGGATGCACTTGCCATGCCGAAGAACCTGATAATTCTGTAACAGTAGCATTAGATCATGTGCCATTTCATTATGAAGCAGGTAAATCTTACCCAATGACACTCCAATTAATCGGAGGGGCTGAAATTGGAGGAACACAAACAGGAGGGTTTGCTATGAGAGTTACTCAAGGAACTTTGTCGGCAGGAATTGATTCAGAATCACATGTGCAAAATTGGGAGGATGAAGAAAATACCTTGACACACACTGACATCGGTTCCAAAACTGATGATAGGACTTGGAACTTGATTTGGACTGCCCCTGAAACTGGAAATGGACCGGTGAACTTCTGGATAGCTGGGAATACTGTTAATGGAGACGCAATCCCTTCTGCTTTGGATAGATGGAACAGATTAACTGTAACATTGGATGAGGGAGTAGATAATGGTAAAACCCGTTTGTTATTTTCAGGTAATGGTGAAATAGAACCTCCTGCACCCAAAGAATCGCATGTAGATTTACACCATATGGGTGCTGCACTTAGAGCTCATTGGTTAGGGCTACTAGGTTTCTTCGCAGTGATAATTGTAATTATTTTCTGTGGTTTCTTCCTAAGATATGGGTTCTCACAGAATTATAAAGGTAGATCTAACTTACTGAGACTAAGAATAAAGCATGAGAGAAGGGGTGATCAAATATGAGAGAAGACATAGTCCTAGAATTGCTTAAGCAAGTCAAGTCAGGAAAAGTCTCTATTGACGACGCGCGAACTGCGTTGGAAGGTGTTGAGCTTTCCGAAGAGACTTACCTTTCAGCTGTAGAACATGGTGTATTCAACGAACCAACTCCAGGCACAATAGTTAGATCGAGTATTTCCCCTGCAGGAGATTCGATAATAATTGTACTTCTAGGATTGTGGGGCATAGTATGGACATTGTTTTGGGCAGGTTCGCTAAGTTATGGATTATACAACCATTGGGATCAACAATTATTATCATTATTTTTGGCGATGACATTAACCACGTTAATAATCATGGGGATAGTATATCTAAGGTTTGTAATGCCTGACTTAGTAATAATTAAACATAGGAGAAATAAATATATTACTCCCAATGATTCTGAAGGATGGAAAAAATACGAGGTCTAATTATGAGTAGAAATTTTAGGTTGCGCCCGCTATCTGGAGATGGTGATTCCAGTAGAGAAGAATCAAGATTGATTGATAGAAGAGATTTTTTGAGATATTCATTTAATACGTCAGCAGGAGGAATAACCTTGCTGAGCCTAGGGAGCATAGGTTTTGCATCACTATTAATGGGTCAAGCAGATTCAGCAGGAGGAGATACTGCAGTCAGATTTTGGGTGCCCACTGGTGCAGAAGATACCGTTTGGTATGGAGAAAGACACCTTGAGCCAATGAGTTACGATGCTTTCGTACAAGCTGCAATTAGCAGCAATACAGGAATGGCAGGAGCTCAAGGAGTTTGGTCAGGAATGCCTGTGAATGTTGTATATGTACCACATGAAGAAAATAAAAATTCTGCGGCAGCTACAAATAAACCTAGATTCCAATATTTGGATGGATACAGTTCAGGAGGGAAATATGTAGGATCCGGATTCGAAGTAGATGAAAAGGCGGAATATTCTGCATTATCTATTCACGATAATCTCATTATTGTATTCTCTAGATGCCCACATCTGTGTTGCATACCTGGTTGGCAACTAGTAGCAAATGACTACACAAATGACAGTTGGGAAGCAGGAGGTACTGAATCAGGAGGGAATAAATTATTCTGTATATGCCATTCTAGTAGATTTGACCCTACTGCTATAGAGAAAAATAGTATGGGGAGAGGTACTCCATTCAATTACATTGGAATAAGAAAGGTTGGAGGACCTTCTCCTAATGGAATGCCATTAGTTCCATTCGTACTCAATGGAGATATGATCGAGGCTTTACCAGATTTTGTTGACTGGTATGCTTATTGCGCATGAGGTAAGAAATATGATTCAATTTTGGTTTTTATGGTTTTTTATAGCAATAGTAGTGGTACTCGTAGCTTTCACTCTTCGTAAGGAGAGAGATGATATGCCGAGAAAAGATATTCTCAGAGCTGTTGAGACAAATGCTTCAGGAATGGGGCTAGCAGAGAAGACATTTTTATGGGCATTTTCTTGGTTAGATACAAGATTTAGAATTCAAGATTATTGGGGCATGAGTAAGAATGCTTATCATAGTATGCACAGGCAAATGCCGTTAACTCACGCTGAAAAATATAAACTAAGGATTATTTGGTATTGGTATCCTCTTTATTGCTTAGGAGGAATATCATTCCTTGCATTCGTTATATTGGTCATTACAGGTACAGTACTTGGTCTATATTATGTCCCCGGAGGAGAGGGAGATCCAACTCCTGCATACTCATCAATGGAATTTATCATGACTCAGTTACCATTCGGCTACATCATTAGGTCGATTCATCATTGGACTACACATTTCATGGTTGCAGCGGTATTCTTACACATGTGCAGAGTCTACTTCACTGGAGCTTACAGAAACCCTAGGGAATTAAATTGGCTAATAGGTGTTGCACTCATGTTTTTCACAATATTTTTCGGTTACTCA
>JAURCP010000017.1 GCA_030828405.1 Thermoplasmatota archaeon
AGAATTATCCAGCTGTCATAATTTCAACTTTATTTGTTTTCTTAACTTGCTATTTGTTCTTTGAGTTGGTACGACGAACTAAAATAACACGATTTTTATTTGGTATCAAAGAAAAGAAATCGACTAATAATTACAGAAAATTCTAAAAATATACTCTCATTGATTATACTATGGTGAAGAATAGTACATCCCCAGAACCTTGGACCTTACATTTATTAGGTTTAATCAGTCCCTTTTTAGTCGTTTCAGGGAATCTTTTAGGTGGTTTTTATACTGCTATGGGTATAATATTCATTTGGGGTATTGGGCCGATTCTAGATGTTCTTCTCGGCAAAAGTAAGGTTTCTCGACCGCCGAGGGATTCTGGTACCCCATATGAGACCTTATTATGGGTCCATGGAATATTACATTTTTTTGTCATTGGATCTTTTTTCATATTTGCATTTCAACAGAATGAAATTAATTTCTGGTTAGTAACAGCAGCATTTTCAACTGGACTTTGTTCAGGAGCTTCAGCTATAGTAACTGCTCATGAACTCGGCCATCATAAACCAAAGAGTCCTGGTTGGATTCTAGCTAGGCTTCTGTTATTTTCTGTTAATTATTCACATTTTACTACTGAACATAACTATGTTCATCACAAATGGGTTGCAACAGAACGTGATTCTGCTAGCGCTAAGTCCGATGAAGGAATTTGGTTTTTTTGGTTCAGAACAATTCCAGGACAATTCATCTCTGCAGTCAATGTTGATAATAGAAAAGGCCGTACAGGTATTAAGAATAAAACTATTCAATATTTTTCTTTACAGGTTTTAACTGGTTTAGTTTTACTTTCTTTCTCAAATGGCATAGTACTTTTATCAGGATGGCTAATACTTTCATTACTAGCAATACTAACTTTAGAATATGTCAATTACATTCGACATTGGGGTCTAAGGAGAGACGTAAATGAGCGTCAAACCATAATGCATTCTTGGAATACTGAATCACGTTGGTCACGTTGGTCATTACTCGAACTTACCAGACACTCTCATCACCATCTAGAAGCAAGCGTTCCTTTTTGGAAATTGCAATCACATCCCGATGCTCCTGAATTACCATCTGGGTACTATGCATGTTGGTGGCCATGTTTAATTCCTCCAATCTGGAAACGTTGGGTATCTCCACGAATACCTCACAAAAATTAATTTTCAATCGTATTTCGTCCACCGCTTCACTTATACGAATGCATCTAAACCACAATAATAATGGTGATGTTGTGGGCGAAGTAACATTACATCATCTTAGAAAAACAGCTGCTCGTGATACCGAAGAGTATGTTTTTTCTCAATTGATTCCTTACATTGGAAATAAGAGAAAATTATTGGATATTATCCATCAAGCAATAAAGTTAACAAATATAGAGAATGGTACTTTCGTTGATTTATTTTCAGGCAGTACTGTCGTATCAAGATTCGCAAAAAAATTAGGTTTTCGTGTATTATCAAATGACTGGGAACCCTATTCCGAACAGATAGCTATTGGTACAGTTGTTCTTAATGAGATTCCTAAATTCAAGAATTTAGGCGGTAGTAAAAAGGTCTTTGATTTATTGAATAATGTTCTTCCAGTGGAGGATTATGTCACTAAACATTTATGCCCTACAGATGATGAAAAACTGAACCATGAAAAAGATCGCCTATTTTTCATGAGGAAGAATGGAATGAAAATTGATGCAATGCGCGAGTTGATTTCAAAATGGGTCGAGGAAGATAAAATTTCACAAACAGAGTTTTCTTATCTTATGGCATCATTATTGTATTCTGTCTCATATGTTAGTAACACTAGTGGTGTATTCAAGGGATTCCATAGAGGTTGGGGTGGAAGTAATGGTACAGCTAAATATCGTATATGTTCAGATATATCTCTGAAACCTCCCATCTTGTTCAATAATGATAGAGATAATATTTCAATTCGAGAAGATGCGGGAGTTTTGGTTAATAGACTAACTGAAATATTAGGAGAAATTCCTGATATCATTTATCTTGATCCACCGTATAACCAACACCCATATGGTTCTAACTACCATGTGCTAAATTCTGTTACTCTGTGGGATAAGCCTAACTTCCCAGAGAAAATTACTAGAGGGACGAAATCGGCAATAAGACTAGATTGGCGTACCGAAAGAAAGAGTGCCTATAATTCTCGACCTAAAGCAGTGCAAGAGTTTCAAGAACTAATTGATAATATTTCTTCTAAATTTATTCTAACCAGTTATAGTACAGAAGGAAATATTCCACTGAATGATATGATGAAGATATTAGGAAGCAAAGGATCTTTACGCATAGTTAAGAGAGAATATGTGAGATATCGAGTTAGTCCTACTAGATTATCTCCCAAACCAAGGAACGTTGAGTTCGTAGTAATTACAGATACTAATAGTAAACCTGAATCTAAAGAAATCATTGATAGTATTATTGCAGATATTATCTCTATTGATTCAGAAATATCGGTATAGAATCAGACATATTAGTCTAATTGCTCAGACTTAATCTTTCTTCAATCAATATGTTGAAAATAATTATATGCTGTATTTTTTAGTAGAAATTATGGCCGCTTTGAGTTGATAATATGAATGATGATAATGCTAAGAAAATATGGTTATCAATTCAAAATGCTGGTGACAAACTAGTGGGTAAGTTACCTCCCTCTAAGAGTCACCCTAAAGGTAGAAACCCATACGCTCATGTAGCTATTTGTGTTAAGAATAAGTTCTCTCAATCTTACAAAGATATACCTGATGAAAGTTTTCAAGAAGTCCTCGATTATATTGATTATTTGGTAGAAAATCCGTCTTGAAAAAAATATTTATTTAATATTTAAAAGAGGTTTAGTGTTTTTTTTGGAAAAAACTGTGCTATGAATAAAGAAAAAAATACCACTACAAATTAATTCTACGATAATTTGTGCAAGAACCGTATATTCTCAGTAGGCAACCTTGATGATAAACTATGCGCCATTATTCGAAATTTTATTCAGGATTTTTACTCTAGGTTCTTCTCTCACAGGCAAATGAATCAATGAGGAGAATACACCTACAGCAATTCCTAACCACCATACAGTAGTGTAACTTCCATACATATCATACAGAACACCCCCTAAGTATACTCCTACGAAGCTCCCTAGTTGATGAGAAAAGAATACAATTCCATATAATGTTGCCATATATTTTATCCCATAGATATGTGCTACTAAACCACTGGTTAATGGTACGGTTGCTAACCATAGGAATCCCATTGCAAAAGAGAAAATTAAGACAGTATTAGCAGTTATTGGAGTTAAAATAAACCACGCCGCTGCTATTGACCTTCCAGCATAAATACCTGATAATAGCCATTTTTTACCAAATCTTTTCCCTGCCCACCCGGCCATCAGCGTACCAAATATATTAGCAGCACCGATTACCGATATTGCCATTCCACCAAGTGCTGCTGTAGTTTCAATACCTAGATCACCACACCAACCAGTCGGATCTATAGGTGCACTCATTTCTGTAACTAATGCTGGAAAATGTGCAGTAATGAATGCAAGCTGATATCCACAGGAGAAAAATCCTACAAATATCATCATATATGTCGGATCTTTGAATGCTATGAGTAATATTTCACTAAGAGACTCTTCAATTTCTTCTTTCGACGCTCTTTCAGGGTAACGCATAAATGGAAGCAGAAGTAATATCCCCAATATCGAAATTGCGAAGATTAAGAATACTGTTTGCCAGGTCATTGTTTCCAATAATATTATTGCTACTGTAGGGCCTACAATTTGGCCCGCAGATCCCGATGCTGTTGCTATGGCTAGGCTCATGGCTCTATGTTCAGGTGCACTGGCTCTTCCCACTACGGCTAAAATAACTCCAAACCCAGTTCCAGCGATACCAAATCCAACTAATATCTCATAAAGTTGTATTTCGATGGAAGTGTTGGCTCCAGTTGTTAATACCAGTCCTAGAGAGTATAATATTGCACCTAAAATTATTGCCTTTTTATCTCCTATTTTTTCAGCAAATGCTCCGAAAAATGGAGCACCAAATCCCCAAGCAAGGTTCTGTATTGCTATTGCTAAACTAAACTCAGATCTCGGCCAACCAAATTCTTCTTGAATTGGTATCTGGAAAACGCCAAATGATGCTCTAATAGCGAACCCAACTAATACAATAGAACACCCTATTAATAACACAGGTGTGAAAAGTCGTGATTCCTTTTCCATATTCCCTGCTGAATACTTTTATCGATAATGTTGTCGGTGAAAATTTATTTTCTGTGATTATTAGAATAATTTTTTTTGGGTTGTAGTAGATTTAGAAGAAGCTCTTTTCCTTGGTTTACTTCTACTACCATGTTTCTTTAAAATTCGCTGACTAATTTTCTTGACATCATCTCCTTTCCTCGCAGAATAACTTTTTTTAATTCCTTCTTTCCTACTTTCTATTTCATTTAATATTGGTTCAGGATAATCTTTACCTATTTGGCACATTATCGATTTTTGTATCTTTTCTGGCATTTTCCATGGTTCATGGATATAATCAGTTGGCACCATCGATAGTTCTGGTACCCACTTCCTAATATATTCACCATTAGGGTCGTGATCTTTTCCTTGCTTAGTCATCGAATAAGCTCTAATTGTATTTATCCCAGTTGTACCTGATTGCATCCCTACTTGTGACCAGTGTATCCCTGGTTCATAATCTAAAAATAACCTAGCAAGGTGTTCTCCAGTTTCTCTCCAAGGTAACCATAGATTATATGATGCGCAAGACATCATCATTGCCCTCATTCTAAAATTAATCCAGCCAGTTGTATTTAACTGCCTCATGCATGCATCAAAAAATGGCCATCCTGTGTTGCCGTTTGCCCATTTTTCAAATCTATCTATGTGTAATACTCTATCCATATTTTTCTCAATCATAGGATTTTGGGCTACTAAATCCAGATCGGGTTCCATCTCAAGTTTTTGTATAAAGTGACATCTCCAAGCTAGTCTTCTTCGAAATGAACTCAGACTTCTAATCCAGCTACTGTGTCCTTCAATTGCTGTTTTATTCTTTTTAATAAAATTTATTTTTTCATTTGTTTTCTGTACTACTCTCCTCATTGAAAGTGCTCCTGCAGTGAAGTAAGGTGAAAGTCTTGAACCATGTTTGATTGATAAAATCGGACTAGAAATTGACTGACTATATCGTTTACTATCTCTATCTAAAAACTCATTCAATCTTTCCATAGCCGCCTCTTCACCAGGTTTTGGCCAATCAGTTAGAACACTATTCGCGAAGCCTAAATCTTCCATTCTAGGAATATTCCCCTTGAATAAAACACAATTACTGAATAAAGGGGGTTCGTTGAGTGGAATACGCATTCTTGAATCCCTTTCTTTTTTCCAAAAGTCTCGATTTTTTAATCTTCTAACAACACCATTATTAGGATATTCTTGCCATATAATATTATTTGAATCGCACCATTTAGATATTTTTTTATCTCTTTCATAAGACCATGAATTTCCAGTTTCTTCATGGCTTAGCAATCTCTCAATTCCATATATTTTGTTAATTTCATCGAATATTTCTTCTGCATTCCCTACATGAAAATGCATTTCTAATCCGATTTTCTTTAGATTTTTTGACAATTCTATGGCACAATCTAGTTCCCAATTAATATGTATGGGTGATGTATCATTAAGTTTGAACCGTCCCTCCTCTAACATGAATAGACACAAAACGGGTCTTCCAGATAAGGAAGAACTCAGCAAAGGAGCATGATC
Organism: Thermoplasmatota archaeon; assembly: GCA_030828405.1. GTDB lineage: Archaea > Thermoplasmatota > Poseidoniia > Poseidoniales > Thalassarchaeaceae > MGIIb-O2. The sequence continues at coordinate 5,797 of JAURCP010000017.1, forward strand.
TCTAGTTCTCAAGTCTCGCTTAAACCAAACAACATCGATAGCCATACAGATTTCATGAAATCCGCAGCATATTAGGTTATGTTTAAATGAATACTTTTTGTATCGAAATTAATAACAATTCTATGTAAGTAAATACCGATTCAAAAACATGTGAGAGAACATCTTCACAGTTATCTAAGGTAGGTGTAATAAGATGTCAGATGAAGAAAATTTAGTTTCGGCAATATCCGGGATCAATAGTATCCATATAATAGGGGCAGGATTGAATAAGGAAAGAACTGCACATACTGCTGTAGGAGAGATTTCTCAAAGAGGCTGGCGAGTTGTCCCTGTACATCCGAGAGATGCTGGTGCAACTGTATCAGGAAGTCCGATAAGATCTAAACTTGAGGAAGGTGTAGATTTAGAACTAGTTGTGTTATTTCTTGCGCCTGAACGTGCTCAAAAAGTAGTTAAAAAATTATTATTAAAAAATTTAAATCATCCTCCATTAATTTGGTATCAACCTGGGGCAGCCGATGAAACCTCAATTAACTGGTTAGAAGAAGCGGGTTGGAAACTTGTATACAATGATTGCATAGTAAGATTTCTTGAAAGAAATAATATGGAAATTTCAAAAATACCTTTGCCTTGGTTTCGTCAAGTAATCGATTCGGATGAATCAGGCTGCTCTATTTGGACTGTACACGAATTTGGTGAAAATTCAGACTTACCTGTGACTAAAGTAGAATGGGTGGGAGATTTATTAGAACTTGAAAAATCTAATCATATTATTCCTAAATACATTCGAGGGCTCGTTAATGAAAAAGAGACCCTAGAAGATTGTGCTCGAAGATTAGCTAACTAATTTTACCTCTAAATGATTTATTGAAGCATGTAGAGAAAAGAAATTATTTCTTAGAGATGCACAGAATATGGGTATCACTTTGACAGATAAGTCAGTCAGGTTTGCTATTAGAAATCCGAAAGAAAACAAAGAAGTACTGAAAATAGTTTCTGAAATAATTAATTGGAATGATAATTTTCTATTTCACTAAATGTTTTATCTAGAGAAAGAATTGTTCTTTTCACATCATCTTCTGAAATCACCATTGGTGGTTTAATTTTAATTACATTTTTTCTTGGGCCATCTATGCTGAGTAGGATATTTTTTGATAACATACCTTCCACTAATAGCTCTGCTTCTTTAGTCGCAGGTTCAAGCGATGAATGATCCTTAACTAGTTCAATACCTAAAAATAGACCTTTTCCTCTTACATCACCAATTATCTTATGTTTCTTTTTTAATTCAGTTAATCCGTCAATAAATAAATCTCCCATGATTTTTGATTTTTCTATCAGATTGTCATTTTCTATAACATCCAATACCGCCATCCCTATAGCACAAGAAACTGGATTACCTCCAAAAGTAGAAAAGAATTCCATTTCCTTAAATGAAGCGGCAATCTCTTTTGTTGTGAATACCGCTGCCATTGGGTGACCATTCCCAATCGGTTTGCCCATTACGACGATGTCGGGGACAACCCCTTGTTCCTCAAATGCCCACATGTGGCTTCCAATTCTGCCAAACCCAACCTGTACCTCGTCTGCAATACATAATCCTCCTATGTTACGTATTGATTCAAACGATTTAGCCAGATAACCTTCTGGAAAAGGTATTTGTCCGGCACAGGAAAGCATTGTTTCTACTATAAATCCAGCTATAGGATTCGCATTTTTGATAATACTCTCAAACTCATTTTGATAATCTCTTGAATCATCTCGGTATATATCAGGGACAGGGGCAACATGAACCCAGTCTTCAGCAGTTCCTTTGCCCCCTGGCCCTCTAAATTTATATGGGCTCAGGTCAATTAACATTCCAGTATGACCATGATATGCTCCTTCCATAACCACAATATCATGATTATTTGTGTATGCTCTTGCCAGTCTGATAGCAAGTTCATTTGCTTCACTACCCGAATTAACTAAGAATCCAAAGTCTAGTCCTTCAGGTAAAGTATTAGATAATCTCTCAATATATTCAGTTAAACCATCATATATGTATCTAGTATTAGTGTTTAGTTTAGCCATTTGTTTCTGACCTGCATTAACTACATGGGGATTACAATGACCGACATGGCAAACATTATTCACTAAATCTAGATATTTTTCTCCAGACTTAGAATATAGATATTGCATTTCTCCTCTAGATATATGAAGTGGTTTCCCGTGACCAATCGAAAGTGATTTACTGAGGTGTCTTTCTCTGATTTTTAGTATTTCTTCAAGAGATAATTCCAGCTTACTTTCAGATATTTCCACAAACAAATGATTACACATAGATAATTTAATGCTTTCATTTGAATATCTCTAATCGATAATACGATATAGATAACAGATGTAGTCCATCTATGGCATACACAGAAGTAACTCTTGAGGAGGCTTCTGATGTCATTAAAAAAGCGGGATTCAATAATCTTATCACAATAGAAAAACTTGATGGTGGTTGGGCAAATTCAAATTATTTATTAATTCTTGAAGATCAAACCAAACTAGTACTTAAGATATGGAATGAACAAAGTCTCGCTGAAGTTAATTACTTAGTAAATATAACATCTTATCTTTTTGAATCGGGAATTCCAACTCCTAACCCGATCAAGTTTGATAATGGAGAATTCATTGTGATGAAAGATGGACTTCCTTGGACCATATTACCATTTGTTGATGGTAATTGGTTGGGAAATGATTACGAATCATTATTTTCTTTGGGTGTAATTCAAGCAAAAATGCATTTAGTAAAACCTCCTGAAAATTTGAAATCAGATTTTTCTATGGGGGTAAAATTATTTGAAAAATTATTTATTATTGCCGATGCGAAAAATGATTGGAACGATTTTCTAATTGAACTTAAATCATCTAAATCTTTGTTGCTCAATCTAGACAAATTACCAAGAGGAATAATTCATGGTGATTTATTTCCTGATAATGTGATCGGATATAATAATCGAGCAATATCGATACTCGATTTTGAAGAAGTATGTAATGATATTTTAGCATTCGATCTAGTGATGACATTTGTTGGTTTTGGATGGGAAAATGGTGAGCCTATAGGCGAAAGATGGAGTGCTATTTTAGACGGGTATCAATCAATTAGAAAACTATCCGAAGAAGAGATTTCGGCACTTCCTGATTTACATAAATTAGCTACTTTGTCTATTGCCGCTTGGAGATATTGGCAATTTAATATAAATATGCCAGGTACTGAACATGAAAATAGGTACCTGGAAATGACTTCTAGGCTTGACAAAGTGTTGCCATTTTAGAAAAAAACTTAATTTGATTCAAGTTCTTCCTTTCTTATTTTTGCTAGTTCTCTCATATCTTCATGGTGATTTCCTTCTTCAATTGCATCCTGATCATCTTCATCAACAATTTCAACACCTAGCAATGTTTCAATAATATCTTCCATGGTCACTAATCCAACAGTACCTCCAAATTCATCTTTAACGATAAGAATCTGTTCTTTATTATCCAATAAAATATCTAGTGCTTTGTCAACAGAATCTATATCTCTACAAGAATGCAAATCTCTAGAAATATCTTTCATTAATTTACTATCATTATCTGCAGCTGCTTCTCTTAGTATCTCACTACGTAGGACCATTCCATATATTTCATCAATATTTTGATTCATAGTAACTGGCATACGACCATGTACCATAATTGGTATTCTCTCTCTAATCATAGCTACTGTTTCATCACTTGATGCGGTTTCCATTACAATCCGAGGGGTCATTATAGAAGCCACTGTTTTCTCCCTTAAACCAAGTAAATTTTGAATGACTTTTTCTTCATCTCTTTCAATTACTTGATTTTCTTCAGCAATATCTGCTAGATGAGATAATTCATCCCTAGTAACAGCCTCTGTATGTACTGTAGGGAAAATGGAACGTAATTTTTCTATTGGATAGACAATCGGTAATAATACAAACATTAGCACTTTCAAGATTCTAGCCGAACTAACAGTCAATTTCCTCCAGTACAAAGCACCTATTGTCTTAGGTAAAATTTCACTTAACAATAAAATTGCAATAGTAAGTAGAGATGCCGATACTGCTATGACATATTCACCTTGGTAAGCATTCTCTACTTCATGACCAACACCTAATGCACCAACAGTGTGTGCAATCGTATTGAGTGTTAAAATAGCGGTTAGAGGCCCCTCAGGGTCTTCTTTGAAATCACTCCATGTTTTACTTATCTTTGGATGTGTGTCTTTTAGTGCAACTATGTGTCCATGAGTTGTTGAAAGTAAAACAGCCTCCAATATGCTACATAGGAACGATGCGCCTAATGCTAGTGATGCGTAAAAAATAATTAATGTAGTTGGTTCCACTTTTATTGCCTCTTAGAGAACTTTTGGGTTGGTTTTACTGTAGTAACTGCATGACATGCGGTTAAGTTCGGGACGTAACAGGAGCGATTAAGACATAAACATGGTGCTTCACGCATTTGCTACCGGTGTATATTGGAGGTGGAAAAAATGGAGCATGTAGCGATATTTATGGCTTGGCCGTATGCAAATGGTCCGTTACATCTAGGGCATGTTGCAGGTAACTGTTTACCAGCAGATATTCAATATAGGTACGAGAGATCTCGAGGCCGTTCAGTCATAATGTGTAGTGGCTCCGATGAGCATGGTACACCTATAACGGTAACAGCTGATCAAGAAAATGTTCATCCACAGCAAATAGTGGATAGATACCATCAGATTAATACTCAAGCATTAATTGACTTAGGATGTTCTTGGGGAAATAATATTGACCCTAGGGGATTAGAATTCGGTGGTACTTTGTACAACCGTACAACAGACCCTAGGCATAAGGAATTAGTTCAAGAATACTTTACTCAGTTGAAAGATTCTGGTTTCCTTAAGAAACAAACCATGCAACAGTATTGTTCTATTAGTTCTGATGGAGTGACAAAATTCCTTCCTGATAGGTACGTTGAAGGAGAATGTCCAGTATGTGGAACTGATGATGCTAGAGGTGACCAATGTGACGACTGTGGGTCTACATATGAGTCCATTGAACTAGTTAATCCACGTTCAAAAATGGACCCTGATGCAAAAATTGAGATTAGAGACACTGATCATTTCTTTTTCCAGCTTAATCTATTCCAAAATGAACTTGAAAAGCATTCTCAAACGAAGCAAAAAATATGGAAACCTAATGTTAGAGCAATGACTAAGAATTGGCTTAATATGGAATTAAGACCGAGGGCAGTAACTCGAGATATGGAGTGGGGGATTAAGGTTCCAATTTCGGATAAAGATTGGGATACCAAAAGAATTTATGTTTGGTTCGAAGCAGTTCAAGGATATTTGACATGTTCAAGAATTTGGGCAGAAAATTTCTCTGAAAATAGTGATGATTGGAAAAAATGGTGGACTAAATCTGATGATGGAATAGAGCCTAAGCATATTTATTTCATGGGTAAGGATAACATTCCATTCCATACTGTGATATGGCCTTCAATTATTATGGGTCTTAATTCTGCTAATTCTGGTTATGAACCAAGTAGTATTATTCAGCCTGGAGAGTTAGTTCTTGAAACAAACGTCCCTGCAATGGAATTTCTAATGCTCCAAGGTGGTCAATTTAGCAAAAGTAGAAAACATGCTGTTTGGTTACCTTCTTTTTTGAAAAATCACAGTCCAGATACATTGCGTTACTTCCTTTCAATTAATATGCCTGAGGGCCATGATACTGATTTTCGTTGGGAAGAATATGTAGATAAAGTCAATAATGAATTAATTGGAACTTATGGTAATTTTGTCCATAGAGTAATGACCTTATCTCACAGATTAGAATCTATTAATGGCGATAATCCATTATCTAAATATTATAATTTAGATGATAACAAAGGATCAATAATTAAAATTCAAGAACTATTAGAAAGTGCTATTAATTCAATGGAGAAACAGCGATTCAAAGAGGCTTTGAGGTCATTAATGAACATTTCACAAATTGGTAACGGACTTATTCAACATTCTGAACCTTGGAAATATATGAAATTAGAAGATTCTTCTGAAAAATCTAAGTCTTTGTCGACCTTAGCATTTTGTTGGCAAATATGCAGGGGTCTTGCTATCACACTCCGTCCATTTTTACCATTCCAATCTGATGAATTATGGACAATGTTAGGTGAAGATACAGTTATCGATAATATTTTATTTGAAGATTCATTTAGTTTTGATAACGATTTCTTATGGAATTCTGATAAACCTAAACCTTTGTTCCAAAGGTTAGAAATTGAGGAAATACTAGAAAGAGAAAAACTAATTGCAGGTAGTAGTGCAGATGATAAAGAAATAAAGGAAGAGGATGTGGATTATATCGATTTTGAAGATTTTATGAAAGTAGAAATGAAAACAGGAAAAGTAATAGCAATAGATGATCATCCTAATGCTGACAAATTATATGTTGTCACCATTGAAGATGGCCCTGAATCAACCAGAACTGTTTGTGCAGGGTTAAAAGGAATTTATGAAAAAGATCAACTTTTAGGTAAGCAAGTTGTATTTGTTGCAAATCTTAAACCTAGAAAACTTAGAGGAATTATGTCTGAAGGTATGATTTTGGCTGCAGATGATGGAGATGGTAAAGTTTCCGTTCTAACATTAGATTCAGACATGCCTACTGGTTCACAAGTCAGATGATTCAGGTTTATCGAAAAAATCCCATTGTATTTCTGCTAATTCTGAATTATTTTTTGCTCCGGCATATGCTTCAAGGGGTTCAGCATTTAATTGGAAGAACGAATCGCCAAATCGAAATGGTTTCATAATATTTCTGGCCTGTTCCCATCTATCAATCAGGACTAAACTTAGTGCCAGAGCCTCCGAGGTAGATAATCTACCTGGTTTACCCCAAGAAACTGGATTTGCAGCTAGTACACAAGGGAGAGTTCGCCCCTCTAATTTTGTATTATTCTCAATATATTTTAGTGATGAATCAATTTGTTTCCATGAACAATCTAAAGCTACTATTGATGCCCCTCTGTCAATACTATTTTTATCATCTGGTCCTAATAACAAACCTGCTTTAGGATCTAATAGAAATCCTCTTTTAGGTGATTTCTTAATATTAGTGTGCAATATGGCATGACCATATTTTTGTAATCTTCTTGCGGTACATTTCTTCGGGTCATCTTGTTCTAAATGTATGATGTGTAAAGGAACATTCCCCACTATTCTTCCCTCCGAGATAATAGGTCTTCAAGTGCATCACCAATTGTCATATTTCTTTTATTTACCATAACTGAAGATGTGTGTTCTGAACTGCGTTCAACATTAAGTTCAATTGACAATATTTTTTCTATTTTTTGAATCAATTTATCTGTTGGTCTTCCACCCTTTTCTATTTTTTGAACTATGTTTAATCTTTCATTCATCTTTAGAGCAAATGTTCTCTGGTCCCAGCCTTTTTTCTTACGACCTTGTATGATTCTTTTATGGAAATCAGGAGCTAATTCTTTTTCTTTTTTAGCCATAATATCCTTGCCAGCAATCCCTCTACTAGTCACTACTTGCTTCTTTTTAGAAACCATATTAGTAAACTTAGTTGGCAACTCTACTACTTGGAGATTCATTGATTCTATGCACCTTGTACAGGCTTCAACTTGTATACCGGCAGTCCGTGCCTTTTTAGTGGAAACTTTCTCTATCCCACATAACTCGCACGATGCCATGAAACTGCGAGCACAGTGTGATACAAGACTGCTTCGGGTAATAAGCGTCAAATGTGGAATGCATTAGGTAGCCTTATGACGAGTCGCGCCGGTTCACCATCTAAGGACAAATCTACTAATGATATTAGTGGTGATTCCATATCAAAAAAGACTCTCAGTGAACTGAAAGAGCAGTATGCTTTACTATCAGAGGATGCTAAGCAATTAATGACTGAGAAGATGTTTCTTGAGAATGAATTAAGTCAACTGAAAAAAAGAGTTAATAGATTAGATGAAGAGATTAGAAGTCTAAGAACACCTCCCTATATTATTGGTAATATTCAAGACGTTATAGGCGAAAAAGTAGTTGTTAGAAGTTCAAATGGTACAATATTCCTTGTATCAAAAAATCCTCGAATAGATAACTCACAGATTCTTCCAGGTGTACGCGTTTCAATGAATCAGGACACTTTAGCAGTAATAGACATACTTGAAGATGCATTTGATCCATTGGTTTCCGGTGCCGAAATAATCGAGAAGCCAAATATTAACTATTCAGATTTAGGTGGATTGGATGAACAAATTAGAGAAGTTAGAGATGCTATTGAACTATCGCTAGAGAAACCGGAATCTTTCGAGAAATTTGGTATCCAACCCCCCAAGGGAGTATTGCTAACGGGACCACCTGGGACTGGAAAAACTATGCTTGCCAAGGCAGTTGCCAGTCATACAAATGCAACATTTCTAGGTTTAGTTGGTTCAGAACTAGCACAGAAATATATTGGAGAAGGTGGAAGAATGGTTCGTGAACTATTTTCTCTTGCTAGAAAGAAGTCACCATGCATTATTTTCATCGATGAGATTGATGCTATTGGCTCTAAAAGACTTGATTCTTCTACATCGGGTGATAGAGAAGTTCAGCGTACATTAATGCAACTTTTATCCGAGTTAGATGGTTTTAATCCTCTAGAAAATGTAAAAGTTATTGCTGCAACTAATCGTCCCGAACTCCTTGATAAAGCATTACTTCGGCCTGGGCGGTTTGATAGAATTGTTGAAATCCCATTACCAAATATTGAGGGGAGAGAGGCCATTTTCAATGTACATGCTAGAAAAATGCCTTTAGATAAGAATGTTGATTTCTCAAAATTATCAATAATTACAGAAGGTTACAGCGGAGCTGAAATCAAAGCAATTACAATTGATGTTGGTATGAAAGCCATTTCTGAAGGTGTTTCTAAGTGCAAAATGTCTCATTTTAAGGATGCAATTTCATCCATAGATACGAAAAGAAAAGGGGTACAAAATAATGGCCCTGATCGATTGTACGGTTAGGTGTCTTAATGAATAATATTCTAATTGAATGTGTACCAAATATTAGCGAGGGTAGAGATTTAGATATAATAAACTCAATTGTTGATGCGGCAAGAGAAATTGAAGGAGTTAAGGTGTTGGGTTGTGAACCAGATTCTGATTATAATAGGACAGTAATTACAATTGCAGGCGATCCAGTTAGTGTAACAAAAGGCGCACACGCAATAATAATCAAATCATTAGAATTAATAGATATGAGAAGTCATTCAGGAAATCATCCGCGTATGGGTGCAGTTGATGTATGCCCTTTTGTCCCTTTAACGGCTAATTCTATGATTCATTGTATCCAATCTGCAAAGGATTTATCGGAATTAATAGGTGATACAATACCTCATTTTTTCTATGGTGAAGCGGCTTCATCGGAAGAAAGGACATCATTATCTAGTCTCAGGAAAATGGAATACGAGGGCCTTGAATCTCGATTTAATGGTGGAGAATGGATTAATGAGGATACTAGGATGCCTGATCGCTGGTCAGGAACCTGGGGGAGTAATGAACGTCGTTTTGGAGCTGTAGCTATAGGAGCAAGAAATATTCTTGTTGCATACAATGTTAATGTCAATGAAACTGATGCCAAAGCTTCTAAAATTGCTGGTTCAATTGTCAGAACTTCTGGTAGATTAATAAAGAAAGATGGTAAGAAAATGAGGATAAAAGGTCTATTAAATCATGTTCAAGGCATGGGTGTTCCACTACCGTCATCTTCAATTTCCCAAGTTTCAATGAACCTTCAAAATGTCTCTGAAACTTCGATGCATAAGGCTTACGAAACTGTAAAATCCATTGTTAACGATCATGGAGTTAAAACTTGTGGGTCTGAACTAGTAGGTCTTGTCCCATTAAGTGCTATGCTAGATTCTGGTAAGTGGTTCTGCCCAGATTCAGATAATGCTTCCGAAGAAGAATTAGTACAATGTGCGATTGAAGGATTAGGATTAGATTATTTAAGAAAATTTAATCCGAATGTAAGCATTATAGAATGGGCAATAGAAAACCGAGGTGAAAATTATGAATGAGGGTTACATGTCGATATTGGAGAGTATAGGTTCTGAAGCCCCTACTCCTGGTGGTGGGACAGTAGCGGCTCTAACTCTGGCTCATGCTCATTCATTGGCAGCAATGGTTTCTAGGCTGACTATTGGAAAAAATAAATGGCATGAAGGGCATGATATATCTAATATGATAATTGATTCTAGTGAAAAATCTTTGCAAAGGGCTATAAATTTAGCTGAGGGGGACTCATTGGCATTTGACAAAGTAATTGATTCATACCGAATGCCTAGAAGTAATGATGAGGAAATTGAATCAAGGAAATTAGCAATACTTGAATCCACTATTGGAGCGGCTAAGACCCCTTCTGAAATTGCAGAGGAAGGGTTAAAATTATTATCAATATTGCCTGATTTAGCAAGATACGGTAATCTCAATGCTATCACCGATCTTGCTGCTTCTTCTGAGTTAGCCTATACTGCCGTTTATATCGCATCATTAAATGTTAAAATCAATGTTGATTCTATGAGTGATAAAGAATTGAATAAAATTCAAAACAACACTACAATAATACTCACGAAGTCTGAAGAATTAATTATGTCGATTAGAGAAATTGTTTCCCGGAGGATGGCTACTTGATTGATTTTTCTAAAGAGTTTGAATATGGTGTCCCTACAGAGCTTCCACCAAAAAAAGAGTTGGATATGTCTGTAGATCATGCACCAAAACGGCCTAATGTCCTAAATGATAAGCAAAAAAAATTAGCTGTAGCCAATTCATTAAGATACTTTCCTGAAAAATGGCATGAAGAGTTAGCCATAGAATTTAGCAACGAATTAAATAATTTTGGGCATATTTACATGCATCGATTCAGACCTGACTATGAAATGTATGCACGCCCTATTACAGAATATCCCTGTAACGATAAAAAAGCTGCTTGTATCATGTTAATGATTCAAAATAATCTTGATCCAGCTGTTGCACAATACCCTCATGAATTAGTTACTTATGGAGGTAATGGAAGTGTTTTTCAAAATTGGATTCAGTATAGAATAACAATGCATTATTTATCTAAAATGAACGAAAATCAAACATTAGTTATGTATTCAGGCCACCCACTAGGATTATTTCCATCTAATGGTAATAGTCCTCGTGTTGTTATCACGAATGGATTGACAATTCCAAATTATTCATCTCAAAATGATTATGAAGTTATGAATGCATTAGGGGTTACTCAGTATGGACAAATGACTGCAGGTTCTTACATGTACATTGGCCCTCAGGGAATAGTTCACGGGACTACATTAACAATACTAAACGCTGCAAGAAAATATCTTAATTTCGATACAAAAAATGGTTTGGGAGGATTACTCTATGTTACCTCAGGCCTAGGTGGAATGTCTGGAGCACAGGCCAAAGCTGCTGTAATTAGCGGAGCAGTATCAGTGATAGCTGATTCCAATTCTCATGCTGCGGTGAAAAGATATGAGCAAGGATGGTTATCAGAGTTATTTTATGATTTAGATGAACTAATAATTAGATTAAAAGTTTGTCTTGAAAACAAAGAAGCAGTATCTCTGGGTTACGTTGGGAACATTATTGATGTTTGGGAGAAATTATATTATGAAAATATCATCCCTAATCTTGGGAGTGATCAAACAAGTCTTCACAATCCTTGGCTTGGTGGCTATACTCCACACGGTATGACCTATGAAGAGATGAAAGAAATGATTTCTAATAATCCGGAAGAGTTTAAAATTAAAGTTAAAAATAGTTTAATTAAACATGTAAATGTAATAAATAATTTATCTGAAAAAGGGATGTATTTCTGGGACTATGGTAATGCCTTTTTACTCGAAGCTGGAAGGGCAGGGGCCGATATTTATTCAGATAATACAGAATCAGGATTCAAATATCCATCTTATGTTGAAGATATAATGGGACCAATATGTTTTGACTATGGTTTTGGTCCTTTTAGATGGGTTTGTTCATCGGGGAATGATGATGATTTAGCAATCACTGACGAGATAGCCTCAAGAGTACTAAGGTCCTTAGCAGATGAGGCGCCATCTGAAATTAAAGGGCAATATTTTGATAATATTAGATGGATTGAAACAGCGAATGAAAATGGCTTAGTCGTAGGCAGTAAAGCTAGGATATTATACGCAGATGAAAGAGGAAGAGTCGAAATCGCACAGGAATTCAACAAGGCAATTTCTGAAGGAAGAATTTCTTCTCCAATTATTTTAGGTAGAGACCATCATGATGTCAGTGGAACTGATAGCCCGTATAGAGAAACTGCTAATATCAGAGATGGTTCGATGTTTACTGCGGACATGTCAGTTCAAAATTTCATAGGTGATTCTTTTCGTGGTGCTACTTGGGTTAGTCTGCATAATGGTGGTGGCGTAGGTTGGGGAGAAGTCATTAATGGCGGTTTTGGAATGGTTATCGATGGTAGTGATAATTCAGATGAGAACATCAAATCAATGTTATCATGGGATGTCAATAACGGCATTGCTAGACGTGCATGGGCACAAAATTCTGAAGCTATTTTCACCATTAAGAGAGCGATGGAAAATGATCCGAATCTGAAAGTCACTGTACCTAGTAAAGTATCGAAGAGTTTACTTGAAAGGATATCCTGAGGTGTAATATGAATAATCCCGAGATTGTACTTGATGGAAATTCTTTAACAATAGAACAAGTTATTTCTGTATCTAATTTTAATACAAAAGTTAGATTATCAAATTCTTCTATTTCTACAATTAAAGATTCTAGAAACCTTGTTGAGAATATAATATCAAGTGGAGATGTGGTATATGGGATTAATACTGGCTTTGGTGCACTTTCTAATGTCACAATACCAACAGATAAACTTGAAGATCTTCAATCAAATTTAATCCGCTCCCATGCCTGTGGCCTTGGAGAAAGGATGGACCCTAATTCAGTCCTAATGATGATGATTGTAAGGGCAAATTCACTTGCTAAGGGTTTTTCAGGAGCGAGATTAGAATTGATTCAACTATTAGTTGATATGATAAACAATAGAATAGTACCTGTAGTGCCAAGAATAGGGTCATTAGGTGCATCAGGAGATTTAGCGCCGCTATCTCATATGGCACTTGCTATGATGGGAGAGAGCGAAACACAAGTACAAACTAACAATGGGGATTGGGTTACTTATAATTCATTAGAGGCTTTAGAAAATTTTGGTCTCAAGCCAATTAAATTACAGGCGAAAGAAGGCCTCTCATTGATTAATGGGACTAGTCAAATGTGTTCATATTTATGTCAAAGTATAGTTAATCTTGAAATGTTAATTTTTGCAGCAGATGCTGCTCTTTCCACCTCTATTGAGGCCATAAAAGGGTCGTATGTAGCATTTGATAAAAGAATTCATGATGTTAGGCCTCAACTGGGCCAATCAATTTCTGCCAGTAGGATTAGAGGTTTTTTGAATGATTCTGAAATTAATGAATCCCATATCGATTGCGATAGAGTTCAAGATTCTTATTCTTTTAGATGTGCGCCCCAAGTTCACGGGCCAATGATTGACGTATTACGAGAAGCGAGAAGAATTGTCAATATAGAAATTAATTCTGCTACAGATAATCCTCTTGTGTTTTCGAGTAAAGGGGAACCAGAAGTGATTAGTGGAGGTAATTTCCATGGTCAAATTCTTGCCATTATCAGCGATAATATGGCTATTTGTATACATGAGATAGCCAGTATTTCTGAAAGACGTATTAACCAAGTACTTGATCCTCAATGGAGCGGTCAGAAAGCATTTTTAGCCAATGATGAAGGTTTAGAAAGCGGTTTAATGATAGTCCAATACGTTGCTGCTGCTGTAATTGCTGAATTATCACTACTGTCGAATCCTGTATCTACGACAAATGTTCCGGTTAGTATGGGTAAAGAAGATCATGTTTCCATGGGTGCAACCGCCTCATACAGGACATTCAAAGCAAGTAAATTATTATCTTCAGTAATTTCTAGTGAATTGATATGTTCATGCCAAGCACTGGATAATATCGCTGAAAAACCCTCAAAATCCGTAGGTAAAATTCATAATTGGTTGAGAAATTATGTTTCAAAAATTGAAGGTGACAGAAGTACTACTAAAGATACTGAAATAATAGCTAAATTACTGTTAACATCCGAATTCATTGAAATATTTGGGGAGTGAACTTTTGCAAGAAAAATTGCATATGTCTCAACACCCAGGAATTAACCCACCTCCTTTTAGAAGTACTATATCAGCTATTGATAAAAATATTATTTTTCTCAAAGATTCATTTTGCTACCCTCGCGGAGGCGGACAACAAGGTGATACTGGTATGATTTCAAAAACTAATATAGAAACTGAGTTATTGGAAACATTACCTGGTGAATCAATTATTCATCCAGTAATTTCTACAGATGGCTTCAATGTGGGTGATGAAGTTTTATGCACTATCAATCAGCAAAGAAGGAATAAAAACACATCAATGCACACTGTCCAACATATAGTATCAGCAATAGCTAATGATATGTTTTCCGCGGAAACAGTTGGTAATCAAATTAGTGAGGAATATACGAGAATAGATTTATTATTCCCAGATAGAGACAAATTCAATTCAGATGATTTGGTTCAGGCAGTAAATGACATTATCAATTCTCATAAAAATGTTAGAATACATAACTGGGAGAGAGATAGAATACTACAACATGAGCAAATGAGACATACCAAATTCATGGATCGAATACCATCTAGTGTGACTGAACTGAGAGTCGTTGAAATCGTCGATGTTGATTTGTGCCCATGTGGCGGAACACATGTAGATAATACCTCAAAACTAGATGAAATAATCATTACTAATGTTAAATCAAAAGGCGCTGGAAAATTAAGAATTTCTTATTCTTTGAATAATCATTAATACTTGTATGTAGTTATTGGTGGGCTCGGCAGGAATTGAACCTGCGATCTCCACCATGTCAAGGTGGCGTCATAACCCCTAGACCACGAGCCCCGTATAGAGTGGGCGTGCATACCACTGATGAATGATTCTCTTCGTAAATTTGAATTAAGCAACGATCTTAGAAAGTTTACCGTCGCAGTTTTCTCTGGAGCATAATCCTGAAACTCTTGTTCTACCATTTTTCATTATAATTTTTTTAGGAGATTGTACAAATACTGAGTTTTTGCATTTCATGCAATAAGCTTCTACAGGTATCATATTCTTTCGAGTGTACCTCTACAACTAAACCTTACTAACACGGTATATTTAGCAAAATTTACATATATTTGTTAAAACGTCTTACTGCGAGCCTGTATTATCTTTTGTATGCATGCCAATTTCTGATAACTACCATTATCGGCCGATAGTGTATCGGTAAAATGGATCTATTTATTGACCAGGTTATTTTAAACCATAATATTTACTATTTAATTTATTGAATAATTTTAATAAGAAACTCAATTCTGCTCTTTAATAAATACTTGTAAGTATTGCTATTTATGGTTTTACAATAGACCCTGAAAAATATGTTTTGAAAATAGGAGATACTCCAGGAGTCTGGCACCAGTAATCCACATGCTTACTATTTAGAATATTAAAATCAGCAGCTCCTCCCTCGTACAAAGAACCAACACATTTTCCCATTTCACTATTAAGAGTCGATGCAGGATTTCTTGTGCATGCTACTAATGCAGCTAATGGATCAATGCCTATCCGGTGTGTTGCCAGACTAGAAACAAATGGTAGCGAAAGAGATTGGCAATTAGGATTGAAATCTGTTGCTAAAGAAAAATTCCAATCATTCTCGATACAATCAAGTATTCCATTACCTAGATTTTTTCCTAAAACATAAGGGGTACCTGGTAGAAATACTTGCATAGTTCCAGATTTATTTGCTTTATCTCTAGAATCATCATTGCTGAAACCTACATGATCTGCGCTGCAACTTTTTAGTTCCGCAGCGAGGGACAAGCCTCCAGAATCTACAAACTCATCAACATGAAGGCGACTTTTTAACCCGAAATTCTTTGCAGACTTGACTAGAGTTTCTGTTTGTTCAAGATTAAACCATCCTGGTTCACAAAATACGTCAATCCATTTTGCTAACCCTTTCTCTGCAACCAATGGTAATTGCTCATGAATTAATTCATCCATATATTCGCTGACTTTTTTGTCATCAGGGAAATCGTGGGCTCCGAGCCATGTTGGGAGAATATTTTGATTGTTTCCTCCTAAAGAATTAGTAGCTTGAAGAATCTTAATTTCGCTTTCTACTGATAAACCATAACCACTTTTTGCTTCGATAGTTGTAGTCCCATAATTTGATGATTGTGAAAGATTACTGCGACCAATGGATTCTAATTCCTTTTGTGATGCTTTTCTTGTCGCCTCAACCGTTTTAGAAATTCCACCACCCAGTTTAGATATATCTTGGTAAGACAAACCATTTTGCCGCAATCTAATTTCATTAGACCTATCACCGGACCAAAGAAGATGTGTGTGGCAATCAACTAGCCCAGGTATTATTGCCTTACCATTTACGTCTAAAAGTTCTACTTGGAAAGATTTTCCATCTTCCATATCTGGTGCGAATTCTTCTAATAATTCTTCTTGTGGTTCGATTTTAACTATGTTCTCTTCAGATATCAGAATTGAGTGCCCACGTTCTAAAATTAGATTTTCACGATCAGACATTCTCATACCTGAAAGTGGTTTTGAGACGTCTCCATAAGACAAAGTCGCTATTTCCCCTATGTTGAATAACAGTAGGTCCATGATAGCGGACAGGAGTGACACTTGAAAGGACTCCCTTCCTCGGAGGTGTAATGGGTGTGATTTTGGGGATTGAAAGCACTGCTCATACTTTCTCCTTCGGTGGCGTTTATACTAATGGAAAAACAATACCATCTTCATCCGCCTTGTTCAGACCTGAACAAGGAGGTATCCATCCGCGTGAGGCAGCCGATCATCATTCATTATTATCTGGAAATTTATTCAAGGAATTTATTTCTAAAAATCATATACCAGTGAATCAAATAGATGCGATTGCATTCAGTCAGGGGCCGGGTTTAGGCCCCTGCTTGAGAGTCGGGGCTTCAGTGGCAAGATCTCTTTCCGATAAAATGGGCAAGCCATTAGTTGGGGTGAATCATTGTGTAGCACATATCGAAATTGGTAGACTACAAACAGGCTGCCAAGACCCAGTTCTGTTATATGTAAGTGGAGGTAATACCCAAGTAATTGCGAGAAACGGTAGTAGATACCGAGTAATTGGAGAAACATTAGATATAGGTATCGGAAATATGTTAGATAAATTTGCTAGAACACAAGGGATTCCGTTTCCAGGTGGTCCTAAAATTGAAAAATTAGCTAATGAATGGGAAAAAAGTAATCCTTCAGCCAGTTTAGATGAAATTATATTACCATATGGCATTCAAGGAATGGATTTATCATTTTCAGGTATTCTAACGGCTGCTGTGCAAAAAGTTTCAGATGGACACTCTCTTCAAGAGGTTTGTTGGTCTCTCCAAGAGCATTCTTTTTCAGCATGTATAGAAGTTGCAGAAAGGGCATTGGCTCATACAGGAAAAAGTGAATTATTACTAGGAGGAGGTGTGGCTTGTAATGAAAGAATCAGAGATATGGCTAAGCTAATGTGTGAAGATAGGGGAGCAACTGCTTTTTGGCCAGAGAAACAATATTGTGTAGACAATGGAACAATGATTGCCGAACTAGGCAGAAAGATGCTTAAGCATAATATTTACACTAAATTAGAAGATAGTGCCATTGATCCTTCTATGAGAACTGATCATGCAGAAGTGGTATGGGACTAATTCTCGCTTTAAGAAGGCTTATCTAAGGCACTTGGTGGCCGATATACGGGACTGAGTATATTGAGAGGAGGAAGAAGGAGAGGACCACCCAAAAGGGCGCCAAAGAATATCTTCAGTCCCGGTGCTAAGAAGGAACAAAAAAAACCAGTCCATCATCCTCCACCTAAAGTACAAGCAATTGTCCCTCCTACTCCGATTACTCCCCCAAAAATTGCTGGTTCAGAAAAAGAAAAAAAGATTCAGAAAAAGGCTATTAAATCTAAAGATAGTAAACCTGAAATTATAGAAAAAACATCTATTGAAGTGCTTGAGGAAGTTATTCCTGAAATAATTCAGGAAGATATTTCTAAAGAAATCATTACAGATCAAATATTAGGAAACAAACCTAAAAAAACACGTGGTTTAAAGCAAATTAAAAATAAAAAAGATATTAAATCTAAAGATTTGAATGTTCAAAGCGATAGGGCTGCTGCACTAATTGAACAAAGTAGAAAAAGAGCTATGGAACCGGTTGTGGCCAAGAGCGATATGATTAACAAAATAACAAAACCTGTTGTCACTAAAAGACGTAGAAATACTAAAACAAGTTACCAACCTGCTGCTAGAGCCAAGCGGTTGAATAGGAGTAGACATATGGAATACAAATATGAAATGAGAAAACTACTGGTAGATATAAATGTCCCTGAAGAACATAGATCAAACCTATTAGGTACGATTTGGGCAAAGGGAGAAAGGAAAACTACAACCGATGCTAAAGATTTTCTTCTTGAAAAAATAGCTGAAGGAGCAATAGATGAAGAACAAAAGTCCAGACTTGAAAAAGTAATAGACGATTATACAATAAGGAGATGAAAATATGCTAGTAGAAAATAATAAAGTGGTCAAAGTGCATTATCATGGATATTTCCCTGATACAAGAGAAGTATTCGATAGTTCGTTAGAGAGAGAACCGCTAACATTTTTGGTAGGTCACGGACAAATGATACCTGGTTTTGAAGCAGAGATTTTAGGTGCAGAATTATCTGAGAAAAGAACATTTACATTGGATCCAGACAGAGCATATGGACACAGAGATGAAACAAGAATTACTGATATGCCATTCCCTGACTTTCCAGAAGGAATAGAAGTTGGGATGAAATTTCAAGCAGAAGTTAACGGTATGCCCATGCCTTTCGAAATTATTAGTATAAATTCAGATAATGGAGAGTCTGGTACAGTTACATGTGATTTTAATCATCCAATGGCAGGTAAAGCCTTAACTTTTGAAATTGAAGTCATTGATATAAGAGATGCCGCAGAAGAGGAAATAGCTCATGGACACGTCCATGGAGAAGGCGGACATCATCATTAGATAATCACATAATTCATTTGCTGTATCGTTACCCGCAGTATGTGGAGAAGCGCTCGAGTAGGTCGACGACACGCAGTGGTCTAGCCAGAAATGATGTCCCTACACATGAAACACTTGCAGATACAAAACACCCCGAAAAAGGTCACTCATTACCTGGCGATCCGCCGTATACTCGTGGTATCCACAGAGGTATGTATAAGGATAGATTATGGACTATGAGACAATATGCAGGTTTTTCTACTGCAAAGGAGACGAATGAGAGATTCAAGCTATTGTTAGATTCAGGACAGACTGGGCTATCAGTAGCATTTGATTTACCTACACAGTTAGGGTTAGATTCAGATGATGAAGACTCATTGGGAGAAGTTGGCAAAGTTGGTGTCCCGATAGATACACTGGAGGATATGGAAGTACTATTTTCAGGTATCGATTTAGGTAAGGTTTCAACTTCAATGACAATTAACGCACCTGCAACAACATTATTGGCATTGTATGTAGCAACAGCCGACAATCAAGGAGTTCAAAGAAATTCTTTAAGAGGGACAGTACAAAATGATATTTTGAAGGAATATATTGCTAGGGGATTGTATATTTATCCTCCAAAGGAATCAATCAGACTAACAACAGATTTATTTGAATGGTGTAACGAAAACGTACCTAAATGGAATACAATATCTGTGAGTGGATACCATATTCGAGAAGCAGGTTCTACGGCAGTGGAGGAAGTAGCACTGACGTTAGCAAATGGTATATTTTATGCGT
>JAURCP010000018.1 GCA_030828405.1 Thermoplasmatota archaeon
ACTGGAAAAATGCATGGCATGGCATTAGAGCCATTTTTTCTAACTCACCTACATTCCAAGCAGAAACAATAATTCTTCTTGATTGAGGATTTTCTTTGATTAATTCGATAGCATTCTTAATTTGATCAATTATTTTTCCCTCATTAGAAACCCATTTCCTCCACTGTTTTCCATATACGGGTCCCAAATCGCCATTTTCATCTGCCCATTCATTCCATATTCTTACTTTATTTTGTTGAAGATAACTAACATTAGTATCTCCAGAGATCATCCATAAAAGCTCGTGTATTACACTTGGCCAATGAATTTTTTTAGTTGTAATTGCGGGAAAGCTATCGGATAAATCAAATCTCATTTGGTGTCCGAAAATTGACTTAGTGCCTGTACCAGTTCGATCATCCTTACTCCCTCCTTCTTCAAGGATTCGACTTAGAAAATCTAGATACTGCTCCATCTTATTATGGCGGTTAGAGTGACAGTCTTTGAATGATACTCTCTATTAGTCACTTAAGGTGCTCCGTTAAGTCTTAGAGTTTCAATAATTTGATCAGTAAATTTTCGATATAGTTTCTTCATCTCCGATCTCTTTTCATCTTCGTCTTTTGATAAAATTCCTTCTATTTTTGAATCATCAAAGCCCCCTCCCAAGGGGTTGGATAACCATTCTGCAAAAGTAATAGAATTTCCTATATGGACATCAATTCTTTTCCACGGTTTAATGATTAAACTCCCTGGCTTCATAAAATTTCTTGCTCCTTTAATTGAGATTGGAACCACAGGGGTCAATGGAAACTTTGCTGCTAATCTTGCCGCACCAGTTTTTCCTGACTGTAAAAATGGAGGTTGACTATTCCTTGACCTTGTTCCCTCTGGAAATATTCCCATTGAACTACCAGATTCGAGTACACCGACTGCTTTGTCTAATGCGTTATCTGAACCGTTTCCTCTCGCAGTACTTATCTGGCCTGTGCTCTCCATTAATACCTTAGTTGCATGTGATTCGAAATGTTCCTTTTTTGCTAAGTAATGAACGGGTCTTTTTGCAGCAATAATTTTCAAAAAAGGGTCGACATGAGAAGTGTGGTTGGCGACAAAAATTGCAGCACTATTTTCTGGTATTTTCTCTAATCCGTGATAATAGATATTAGTTATCGCCCTAAATGGTACCGGCAGAATAAATAAAAGAATTTTATACATCAAGGGAGTTTTAAATTTTGTCCCCCCTCCATCTAAACCAACTTCATTAGAAATTAATTCTAGGCTTTTATCTGATAGCATCCACATCAAACGGGGAAGTAGATTAGACTTATTGCTTTCGACTTGCATTACAAGGTTTAATCTCATAATCCTAACTCGGAATATTATGGGAGTACGGCCAGTAGGTGTATTTCTCGTAGTAATTTTTCTTACTCCAGTTTTGACTCCTACAGTTATAGCTGATTGGGATGATGATAATTGGCTTTGGAATTTAATCGGCCCAGAAAGACTTGAACATGGAGATGAATTCGCTTGTCATGGCTATGAAGGATTAGATATTAATTCTGACAATTCAGTAATTGAATCCTGTAAAAATTATTTATCTAGTCATACTAATTCATCGCGATGGGGTTCAGAACCCATTTCTTTTGGTGTCCCCGATATTATTGCTAATTCTACAATTTCATCATTAAAAGAATCAGGATTTATTATTCTCGGAGATAATTTGATAACCGAAACTGAGGATTTCTTCATCGTTCAAAGGAATGGGGGTAGCCTTGAGAAAAATGTAGCAGATATTGGTTTGTTAGAATCCGCAGAAGAAGATTCACTTATCTCAATATATTGGGAAGCTAGAATCTTTGACCTTAAGGTCAGAGAAGATAAGCCAGCTATTGATTTTTTAGAAAATCAAGACATATGGTATACTACTTGGGGTGAGTGGTTTAATCATAACATATCTAGTTCAAGAATCTTAATCGACTCATCTAATTCTACTATTAATTTAGAATTACCAATAAATTTTGATTCTTCTTGGAATGTACCTGGTAGTTTAATGATAAAAACAGAGGCTAATGTTTCTAGTGTCAAATTTGGAGATGGAGAAATTTTTCCCTTACTTACACCGGATACCAAATCTCTACGGGAAGGTTGGAGATTAACAGATGAAGGAATTATTATTTCAATTTCTCCTGGTGATGAGGTAGTTATTCAGTTGGAACAAAATCTGTCTTTTTCACACAGTCCTTTGAAAACTTTCAATGATTTACACCATAGTGTCACGGTTGTAGGTCATCATGTAAAAAATCTACATGAATGGGCATCGGACTTCTATGATTCTCCTTTATTATTTACATGGTTAATTGAAAGACCAGCCGCATTAGAAATGGATTGGAGGCTACCGATAATAGCGATTGCAGTACTAATCGCAACTCCTTTAACAATTAAGTGGCTTGTTGCTAGGGATAAATCAATTAGAGAATCATAAGATTATTCCGGGACCATCGATCTCTACTCCCTCATCTTTGAGTAATTGAGAAATATTTGCAATGACTTCATTGGGTAAGCTTTCCGGTGGGTGTACGCCAACTTGAATCAAATCAGGGTTAGAAATCCATTGCTTAACACATGATGCAGTTACTAGTCCAGTAGTTCTGGCCATAGATGAGTCCTCATCTTTCCCTTGGTCATATACAGTCCAAGTCATATTCTCACCATTCATGCAATTAACTTTAACTTCCATCCAAGTAAATTCACTACGTGATTTATCAAACTTCCAATCTTTTATCAACTGTCTTTGGTCCAAAACATTCGCGTCTCTCTGATCAATATATCTCTGAATATGGCCCGGCCATCTTACAGTATATTCAGTCATATCTTCTGCGGGAATTGTACTGAGTAAACTTCTGAGTCCATCAGTTAAGAAAGATTCCATTACTCCTGCCTGCTTCACATTTATTTTGTGAATGTCGGTTAACGCAGGCAAAGTAATTATCTTCCCCGATTTGATAATTCTAGCAGGACGAGTATATTCTGCAATTACATCATTAGGAGAGAATGGCGCCATATAACTCCATTTCTCGTCTCTTTCTACAGGATTACCTCCTACTCTTATTTCTGCATTAGAAATTCCTCCCCCGAATCTTGAAGCGTATGTTATTAGCATGTTAGAAAAACCGGGGGCAATCCCAACATCCCACAGAATTTTTGCTCCTGAATCAATAGCCTTTTCATGTAGTGAATCTGGCGTAGTTTCACTAAAACTCAAATCAATTACTTTTTTACCTCTTGAGACTAGTATTTCTGTAGCTTTAAATCCAAGAAATCCTGGTAACATATTAACATATATTTCATCATTTTCTGAAGTGTTTTTACAATATTCAATCGCATCTGTAACGTGTATTGTTAAGTAATCATTATTGCTAAATTTTCCATTATCCACAATATCTACAAGATTGATTTTCATTTTTTCTTCTAATAATTTTTTAATTACAAAAGAGCCTACGAGACCCGAACCCAAACAGTGTATTATTGTCATTGTATCTAACTTCCGTCGTTATTGATTAGTATGCTAGATGGGCTTATTTCTAATGTTTTATGCGTAGCCTTGATTGAGGGGTTTACACACGACCATGTATGACAAGTGGCTCTCGCATAGATCCCTGGTCGTCTCAACAGTCTACCGACTATGAAAGAATTAGAGATAATTTCGGCCTTAGTAACATTGAAATCTCTAAAATTCCTAATCCTAATCTTTTACATAGAAGAGGTATTATTTTCGCTCATAGAGGTTTAGATACAATCCTCGATCGAATTAATCATGGAGATAATTTTGGCGTTTTGACGGGATTAATGCCTAGTGGAAAAATGCATCTCGGCCATAGTATGGTAATTAATCAAGTTAAATGGTTCCAAGAACAAGGCGGAGACGTAACAGTTACAGTCGCAGATTTAGAAGCCCTTGCTACCAGAAATGTTTCTTTGAAAGAAGGAAGAAAAATCGCACTCTCAGAATACATAAATAATTATGCGGCAATGGGACTCGATCCTGATAAAACCAATGTCTACTTTCAGAGTATGAGACCGATTGTTCAAAGATTGGGTTTTACTTTGGGACAGAAAACAAATATTTCTGAGTTCGAGGCGATTTATGGTTTTTCTGGTGAAACTAATTTAGCTCATGTTCAGGCCCCATTAGTTCAGGCAGGAGATATTGTTCATCCACAATTAGATGAATATGGTGGATTAAGGCCTATTGTAGTACCTGTTGGTGTAGATCAGGACCCTCACATTCGTTTAACCAGAGGTCTAGTCAGTAAAACCAATTGGTTCAATGTTAAAAACCGTAAGAGTGGTGGGCTAACAATAGGTTTATCAATTCAAGAAGAAAATAAAAATTTAATGGGGGTTTCAAGTAATGGGAGCATTAATCGTGACGTTAGAAATCAGTTATTTGATAAACTAAAATCTTCTTTAGCAAAACTTGGTTTTGCAGATATTATGTCAAATCCTAAACATGGTACTATCGAGATTCCTGGTGCGACAATTCTTGATAAATCAAAGATACAATTATCACTTTTATCTCTAGAAAGAAATATTGGAGGTATGGGGTTCATGCCTCCTTCCTCTACCTATCATCGTTTTGTAGTTGGTATGACTGGGGATAAAATGTCTTCTTCTAAGCCCGAAACTACCATATTTATGCACGATTCTATTGAAGATATGTCTAAAAAAGTTAAACGTGCCTTTAGTGGTGGTCAAGCAACAGTCGAAGAACATAGAAGATTAGGGGGAGATTTATCAAAAGATGTTGCGTATCAATATCTGCAATATTTTTTCGAAGAAAGTGACAAGGAGTTGGAATCTATTGGGCGTGATTATGAATCAGGAAGGCTATTAGCCGGTGAAATCAAACAAATATGTATTGATAGAGCTACAGAATGGTTGACTGATTTATCTGAAAAAAGAAATCAATGGTCAGATAGAATTGAAGATTTTTTATCCAGTGATTCTAAGTTATGATTAGACTTCTTCAGGGCTAAAAATAGGGATGCTAGGGCCAACTTCTAATTCATCCAACTCCTCTGCTGTCAAGTCTCTAGAGGCTGCAGCTCCGTGTAAAATTTGACTATGTCCCATTGGGTCTAGAAGAACAATCTTAACCACTAAATCTCCACTCTTGACTAAATTAATTTTTTCTAGTAATGATTCACATTTTTCAATTATATCCTTTTCATCATAAGATATTGACTGCCTGTACATTAATTGAATTGCTCCCTCAAATCTATTTAACACTCCTTCGACATTTGATACATATCCAGTAGTGGCTCCTCCTGGGTCAACCTCTAAACCCAATTCCTCTATTTTTACAGTACATGATGAAGATCTAACTATTCTAACGGATAACATTTCTGAATTAGAAATATCTAAACTCCATGCACCCGGTTTTTTCCCTTCAGCAGGTATGAAATCAGTATGTTTCCATCCGCATGAAGGGCATAAAATCGTTAACTGTGTATGTTCTCCAAAATAAGGTATTTCGGAAGTATGTGCTATCATTGTCAACCCATCTTCTGAAAAACAAATTGGGCAAGGTTGTTCAACTTGACTTTCCATATTCTCATCTCAGTTAGAATTTGAATCTATATTTTTAGAACCATAATTTGGTGGTAGAAGTAATAAGCGGTTATGTCCTAAGCCGAAAACAGTTCCTTTAATATCATCTTCAATAAATTTTTGTAGTTTAGATACAGCAGTTTGTAACTCTATTTCTCGATTAATTATTGAACTCATTTCAACTATTACAATGTCTCCATCTGCAATCCAATCCATAATCATCGGAATTCCTGTAATGTCTTCAAGACTTGCTCTATGAATTAGTGTATCATTGTAAAGTTTTGGAACAGGTGCTTGAGGATATCTCTCGCCAAGATCATGGTAATCTTGTTCCACATCAATTGAATACTTACTATTATTTGGTAAACTTGGCATTTCTATCCATTTAGGCTCATCCGAATACTGTTTTGCCACATTCATCCGCAGTAGTAGTTATACTTGACTTATGCGATAGAAATATTCTCATACATTCCTTTTTCTTTTCTTTCGAATATTTTTCATGGTTCTATTCCGTCGCATTGATAAAGGGGTTCATTTTAGTCGATAACGCTGAGAGGACTTCCTCTTATGGCGGTGAATAAAATGCACGCGACAACTGATGCAGTAAAAACAGGTACAAGCACTATTGGAATTACCTTTGATGGTGGAGTTGTTGTTGGTGCGGACCACAGAGCAACGATGGGCCATTTCATTGCAAACAAAAGTGTCCAAAAATTATTCCAAATTTCTAATAGCATCGCCCTCACTACTGCCGGTTTAGTCGGCCACGCACAATCTCTTTCTAGGACATTAGCAGCCGAATTAAAGTTGTATGAATTAAAGGAAGGTAATGCAATGACAGTTAAGGGTGCTGCCACATTAACTGCTAATATTCTAGTTGGTAGACCTCATTACGTTCAATTACTAATCGTCGGTGTCGATTCTTCAGGTTCTAGTGTTTACAGCATCGATTCGGCAGGTGGTTCAATACCTGACGTATATTGTGCAACTGGTTCAGGTTCACCGTACATGTATGGAGTTCTCGAAGACCAATTCAAAGAAGGAATGGATGAGAAATCAGCATTAAAAGTTGCAGCTAAAGCTCTGCTTGCATCAGCTCAGAGAGATGCAGCAAGTGGTAATGGAATGGATTTGGCTGTAATAACCGCAGAGAAAGGATTCCAACAACTTTCAGTTGAACAAGTAGACAATCTTCTTTCTTCACTTTAATACTCACGTCGCACAGCGCACTTCTCCGATATTCGGGGTAATGACACTGACGTGGTGAACCCAGAGGTATCATTATGAGACTGTCTTATGCTGAATTAAAAAAGAAAATAGCAGGAATTATTCCTAAAGATATTGATTATGAGATTGATCTTGAAGCAGGTTCTATTTCTATAATTACAAAACAACCCGAGAGATTTGTTACTTCTGCAGATAACTTGACTGTAAAAATTGCAAAACAAGTGAAAAGACGTATTGTAATCAGACCTCATCCAAATATTCTTTGTGATGAAAAAGAAGTACATGATGCAGTAAATGATATTATTCCACCAGAAGCAGAGATTAGGAAGATTTGGCTCGACCCTGCTCTTAGTGAGGTAATATTAGAATGTGACAATCCTTCAGAAGCTGTAGGTCCTAAGGGGGCAAATATTCAATCACTTAGAGATAAAATAGGTTGGTTAGTTAAAGTAGTTAGGGCCCCATCTATTGAAAGTAGAACACAACATGACATTCGTCGTTACCGTAAGGAAATGTCCGATGAGAGAAAATCTCTGCTTAGGAAGTTTGGTACTAGAATTTATAGAACAAAACGCCCCGGTGAACCTTGGGTTAGAATTACAGCACTTGGTTCATACAGAGAAGTTGGTAGGGCCATGCACCTAATTACAACAAATGAGTCCAAGGTTTTAGTTGATTGTGGTGCTAAACCAACTTCGAATAAGAATGAGGTACAACCATTCTTTTCAGCACCCGAACTAATGCCTTTGGATAATTTGGACGCGATTGTCATCACTCACGCTCACGTCGATCATATTGCAATGCTTCCAGTATTATTCAGATATGGTTACCGAGGGCCAGTTTATTGCACTCCACCCACTAGAGATTTAATGACGCTTTTACAAATTGATTATGTTAAGGTCAGCCAAGCAGAAGGGAATGAGCCACCTTACTCTAAAGCAGATATTCAAGAATGTATCAAACACGTTGTTGATGTGAATTGGGGAGAAAAAACTGACATAGCTCCTGACGTTAAAATGACAATGGAAAATGCAGGTCACATACTTGGATCTTCTAGTGTTTATATGAATATTGGAGAAGGAAATGATGAACATAAAATATTATTTTCTGGAGATATTAAGTATGAAAAATCATGGTTATTTGATGCTGCAACAGTCAGGTTTCCCAAAGTAGATACTTTAGTGGTCGAATCAACCTATGGTGGCCCTCAGGATATCCAACCAACTAGGGATGCTGCTAGTCATGAACTTCAGGAAATGATAATTGATGTAATTGGTAGAGGTGGAAAAATATTTTGTCCAGTATTCGCTGTTGGCCGTTCTCAAGAAGTAATGATTGCTATAGATGAATTATTTAAATCCGGTAAAGTTTCTCCGGTTACTGTTTGGTTAGATGGAATGATTTCTGAAGCTACAGCAATTCATGCCAGCCATCCTAATTTCTTGAATAGAGATTTGCGGAAGAAACTTCTAAAAGGTGGAGAACATAATCCGTTCCATTCTAAATGGTTTAAGACAGTTGAATCCTATCAACAAAGAGAATCAATTCTCCTAGACCCTACTCCGTGTATTGTTTTAGCCACAAGCGGAATGATGACAGGTGGCCCAATCGTTGAATATTTCAAGCACTGGGCTCCCGAACCTAACAATACACTTTGTTTCGTAGGCTATCAAGCGTCTGGAACTCTTGGTAGTCGCCTTAGAGATGGGCATTCCTCCGTTCCTTTAGTCGATAAAGGACAAACTTTGATGGTTGATGTAAGGTGTTCTATGAGGAAAATAGATGGTTTCAGTGGTCATTCTGATAGGAATCAATTAATGGATTATGTATCTGCTTTGAATCCAACTCCAAGGAAAATTATCTGCCACCATGGTGATGCACAGACATGTAATGCCTTCCGCCAAGGCCTCCGAGAGAAATTTAGAGTTCAAACATATGCTCCCGCCAATTTAGAAACATTAAGATTGTTATAATTATAGTATGGGGATATCAAACCCTATTTCTAGAGGATCTTCGGCTTTTTTTTCTATATCTCTTAAATCATCATTTTCAATAATTAAATCTTTAAAATTTTCCTCCCCTGATTTTTTTTCATTTGATTGAAAAGAAATTATTATCGATAATGGTATTGGAATCATCAACAGAATGGCCCATGAATAGATTGATTCTCCATTTGAATCTATAAATAACTTTGCTGAAAGAAGGATTAGAATAGAGAATGTAACCCATGAAACTGTAACCCTGCCCCAGTTCATGATTTGCCACAATCATCTTCATTCATGAATTGTTGTGAAAGTAGATATCAGAAAACTCTTGTACTGCCACTTTCTGAGATAATCATGAGCATGCAATACAATCTCATTAAATGCTCATGTGGATTTTCGTTTGGCTCTACAAAATCGAAAAATAACTATTGCACTAAATGTGGTTCAACTAGTAATCTTAAACTCATTGAAAGATTTGAAGATGCAGATAAATTAGCGAGAGCTATTTCTTTTGCAAATATTCCTGACGAGATAAGTGATGAACTAATATTGAAAATTAAGAAAAAAGAATCTAAGAATAAAATAGCCAAGACCAATAATGGAAAAACTCTAGATGAATTATCTGTCTTGAAAAAAGCAACTGACAAAGATGGTAATTTGACCAAGTCCTCTCTGGAAAAGTATCTTTCCGACGAAGGCCTCATTGAATCATCTAGTGAGTACCTAATAGGTCAAGCTGAGATACAGGGTTTGTTAATAAGAGTCAATGAAAATACATGGAATTGGTTGAGTTAAGTTCATGACAGATAGTTATCTCGGAGTATTACTCACAGGGCCTGTGGGTTAGTCTGGTCTATGCTTGTTCGTTTGGGACGAACAGACTCTGGTTCAAATCCAGGCAGGCCCACCACTAAAAAAATACGTCTTATGTCCTTATTTTTCGAGTGATAAAATTGCTTCTTTATCAAAAAGACTCACTGAATTACGAAGTGCATTTTCTTTTGTAAACCATTTTGCTTCTTCAATCTCTCCCTTTTTAGGAGTGATATTTTCGATTTCAATATTGGTTTTAATTATATAGGTAAATGATAGCCAATTTATTCCTTCAGAAGTGAAAATATTTTGTTGAATAAAGACTCTATCTTTACCTTCTCTCTTTTCACCTAATTCTCCTAGATGATCTGAGATTTCAATGTCAATCCCTAATTCCTCTTTAGCCTCTCTAATGGCAGCAGTTCTTGGATGTTCTCCGTAGTCAACAAAACCTCCAGGTAGGGTCCAACATCCTGTGAAAAAACCTCTACTTGCTTTAGCCATTAAGATCATTCCTTGTTGATTTTCTATTATTATTTTTGAAACAACTCTATGTATTGTACGGTAAACAGATTCCCTAACTATTGGGTCAACTGCATTATCACTAATTACTGAGTCTTTCCATGCCCAATTTTCCGGCCAATCTATTTTCGGTATACCGATAATAACTTTATACTCAATATTTGCAAAATAAATTAAGTTCTCTCTTTTTTTTTCCCATACTATATTCATATTCTTTACTTCTTTAACTGTAGGTAATCGAATTAATGATTCTCCCTCATTAATCCTACCCATCACAGGTTTTTCTGGACCATTTCCATCATTATCTACCAAAAGCAATTTCCCATCATGTTCGAGATAAAGATATTCTTTCATTTTGGAGCCTTCTTTACCTTAATAGCCGAGAATATCTCTTAATTGAGATTTATAGAAATTGGCCGAACTTTGCAGACTCTCCAATTCACTATCTTCTAATTCTAATTCAACGATACTCTCTACACCATTTTTTCCTAATAACACTGGTACACCAATGTATACATCTTCCAAGCCATATTGACCACTCAAAAGTGCACTACATGGCAACATTCTTTTCCTGTCATTTAGAACAGATTCCGCCATTATTGCTGCCGCGCTACCTGGTGCATAGAAAGCACTACCTCTTTCTAGTAATTTCACTATTTCACCGCCACCACTAGCAGTTCTTTCAGATATAGCATTAATTTCTTCGCTACCTAATAGTTGTGTGATTGGTATGCCTCCTACAGTAGTGTATCTTGGTAATGGGACCATTGTATCTCCGTGTCCTCCAAGAACCATAGCTTGGACATCTTCATTTGAGCATCCAACTGCTTTTGAAACAAAATGAGTCATTCTAGCGGAATCAAGTATACCTGCTTGTCCTATAACTCTGTTTGAATCAAAACCAGTTACTTTCTGCATATGATATGTCATTAAATCTAATGGATTTGTGACCATTATAACTATTGAATTTGGTGCGAAATCTCTGATACCAGCCCCTACTTGTGAAATTATTTCTGCATTTTTACCGATTAGATCTTCTCGACTCATTCCCGGTTGCCTAGGAAAACCAGATGTCACTACTACAACATCTGCGTCAGCTATGTCCTCGTAGTTTGAAGTTCCTATGATTTTTCCATCGTAATTTAGAACTCGGCCGCCTTGACTCATGTCAAGAGCTTTACCTTTAGCGAAGCCTTCGTAAATATCAAGGAGTACAATGTCTCCTAGTTTTCTTTCGGCCATTACAAAGGCGCATGTTGCACCTACATTACCTGCACCTATCACTGCAATCTTTCTCGATTCTCTTACCATAAAGTCATCCTCACTATCATCCCGTAGGTGTTTCATCCTTAGCCTTTAGTGAGTGTTGAACTCAATTGCAGGGCGAATGTTCATTACATCAAATATTACAGGATAAATAATGGAGTTACATAATAAACCTCTCATCGCTATATTATTGGTTGGCTTTATACCCTCTGCCTCGGTTATATTTGGTATCGAAATAATTGAAAATGAATTGTTGTCTCAATTATTCTTTGTATCTTGTAAAGTTTGGATTTTCTTAGTTCCAACCATATGGTATCTGAAGGTAGAAAAGAAACCAATTTCAAAAAAATCACCTACTAAGGAAGGAATAGTCTGGGGGTTGATTACAGGTGTAATGATGTCTTTAATAATTCTAATTACTTGGTTTTTGTCCAATGAAACATTAGATATAGGTGGAATGGTCGATATATTACAATCAAAAGGCCTAGATAATATAAATTTATACCTTCTTGGAATGTTTTATTGGATATTTATCAATAGTCTACTAGAGGAATATGTATTCAGGTGGTTCATTACCACAAAATCTTCTGAATTATTTCGCAGTGACGTAATTGGAATAATCTTTTCAGCGGCTATGTTCACCCTTCATCACGCTATAGCATTGCATTTATTTGGATTCATTTGGTGGCAAATAATCATTGCTTGTTTCGGACTTTTATCTGCTGCAGCAATATGGTCTTGGCTATATATCAGATTCCGTTCAATTTGGGTTTGCTGGCTTTCACATGCAATTTGCGATGTGGCTGTTTTTGGTATTGGATATACAATTTTATTCTAATTTTTCCTTACTTTGAAAACTTTTTTGAAGACATCCACCCGTTTCATTCAATAATCTGATTACGTTCGCTATGTTCAACAACAATGAGCCTAGGCTTAAATTTGTAGATGTGGTATTATGAGGTTAGGAGTATTGACAGAGCCGGTTGGTGAAAATAGAGTTGCTATTGTACCTAATTCTGTGAAAAAATTAATGAAAAAAGGTTTGGAAGTTTTTCTTGAAAAAGGTGCGGGAGAAAAATCCAATTATTCAGATTCTGATTACTCAGCTGCAGGAGCAAATATTTGCTCTAGAGAAGAGGCACTTTCGTGTGAAATTATTATGTCGATTAGGATGTTAGATTCTTCTGAGTTGAGAGATGGTATGAATTTAGTATGTGTTGCTGATCCATTTCGACATCCTGAAAAAATTAAATCTTGTGTTGATTCGAACGTAACTCTCTTCTCCATGGACATGATCCCTAGAAGATTATCTAGAGCCCAATCTATGGATGTAAACTCAAGTCAAGATAACTTAGCAGGTTACAAGGCTGTGCTATTAGGTGCGTCCTATGTTCCTCGTGGAATTCCGATGATGACCACATCTGCAGGTACAGTTAAACCGGCTAAAGTAGTAATAATGGGCAGCGGAGTAGCAGGTCTTCAGGCAATAGCTACTGCAAAGAGATTGGGAGCAATTGTTTACGCATCTGATGTCAGGAAATCCGCAGCGGAGCAAATAGAATCTGTCGGTGGTCGTTTTATTGAAGTGGAAGGTATGGATGATTTTGAGGATGATTCTGGTTATGCAAAACCATTGACTCCAGAGTTTATCAAGAAAGTTAATGATACGGTTTGTGAAGTAGCTTCAGAATCTGATATTATAGTAACTACAGCTAGAATTTTTGGTCGACCTGCTCCAATAACGATACCCGCATCTGCAGTTTCAACATTCAAATCAGGGACAGTCATCGTCGATATGAACGCAGACGTAGGTGGTAATTGTGAATTGACAAAACCCGGAGAAGTATACACTACTGATAATGGGGTAATAATTGTAGGAACGTCTAATCTTCCGGGAACTCTGGCAAATACTGCCAGTATGCTATTTTCTAATAATCTTACAACTTTTATTAGCTCCATAATTAGTGAGGGTGAACTAATTATCTCTGATGATGATGATATTCTATTTGGCTCACCTGAAGAATCAGATTTCTATGTCCCTGGTATGGGTGGAGTTTTGATATGTAAGGATGGAAAAATCCATGATAAACAAACACGATTAGGAGGTGTTCTTTGATGACTCCTGAACTACTTATAGGATCAATTACCCTTTTCGTTCTATCAATATTTCTTGGATTTGAATTAATAACCAAGGTCCCTGCAATGCTTCATACTCCGCTAATGAGTGGAGCAAATGCAATTTCAGGTATCAGTGTAGTGGGTGCTCTAATAGGTGCTAACGTTGCTTACGATGGTGGCGAAACTTTGGTTTCTGGTTTGTTAGCATTTTTAGCTATTGTATTAGCAATGATAAATGTAATTGGTGGTTTCGCAGTAACCAATCGTATGTTGAATATGATTGCCGGAAAAAATAAGAGAAAGGAGGACTAATTATGATATTTAGTGAATGGGTATCAATCGGTTATCTCATTTCAGCATCTTTGTTCATACTTGGTCTTAAAAAACTGGGCCATCCAAGAACTGCACCAGCGGGTAATCAATTAGGCGCAATGGGTATGCTAGTTGCAGTCCTAACCACTGTAGCAGATATGCACTTAGAGGGTGGTGCACAATGGACCCTTATCATTTCAGGAATACTTGTAGGTTCTGCAATTGGTTATATCATGGCAGTCAAAGTTGAAATGACAGGTATGCCTGAATTAGTTGCTTTATTCAATGGATTTGGTGGTGCGGCATCTGCTTTGGTTGCCCTATCTGAATCATGGAAATATATTGAAAATGAGGAGTTATTACTGCCCTCAGGATTAGAATTGGAAGTCTTAATGGTAGCCGCAGGGCTCTCTGCTTTAGTCGGTTGGATGACCCTCACAGGTTCAATTTTGGCTATGTTCAAACTTAAGGGAGGGATAGAAATATTTGGCAAATGGTTCAGGACACCAACTTGGGGTCCATCATGGTTGAATTATGTTAAAGTTTCACTGACATTTGCAGTTTTAGCATTAATTTATCTGAGTATTTCTGACCCACGTGACCAAGAAATATTATTCGCCATAATATTAATTTCTAGTGTTTTAGGTATCATTATTGTTTTGCCCATTGGAGGAGCAGATATGCCAGTAGTTGTATCTTTACTAAATTCCTTTTCAGGGATAGCTGCTGCTTTTACGGGTTTTATTATTGGTAATAGTGTACTAATAGTAGCCGGGTCCTTAGTAGGAGCGTCGGGGTTAATACTAACTTTCATTATGTGTAAAGCGATGAATAGAACACTGCCCGATGTTCTATTCAAATCATTTGGAGGTGCCGAGAAAGAGACTCTTACTAGAACAAAAGTTGGCTCAGATGCAGAAGAAGTTGCAATGATGGTTGATGGAGCGCAAAAAGTAATTATTGTACCTGGTTATGGAATGGCAGTAAGTCAGTGTCAACATCAAGTTAAAGAATTCGCGGACCTTCTTGAAGAAAGGTTTCAAACCGAAGTAAAGTATGCAATTCACCCTGTTGCAGGCCGTATGCCCGGTCATATGAATGTCCTTCTCGCAGAAGCAAATGTCCCATATGATCAACTTATTGAGATGGAAGAAATTAATCCTGAATTCCCTGAATGCGACATGGCAGTAGTAATTGGTGCAAATGATACTTGTAATCCCGCCGCAAGAAGTGGAGAAGGTCCTTTGGCAGGTATGCCAATAATCGATGCTGATAAAGCAAGAACAGTTGTAATAATCAAGAGAAGTTTGTCCGTTGGTTATGCAGGAGTTGACAATGATCTTTTCTATGAGGATAAAACTATGATGTTATTTGGTGATGGAAAGAAGATGATGAATGAATTAAACTCTGCAATTAAGGACTTGTAATTTCATCAATTCAAAGGTCATCGTAAAGTAACGGTTATGTGGTAGTCAACACTCGAAATAACATAGGTGTACTGTATGGCGAGCATTAACTCCAAAGCTCTAGTCGTTCTTTTGATTATAGGTATGGCTGCAATTCCCGCTTTAGGAAATAGTGGGGGGCCTCCATACTTGAATCAGGATGGCGATCCAACAGTAAAATATGGGTGTTCGTGCCATAATAACGGCGCAGCTTCGGAGAGAGCAGTTGTAATGATTACAAGTGTCCCTATTATGTATGAATTAGGTGAGAGTTATGAGTTTACAATCAAGGTAGCAGATTCATTAACACTCTCCGGAGGAAACGGTAACTCTAAAGCAGGATTTTTATTATCTTCTGATTCCATCGGTGTGTTTTCTTGGAATGAAGAACAAGAAATACGTATTGCTGCAGATTCTGAAGCAGATATATCTCATAGCGAAACAGACTCAGATGGTGTATGGATAGTTACTTGGACAGCTCCTTCTAATGATAGCGGAACAGTAAATTTTTGGTTAGCAGGTAACTCTGTAGATGGTGGAGGAATACCAGATGCTGAAGATTATTGGAATTTACTAGCATTTTCCATCAGCCCACCAGGTACTATTGCAGAAGGTGAAGATGATGCCACATTGTCTACAAGAACTATTTCAGTAGGTGATTATGACTCCTTATTCCTTCTAGAAGAAACTGATGCCGAGAAAGAGGCTAAGAGACAAGAAGCGCTTTCTATGAAAATTTATGAACAAGGGAGTATGTTTTATTGGTTCAGTTTAACTGCATTAATTATTGGAGCACTTGTACAAAGAGAGATACTTGAAAGAAAATATGATGATGGCCCTGAGTATTTAGCATCAGAGTTAGCCTATCCACAAGCGTTGAGACAGTTGTTCTTCAGTTTAGTTTCATTCGTTATTGCAGTAAGATGGTTGGCTGAAGACGCAGTACTAGAATTCCCTCCTAGAGCAATTTTAGATCCCGAAGCACAAAATGTCACCGATCTTACTAGTTTCGTAATAGGATTTACATTCTTGTTAAGTGGATGGTTTGCTTACGGCTTTTATCGGACAATTTTAGCTGCAAGAGCAAAACCTAAAGTTAAGGATTTACTTTGAATGGAATTTTATCAGAATAAAAAAATGACCTTCTCAGAACATTTTTCTGAGTTATTTAAGATAATTCGATTTAGTGCTTT
The DNA here is from genome assembly GCA_030828405.1 of Thermoplasmatota archaeon. Taxonomy (GTDB): domain Archaea; phylum Thermoplasmatota; class Poseidoniia; order Poseidoniales; family Thalassarchaeaceae; genus MGIIb-O2. Next base: position 16,474 of record JAURCP010000018.1, read on the forward strand.
GGGAGTAGCTATAGTATCAATATTCCTTTCTTTTTATATCGATGACATTCTAGGGAATTGGCTCGACAGTCTTTCATTAGATGCTAATAATTTTGTATTTTCTGTGTATAGCCCATATGACTGGATTGATACCAAGTGGGCTTTATTACTTATTTTTTCTATTGCAATTATATTGCCTTATACCGCATATAAAGTTAGAAATTTCGCATTACCAGGATTATATGATAGAGAAAAAAAATGGTTTACGTTTTCTTTACTTTTCAGTGGAGTTATTATACCTATTTTGCTTTATCTGATATGGTTCATTGCTCTTCCTTTTTTAGTAAATTATTTTGATGATGTTGGGATGGTTGAAGGTGGAAATAATATTGTATCAGCAAGGTATGATGCCGTTTCAATAATTAGTTTAGGCATTGGAGTTTCATGGATATTGGTTATCGGGACATTAAGTACTTTAGTTCTTTCAATGTCTCGGTTTTTTGGTATGGTTACAGATAATGAATCTAGAATACGTATTAGGATTCTTTTGATTTGTTTCTCTTTGGTATTATTATCTCTTCCTAGAACTTATGATGGATTAAGAATAATAATATCTCTTCTAACTGTATTTTTTGCTGATTCTATATCACGCCTAACCCCAGTTTTTGAATAATTATCGAACAAAAATACATCGTATTCAAATCATAGTTAGTTTAGCGGCATATGTGAGTAAGACGCGAGCAATTCTGGCACTCGCGATAGTTTGTTTCGGCTTTTTGGCAAATATATATTCTGAAGTTATTAATGAATGGCTAGATGATCAGATTCATGATGAAAGCCAACATGAACATGACATCTTAGTCGGCCTTCAAGAAAATGAAAATTGGCTTGTAATACCTGTTACTTTTGAAGGAGACACATTCGATTTGAATAGAGCCGAAACAATTCTTGATTCCGAAAGCTCTGCCAGCGATTATATCAATCAAATTAATGCCGGAAAGTCAGTTCTCAATACAACAATTTTAGATGAGGTTTGGATTTCTAGCTATAATATCGACTTTTGGGGTCAGGATGGAGAAAACGGTAGAGATTCGGGGACTGATGGCGCAGGTGTAGAAGATCTAGTAGAAAATGCAATTAAAGATTCTCTATCGAATAAAGATTTATCCCCTTGGGATTTTGATGATGATGGTATAATTGATAGACTTCTAATACTTCATTCTGCGAATCCACAAGAAATTGGTGGTGGAGCGAGTTCAATCTGGAGTCACATGTCCGGGCTAGATAATCCAATAGTTATTGATGAATGGTCAATTAATCATTATACAATTGCTTCTACTAAGTCCGGAGTGGGGACCATTGTCCATGAAATGCTTCACCAGATGGGTGCTTATGATTTGTATGATGTTCATAGTTCTCTTCCAACAAGCAATTGGAATGGAATAGGTGAATGGGGAATTATGGCTAGTGGGAATTGGAATGGTAATGGTAACTCACCAGCTTTACCTTCCTCCTCAACATTAGAATTAATTGGAATAGATAGAGGAATTGTCGTCGATCCTAATGTCGGTGGTAATTTCACTCTGGTTCCTATTTCTAATGGTGGTGATTATCTCTCAATCGAGACAGCTCCTGGAGAATTTATCAAGATAACAAATAGAGGTAATTCTGGTTTTGATTCATCACTTCCCGGGCATGGAATATTAGTTGAATACCAAGACCTCAATAACGGGGACACTACTAGCAACCTCGTAAATACTGATTCAAATAATGCATGGCTAAAAATTATTGAAGCTGATGGCGATGATGCCTTGATTAGAAATAAGGATTCAGGTAGTGTTGGTGATGTTTTTACTGACGGTACAAAGTTTGGCAATATTGAACAATCAGATGGAATGATGATTTATGACAATAGAGGACGTTTAGTTAGTTGGTTTGCTAGTGTAGAATCTTTGGAAAGTGGTAATTATTTAATTTCTATCACACCAGTTGTTGAAATAAATAATTCCAATGTTCTAACTCCTCGTCAGCCAGTAGAATTACTTAACGGCGAATCAATTTTTGTAGAAGTTAATACTGATTCGACATGTGAATTCTCTATTGAAATAAATTCATATAATGGGAATAATATTTACCGAACTATAGAATTATCTTCTGGTACCTCAATAGTTTCAATTATGACAATAGAAGATAATTTCCCTTCATCTGGAAATATTATTGGCAAGTTAGGCTGTGAATCTAATTTAAGAGAAATTGATTTGAAATGGCATCAAGTTGGTCATCGAATAATTACAGATGATTTCTTACTACTAGTTGATTCAGAAAAGGATAATACAATTTCTATAAAACCTGATTTTGAAGGAAAAGAATCAAGGTTTTACAACCTTGAAATACAGGGTGCGGCTTCAAGGATAGCAAGTTTGGAATCTAGCATGACTATTAGCCCAGGCGACGATATCGAGATTATTATTGAACCAGATGATTTGTTAGTACCCGGAATGATAGCTAGAGGAGAATTAGTTTTAGTAGATAATTTTGGTATCGAACTCAGAATTCCAATCACTCTTGAAGCAAAATCTTCTTTCAATAGTAATGCATTATTTTCATGGTTTGCAGAGCCAGGAAATGGGTTACTAATGATTAGTATTCTTCTGGGTTTTTCAATACTTACTGGTGGCTCTAATACTATTAGGGATGAACATTCTGAATCAGAATGATTTTTTTTCATTTTTTAATAGGATTTGTCCATCTTGATTTTGCAGGAGGTCTAATTAGTCCTAGATATTTCCAAACATCATCAATTTTTAATGGTTGGAGCCATGTTTTATTTACACCGGATGCTAATCTTGATGCTAAACAAGCGCTTTCCCAATTCATCTTTTTGTTTGATGGACTGACAACTAACCAGGGGGCATGATCAATACCAATTTTTTTATCATAACATCTCCATTCAGTTCCATATTTGAATCCCGTTCTTGGATGCAAGCCTCTTTCTAATAAATCCGAAAATACATCTGTAATATCTGAGAAATCATTGGCATCTGAGGTGATATATTCTTCAGTAATTTGGTCGATTATTCTTCCATCTTGATAATCTATTCCCAGTTGCTCTAAAGGCCATTTCTCGTATCCAAAATATAAATTACCTCCATTTATCTCAATTTTATCGTATTTTAATATAAGATTAATATCATTCCTATTTGGTGGCGATAATTCTCCTAATGGGTTTTCTGATGTTACATTGTAAGTGACTACAGCTTGCTCATTATCTACTACCAACACTTCTGCAATACGCTTTCTTTCCTGTACATCAATTGTCCAAGATAATAATTCATTCATGTTAATGAATTCGGATGAATGAAACCACCTAACTTCAGACTCAGGTTCATCTATTCTTGGATGACAGTTAGAACTCCATCTTAGACCCCATGTTTCTCGACTAAAAATGAGTTCATTCGTTTCTACTAATTTTTCAGTTAACATTACTTTATTTCCTGGAACTCTCAAAGCCTCTAAAATAATTGCTTCATTAATTAAATTAGGTTTTTTTTTGGTTTCTTCGTTTAACCAATTTTCATAAGGCCAATCTAAATGCCTATGGTCATGACAAAAAATAACTTCTGAGGAACTCAATAAAAGATTGTTGCCATTGATTTTCTGACCTATTGCTGATTTATTCCATAACCTTTCTTTAGCGGAACCTGAATAAATCCAGCACTCATTGTATGGTTCCATGAGTCTACGAGGGGCTTTATGTTTTCATGTCGACGGTTGCAAAATATCATTCATGTGTTTATACTCCGAGGAACGATAACATGAGCGAGGGGCGGACTGAAAGGAAGAAAATATTGAAGAATTTAAGAAATCTCTTGGATGACATGGGGTCTTCTAAAGTCACTCTCATCGGAGATATAATGCTAGATAGATATCATCATGGATACTCCAATAGGCTGATTTCAACTGCCCCTGTTCCAGTTTTGAAAATTTTGCGCTCAGAGGAATCACCAGGTGCAGCAGCACATATTGCAAGAGGATTAAATTCATTAGGGCTTGATGTATCTGTATTTTCATCTGTTGGTGACGATAGAGAAGGAGATTTCATCAAAAATCAATTTCTTTCAGATGGTATTTCAATCGATGGAATCGAGACAGTTAATAATCGTCAAACTCTAACTAAAATTAGATTTTTCGGGAGTCGACAGAGTTTACTAGAGAAAACCCAGATTTTATTGCAAGCAGACAGGGAACCTCTAGATGAATTGGACATAGAAGTTAGTAATCGTTTAGTTGAAATGACACTGAAATCAATTCCTGATAGTTGTGCATTAGTTATATCTGACTATGATAAGGGTGTTTTAACAGATGTAGGTGCTCAAAAACTTATTCAATGTGCGAAAAAATATTCAATCCCATCTATTGTTGATCCTAAATTAACCGGTCTTGAAAGAAGTCGTGGAGCAACGGTAGCTCTTTTCGAGATCAGAGGTCTTGATTTACTTAGGCGGCGTTTAATGTTAGAAAGTGCCAAAGAGGCAGCATCTAGTTTGATTAAGACCTACAATTGGGATTCTATGATAGTCCTTGGAGGTATTGATGGAGTAACGCTATATGAGGCTGATGGAAATATAGAGTTCATTCCATGTGCAGCACCGTCGCCTTCTCAGCAAATAGGCCTTCATGATGCCGCAGCAACCGCTCTAGCTGCAGCACTAGGTAATAGATTCCCAATGAGTTCTGCTGTAGTTCTTGCAGCCGCAGCCTGTGAATGTGTCTTATCCGCACAGGCTAGCCATGAGTTTGTTAATCGTAGAACACTGGGTTTGTGGTTAGATGAACTTTTGTGGCAATTACAGATATCTGATAGATGATTTTGAATCTCCAAAGGATTGGATTCAATACTATAATGCTTCTCGGAATAGGCATGAGAGTCATTCAAATAGGGATATTTTCCGTATTATTATTAATATTCTCGGTTGATTCTGTTGCTGCGGAATCTGAGGAAATAGACGTTTCTATAGGTTTCGATTTTACATTTGGTGAGATAATTCAGGATGAAAAAATTATTTCTGGCACAGTTGTTAGTTCTGAAGAAGAAGTTCAAATTTCTTGGGAAATTTATAATTCCACAGGATTCAAATATAATTGGGGGATATTCAATGGAGAATCAGAGCAGCTTACTCGCTTAAGTGATGATTACTTCTCAATGGATTGGCAAATGAATATAGATCCAAATGATTATTATTCTTGTTCTTGTGAATTCAAGGTTACTGTTACCTTTGACTCAATAGTAATTTTAGAAGATAAAATGCCCTTTTTCATTTCTAACGACAATTATG
>JAURCP010000019.1 GCA_030828405.1 Thermoplasmatota archaeon
CCTTTTACTGTATGAGCAACTATTGCACAAGGACGTTCGTTCTCATTGGTAGCCAAATCTATAGCCTCAATAATTTCAGTCATACTATGTCCATCTATCTCAATTATTTTCCAACCGAATGATTCAAATTTTTTCCCAATATCTCCAATTTCCATTTGTACTTCCATAAAATCATCATTTTGAATTCTATTTCTATCAATAATTACATTAAGATTTCCTGTTTGATGAAAATCTGCTGCCATTGCAGCTTCCCATATTTGTCCTTCTTGGGTTTCACCATCTCCTATCATTACCCAAATGTTTCTTTCACTATTATCCATTTTAGCAGCAATTGCGCATCCTAACCCAAATGAGAGCCCCATCCCCAAACTTCCAGCAGAAAAATCTACACCATTTGTCCATTTCATGTCGACATGCCCTTGACAAATTGAACCAAGAGTTCTAAAACCATCAATATCTTTCTTAGAAATTATGCCTAGATTATGAAGCATAGAGTATACTGCGGGGCTTGCATGCCCTTTGCTCATGATGAATCTATCACGATCTTCCCAATTTGGTTCATCTAATTTAAATCTAAATCCGGTTCCATAAAGGCCCACTATCAAATCTATTGCTGACAACGATCCTCCAGGGTGTCCTGCTCCTGCTTTGTGTACCATTTCGACAATATCTATCCGGCATTTTCTTGCCATTTCAATTAAATCTGCTTCATTCAGGTTAATATTAGCACCCCTTGTGTTCCCCTGTCATTGAAATTGGCTATTGATAGTTTGCAGTGATGTAACTCCTATTGTTCAATACATTGGTTGATATTTGTTGAGCATATCGGACACTTGTAGTAACATGATTGGGACACCCCTTGCTGGAAATAATGACTGGAGAAAAGTCTTGGAAAACTTTTCTTTACCTGTGTCTGTTAAACATGATCCTCTACTTGTTGAGTGTTATAATATCTTAATTAACGGAGGAAATGTTGATGTTGATCTCGGAACTAAACTTTTTCAATCTTCAAACCTATGGGGGATTTCTGCTCTTGCAGATTTAATAAAGAAATCAAGATTTAGTAACTATGTGTACTTCAATGATAATTTACATGTAAATACTACAAATATCTGCGTCCTAGCATGTAGGTTTTGTGCGTTTCGAAAGGGCCCTAGGCATAATGATGCATATGCTCTGAGCGTGGACGAATATTTACACCGAATAAAGCCCTTTAGTGAGGCTATAGATGAAGTGCATTCAGTTGGAGGATTACATCCGGATTGGACTGTAGAATATTATGAAGAACTATATCGTGCAGCAAAGAAAACATTTCCTCACATACATATCAAATCGTTAACAGCAGTGGAAGTAAAACATATTGCTTCTAGAAGTGGCCTAAATATCGAGGAAACTCTTTCTAGGTTGAAATTAGCTGGATTAGATTCTCTTCCAGGAGGGGGTGCTGAAATCTTGGTGGATAGTGTTAGAGACAGAATTTGTAGAGGAAAAGAATCCTCTGATGAGTATCTCTCTATTCATGAGATTGCACACGGATTGGGTATCAAGACGAATTGTACAATGTTATTTGGAACTGTTGAAACAGTCAGGGAAAGAGCTATTCATCTCTATAAATTAAGGACTCAACAAGATGTGAGTAATGGTTTCCAATGTTTCGTTCCTTATCCATTTCTTCCAGATAAATCTAGACTCCCTGAAGCACAGTTAGCTTCGATGAATGAAATCATTCGAGTAATTGCAATCTCAAGAATCATGTTAGATAACATCCCCCATATCAAAGCATATCGTATGAACATAGGGAGTCATGTCGCTTCAATTGCACTTAATTCCGGTGCAGACGATATTGATGGCACAGTCAATCATGAAGAAATCATGCACGAGGCTGGTAGTTCAGCCAGACTTGACAGTGATAGTGAGGAGTTGGCTAAAATAATTGAGAATGTCGACTCAATACCTATCAAAAGAAATACTACATATTCTAATTTTACACGCTATAATAGGAAACCTGATGATAATAGTAGGAGACTTCCTTTAGCCCAATCTACGTCGTGATTCAATGTCTTGGGAAAATGTTCTTGGCAGGGTTGCATTTGCAAACTGTGATCCTATTTTTGATGGACTTGAAGGGGATTGGAAAATTCTCCCCGCCCCTCCTTCTTGGTTAACTGGGCATTTACTTAGGCGTGACTGTATTACTGCACCGATTCCTGCAGCAGATTTTGCTAAGCATTCTGATGAGTTATTACTGATACCAAAACTTGGAATCGTAAGTCAAGGTGATGTAGGTTCCGTAATTCTATTCGGAACTAGACCTATTGAACAGATGAGAGATGTCGCTCTTCCATCTGATTCGTCTACTTCTAGAGCCTTACTGCAGTGGATATTGAAATCAATGAAACTTGATCCTAAGTTTCATGAAAGAGGTCCTGATTTAACTGCAATGCTTGATGAGTCTGATGGAGCATTATTAATCGGTGATAGGGCACTCATTGCGGCTAGAGATTACCCCGATCTAGTGAAACTTGACCTTGGTGCCGAATGGACCAATAAAACAGGTTTCCCTATGGTATTCGGAGTTTTCGCAGGGAGAAAAGACTCACCTATTTCAACTCTAAATAGAGCAAGTAACGACATGGTCAGTCAATATGACGTTTTCTTAAATAACGAATCTTGGAGGAATCAAGTGATTAAAAGAACGTCAATTAAATTAGGATTTTCTGAATCTCGAATTTCGGAATACTTCTCTGTTGAAGTTCAAAATAAACTTGATGATTTTTCTAAACAGGGTTTGGAATTTTTCTTGAAAGAAGTTTGTGGTATGGAGAAAGAAATAACTTGGCTACCATCTTATGAATAATTCAATTCTTTGCTTGAAACATAATTTAGTAAATCGATCGCAACTTCACAAGATTCAGCAACCACAATCTCCAAATCATCTTGAAATTTTCTTAGAGTATCCATTGCTTCCATATCCCCTATAGCACCCAGTGCTTCTGCTGCCTCATGCCTAACCATAACATCTTCAGATAAATCTGATAGTCTATCGATTAACGACGGGATAGCATGTGGATCTTGCATTTGTCCCAATACGTAAGCGATTTCATGTTTCAATAAAGCTGATTCTGAAGAGAAAGCCGCGGTCAAAGCATCTACTGATTCATTACCTCCAATATTTCTCAAAGCGAATAAAGCCCTCATTCTCTGGAACATTTTTTCATTTTCATTGCTCAGTACTTGTCCCAAATTCGAAATATTAGAGTCTTCACTTGGAGGCGCTGGGTCTACTGAATCAAAGGGGCTAATTTCTGGTTTTTTTCTTTCGTTCATTTATTCACCCGAACCTATAAACTTAATTTCATCTACAACCAGATTTTTATCGATCATACCAATTTTCTGTCCTTCTTTGAGGAATAACCTAATTGCTTCTCTTCCATCTTTCCCATAATCAATAGTTCGATTATTTACGTACATTCCAACAAACTCTTTGTTTGTTTCATCATCAATACCTCTGCCCCATTTTTTAGCAAATTTAAGTGCCTGATCGGGATTCTCTAGTGAATGAATAATACTGTTTTTAACATCAATAGTTAATGATTCGCACAATTCCATACCGAGATCTTTTCTAACGACATTTCCTCCTAATGGAAGTGGAAGTCCGGTTTTATTATTCCACCAGATTCCTAAATCAAGTACTAAATTCACTCCTTCTGATTCCCATGTTAGTTGTCCTTCATGAATAATTAATCCAGCATCATACTCTCCATTAGCAACTTTTGGTAAAATTTCATCGAATGGTACAACTTCAACTTTAACATCTCCCCAAGCTAACAAAAGTGAAAGATAAGCGCTTGTACCTAAACCAGGAATAGCAATAACCTTAGTCTTAGCTTCCTCTTCTGACATTTCTCTATTTGAAATAACCATAGGTCCGTAGCCTTCTCCCATTGATGCACCACAGTTCATTAGGTGATATTTGTCTGCAATTTCAGGAAATGAATGGATACTGACTGCTGAGATTTCATATGTGCCATCCATCGCATGTTTATTCAAAGTCTCGATATCTAGCAATACGTGTTCATATTCTCGACCTTCCGTATCTATTGTTCCTGTGGTCATTGCATGAAACATGAATGCATCATCTGGATCTGGTGAATGTCCTACTCGGAAGGGCTTCTCGGCTGTGCTCATGATTTCGCGGTAGAAAACTAATACAAAACTGTGTGTATGTCTGTATGATGAATGGTAAGGATGAATAGAGTGTTTCTTTTCGGCAATAATATGCCGGACGCATCTAAACTATCTACAGCAACAGGACAACTGGGGCCAGTGTGTGCAATTACGGGTAAAGCAATGACTTTCGCTGAAGCAATAGTCTTGGACGATCAATTTGTTTGTTGGGAAGCATACGTTGAGGCTACAGGTGCAGATTCAGCTTCTGAAGGTAAGCTAGTATCAGATCTTAATCTTGATTGATTAAACCTCAACTTAATTTGCTACCTACTATCTAAGTATACTATGGTGGAGGGCTGGAGTCGTTTCGCATTACGATTTGGAGACTATTACAAATCACTAAACCACAATGATTTGTGGGTTCCTCCGAGATTAAAAAGTAGGGAGTGGATGTTCATTCCTTGGGGTTCTAGTCCTCCTGATAGGCATAGAGGATTTTTGGATAAGAAGGGGCTTTCTGACTATCTAAGTCAGAAAACTCCTCATTCATGTTTTCATAGCACTGCCTACTACAAATATCCTAATGAAAGAAAAATGATTGATAAAGACTGGCTTGGAGCAGATTTAATTTTCGATTTAGATGGAGATCACTTACCGGGGGTTTCAGATAATGATTTTCCGACTATGATATCAAAAATTCAAGAACAAGCATGGACCCTATGGTCTGATTTTTTACATCCTGAGTTCGGATTCGAAGAGAAGTATGTCCAAACTTCTTTTTCGGGACACAGAGGGTTCCACATTCATGTTAGAGACCCATCATTATTACATCTTGATTCCAATGCACGAAGACAACTTGTTAATTATATTCGTGGTGAAGGAATAAATGTTCAAACTATACTTTCAGGGCCAGATTCTGGTTGGCAAAATAGAATAAATAACGGAATCCAGTCAGTTACTCATAAATTGAAGGTGATTAAAGACAAGGGTCCTGATTACAAATCATATATTGATGAGTTGCAGACTGCTGTTGAGAATAGCGGAAAGGCTACAAAATTTTCTTCGAAGAAACTTTCTAAGCCGAAAATAAATGAAATAGCAGATTTGGCAGATGAAGAACGTTTGAACAGGCTCTTATCAGATAATAAATTGAGAGTTTTCGGTGAAAAAAACACCTCTATATTTTGGGATATGGTCAAAGGCGATAATTCAGTTGTTTTAGGTTCTGCAGGCGAAACTGATGAGGCTGTAACAGTTGACGTGAAGAGAGTAATAAGATGGATAGGTAGTCTGCATGGAAAATGTGGATTGAGAGTTACAGAAATGCCGCTTGAAAGATTAAATCCATTTTCACAAAATCATTTTAATCCTTTACAGGAGTCAATTGTTTTCTCTTCCGATAAGAAATTCAATATTTTATTGAATAAAGATGATGTAACCGCTGAGTTAGCAGGAACAAGGGTTGAAGGTAACTCCGGAGATAAGTTTGAAGTCACTGAATCTTTAGCCACTTTCATAGTTTTGAAAGGTTGGGGTTCGATTGTTAATTAGATATAATTTGAACACTGAATCACAATATGTTGAAGAGTGATTAGGTTCGGAAGAGTACTAGTGAGTACTATGGGCGAGGACGAGGAGACTCAAGATAACCCTCAAGGGATGCCTTTACCACCTCTTCCTCCAGGTATTTCATTACCTCTCCCACCTCCACCTCCGCCACCAGTCGAAGAAATCAGTTTGGATGAAGATTTAGAGAAATTAGAAAATATCGATGAAACGCAAATGGAAGAGGTTGTAAATTCTCAATCAACAGATTTCCAATCTCATTGGGAGAAAAGAAAAGCTTCAGATCCTAACCTTTCAGTAGGCAATCGTGAAAGTATGTACGGACATATTGACCGAATTGCTACAGGAGAAGTTGGAACACTTTTGGATAGGTTTTCAAATCGTTTTGGTTCAGAACTGGATAGAGAAATTATCGTTTTACGTAAAAAACAACAACAAGAAATGCGTGAAATAAAGCCTACTGTTGAATTAATTCAAGCACCTAATCAAGAATACGAAGAAGAATTAGAAGAAGAACTAGAAGAAATTAGTAGCGATGAAGACTTTGCAGAATTCTTTTCAGTAATCAATAATTTATTAGGAGATATTACCGATGAAGATGTGATTAAGAATTTTATAGCATCTGATTCATTTTCATTATTTGAGGAAGTGGGAGCATCGCCAGAATCAGTTTCTGAAGAACAGAAGGGTGATTTCTTTAGATTAATTAATCAGGTACTAGGTGATTTACCTGATGATAATGAATCAGTAGAAGCATTTATTGAATCATCAGATTTCTCAATATTTGTGAAGATGGGCGAATTATACGGAGAATGAAATTATGGGACTATTAGAAAAAGCTGGCAATATTCAGGCAGAAGAAAAAAAAGCTACAAAAGTAGTTAAGGCTGAGAAAGAGGCTGAAAATTACAATCAGGCTGTTGCAAAGGCTGCTAAGAAAGAAGAATCTTCTCCAAAAGAATCTAAGAAGGCTGCTAAAGTAAAGAAAGCTAAAAAACCAAAGAAAGTTAAAACTCCGAGAGCTAAAAAAGAGCGTGTTACCAAAGAATTACCAGAAGGGTTCGTAGTAGTTGGTCGGGCACGTTCCACTGGATTATGGCTCATAGACAGTACTGTGAATTGGGGGTTATTCTTGGGTATTGTTTTTATTATGGCATTTTCCGATCCAGACCCCACATATCTTATTACCGGCTGTCTGTTAATATGTGTTTCCAACCTTATTTTTATGCCTCTATGGACAAAAAAAACTATTGGAAACTGGATTACTATGACTCAGTATGTAAATACTCGAGGTAATACTCCTATGTTTTTATTCCACGTAATGAAAAATCTTAGAATTCCTATGAATCTAACTGGTATTCTGTTATTTTTATTTTGGTTACCTGTCTTCCTGAGCGAAGCTGACATGCCTAATATTTTTGTTACATTATTTGGGGTTATGTTTTTCTCATTGAGCATTGCTGATTCTGTAATTAAAAGATTCCATCAACAGAATTTCGGGCTTTGGGAATTTTCATTCGGAGGAATTTGGCTTGTTAAGGCTACCAAGTCAGAATCTAGCAGTGGTAATAAATTCCTCAAGAGACTTGAATCACTTAGTGACTATTCCGAGTCTAAGGGATGGCTTGAAGATAAAGAATAATTATTTTAATAATTTATTCCTAGTAGTAAATCAAACCATGCAATACAATAATTATATTTCCAATATTGTCTCTAAAAATTCGATTTTAAAAAAACACCAATTGAAAAAGAATGTTTTGTAGGCATGTATATGTCACTGATGGATTTTTTGTTAGCTCCTAGAATAGATCATAGAGGATGGAATACTCCTAACGAGGCATCAAGAATATTACTTTTGTCCGTTATAGCAATTGTTTCTTACTGGGCGTGGCCTATATCCGACGGAATGATTTACATGTGGCTAACTATAATCATTTTATTTTCAACAATAATTCTTTCAATAGGTTGGTTAATTTTGTCTTTCGCCAGTCAAAATAGGGAATCTCGGAAATTAACCCCTTCTGTAGGAAAAAATCAATCTTAATTATTTCACAACGGTGTTCTGATACCTATAGCCCGTACTACACACCAGCCAGCTCTAGCTTCCCACATTGCGAATATTCCACCAATAATGCTTCCTGCAACTAACATCCAATAGGGTTCAGGCGATAGAACTCCTTGCGTTACTAAGATTGCTAATACTAAACCTGCTATTATCGCAAATATACCCGTAACAAAACGTACTACTCTACCCTTAGCATCGATATTACAAGTTCTTTCCATGTTTTTCGTTTGGGTAGGCAGCATATGAATGCGTGTTTTTATTATTACTTTGATTACTACCTCAATTAGAGTATATTGTATTATAAATGGGTTGATAGAAAATATTTACACCATTTATTTAATGGAAGGTTAGCATTGGGAATGTCATGGCAGCAAGTCTGGAATCCACTTTCGTAGCGGTTTTGGTATTACTTTCGCCATTATTTTTAGCTACTCCTCTATCATTTGCTTGGAAGTGGTGGACGGGAATGGAGCCTGAACATGAACACTACAGAGAAAAAGTCAGAGTAGTTCTAGATTCAGGAATTCCACTCAGTAGATACCGTCCTGAATTAGATGCAGAAGCAAGAAAGGTGTATCTTGATCCCGATCGTCAAGCAAGAATTGAATCAGATCTCCTCAACCCTCTAGGAGTTACTCATTTTATCTTATTCCCAGCTCTGATAGCTTGGCCTATTTTGTTTCCATTTTCAATAATAATTGGGTTATTAGCTTGGTTTCCACTGAAAATATTTGAATGGATCCTAATTGAGAAAAAGATTCTTCTAAAAATCGCCAATTTAGTAAAGAAAGCCAATCGATGGGAGATTATTGGGATTCCTAGATCAGATATTGGAATTAAGACTTCTGACAGGATTTTATCATCAATCCACCGAATGCCAATTACAGTTTTCTTAGGTCTTTTTTCTTTTTTACTAATAATGAATCTTCATTGGTTAGCCGGTTTTAGCATTAAGAATACAATATTCGTATCGTCTCTACTTTACATTATCTTAGTTTCATTTATTTCTGTAATCAGGGCAGCAACAGCAAGTGCACTTTCTTTTGCAGATATTTCCAAAAGAAAAGTAATTCCGATGGATAGTTTAGTAGAATCATGGATGGCACCTTGGGTCGGTGTAGGTTTAGTATTCTTCCTTGTAAGGCAATTAACATTCTCTTACAAGGCGATTCGTGAAGATACTCTTTTTGTAGATCCAATCATTTTTTCATTATCTATACTGTTAGTATTGTATACTGCAACAATAATTGGCCTAATGATTGAAGTTACATTTTTTAGAAATCGAGCTAATGATGTAAGAACAAAATTCCAACATCAAGTTATTGAAGTTCACAATCCACGTTTGTATTTATTTACACAACATCTCGGTGATCTAAAAATTTCTCCTTTGATGTCATTAGACGAGTGGTTGCAGAAGAATGAGAGTTTTGATTCAACTGATTTCGATAGTATCTAATTCATCAGTTTTTAAGATGAATTCATTTATCTTGATTTCTTCTTCTAAATTATTAATTATTAGGAAACCCGATTTTCCAACACTTGTTGTAATATTAATTTTAGTTCCATTTCCTGAAACATATTTTCCTAACTGAATTTCTTTATCTGAGCTGAATCTCAAAATTTTCTTTTTTCTTTTCTCTCTACTTTCTAATCTTGCATGTATCTCTTGACCTGGATAACATCCTTTCTTCAAATCTACAAATTTATCTAGTCCGAGTTCTGAGGGTAGGAAATTATGCTTGTATTCATCAAATGATAAAACTCCATTAGATATTCTAAAATCAACCCATTTTTCTATTCCTAATTTATTGCAGTTCGGACCAAAATTTTCCATTATAAAACTATCAATTTCATTAGTTTTAACAATAACGTCAATTTTCATTCTTTCATTATGTTTTGAAGCCTTAAAGTAATTTTCCTTCCAGTTTAGCCAATTATTATTAATTCGATTATATTCTTTAGGGATAATCTCTAGTAAATCATCTTCATAACCTATTATCGAAATTTTTGACAAAATTCCATCACCGTTCATTATACGGACATCTTCATTCCAATGGATACCTGAAACAATTAATTTTCTAGTATCTTCTGCAACTTCTGAGTTACCTAAAATTAATAGTTGCTCTTGAATACGTAAAATTTGTAATGAGTCAGTTATTCTACCATTTGCATTACAAATCAAAGTATCAATACTTTGTAAATCAGAAATTGATTTAATATTTGATGTAATTAATCTATTAATATGTTCAATACAATCTTTCCCTTCAGCAACAGATATGCTACAATTATGTATGTAATAATCTATATTGTCCATATTAATCAACCAAAAGATTGACCGCAACCACATTCTCTCGATGCATTAGGATTAGTAATGTTGAATCCTCCTCCCATTAATGTATCCTTGAAATCTAATTCTAAACCATTTAGAAGTGAACTATCACCATTATGGATGTAAACTTCTACTCCTTCAAAAGTTTGTATTTGGAAATTTTTAGAATCCGGCTTCTCAATAATTTTCATATCATACAAGTATCCAGAACATCCTCCAGATTGTGCACTAATGACAAGGCAGTGAGTTTCTTCGTCTCCTTGCATTGTCTTTTTCATTTGGTTGATTGCATTTTCCGTAACTGTAATTCTTACATCTACAACTTCTGTTTGTGTAATCACAGGTAGGGAAAAGCCTCCTCCGCCTAGAATGCCCATGTATCGTTGATACACTAGGGCTATATGAATAATCGTGTATTAACTCATTACAACCTATGGTAAGATAAGATATGTATGCATCCGCAAGCCATGGAGGGGCTGACCGATGTGCCAGCGAGATGGATTACTCCAGAGGGGGTAGAGAAAGGCACAGATACAATCTGTATTGAAGAAGCACTTTCATTATCAGTATCTAATGGAAGCGATATTAGTTTTTCTCTAGGTGTTACAATGAGGACTCCTGGAAACGATATTCAATTGGTCACTGGACTTTTGTATTCTGAGGGGATAATTAATTCATATGAACAAATTAGTGATTTCAATATTAATGATGATAAAATACAAGTGATTGTTTCTGATATTGATGAAGGAACAGTTTCCGATTTCAATCGCCGAAATACCTCAACTGCTTCGTGTGGTGTTTGCGGAAAAGAATCAATTTCTAATCTTCTCCATATTCATGGCCCTGCACTTTCAAAAAGTTTCACTATAGATTCCTCAATAATTGCTTCGAGTATTGATCTGTTACGTAGCCAGCAAAAATTATTTCATGATACTGGTGGGACTCATGCCTGTGGTTTGTTTGACATAAATGGTAATTTATTGTTTATTAGTGAAGATATTGGTAGGCATAATGCAATGGATAAATTAGTTGGAAGTGTATTGTCTAAATCTAATGAAATATTCTTAGAAAGTTACATAATTTTTTCTGGAAGACTTTCATTCGAACTAGTACATAAAGCTAGAAGAGCGGGAATAAGTATCCTAGTTTCAATAGGCGCTCCTAGTAGTCTAGCAATTGATATCGCGGTGGAACATGGATTAACAATTGTAGGTTTTGCTAAGAATAACAGCATGACAGTTTATACAGGTCGCACCCGTATCATAAATAGTTAGTAAATTGAGGTGGTAAAGTGGGAGATGAAATTAATCCATTAACGCCTTTGGAAAATAAACCCCCCAATTTGAATTCTCCAAAGAATTCTGCTGCTGGTATACCTGCTGTGATATCTACTATGAAATATGGCATCAGAAATATGGGTGTAATTAATTCCATATCTAAATTATCAAAAGTAAATGACTTCCATGGGTTTGATTGCCCCGGATGCGCATGGCCTGATCCAGATTCTCATCGCTCATTCGCAGAATTCTGTGAAAATGGTGCTAAGGCAGTATCTGATGAGGCAACTAAGAGTAGGGCAGATCGTGATTTTTGGTCGAAATGGTCTGTATCTGAAATTTCAGAAAAATCTGATTTTTGGCTTAATTCTCAAGGTAGATTAACAGAACCAATGATACTTAACCCCGATTCGAACTATTATGAACCAATATCTTGGGAAGAAGCTTTTGATATAATTGCTGATAATTTAGTATCATTAGATTGCCCTGACGAAGCAATATTTTATACATCTGGAAGAACAAGTAATGAAGCGGCTTTCTTATGGCAATTATTAGCAAGAAGATTCGGTACGAACAATCTTCCAGATTGCTCTAATATGTGTCATGAATCTTCCGGAGTCGCTTTGAACGAGTCAATAGGGATTGGTAAAGGTACAGTTACTTTAGAAGATTTTAACTCAGCAGATCTGATTATTGTAGTGGGGCAGAATCCGGGAACTAACCACCCAAGAATGTTAACTGCATTAAGAGATGCCAAGAAAAAAGGAGCATCCATTATTAGTATTAATCCTCTTATTGAAACTGGAATGAAAAAGTTCAAGCACCCTCAAAATCCAATAGAAATGCTAGGTTTCGGCTCAAAAATTGCTGACAAACATCTCAAAGTTAAGATTAATTCCGATCAAGCACTTTTCCGTGCTTTTTCAAAATCTTTAATCGAATCAGGTAATGTTGATGAAAGTTTTATCAATAAATACACCAATGGTTATGACGATTATAGAAAAGTAGTTCTCGAATCAGATTTTAGTGAATTGTCAGATATAACTGGAATCCCACTACAAGAGATTTTAGATGTCGGAGAGAAAGTCTCCCAGTCTAAATCAACAATAGTTTGTTGGGCTATGGGAATAACACAACATAAAAATTCTGTATCTACAATTCAAGAGATAGTTAATTTCCTTCTTCTAGGCGGTAATATTGGAAAAAAAGGAGCTGGCGTTTGCCCAGTGAGAGGCCACTCAAATGTTCAGGGAGATAGAACTGTAGGAATTAATCACAAACCTTCTCCAATTTTCATAGATAGTCTCGAGCAATCTACAGGAATTAGAAGCCCAGAAAAACACGGTTTTGACTCAGTTGAAGCAGTTAAAGCAATGGAAGAAGGTCTTGGAAAAGTTTTCTTAGCTATGGGAGGGAATTTCCTTTCTGCTATGTCCGATACAAATAGAACCTCAACAGCATTATCAAATTGTAATTTGACAGTTCATATTTCGACAAAACCCAATAGGTCTCATTTGATAACTGGTAAAACAGGCCTTATATTGCCATGTCTCGGTCGTACTGAAGAAGATATTTCTCAAATTGTGGGTAAGCAATTCGTAACGGTAGAAAATTCAATGGGGATTGTGCATTCTTCGACAGGTACTTTCAAGCCAGCCAGCGATAAATTAATCTCCGAGCCAGCAATTGTTTCAGGAATTGCTGGCGCTCTTGAATCGCGATTAGAGCGGAGCGGGATACCATGGAAAAATTTATCAGAAAACTATAATTTAATCAGAGATTTAATCGAAAATACAATACCTGGATTTGAAGATTATAATATCCGCATTAAATCTAAATCTGGTTTTTATTTACCGAATCCTCCTAGAGATTCTCGTACTTTTAAGACTAAAAATGGCTTAGCAAATTTCGTTTCTAGCGATATTTCTTATGCTAAATCTTTAGATAAATTCATGATGATGACTATCAGATCTCATGATCAATATAATACTACTATATATGGGCTAGATGATAGATACAGAGGCATTAAGAATGGTCGTCGTGTAGTTTTGATGAATAATGAAGATATTGTTAATCTTGGATTAACCAAAGGATCTATGGTCGACTTAAGTTCAGAAATGAAATCAGGATTAGTCGTTTCACCTAATTGGTTTGTAGTTCCTTATGAAATTCCTGAAGGTAATATTGCTACTTATTTCCCTGAATCTAATATCCTTATTCCTTTGGATAGTGTTGCTGATAGAAGTAACACTCCTACAAGTAAATCTGTGCCTATATCAATTACCAAATCTAGTGAATAATTTTTAATCACTAGTTTCTAACTTCTAAATCTTGTTCAAAAAGCCTCAGAATTATCTAGCCCAGTTTCTTTTGTTCTTTAATCAATAGCTTACATCTACTAATTTGTGTTTGACATAATCTTTGATCTTCTTTCCCGAGCCCTCTATTTTTAGCCTGTTCAAAACATTTTACTGCATCAGCATACAACTCAATTGATGCATATGATGAACCCATGTTGTATAGTGTTCTACCAGTTACAGAAGTAGGGTCTAGGACTATAGCAGAATGATATTCTTGTATGCTTTCAACAAATTTTTCTAACTGATACAATGCATGCCCCTTTCCATTATATGATCTAACTCTAAGTTCAATTTCTTCTTCGGGTGCTCCTTCTATAGCCTTGTCGAAGCAATTCAAAGATTCCATTGGATTGTTTTCAGTCAACAAAATTAGACCTTTGTTATACCACTCAATTGATTCATTAACATCTCTTGAATTGTTTTCTTCAATTGTGTTTATTTTTTCTTTAACTTCCTTAGCGGCCGATATCAAATTCTCCATTTCTTCATTTTCATCTATTACTCTTTCTTCTTTACTCATTTCTGTTAATTCTTCTACTCTTTGCAGGCACTGGTTAGCCCTTTCAATGTAGCCCGCTTTTGATAGAGCATCTGCTAAGCCTTTCCAAGAATTAATATCTGAACTATCTTTTTTCAATAATTCTTTCCACTCATTTACAGCAGCAGCATGGTCTCCTTTTTCGGTCATTTTGTTTGCTCGAGAAGATCTTGCGGTTCTACTATTAACAAAATCTACTTCCTCTTTTATTTTCTCTTCTTGAATATTCTCTTCTGGAATAGTTTTAGCAGGTAGAGAAACTATTTGTTGATTTTTTCCTTCCATATATTTATGAGAGTAATCGAATAAATTTATTTCTATGTTATCCATTGAATTAGCAATTCGTAATAATTCAATATCCTCTCCAATTGATTCAATAGCCATTTTTGCAAAATTCACAGACCTTTCAGGATCTTTCTTCTCCAATAAAAATGCTAGATTTGCATTTGTTGGACCATAATCTGGATTTATTCTATGTGCTTGCTCAAATGCTCTGATAGATTTGTTAATGTCACCAAGTTTTGCGTTGCTTACTCCAAGTCCGTACCAAGCAGATGTACAATTATTATCGATATTAGTTATTTTTAGATATATTTCTGCTGCTTCAACATATTTGTTATCATCTGCAAATTTATCTGCATCATGTAACATTTCTACTATGTCGAAATCAGACATATCACTCGCATATACTTTCCCGAATTAAGTATTGGCTGTATATGTTTATTTTTAGGCTAGTATTCAAGTCATGTACTTCGTGCGGAGGATATGGCGCGCCAACTTAGAGTAATGGGGATTTGCGGAACTTACACATTAGAATCTGCTAATGGAAGAATGCTTGAGATAATTTCTGATAAGCTCAAAGCCAGAGGAATAGATTGGGTAGTATGGGATAACAAGAAGCATCCCTTACCTTTTGTTGGAGAAGAAGGATGTTGGGATCATCCTAATGTCAAAAAATACAAGGAATTAGCAGATTCAGTAGATGCTTTTGTCCTTTCTAGTCCCGAATATCATGGTACAATGAGTGGAGTAATGAAGAACTCTCTAGATTGGTTATCTTTTGATCAAACATCAGGAAAGATTTTTGCATTTATTAGTACTTTAGGTGGTCAATCTAATACAACAACCCTGAATCATATGAGAACTGTTGCTAGATGGATACACGGATTTTCTATACCTGAACAATTAGTTATTGCAAAGGTAAAAACTGCTTTTGATGAAAATGGAGATATTGTGGATGAAGGTATCAAGAATCGTGTTGACAAATTTACTGACAGTATCATCAAACACACAGAGAAACTTAGAGGCTGATTATTTAATCCTAATTTCCCAATTCGCCGTGGGTTTGTGCCAGTCTCTTAATTGATCAGTTTCTAGGCGGATTTGAACTTTTTCTCCTTCCTCATATTTGCTTTCATCAATACTAAAATCAATCACCTTAGTATTACTTCTAAATGTATCATCAAACAAAATCTGTTCTTTAACAGTGCTTCCTGACTGAGTATACTGCAATATTACTCTCAGATGACACTCTTGAAGTGGGTTTCTCAGTGAACATGATTCACTACTACCGTCATGCTCCACTGTAAGATACCCTTCTATTATTACAGTATCAGAGACGGTTACTAAATCAATTATGGTATCTTTTGCTGTTGGAGCACATTCACATTCCATGTTATCCGCTTCAGCATCCGCCACTAAATTTACCTTCACAGTTAATGTATCCGTATCTATTGAAGAAGATGATATCGACGTTGCTAATATAAAGTACGTACCTGGTTTTTCATATTGATGAAATACTTGATTCCCTATCGCAGTATTTCCGTCTCCAAAATCCCAATTTACGACTTCCGCTCCTGTACTTGAGAAATTAAATTCATACAAAATCTGTGTGATTTGTGTTTCTTCATCATTATCTCCCTCATCAATTTCAATTAGACTGTATTCATTAAATCCAATATTATTATTTACATATATCTCAAAACTTATTTCGTTATCATTAGAAAATAATGATAAGTTATTTCCCAAAACTAGGCTGCCAAAACTCAATGAAACTAGAAAAATTGTAATCACTGAAATCGACACAAAACGATTAAGCATACACTTGAATATCATAATTTCCTTTTGAACTAATGTTTATTTGAAGAGGTTGTAACTTATTTGATTAGAATTTACAAGAAGATTTCGATATCGATTTAAGTACGCCTCAATTAGAAGTTTCAGTCAGTAAAAAATAAAAATCATTTTTTTCTAACTACTCGTAAGCCCACTCGCCATTTCTCATTACAGGAACTCTTTCACCATCCTGAGTTATTCCATCAATGTCAAGGTCTCCTGAACCAATCATCCAATCAACATGAATATTAGATGAATTTCCACCAGCAGCAGCTACTGCTTCAGGGTCTTTTCCGATATCTTCTCTGAAGCATTTCGAGTAACATTGTCCTAATGCTATATGGCATGATGCATTCTCGTCGTAGAGAGTATTGAAGAAAAGGAGGCCAGAAGAGCTTATTGGAGATGAATGAGGGACTAATGCTACCTCTCCTAATTTTCTCGCACCTTCATCTGTATCTATCAGTTGTAAGAATACTTCTTGCCCTATATCTGCTCTAGCTTCAACTATCTTTCCTTCTTCAAATCTAACTTCTATACCATCTATTAGAGTGCCTCTGTGAACTAACGGTTTGGAGGCCCTGACAGTTCCGTTAACACGATCAGCATGAGGGGTTGTGAAAACTTCTTCAGTAGGTATATTTGGAGTACAAGTAATTCCGTTCCGAGAAGTACTGGCGCCTCCTTTCCATGAATGTCCCTCTGCTAATCCTAGCATCAAATCAGTTCCAGGTGCAGTGTAATGTAACGACTGGAAGTTCTGTTCATTCATCCAGTTCTGTCTGGTAGTCAAGACTTCTTGATGTTCCTTCCATGCAGCAATAGGATCATCATTATCGACTCGAGAAATTGAGAAGATGGCTTTGGCTAATGAGGCAACAGCATCATCATTCTCTTTGTCTGGAAAAACTTGTTTTGCCCATGCTAGCCCGGGATAAGAAACAATATTCCAGTTAGTAATGAAATTTGTAATTGGCTCCATTGCCGGTTTTGCTGCCTTTGACATAGATTTTCCTGCTCTAGCAACTCGTGCAGGGTCTTGTTCTGCCAGAAGAAGAGGATTCGCAGCAGAGATTGCAAGCCTTGCAGTATTGTCATTATATGCCTCCCCCATCGCTTTAAACAACCACTCTGGTGCTCGGTCAAGGCTCTCATCAGTTGCATGTTCATAGCGGGTTAGTTGTAGTTCATCATCGCTCAAAATAGTGGACACTACACCGGCTCCATTTTTGTAAGCCTCAGCAGATATTCTGCGTATTAGAGGAAGAGATTCTACAGGTCCAGTAATTATCAGGTCTTGCCCCTCTTGAAGGTTGAGTCCAACTCGGATAGCTACTTCCGCTAAACGGTCTAGCATATTTACATCGAAAGGCAAGTCCTCGTCAGGCAGAATATTCATGTACATTGGAATTGTTTGTTCTGTATTAACCTTTCAATTATTTTTTTCCTACATTTAACCTTGCACAAAAAACTAATTTAAAATCATATATTTGCAGAAAATTATATACAGTATCCTGAGATAGGATAAATCGGGAATAGAAATGAGTGGTCAATTAGCAAAATTTGGTTTTATAGCAAGTATGACATCAGTAGTAGGGTCATTGTACCTTTACTTTGTTGGTGATGATGAAATGTTAGGTATATTTGTAGGATTATGGGCTCCTACGTTAATTCTAGCTAGTAAAGAAATAGAAGCTTGGATGGAAAATTAATATATTTTTGATTTAATTTAATTAAAACCACGTATTCCTAAAAGCGTAAGGGACTTGAGTGATACCCTCCTCGTAGATATTATGAAATCTTCTCCGCGGGTTGTTTCTCTATTGATATTGGCTACGCTAATCCTCCCGTTAACAGCATCACAAATAAGCCTCGATAACAGACGAGGAGGTCTAGATGCAGCAGGAGAATGGCAGCCAAGACATTCTCTAGAAATTCATGATGAATGGTGGGAAGATTGGTCTAGAGACAAGAATCACGACAAGATAGATGATCGCCTGGCTTGGTTTCTAACCCAGCCTAATGATGTTTATTCACAATGGTGGAAGAGAGCCGATCCGGGATTTGCTAGAGTTTTTGTGGATTATGACCATCATCCGTCTACTGCCGATGTTAAGGCTTTGGAAGCTCTTGGTGCAACGGTGACGATGAGACCAATCTACCTTGATAGTTTGATAGCGAATGTCCCCTTAGAAATTATTCATTCCGAATCACCTCTATTACAATTATCTGGTCTTGTGATGTTAGAAGATTTAGGACTCGCAGAGACACATATGAACGAGGCGGTCCCAAATATGGGTGTCAATCAAGTTTGGTCACAATATGGCTATGATGGGACCGGCGTCACTATTGCCGTTCTTGATACTGGAGTACGCGGAGATCACGAAGGACTCAACGATATGGATGATGAATTGACAATAGGTTGCGATCAACCAGAACCAGACCCAATTAACCCTAATCCTGTTATTATTGATTGTGATCCAAAAATATCAGCATTCTACGACGCTGTATTAACCGATTCCGAACAACCTGCTAGGGAGTCTTACGATTCGGGTACTCATGGTTCACATGTAGCTGGAATCGCTGCAGGGACAGGTGGAGGACAGGTATCTGCAGATGGTGCTAGGTATATTGGAGTGGCACCAGGTGCTTGGGTAATTAATATTCTAGCTTGCTGTGATGGAGATATACAGGATATAATCGAAGGTGCCGAGTGGGCAATTGAGAATAAAGATTCTAAGGGGATAGACATATTGACCTCTTCTCTCGGAGAACAGCAACTGGAGATACATTTTGATAATGATGGTTCTTCTGCTTGGAGCCAACAAATGGATGCAGTGGCTTCCTCTGGTATCATAACATTTCTATCTGCTGGAAATGAGTTTGGAGGCGCTACATTTGCGGGTTGTAATACAATAGATAGCCCAGGGGATGCAAACCTTCCAATCACTGTGGCTAGTCTAGACAAAGATTTAGGTCTAGCAATATATTCCAGTAGAGGATACACTTCAGATGGCCGGGTGAAACCCGATGTATCTGTGATAGGATCTAACATAATGGCTCCAGATGCGGCAACCTCAGATGGATACACAAGTAAGTCAGGAACCAGTATGGCTACACCTCTAATGGCTGGAATAGCAGCGTTGATGGTAGAAGCCAATCCAGACATTACACATGAACAAGTGAAATCCATAATTAGTACAGACTCGATTGAAAGAGACTTACAGTTACTTGATGACCCAGGCTTCAATGATTGTAGTGTGTTGGAATCTAGACCTGATAATGAATTTGGATATGGTCAAGCAAATCCTCTTCTATTTGTACAATCGGCAGGAGCAATAGATTCATCTCTTAACATCACGATGAATCTTGAAACTCTTCAACAAATCGGTAATGAATCTCGTATCTCTGGAATTTCATCAGGAGGCTCTCCAGGTCTAGGATTCGTACAAATTAAGATAGGGGGGGGAGATTGGCAACAAGCAACAGACCTTTCGTCTAATGGTGATTGGTCCTCTTGGAATTTAAAACTACAACCTCATATCGAATCTGGTAACTCTACTGTATATTCTAGGTTAGTCATTAGTGATGATCAAATGTCTCCTGTAGACGCTCGTAGAGTAATATTGATTGATGGACAAACTGATGCTAGTGAAGGAACATCAGGTAAGATGTCGTTTGGTTTCTATTTCCTTATGGTCTCGATTCTTGGCATATTTGCTTTGCTTGGCTGGACGGCATTTATATTTCGGCGTAAGGAAATGACAGACGAGCTAATAGTGAATGATTCTCCGCCTTATATTTGAGTTAGTAATGATATTAATTGAGATTTAACTCAACCACAACTTCAATTGTTTAGTCCTCAACAGACACATATGAGGAGGGGTTCCCTGGGTTCACTGAATTGGATTAGTCGATTTACCGATGAAACACCGGGTGACAATCAAGCTGGTGGCTTACCTAGGCAAGTGCCGGGTGCATGCTGGTCAAGAGTTAATCCAACTGCTACACCAAACCCTGTTGTCAGAATCTGGTCAACTGAAATGGCAGAAGAACTGGGTGTTGAAGCAAAGGAAAATGATATACTCGGCGGTAATAAATTATCCTCGGGAATGCATCCTTATGCTCAAAGATATGGAGGCCATCAGTTTGGTAATTGGGCTGGTCAAT
>JAURCP010000001.1:0-17124 GCA_030828405.1 Thermoplasmatota archaeon
GGCAGAAGAGCCTGGGGGCCCGATCCAGTTATTGCAGAAATCAAACTATTGTGGAACCGCTTTACTAACGCAATTACACATTCTCATACAGTAGAATCTCTATCAGAGGTACCAAGTCCTGCAGCAACTCAGTTTGAGGGTGAAAGAAAAAGACCAGATCTTGAGCCATTACATGAAGCAATGAAAAATGCTGGCAGGGAAGAAGGTTGGAGACCCTTAACTCCAATGAGAGTGGCTCTGATGGAGTTCTTAGCTCACACTAAGCTCCATTCAGAGCCAGATCATAATTAACTAATGTCAAAAAGACTTAGTTATTCTTGTCTGCTTGAACTTTAGCACGTACTTCTTGTGCTGTAGCTTTAGCAGCTTGCATTGCTTTACGAACACGTGTTCCAGCAGCGGCGTTACCTTTGTCGTGCTTTACAGCATCAGTCATGGCTTCTGTTAGTGCATCTATCATTCCTTGTACCATCGATTCAACGGACATAAAGAAGCCGGCATCTATGTCCGTTCTTAGCCATTGTGTCTGTGAGAACTAGCAAATGCCAATAGTTGAAGTTTCATAGAATAGCCGTTTTCAGACAAAAAACATAGTTTTTCTTCTAATTTTTGAATAAATCAGCGCCTAATAATGGCAATAATACGCTTGCATCGCCTTCTACAACTACTTGAGGAGCTTCAGGCCTTATTTTACCCCAAGAAATAGCCTCTTTTAGCCTAGCACCCGATAATGAACCATCATATTCTGGAGCAGTTGTGATTCCAACAGCTGAATCTAATCCATCTCTGTATTGATTCCACCAAATCACATGATGCTTTGAAATTCCTCCTCCTACCATGAGTGCATGAGATTCTTCAGCAGTCCAAGTTAAATCTGATAGAATTTGTTCGTCAGCCAAGAAATCTACCATGAAATTAGGATTTTTCTGCCTATGCATGAATAGTTGTGCTCCAATAGAACCGTCGGATAAACCTGGAATTACCATAGGAATTCGATGCTTAGCAATCCAATACAAAAGAGATGTTTCATCTTCTATTCTATCTCCCATTGCCCAGCATAGCTCAACGGAACCAAATCCTAACCAAGGATTTTCGGGATTCTGTTCGATTCTTTCTTTTTCAATCTCATCTAACCAAGGAAGAACTCTCTTTTCCAGAATATCTCCGTAACATTCGTTTGGAACGATGACATTTCCCAATCTGTTGAGTCCTTCCTCTCCAAGAGCGATATCATCCAAACTGAAATCACCATGGAAATAATCTTGATATGTTCTTGCAATATCATGGTCTAATGTTCCACAGGTAGTAATTATAACATTAAACGCCTTTCTTTTTATCGCTTCAAGAAAGAATCCTCTTGTTCCTGTTGCACACAAACAAGCAGGGAAAGAAAGCCAGTTCAGAATTCCATCACCAGTTTTTCCAGTACTTATTTTTAGAATATCTCTAGCATGTGCCAACTTTGTCGCAGTAAATCCTCCAGCCCTCGACATTTGATCTATGAGACTGCTTACATCACTCATTTTCTGAAAGTCATAATCTTCCACGGGGGCAGTAAAATCATCACGAGAGTAGGCCGACACAATACCTTCGCCAGACTCTCTCGTATTCAATTAGTCGGATTCTCTAATTGGTAAATCCGATCTCTAATTTGAGCAGCTCGTTCGAAGTCTAATCTTGCTGCTGCAGCCTTCATCTCCTTCTCCATTTTAGATATTAATTTCAGTTTTTCATCACTTTTTTCGA
This sequence comes from Thermoplasmatota archaeon, assembly GCA_030828405.1. GTDB lineage: Archaea > Thermoplasmatota > Poseidoniia > Poseidoniales > Thalassarchaeaceae > MGIIb-O2. The sequence goes on from JAURCP010000001.1 coordinate 1,747, forward strand.
TTGACTCATCCCCTACTAGGCCAATAAAATTACCATCTTCATCAATCCAATCTGGCTGACTTATATTGTCTAGTACAGATCCTGTTGAGTTCCAACCTGATGCTCCTAGTGCAAATTTCTTAGCCAATCCTTCTACTCCTTTTTTACCTGGTTTCTTAGCAACTAATCTTCTCCCTCCACTAGTTCCTTTTCCTGCAACTCCAGCCATTAAATCATCAGATTCGGAGTTCATAACGGGCATAGCTTTCATAATTGTCTTTGGACTGATTCCATTTTCTTCATTATGTAATTTTTGTCTTTTCCTTCTCTCAATTGTTTGTTTTATTGAAGCCTTCATTGCATCTGAAACAGAATCAGCATAGAGTATAACTCGTCCATTTTGATTCCTTGAGGCCCTACCTATTGTTTGTAATAATGAGCGTTCATTTCTGAGAAAACCTTCTTTATCAGCATCAAAAATAGCTACTAAACTGACTTCAGGGATATCTAATCCTTCTCTTAGAAGATTGATTCCAACGATAATATCTATGTGCCCAAGTCTTAGTGCTTTGATGATTTCAGTTCTTTCTAATGTGTCTATTTCACTATGTAAATAATGCGCCTTAAATCCGTTACGATTCAGATATTCTGAGACTTCTTCTGCAAATTTTATTGTCATCACAGTGACCAATACACGTTCGTTTGATTTTATCCGTAAGCGTATTTCATCTTCCAGATCCTGAACCTGTCCTTCTGTCGGCCTTACCTCTATCACAGGATCCAGTAAACCAGTAGGTCTGATTTCCATTTGTACTACGCCATCAATATTTGCCATCGTTTCTGCAAGAAAAGCCCGTTTTTTCTTCTTCTCGAAATCAGCTTTTTTAGCTCCTCCGCCACTTGGAACGTGTAGTAATCCTTCGGGTACTGGTTGATTTGTTATTTCTGCTAGGTGTCTGAGTTCTCTCTCTCCCGGTGTTGCGCTAACATAGAGCATTTGAGGTATTAATTCTTGAAATTCATCTATTCTCAATGGCCTGTTATCATAGGCTGACGGGAGTCTGAATCCGTGATCAATTAGATTTTTCTTTCTTGAATAATCCCCTCCATACATTCCTCCTACTTGAGGAAGAGTCACATGACTTTCATCCATTATTACCAGATATTTCTCTGGGCTTCCATGAAATTGCTCTGCACAGGTTGAGAAGAAGTCAAGAAGGCAATATGCTCTCTCATTTTTCACTCTACCATCAAAGTGTCTTGAATAATTCTCTACGCCTTTACAAGAACCAACTTCTGTTAACATCTCTAAATCAAACTTAGTCCTCTGCTCTATCCTATGAGCTTCCATTTCCATGCCCTTAGAATGGTAATAGTCAACTCTCTGGTCTAATTCTTCTTCTATATCCTCAATAGCTTTACCAAACTTATCTTCACTGGTCATGTAGAATTGTCGAGGATGGATCCACGCTTCCTCAATTTCATCCAGTGGTTCCCAAGATATCGCCTCACAAACTTGTATTCTTTCAATTCCATCCCATCCAAATCTAATTCTAATCGGATCATCTCTACTTGGCATCCATATGTCGAGCACTTCTCCTCTTAGTCTAACATCTCCTCTAACAATTTCTCCAGTTGTTCTTCTATATTGCAATCCAACTAAATCTCTGACTATATCTTGGGGATCTGCTTCTTGACCTACACTAAGACGGACGTGTGATTGTTGGAAAACTTCAGGAGGGTTAAGGCCATAGATAACTGAAACAGTTCCTACTGCAATAACGTCCGGTCTACTAACTAGTGAAGCAACTGTAGAGAATCTTTCTTGCTCGATTCTTTCATTCATTTGTAATTCTTTATCGATATACATATCTCTACCTGGAAGGTATGCCTCTGGTTGATAGTAGTCATAATAACTAACGAAATACTCGACTGCATTTTCAGGAAAAAGCTCACTCATTTCTTGCCATAATTGCCTTGCAAGAGTTTTATTATGAGACAATATTAATGTTGGAATCTGTAATCTTTCGATAATATTGGCCATTGCAAATGTTTTCCCAGATCCAGTAACTCCCATCAATACGCATCTTTCTTGACCTTCGTTGATTTGTTTGATCAATTCTTGAATTGCTTGTTCTTGATCTCCAGCCGTCCCATAATCCGACTTCAAAACAAACATTTTATCCCTCAATTATGGTATCGACATTAGCCGAGGGGTCCATCAAAATAGTTGCAATCAGTAGGACCCAACCTGTTAACATTGAAACTCTAAACAAAGTAGTCTGAAAATCATCTAACCTATTTCTCATTAGAATTACTACAACATTAGCTATCGACATAAGCCCTGCAGCTCCTAAGAACCATATTTCACTCATTGGATCAGATATAGCAAAGCAAGCAAACCATAGTAGAGTTAACTGAATTGAAGTTCTAGTCGTTGTTCGATCACTAAATCTTGCAGGAAATGAATTGATTCCATTTTCTCTATCACTTTCAACATCCATCCTTGCATAATTAATATCAAAAGCAGTTATCCAAAGAGCTACGCCTAAGGAAATGAAGAAAATTGTAGGAAACCAAAGAAAGTCACCACCATCTAGGCCTGTAATTGCTGCCCATCCATGTACATCTGCAGCAACTGCAACCCAAGCACCTGCCGGCGCTAAACCTAAACACAACCCAAGCCACAAATGACAGAGCCAGGTATATCGCTTAGTGTAAGGATAAATTACGAATGCGAGAACAGGTAACCAAGCCATCATTAATGCAACTTCATTAAGTTGCCATGCGCCAATCAAAAGCATCCCTAGAAAGATTGCAGATAATTTCCAAGCAGTATTCATTGACATTGAACCAGATACCAAGTGTCTGCCCGATGTGCGTGGATTTGCAGCATCTATATCCCGATCAATAATACGATTTAGAGCCATTGCAAGGCCACGAGCTCCAACTGCAGCTACTAGAATCCAAAGCAGATCCATTCTTATCCATCCTAAATCACTTGAAGTAGGTTCATAGAAAAATTGATTATAAGCAAGAATATATCCAATAAGAACAAATGGAAGAGAGAAAAGAGTATGTTCAATTTTTACAAACTCTAGGATCTCTTTTGTTCCCATTATAATCCCTCTCTTTCCATCCAAGAATCTACCTTTTCTTCAACTTCAGGGTCGTGTAATGTTACCGCAGGCCATCTTCTCACAGGTAGCGGTCCTTCATTGGATGGAATTGGCGCAGTGGCGTCCCAAGCAACTCTTTTCCTTTGTTCATCAAAGTGGAAATCTCTTGAAACTTCGAATCTACAGAATAGTTGCCATAGTAATCTCCTTCTCCAATGTTCATCATCTAAATCTGCATCATCATCAGTGATGAAAAGCCATCTTAAATTCTTAGCAGATTCTAATGCCCATATTTCGTCTCTAATTCTTGCAATTTTCTCTCTTTGTGCTGCAGCAGTCTCTTCATTCACTTCTTCCATACTTTCTTCTGGACGTGGGCCACCATCAATATTTGTTGTAACTACTAGCATGGATGAAGCCATCATTTTCGCCTTAGTAACCCCTTCAATTCCCGAAGCCGAAATACTCAATGAATCAGGACAACCCATCATCTTTGGTTCATTAGACCTAGGGTCATTATCAGTTAGCGTAGTCGCATCAATAATCAATTTTGAATGTACATTCTGCCATGGAGAGGCATGAGCTAGAGAATCAGCGACCATTCCATCAAGGATGATTAAATCTTCAGGGATTCTTACATTATAATCCAAAGCTTTCAGTAAAGCCTCGAGATCTTTTACATTATGATCTTCATTTACTGCAATTATGGATTTTAAGAACATCATTTGTCCTGCACCCATTAATCCCAGGGCTGTTTTCCTTGCTTGTCTAGGATAACGTTGTTTGGAAGCCACAATTGCAAGATTATGAAAACCAGTTTCTAGAGGTAAAAATAAATCTTTAACATCTCTGTGTTGAAATTGTAAGACTGGTCTAAATGCATCACCAATTGCCTCACCTAAGTAACCATCTTCCATAGGTGGTACTCCAACAATTGTCATTGGAACGGTTGGGTCTTTCCGATGTGTAATTGCTGTTACGTGCATTACTGGATATTCTTCTTCTAAACAGTAATATCCAAAATGGTCTCCAAAAGGACCTTCAGTTCTTGTTTCCCCTGGTATTGTATATCCCTCAATTACAAAGTCAACCTCTGCGGGAACCCACAGGTCGTTGGTTAGACATTTTGTGATCCTTAATCTTCTTTTATTCAGTAATCCAGCAAATTCATATTCTGAAAGATTGTCAGGTAAAGGAGAAATTGCACTGAACATTACTGGGGGAGGTCCTCCTAAACATATAGCTACAGGCATTCGATTTTCTTTTCCAACATCATCCGCATGATCTGCTGCGTGTTTATGTGCTTGCCAATGTAGTCCAATTTCTTTTTTACCAAAAATTTGTCCTCTATACATACCCATATTATGCTGACCAGTTTTTGGATCCTTAGTTACAACAAGTGGTAATGTAATGAATGGTCCTCCATCCATAGGCCATGTTGTCGGAATTGGAAGTTTAGTCATGTCAGGATCTTTCATCACAACAGCTTGACATGCTCCCTTCCTAACTTTTTTTGGTGCCATAGACATTCCTTGCATTGCCAATTCTAAACCTGTCCATGGTTTCTTTAGGATTCCGCCGATATCTGGTTTCATTAGTCCAACCATTGTTTCTCCGATCTCTTTTGGATTCTCAACTCCTAATGCTTTATTCGTTCTTTCTCTAGTTCCAAAAAGGTTCATAGCGAGTGGATATTTACTAATTTCTCCATTCGCTAATCTTGGTTGATCAAAAATAATTGCTGGACCACCTTTCTTTACTAATTTGTCAGCGATGCATCCTGCTTCTAAATAACAATCAACAGGGTGACTGATACGAATTAGTTCATTAGAATCTCTCAGATTTAGAAGATATTCACGGAGGTCACGCCACGCCATCAGACTATTCGAGACGCTTATTAGTTGAATATGTTCGTTCGTAATCATAGGACGTTCGACCGACGGATTCTTTGACTAATGGCCCTCCTGACTAGTCTCATGGGAGAGGTCGCGACCGTCTGTGACGTGCTTGTAATTGGTGCTGGTCCTGGTGGAGGGAACGCTGCTTTGCATAGTGCAAGAGCGGGACTTACAACAATTTTAATCGAAGATCATGCTGAAATTGGTACCCCAGTACATTGTGGAGAGTGCATCTCTGATGTTGCCTGTGACAATCTTAATCTTGATTTACCTGATCATGTAATTAGTAAGAGAGTTCATGGAATTAGAGTTATTTTTCCAGATGGAACCGAAAAGAAACTTACTGAAGAAGGATATGTTTTAGAAAAACATCTGTTTGAAAGATGGATAGCGGATGAAGCAGTTTCCGAAGGTGCAGTTCTAAACCTCAATCATAAACTTACAAGCATGGAAAAAATGTTTGATGGAGAAAAATTCACTGGATGGCGCTGCGATGGAAAGGGTGATCATTTCCCTATTGAAACCAAAGTAGTCATAGATGCATCAGGGGTTGCAGGTATTTGCTCTAAAATTCTAGAACTTAACCCTCGCCCCCAAGTCATTGCAGGAATGCAATATGAAATGCTTGAAGTTCCAACAGATGATTATCTTGATTTTTACATCTGGCCCAAATATGCTGAGAAAGGATATGTCTGGATGATTCCAAAATGTGACGGTAGAGCTAATGTTGGTTTAGTATCTGAAGATAAATCTAGAACCAAGAAAGGTTTAGATGAATTTATCGAAGATACTCACTTCAGAGATTTAGAGCAAGTTGCACCTCCATGGAAAGTCAAAGGTAATCCTGCATTTGGAGGGACGATTCCAATTTCGGGTCCACATGAAAATACTCATACTGACGGATTGATGCTAGTAGGAGATGCTGCTGGTTTCACTTCCCCATTGTTTGAGGGAGGCTCCCACCTCGCTCTCAAGTCAGCAGTTTTTGCAGCAGAAACTGCAGCAAAAGCAATCGCTTCTGGAGATTATTCATCAACCTCTTTAGTTGAATATTCTAATCTATGGAAAAATGAGTTCCCTCCATACTCGAAGATTCTTCGAGGTAAATCGGCATTATTTGATTTATCAGATGACGATATGTCATTGATGGCTCAATGTTTCCCCGACGAGATGAGTAATATGGGAATAAGTGGAAAATTGGCTGTCTGTATGAAAATTCTTGTTAGACGTCCGAGCCTCTATGTAAAGAAAATAATTCCAGCTATGTTATCATTCGGATATTCTCGTGCTAAATACTATGGATGGTGATTACATAATCCCAATAATTGGGCAATTTTTGCTCATTATCGCGATTATCTCATCTATTAATCAGATTTTAAGATTTCAAAATGCTGGAAATAAATTGTTTAGAAGTATAGCACTTCTTGCTCAAATCTTTCCCTTTGCCTTCCTTGTTTTTGCTTTTATCTCTGATTTTTCTTCTCTGAAGTTGGTAACAGAATATGGTGGTGCTGACCTTCCATTATTGTATCGAATTTCAGCAGTATGGGGTGGACGTGCTGGACCATTGTTATTGTTCGCAGCTTTACTGTCAATAGTAACCTGGCTAATGACTGAAAAAGATACACTAGATTATGATGTTCGAATAATGCATGGGTTCACTCTTGGGATTCTTGTAATCTCTTGGTTCTTAGATCCCTTTGCTGACTCTACAGGAGTAATTTCAAGTGAGCTCAACCCCTTATTACAGACTGATTTGATGGTTATTCACCCTCCTGTAGTATTCTTTTACTATGCCTTATGCATAGCAACAGCAGCAGTCGCTATGGGTGGAGTAATTAGTGGTAAATCAGCTAAAGAGATTCATGAATCTCAATTACATTGGGCGCGTGCAGGATTCCTTGCCGGAACTATTGGAATAGGTCTCGGTGGACTTTGGGCTTACACGGTTCTTGATTGGGGAGGTTATTGGGCTTGGGATCCCGTTGAAACAGGTTCAATATTACCATGGTTTGCATTACTAATGATTATTCATGCTAGATCAACTCACGATTCTTCAAAATCAATCAAAATCTCTCCCGCTTTAGGATTAATATCTGGGGCTCTAGCAATCCATGCAACATTAGTGACAAGAGCTAATGGTGTTTGGGCATCAGTGCATGCATTTGCGGCAGATGGCTTGGGCACAGACAGCCAAGACCCATATGTTCGTATTTTGTATATTATCGACTCTAATGCAATAGGATTTGAGTTGGCATCATACATGTTTGCAATTGTATTGTTAGGAATCATTGCTATTTATTTCTTAGTAAAACAACAAATCAATTCTTTACATTTAGAGGATAAGAAAACATTTTTTGAAACACAAAAACAATTTTCCATCCTATTAATAATAGTAATTTGTGCAATTTCAATATGGATAGAATCTACTGCTGTAGGAGTATTGGCAACTTCAATAATGATTCTATTAATCACTACTGATGCTAAAGAGCCTTCTCTTCCATGGATTTTCTCAGGAGTTATTTTGATGTTTTATGCCAGCTGGTCATCATCGGCAACCATACCTCAAGCAATTGCAGGAATGTCTCCTTTCTTGGTGATTTGGTTACTTTCAGATGATGATGATGATTTTGAATCTCTGCTGTTACCATTCAAAAATAAATCAGCAAGGATGAAATTTGCAAGAGCAATTACTTGGTATGGTACTGCAGCTTATCTTCTTCTAACCTGGCTTTTATTGACTGTTGAAATTGATGGCACTAATTTGGAGGCTCACGAGTTTTATGGCGCTCCTTTTATTGGTTTATTAGCGATTGGTCTAAGTATGTACACTTGGGGTAAATCTGTAGATATGAAAACAGGAAATTCATTACTTTCTTTAGTTTTCATATTCTCAATTTTATTAGGTGTTTTTGCAGATGAATTTGACTTACCTGGTGACCCCTCATTACTTTTCGCCTCGAGTTTTAGTAGAGGTGCAGTATCTCTCTTCTTACTTTCATGGCTAATGTTTGCAATTCCTCCAAATGCCAGACAGCTCTACATTACTTTGGCAAATGTAGCTCCTAAATTGAAAAAAGACGGTTTTTTGAATAGAAAGAACTCATCTAGACTTCGATTATTAGGTTCACACTTATCTCATTTTGGAATCCTTTTATTGTTAATCGGGCACGTATTCACTACTACGTTGATTGACAGGTCTGATCCTTCACACTTAGTCACATTGAGCAAAGATCAACCTGTTCAACATGATGGTTATGAATTCACTTTTACTGAAGTTGAGTTAATTAGTCTTGAATCTGAAGATTATGATTATCCTGTAGGTGACGGCTATCTTGGAGTAGTTATAGAAATGAGAAAGAATGGAGAATTAATCGATACTCTCCATCCAGGGATACTGCGCTTTGACTCTCCCAGCGGTCAAGTAACTCCGAGATCAGAACCTGACAGACACGTAGGTCTTTTTGGCGATACAATAATTATTCTCGATATATTTCAATCTAATGATTTGTTAAACGCAATGATGTTTAGGGAGACTTCAGAAGTAGACCGAATTCGCGTTACTGTGCATGATTTACAAGGTTCACATGCTGTATGGTTTGGTTGGATTTTAATCATTCTAGGTGGAGGTTTAGCTTTCGCCTCCAGCCCTAAAATCAGTCGCCAAAATACAAATTAAGGTTATTTTTCTCTCAAAGACATAACCGTTTGTATCAAAAAGGGGAAGCAGGTCGGCGGGCTGCCCGGAGGCACAATTATGGATGCTGGTTCAATTGTTCACATTGACTATGACCTGTATGATGCAGGTTCTGAAAGACTTATCGAAACTACACGCGAAGACGTTGCAAAGGAGCATGATATATTCGATGAAAGTCGTACATACCAGCCTATGATAACTATCGTTGGCGATGGCCGTTTAATCAGTGGTTTCGAGAACCATCTGAATGATGCTGAAGCAGACAAAGACTACGAGTTTGAGATTGAACCAGTAGATGCTTACGGAGAAAGAGACTCTAGTTTAGTTGAAACTATTGGACAAAATGTTTTGATGCGTAGTGTTAGAGATCCAAGTACACTAGCAATTGGTGCACCAGTAGAAATCGGTGGCCGTACAGGAGTATTACAATTTATCAGTGCAGGACGTGCAAGGATAGACTACAATCATCCATTAGCTGGAACTACACTAAAATATAATTATAATATTGTCAAAGTTGTTGAAGATCGTTCAGAACGTGTCGAAACATTACTGAAGATGAACACTGGTCGTGAAGATTTTGAGATTTCATTCGATGGAGACGATCTAACTGTAACAACCCCTGAGGCAATGGCATATGACCAAAATTGGGCTTATGCTAAGTTCAGTCTTGTTCGTTCACTGCGTGAAAATCTAGGAGTTGGTACAGTAATTTTCAGAGAAGTTCACGAACCTCGTGTAGTTGATGAAGAAGAATAAGTGCTCCTCGGTACTCATAGGGAACGTCAAAGCCTTGGCTCGGTTCTCCTTTCGTCGTCACTGGAGCATTTTAGCGGAATTAATACCCCGTCATAGACGCTTGCATACTACTCTTGTATAGAGTGGATTGAAGAAACATGTCTGTTTCGGAGTAATTAATGACATCAACTCGGGCATTTGGATTAGCGTTGTCTATCCTCATGCTTTCTACAACTTTGACTGGATGTTTGGGCTTAGCAGTTCAAAGAGAATTCATGGAATCAATTCGTGATGAGCCAATTGTGCGAAATACTGAGGAAACAGTTGGGTTTGATTATACATTTGAATCAAATAGTCTAGATTCAGTTCTATATACAAATGAAACAATAATTGATTTTGACGACACAATTTCTCAATTAGTGATAGATTTCAGAGCTCAGTTTCCTTACTCTTCAGTACTAGATGAGTTAGTTGGGAATGAAACTAATGAATACCGATATGCTCATGCCAAAATTTGGAAACCAGGTGTCAGAGAAAGTGGTGGTGAGCCATTTTGGGAAGTCAAGGCTACTCAAGATTTCCCTCAGCAAAAGTTCTCATTCCCTCAGTCTGATTTGATTTCTGGACCTTGGATTTTTGAGGTAGAAGCGCGCGGTTACGGAGTCACCGCGCCGATAGACCAAGCATCCTTCTATGACCACTTTGACACCTATGCTACAATCACAAAACCATGCATAGTATTCCCTGAGTCCCACGATTTGGACGAATGTACATACCTTTCTGACCTACAATCTTGATGATTAGTTGATTAATCCTCTTGCGCAGCGCTTATCAATCGAAGTTAGGTCGCGGCGCTGCTGAGGGACCTAAATGGATGAAAATCAGACTCCACTTGTACCGCTTGAAATGTATGATACGCACGCTGTGCACATAGGAACGAATCAGAAGTCTGCTGACATGAAGCAGTTCTTAGATGAAGTTCGGCAGGACAATAGTGGGATTCACATAATTGATGTAAGACAAACAGATTCAAGGATTCGAGCGGTTGCAAAATTCCTATCTAATTTTGATGCAGATAGAATCTTAGTAGTCAGTGCTCGTCAATATGGTCAGAGACCAGCTAGGAAGTTTGCTCAAACAATTGGTGCAATGAGAATTGTTGGTAGATTTATTCCAGGAACACTGACTAATTCTCGTCTCCGAACTTATATTGAACCTGAAGTAATTGTTGTTACAGATCCAGCCGCAGATCAGCAGGCACTATCAGAGGCAGTAAGTTCAGGATTACCTGTTGTAGCAATTTGCGATGCTAATAATAGATTAAGAAACGTAGACCTAGCACTTCCAGCAAATAACAAAGGACGTCGTTCTTTAGCTCTAGTATACTGGTTACTAGCTAGAGAAATGATGAAGGCACGCGGTGTCATTAATGATGCAGACTGGGAAAGAGCTCAGGATGTAATGGACTGGGAGTCCACATTCTAATGTTGTTGAAAGCAATTTGGGGAGTCTATCACGCTGATGGCGGAATTGTTGGTGAACTGCGATACGTTTTTGGAAAGTTAATAGGAACTGCGCATTGTGCTTTGTGTGATATCACTCATTCTTACGTCAGTGAAAAGAAATCTATGAAAGAATGTCGCTCTAGTAGTCCAGTACCTTTTCATCTTGTCCATCTTAATGAACAGAGTGAAGGGCTTCAATCGATTACAGAGGGAGTAACTCCATGTGTTGTGGTAGAGACTGATGAAGGGTTTCAAGTGATTCTACAATCTGATGAACTAGAAGAATGTGAAAAGAAAGTAGAATTATTCCAACAAAAATTAGATTTAGCCCTAGAACCATTCACTATTTATTGAAAGTTCATCAGTCATTCTGATAAAAAAAGTGCTACTGGAGTTTAATATGTACGAACAGCCTGTTCCGTTATTTCTTGCTCCCATGGCAGGAGTAACGGACCTAGCCTATCGACTATTAGCTAGAGAATGTGGTGCAGATTTGTCGATAACTGAGTTTACTGCTGCATCTGGGCTATCAAGACATGATGCTAGTTCATGGCTTAAAGTTGAATCAGATCATCGTGAAAAACCATTTATTCCTCAAATATTTGGAGGAGATATTAGTGAAATGGTCACTACAGTAGAATTATTGGAACATAAAGCAGATATTATTGACATAAATTTTGGTTGTCCTGCTCCTAAAGTGTGTAGGAATAACGCAGGCGCAGCATTGCTCAGATCTCCAGATCAAGTAATTGAGATGGTCAGGGCTTGTATTAATGCCACAAATGTACCTATTACTGTAAAGATGCGACTAGGAACCGGCTCAGGCCCTAATACTGCTTTGGAAATCACTCAAAGGTTGGAAGATGAAGGTGTGGAAAGAGTATGTGTACATGGAAGGACATTAAGACAGAGATACTCTGGTGAAGCAGACTGGAAGCAAATCAAAGAAATCGTAGATTCAGTTGATATTCCAGTGATTGCCAATGGTGACATTATAGATGCTAAAACGGCTTTATCATGTTTGGAAGTTACAGGGGCAGGAGGGCTAATGATAGGTAGAGGTGCTATAGGCCGTCCGATGATTTTCCATGAAATAAAAAGAGATTTAGGATGGTCTGTTGGTAAACCTCCTTGGGGGGACGATAATATCGCCTCTTCTCGTTTATGGTGCTGGAATAGATATCTTGAATTAAGCTCTGAGTTATATTCTGGTATTAGGAATAAAAATCTGAAACGCCATGCTGTATCATTTACCAAGGGTCTTCCGGGAGCATCAAAAATGAGAGTAGAATTACATTCAATCGCTGATCAAGAAAAAATGGGTGATCGAGTTAAACAATATCTAGAAGAATTAACTGAAATAGAAACTCTGACTCTCTAACATTACCCGATTTTGACCGTAATGACTGTATCCTATTAGTTGCTGGATAATGTGTGGATGACAGTATATTCATTCTTATCATGCTAGCAGGATTCATTGGAGGTTTTGTAGATAGTGCTGTTGGAGGAGGAGGACTAATTCGCTTGCCCGCCTTATTGGCTGCCGGCCTTCCCTCTCATGTCGCTCTTGCTACAAACAAATTTGGCTCAACATGGGCTGCAGGAATGTCCAGTGCACAATATTGGATGAGCGGTCTTGTCCCTAAGAAGGCAGCATCAATAGGCTGGTTACTCATGTTAATCATGTCTATTTTTGGAGCTCTCGCAGTAACAAAAATTTCTGCGTCTTGGGTAATAAAATTAGTTTTCATTGTTCTATTGATAATGTTCTTGTATGTTTTGTTCAAAAAAGAATTTGGCGTTGAAGAAAATATTCGTGAAGAAAGAGTGCTTCCTGTAACAATCAGTATGTCAACAGTGTTTGGATTTTATGATGGTTTCTTGGGCCCTGGGACTGGTAATTTTCTGATTGCTGGATATGTTAAAGAAGTAGGATTTGACATGAAAAGAGCTGCTGCTACATCGAAGATAGTCAATTTTGGAGGTAATTTAGGCGCTCTGATATTGTTTGCCTCAATGGACTTAGTTGATTATTCAGTAGGCATTCCATTCGCTATCGTAAATATTGTAGGAGGTTTGCTAGGTTCTACTTACGCACTAAAGTATGGAACTCAATTACTAAGACCTCTATTTTTGGTTATTTCCTTCACTCTAATTTCGAAAATAGGATATGATATTTTACTTTCCTAAACCAAAATCTTGAAACCAAAGAACCGGTTAAAGTGACCATGTCAAGTGATAATATGTACTATAGGATGATGGGAAATACTGGAATTCAAGTTTCTGTGTTATCGTATGGTTTTTGGGCAACTTACGGTGTTAAAGATCGATTACAGGATGATGAAGGAGTCGAAATGGCCAAAGAATGCATGAAAATCGCGCGGGATGCAGGAGTCAATTGTTTCGATCATGCCGAGGCTTATGGAAATCCCAATGGAGAAGCAGAGAGAATTTTTGGAATTGCATTATCTGAACTTCAAGAAGAAGAACCTGAGAAATGGAGACGTTCTGAACTTGTAATCACAACAAAAATATTCTGGGGTGGTAATGGAGTGAATGAATCAGGTCTCTCAAGAAAACATATTATGGAGGGTCTAGATAAATGTTTACAGAGATTACAATTGGATTATGTTGACATGGTATTTTGTCATCGTCCAGACCCATTCACACCTACATCTACAGTTGTTCGTGCTATGACTGATGCAGTGAGAAATGGTTGGGCCACCTCATGGGGCACTTCCGAGTGGTCTGCCGCTCAAATCATGGAGGCAATTTGGTTTGCTAAATCTGAAGGTTTAGAACCACCTATGTATGAACAACCACAATACAATATGCTCCATAGACAAAGGTTTGAGCAAGAATATTTCCCTCTATTTCAGCCACCATACAACTACGGAACAACCATTTGGTCGCCCTTGAGGTCTGGATTTTTGACAGGGAAATATAATGATGGGATTCCTGAAGATTCCCGCCCAACTCAGGCAGGATATGAGTGGCTAATTGAAGATTTAGAAATGCGTAAAAAGAATGGTGAAGTTGAAATCGTCAAAAAACTTACAAATTATGCGAATGAAAATTTTGATTGTTCAACAGCTCAACTAGCCTTGGCTTGGTGCCTAAGAAATCAAAATGTCAGCACTATATTACTCGGAGCAACTAAACCTGAGCAAATGATAGAGAACCTTGGTTGCATAGAAGTTGCTGAGAAAATGACGGAACAACATCTGTCTGAAATCGACACTATTCTTGGCAATAAACCCGAAGATTGGGTAGGTTATGGTGGCGCAGGTAATCGCCAAATCCGAACTTTATGAGGAGGTAGATTAATGCAAACAGGCCTTAGTGACAGTGTAGTACTAGTCACTGGAGGTGCCGGAGGCATTGGGGAGTCAATTTGTAGAGCCTTTGCATCTGAGGGTGCTAAAGTGATAGTACACTATCATGAATCCTTTGAAAACGCTGATGAAATTGCAAATGAAATTGATGGTTTTTCAATAAAGGCAGACCTTAGGGATTCAAGCCAGGCTCTTGCATTGGTCGATACAATAGTTGAGAATTTTGGTAAATTAGATATCTGTATTGCTAATGCTGGATATTATCCTTCGGAATCAAAACCTATCTGGGATATTGATGAAGAGAGATGGAATCAAACAATTTCTTCTAATTTGGATGTAGCTGTCAATACGGCTCGTGGTTTTCTCAGAGAAGCATCTCGAACAGGATCAGGTTCTCTTGTATTTGTAGGATCTACTGCTGGAATATATGGAGAATCCGGGCATTCAGACTATGCAGCAGCCAAGGGTGCAATAACTTCAGGACTACTGATGTCTGTTAAAAATGATGTATCAATATTAGGTAATGTAAGAGTTAATGCAATCGCTCCAGGATGGACAATTACACCTAAAAAAATTGATCAAGGTATTAATGATGATTTAGTAGAAAAGGCCACTGCGACGATGTCCTTGAAGAAGTTAGCAACCCCTGAAGATGTTGCTAATGCTGTGGTATCAATATCTTCTGATTTGATTTCTGGACATATAACTGGCCAAATTATCGAGGTAGCAGGCGGTATGGAAGGACGTCTTGTATAGTAAAAAGTAATTAGTCAGAATCATTTCCAATATCTTATGTATCGTTTGATATATTTTTCTTCTGCAGGCCGAGCCGAAGCAATAAGAATCGCATTAGATATCTCGAACCTTCCATGGGAGAATGTAATTGTTGATTTTTCTGAATATTCAGAGATGCGAAACTCAAAAAAACTTCCTTGGGGATTACTACCTGCATTAGAAACTCCATCTGGGATATTGAGTGAATCTTCCGCTATATTGAGATATATTGGGAATATGACATTTCTTAATCCCGATGATGAATGGTTAGCTGCTAAGGTAGATGAGTGCTTAGATGCAATATCTGACATGTCAAATATTCTGACGGAAACCTTC
>JAURCP010000001.1:17240-97022 GCA_030828405.1 Thermoplasmatota archaeon
ATGGATTGCAGGGACTGAGAAACCTTCGATAGCCGATATCAGACTATTCTCAGATTGTTTTGGATTGGTTAGTGGTAATTATGATGGAATTGACACTTCATTAATTGATGGTAGAGATATACTGCTGGATTTCCATTCTAGAGTATCATCTATTCCTGAAGTTTATTCAAGATATAAAGATATGAAAGAAGACTCTATTCGCTGGGTTTATCGCCCTGATGCATTTACAAAATAATGTTATTTGGTGAGAAAATGAATTTAACAGATGCGTTAGTATTACCCCGAACTGGTAAAGTTTTGAAAAATAGAACGGTACTTGCTGCAATGACTAATAAGCAGAGCCATGAAAATGGTATTCTTTCTGAGGAAGAGAAAAAATGGCTTATTCGTAGAGCCAAAGGAGACTTTGGAATAATTACTACAGCAGCAACTAATGTTACTGAAAATGGAAGAGGTTGGGTTGGAGAAATGGGAGTTTGGGGTGATCATCAGATACCAGAACTCACTAATTTAGCCCGTGAATTAAAGAAAACTGGCGCAGTTAGTTTAGCCCAATTATTCCATGGAGGTATGCGAGCACCTAAGCATATCAATGGAGTTCAACCGATATCTGCTAGTATCAATACTGAACCGGGAATGAACGGAGTTTACACTAGAGCCCTAAGTCATGAAGAAATTGTAGAAATGGTTCAGTCATTTGCCGATGCAGCAGTTAGGTGCCATAAAGCAGGATTTGATGGTGTAGAGTTGCATGGTGCTCATTCTTACCTGATTTGTCAGTTTTTAGGTATGGTTACAAACCGTCGTGAAGACGATTGGGGGGGCGATTTAGAAGGTCGAAGTAGATTTTTGAGAGAGATCATCACGTCTATCCGTGAACAAACAAGTCCTGATTTTTTAATTGTAGTTCGTATTTCACCAATAATTGAAAAACTAGGCATTTACTTAGAAGATAGCTTACAATTAGCAAGAATGCTTTCAGAACTAGAAATTGATATTTTACACATATCATGCTGGAATGTTTTTCAAAAAGTCGATTCTGACTTAGATAGCAGAAGTTTAACTAAGATATTTAGTGAAGTGACTGATAATAGATTACCCTTGATATCTACTGGTGCTGTATGGTCTGCGAAAGATGCTCAGTATGTTATTGACGAAGGTGCTGACTTAGTTGGTGTCGCTAGAGTAGGGATAGCTTACCCTGATTGGCCAAAATATCTCTCTGACATATCATATTCTCCCGAAAAACCTCCTTTTTCTGAGCGCCATCTCCTTGAAGCAGATTTAAGCCCTGTTTTTGTAGAATATATGCGAGCCTGGAAAGGCTTTGTCATTGATGGAAAATGATCACACTTCAAGAGAATTATCTATTCTTTTGGCAACTGTAATTAGTCTACGTATTGTTCTATCTAAACGATTCAGAACTCTTTCTCTTATTTCATCCCCATTTTTGCCTGCTATCCTAAATCCATAAGGCATTCTTCCGCCTAATGTGTTAAGTAATAATTTTTGATTTTCAATTTCTACATCTTCGAGTATCTCCTGTACTCTCTCAATACTCAGATTTTTCTTCTTAATACCTAAGATAATTTTCTTTGTTATATTCGTATCTA
This sequence comes from Thermoplasmatota archaeon, assembly GCA_030828405.1. GTDB lineage: Archaea > Thermoplasmatota > Poseidoniia > Poseidoniales > Thalassarchaeaceae > MGIIb-O2. The sequence continues at coordinate 18,854 of JAURCP010000001.1, forward strand.
ATCTACCCAATCCTCCTCTTGTGACTAACCACTCCTCACCTCTAGCATCAAACTGTCTCATCAATCCAAGATAGACATCCTGTGCAATTCTATCTGGCATTGCAACTCTTTCAATAATACTCATCTCCAATAGTCTTTCAAGGACTCTTTGAACTCTTGATCTTGTTTCATTCAATCTTTCTGCCAACACTAGTAAAGTAATTGGCCTATGACTCTGAGATAGCTCAATTGTTATTTTTTTTGCTAGATCATCTTCTGATTTCCCTCTTTCACCATTTAGGCCTAGATCTTCCATTAGAGAGTCAATTCGATCTTTCCCGTCAATTGTAGCACTTGGTTCTGCAATTTTAATCTTAAATCTCCTCTCTTCATTTTCAGGATTATTAGACATTCTTTCTTCAGAATCAATAATTAAATCAGATAGTTCTGTAAGGCGTATATCAAGAATTTTTCTTGCCTGAACTCCTAATAACTCTACAGCATTAGCCATTGACCCCCCTCTCAAAACATGAATATGCCACCTTCCCTTAAGTTCAGAAGATACTAGTCCGGATTCTCTTAACCTTAACATCTGATTGTGCATTGCAGTTTGTGATAGTCCACAACAATCTCCCAATTCTTTAGTATTCCAGCCACGAAGTGGTTCGTTCAACAGAGATCCTGTAAACATCCTATGAAGTGCACTTGGTTCATCATTAGTATTCCAAGACTCGGATTTTCTTCTTACTAGAGATAGTGAATCCATTAACCATTCTAATAGGACTTGAGTATCTTTACTGCCTGTTGGCATCGGTTGTTCTACCAACCTTAATCTGAACATACAACCTTATGCGATAATTCAGAGTGTAAGAGCATTCTGCTAAACTTTGCATTATTTCGGCTAATCAAGCATACTCTGCTCTTAAGTCGAGCCAGTTATATTCAATTTTTGAAGTCTTCAATCCAGATAAATGGTCGGCTAATGCTAATTTGTTTTCAGAAATAATACCTCTATTTCTTAGAACGCAAATAGCCGAATGAACTGCAGAACGAGATCTCCCCAAATCTCTAGCTAATTGAGCTTGACTTTCAGGAATACAAGATTCTGCGAGTCTTACAACTATCGATTTTTGAAGACTAGATAGGCCTACAGGCAACATTGCAGCCGCTCTTTTTTCATCTCTGACACCTGTTCCTAATAATATTTCAATTTGAGCTGATGCACCTGCATAATAACAAGTTCTTCCATTAACCGGTATTATTGATACAGTTTTTTCGTTAACTAGAACATCTAAGTGGTGCCTAAGAGTACCATTTGCTGCATTCATTCTTCTTTGTAATTCACGGAAATGTAGCCCAGGCGATGTCTCCAATGTAGTCAAAATTTTTGCACGTACTGGATGTTCCCAAGGGTGTTCAGCCGGCGAAGAAATTGTACCTTCAGAAATGGGAGGTATTAGTGCAGGCATTAGAGCAGAAATACCCATCGCTGCACCTCCGAGAGCGATAATGCCATCGACAGCCCAAGAACGCCTACTGCGCCACTGTTGGAGTAAAGCCATACACACTTTTTAACGAACTAGTCTTTGAAAGAATCGGTCATTTGAGTCGATAATGCTTCATTTCCCAATCAATCTTCTGAAACGACCATATCATTATGTATTTTCATGTAAGCAACTAATGGCCCCAATAATCTCCCACAATTTCTTCCATGAGTGGTCAATCTGTAGATTACACGTATAGGAGGGCCATCATCAACAACTCTTTCAACCAATCCATTTTCTTGACAAGATCTTAATTTATCAGATAAAGTTCTACTTGAAATTCCTCTTAATAAAGTTCTCAATTCATTGAATCTTTTATCGCCAGCTATATACAGAGCTGAAAGAATTTCAGTAGTCCACCTCGAACTGAACATACTGAAAGAGACTACAGCAGCATCTACCTCCCATTCCATATTTTCTTCTCCATCCTCATAATAAGATTGAAAAATTTGTCTAATTTCTCTTCCATTATCTTGTACTTGATCTAAGGCCAAATTAATTTTTTTCCAATCTTCATTCGATACATTCATTCGTGTCTGACTCATAATTAACAAATGTTTCCAATAGCATCTAGTGTATAAAATACACCTTAGTGTATACTCAAATACTTTCTAATTGATATATTAATGGTTATTGGCTTAGTGTGAAAACTACACTAAGGTGCAGGAGGAAACTAATATGGATAAATGGTTAGAATTATGGTTAGATGAAACAATGGAAGAAATAGAAATTAAGGATAAGGAGGAAAAATTATGAGTTTTAACAATATATTGGAACTTGTAATTACAGGTATGGCTGAATATCGTACTCCTGCTTGGTCTCAATCCCCAAGAAGAAAACTTAGAATTCAGAATAAATAGGTTTTGATTAATTTAAGATTTAGTATAACTTGGTCTTCTTCCCTCGATTAGAGCGGACAAACCTTCCAGTGCATCTTCTGATTCAAATATTGTATTTAGATTCGACAGCTCTTTGTTTAAGCCTGCATCTAGATCATCTCCAGTTTCGATTGCTTGATTGAGAAGTTCGTTAGCAATTCCCAGTGCTATGGGGGCGGTAAAGCCCAGAGACTTAATTTGCCTTGAAGCTAATTTTTCATCTCCATTGAAATTCTTAGGGATTTTCCCTGATATTATTTCTTCCATATTTTCATCCTTGTAAAATTCTGTAGCAAATTTGGAAATGGGGTGTTCAATGTCTTTGGGCTGACAAGGATATTTATTCTGAGGTTTACCTGCTTTTGACAATGTAACGACAGTTTCATTAATTGAGGCAGAATCTATTAAATGAGTGATAATACCAAGTGCTGAAGCGACTTTTGAATCGAGGAAATTCCCTGCTAAAACTGCATATCTGGAAGCTTCTATTCCACAAATACGCGGAGTTCTTTGTGTTCCTCCCAGACCTGGGAAAATACCGATACTTGTTTCAGGGAAACGGAATTGAGATCTTCTAGTTCCAATTCTGTAGTCACATGATAGTGCCAGTTCTAATCCTCCCCCTAGAGCCAAACCTGTTGTTAGTGCAATAGTTGTTTTCTGAGACTTCTCAAGCTTGTTCAAAACTTCGTGACCATAAGAAGTGAAATCATAAATATCTTTTATTGAGTCTTCACGAATCTTATCTACGAAGTATTTGACATCAGCTCCTGCAACGAATGCTTTTCCAGCCCCCTCTAGTACTATAGTCGAAATTTCTTTCCTTGAGTTTAGATCGTCTAGAACAGTTCCTAATTGTCTAACAACTTCTTCATTAAGAGCATTCATTGCTTCTGGTCTGTTTAGTACGATTGTCGCAATATCATTATCAATTTTAGTATCGATATAATTAAAATCAAACAATCCCTCTTTTTCTTTTATCCATAATGGCAATTCAAATTTGGCTAATTCAGCGTATTTTTGCGCCATTCTTTTCGTATCTTTGATTCCAATCTTGTTGGCAATTTCGAAAGGTCCTTCTGCCCATCTGAGTCCAACCTTTGCTCCTCTATCGACATCCTCAATTGAACATATTTCTTCCTGTACAATTTGAGCAGAAACAGCGAAAACTTGTCCTAAAAGTCTCTCACTAATTATTTGTGATGTTTCATCGTCACATTCAGTTATTTCACCAATATCCCACATCCCTGATTCAGCGATAGTTTGTTTAAGGCATTCGGCCCCATAATAACGGGCACAATTCAATTGTTCGGCTAGATAATTTGTAGCATGCAGGGCGATTGACGGACCAGTCAAATTCATCAAAGCAAATGGACCCATTCCAATATTGAATGCCTTCTCTGCAACAGCGTCAATTTGAGCAATTGAAGCCACGCCCTCATCAACAAGATGACAAGCCTCATTCAACCAAGGAACAAAGAATCTATTTACTACAAATCCAGGTCTATCTTTACAAACAATCACTACTTTACCCATTGTTTTACAGTATTGTTCCACCGCTGCTAATGATTCTGGCGAAGTGGTTTCTGCAGGAATAATTTCAATTAATCTATTTTTTGCTGGATGATAAAAGAAATGTAAACCTACAAATTTATCAGGTCTTCCAGTGGCCTTAGCTAGTTCATTTACGGACAAGGATGATGTGTTAGATGCAAGAATTGTTTTATCGCCACATACTCTATCTAGAATATTAAAAACATCTTTCTTAATATTGAAATCTTCGAAAACCGCTTCAATGACTAAATCTGTATCAGGTGCAACATTTTCAGTACCAACGACTCCAGTAATCCGACTTTTTATTTCTTCAACTTTTTCAGGTTTGAATATTCTTCTTTGGATTGCTTCTTCAAGAAAATCATTGATTATTTTTTCTCCTCTATCTACCCACTGTTTTTCACGATCTACCATTTGAACATTAAATTCTTCTTGTGCAGATTTCTGAGCAATTCCTGAGCCCATGTTTCCCGCGCCGATAATTGCAACTGAATTTACAGTATTCATGACCTTGCGAGACACAACTCATCCATGAATGCAACGGCGTAATAGACTCAGTTTATGGAGTAACTTCTTCAATATCTATATCTCCACCATATAGTGATGTCCCGGCGCATAGCAGTCTTTCTAGTTGTTTTATTTTTGATTTCTACAGCTCAAACAGTACAATCAAATTCCTCTGGTAAAACAGGTAGTTCGTCTTCCGGTTGTACTTGCCATGGTTCGAGCTCATCGATGAGTGTCTCACTAAACGGACTACCCTCTTCAGGTTATATCGGAAATACAACATACAGTTTATCTTGGGATGGAGGACCTCATATTCCTGGTTCAGGTGGTTTTAATCTAATAGCAACACATTCGAGTGGTCAGGCTATCATGGGTTCATGGAGTAATTTAGGAAATAATGTCAAGCTTGTCGGTAGCGAATTGACACACGATGGGACCTCTTCTCGTTCATGGTCAGCGTCTTGGACAGCACCGCCCGGAGGTTCAGGAACCACAGTCTTCAATTTAGCTGTTCTATATGCGAATGGAAATGGGAATAATCAAGGTGATTCTTGGGATACAGGGTCTTGGAATTTACCGGAATCAACTGCTAGTACCAACAATCCTCCAAATGCAACAAATGTTCGTTATATTCCTTCCTCACCTACTAAAGAAACAGGTCTTGGGGTAGAATATGATTACGATGATGCTGATGGAGACTCTGAACAAGGTACTACAATTCGTTGGTTCAGAGACGGACTTCAAATAGCTCAAATTAATGATATGAAATCAGTTCCGGATATCTGGATTTCTAAGGGACAAGAATGGCGTGTTGAGGTTACCCCTTCGGACAATGAAGATCAAGGAGATACTGTTTCATTAAATCCAATTATTATACAAAATACAGTCCCAATTGCTAGAAATCTTGAGATCACTCCAGAGTCTCCAACAGATGTTGATGATATAAATCTGGATTATGATTATTTTGATTTAGATGGAGATAATGAACAGGATTCCCAGATTCGTTGGTATCTTGATGGTGTTAGAATTAGTGATCTCGATGATACACTTGCTGTGACCTCTTTGATGATTCGTTCTGGTGATGAATGGGAAGCTAGAGTAACTCCATTTGATGGGACATCTTATGGATTGACAAAATCTACAGGATTAATTATAATAGGTTCATCAAATACTCCTCCTACTGCTAATGCGTATATTTCTCAAGGTTCTAATGCATATACAGATGATGCACTACAGGTAATTGTAGGATGGTTTGACCCAGATGGGGATAACCTCGCAGGCACAGAAATTAGATGGTTTAGAGATGGTTACCAAGTTTCTGCATTCAATGACCTGACATGGGTTACACCTGACGCCACTGCGAAAAATCAGGTATGGTATGCTAGTGTTAGAGTTTCAGATTCACTGGTGTGGTCTGAGTGGGTAGACGCAGATAGTATCACTATTCTCAATAGTGCTCCCGAGGTTACTTCGATTACTATGCTTCCAGAAGGTAATCTTACTGCTAACCAAGATTTAACTGTTATTTGGGAACAATCGGATTTAGATGGTGATTCAGAATCTGGTAGTGAAATATATTGGATGGTTAATGGTGAGAGAGAACCTGATTTTGATGGCCTAATGACAATACCTTCAGAATCAGTGTATCGAGATCAACATTGGTCGGTTCAGGTAATTCCTCGTGACGGAGAAGATCTAGGTAGTTCAATGACAACTCCGTCTAGAGTAATAATGAATGGCGCTCCTGAAATTCCAACAATTATTCTAGGTTCTGGTACTACTGGATACTTAGGTGCACCAGACTCATTCCCTGAATTAGGAATTGCAAATTCTCTAGACGATTTAGTAGTACTAGCATCGTCAATAGATCCTGACGAAGAACCTCTATTCTTTGATGTAATTTGGTATAGAAATGGATATCAGGTTCCTGAATTAGATGGAGAATCTTTAGTTCCTTCTGAAAGACTGGAACCAGGGCAATTTTGGGAAGTAAAAATTATTGCTAGAGACCCTTGGGGATTAACTTCTCAATCATCTGCAATTGTTGAGATATCTAATTTACCTCCTATTCCCTCTTGGTCTACAATTCCAGAGATTTCTGTTTCAGGTTCGATGATTATGTTTGATGGTTCATCTTCAATAGATCCTGATGGGACTATCAATAATTGGTTATGGCAGATAAACGGGCAATCATTCTCTGGTTCAAGTGCTGAGATATTATTGGGCGAGGGGACTCATATAGTCAGGCTGACAGTAACTGATAACTTTGGTTCATCTATTACAGTACAAGATTTTTATTCTTTAGGACCAGTTTCTATGATTAGTAATCTTAATTCAGAAATTAGTGGGATAGATATTCAGTTAAGTTGGTCGGGTAATGCAGAAGAATATCGAATATATCGTTCTTCATATTCAACCGAGACATTAGATGAGATGCAACTTGTTGGTGTTACTAATGAGAATAATTGGAATGAAATTGCACCTATAGCTTCGAATTTATATTATGCAGTTACTATTGTGGTAGGAGATAATGAAATATTATGGCTTGACAATGGAACAAATATTGTTTCTGTCGATGCCTCATCTGTTACTAATTATGTTGATGATTCGCCTACTGGTTCACTTACAATTTTCTCAATCCCTCTGACAATTGTATTCTTGTTATTAGCAGTTTCCAGTTTAGTTATTAGTTTACGGGTTAAGAAAAGGAGGTCTGAATTATGAAATCTAGAATAATTGCATTAAGTGCTATCCTAATTCTACTATTAGCAACATCTTCTGGTGTAGCTAATCCTGGAGGGAAAGGAGATAGTAACAGAGACTATACTTGTGGAGGATCTTGTCATGGCGACCCCAGTCTATCTTCTGATTCAACTGCAATAATAAACGTAGAAATGAAATCTACTGCATATTCCAGTACAACTACTGAGGTCTCAGTCTCAATTAGTGATCTAGATACATCTGATAATGGTTTAGTTGGTATTTTCTTACTCGGTTCAAAGAATGGTAATGACGACAATCCAGAAGACCATGGATGGACAATAATACAAGATCCAAATGGTGGTTCATCTAATTATGTTGAAGTAGTATCTTCAGAAAATCAAGTTACCGTTAGTTGGGTTCTATTAGCGCCAGAAGATTTAGGTGAAAAGGAAATTTATGTTTCAATCCATCATGGTAGTTACTACAATCATAACAACAAGGCATTCATTGGTGAAACAGACGCTTTCACTGTTAATATTGAACCTATTCCAGAGAATTATCCCACTCTTGCTGATGGTTGGACTTCTCCAGAAGAAAGAATATCCGGAGACTCCTCAACTATCACAGTTAGAACTGTAAATACTGAATCTCTAATGGTATATTGGAGATTATCTGGTGAGTCTCAATCTCACCAAGCAACTGTTGAAATGGTTTCAGAACAGGAGTGGGAAGTATCACTTCCTGCAACACTTGGAGATACAAGAATTGAATACCAAATAGTTGCAACAATGGGTGACTTCAGTAATCGTATGCCATGGTTATCTATGGGTACTTCTGAACCATATTTTGATGGAACATCATTAGGGGCAAACTTACAATCAATTTCGTTTGCATTGATTATTCTAGGATTCATGGTATCCTTACAATCTTGGTTCGCCCCTAGAGGAGTTAGAAAAATTATTGATAATACTGCAGAAGTTGATAAATCAATAAACGATGACCAAGAGCTGCCAGTTACAGATTTAGATAATGAATATTGGTCAAGGCTGATGAAATCAGAAGAAAACCCTGGATGGTTATGGGACCCAATAGAAAATGAATGGGTAGCTGATCCAGCAGTAACCCCAGGAGGTGATGAATGATGTTTATGACTGCATTCCATCATCTTGTAGTAGGATTAGTCGCTGGTTCCGGAGTAATTATGGGTGTTTGTGCTGCTTTAGTGTGGCTTTCTTCTTATATATCAAATCTTGAATCATCAAAATCTACTCTAGATAGAGCGGCATATGTAGCATCAATTTTTACTTTGATAGTAATTCCATTAGCTATGATTTCTGGTAATTATTCTTCAACTAATTCTGGCGGCGCTATGTTCTACAATAAATTTCTTTTCTCCGGAATAGCTTTTGGATTCACATCATCATATTTGGTTGGAAGAGTAAGATTTGGTCCTGAACTTTGGAAATACTCCTCTTTAGCGAATTTGCAGATGATTTCAGCATTATTTTCACTAACTTCGATAATGATTCTAGGATCTATAGGCTCTAAAATCACATTGGGAGAATCTACTTTAGACATTCTTCCATTCTGGCCAGATTTCATGAACTCTATAGTAATTAATCAGTGGTTTAGTTTATTCTTAGTTATTATTGGTCTTATTTCTGTAGTAATTTCCTCAAGATCTAGTTCAATGAGGATTTCTCTCAATGATTAAGTACGATTATTTAATTCTTGATAGATATTGTAAATTCTTTCCGCATGCTTTTCACAACTCAAATCTAGAGACTTGATTTTTTCTTTACCAGCTTCAGACCATCTAATCCGCTTTTCTATATTTTTTGCTTCTTTTAGGGCTTTATGCCAAATATCTATATCTTCTCTTGCAATTAATCTACCATTTTCTTTGTCGATAATGGTATCTCTGAAGCCTCCCTCTTTTACATATATTGCTGGAGTACCAACAGCAAATGCCTCGATAGGAGTTAATCCAAAAGGTTCCCCATGGGCTAAACTTATACTTGCTCTAGCATTTCTCAGTAAAACGGTTAATTCATTTTGTGTTAATCTTGGAGCAAACCAAACCTCTACATTACATGATTTTGCATGTTCTTTTAGTTGATTAATATCTTCTGTATTGCCTCCACCAATATGTGCTAGAGAGAGATTTGTATTTTTTAACATTGAGATAGTTTCCCAAGTTCCTTTTACCCAACTAGCTTTACCAATATTCACAACATAGGGGCTATTTAATTCATTAAAATTACAATTCTCTGCATAAATTGAAAAATCTTCTAAGTGAATACTCGGCCATAATAATCCTGCTTCTATATCGTATACTTCTTTGATTCTAGCAACAGTATAATTTGAATTACCACTTATCGATGATTTCAATCTAGAATTAAAACTCTGTACTCGTAAAATATCTCTTTTTTTTGCCCGGGACAATAAGGTCTTTGTTATTCCAAGATTCCTTTTTGGTTGGCCATCAATTTTCAGATGAAGGACATCTTCATGTAACCCTCTGTGCGGTTCAAGGAGATGAAAATGGACTGGAATTGTGCTAGGTATCAAGTCAATAATTGACATCGAACCATCTCCACTTACGATATGAATAAAATCTGAATTATCTATAGCGGTATCTAACCCTTCTATTTTTTTCCATTCGGAGAGACTTGTATCATTATCAAGAATAATCGAAATTGGATTTTTTGATACATCCCATGATTTTTTAGGAGAAAGTAGTTCAAAGTTCATTTTTTCACATATTGATATTAATTCACTAACTGGATCAAGTGTTGCAACTTTCACAGAGAAATTTTCTGAAAGAAATGGAATATTTCTAATTAGATCTCTTTCGGCGCCTCCCATTGCCGAAAAACAGCCTTTAACAACTAAAAGTCGCGGTTTCGCAGTTGAACCTGACCCCGCATAACTTGACATCTACCTCTTCATCTACTGCTCTCGTTTAAGTCAGATACGCTTTGACGAGTAATGTGGTTAGACGTGTTTTACTAGCTAGGGGAGGTGCTTTAGGATCTGACACAGGTCTTGGCAGAGCACATTTTTCGGTTGTTTCATTGTTAGAAAAAACACTGGTTAAGGATTGGACTCTAGCTGGAAACATAGAGCATAAACTGGAAGAGAATATTTTTTCAAGAGTTTGGAATAGATGGAGGTCTCATCCAATTCTAGTAAAACGAAAAACAGAATCTACAACTGCTGATTTATTACATGTCACTGACCAGGAGCAAGCTCATCTAGTACCTAATAATAGTAAAATTCCAGTAGCAGTTACAGTTCATGATTTATTCCATATCAGTCCTAGAAAAATCGCATTAGATAATGGTGTAATCGATGTAGGTGAATATAATCCTAATTTAATTCGCAAATTTGATATCAGTAAACTAAAGTCAGGCCTAAATCGTGCAGATTTATTAATTTGTATTTCTGAATCAACACGAAATGAAGTAAAGCGCCTTTTCCCAAACAAGAAAACAGCGCTCGTTAGACACCAAATTGATGTTGATTATTGGGACCCCGAATTAAATCCTAAATCTTCTGAATTGATTAGTGATTTTTATGATTCTGAAAAATGTTTGATAATTACTGTAGGTAGTGATGAACCCAGGAAAAGATTAGATCTAGTTAAAGACATAATCTCTAGACTAGACCCGGAGGTATCAAAAGAGATTAATCTAGTTAATATTGGTAGTGAAATTAGATTGGATGAAGATCAGTTAATAGCTTCATTTCAACATGCTGAGGCATTACTATTTCCCAGTGTGTCAGAAGGTTTTGGTTATCCTCCTGCGGAAGCTATGGCTGCAGGATGCAAAGTATTAGCTTCAAATTCTGCGGCACATAATGAGATCATTCCTAACAACTATCTTTTACCGGTTGATGACTTTAGAGCTTGGATAGATGCCGTAGAGGGAATTCATTCAGAATGGAAAATGAACAAAGGTCAACAACGTCAAGCAAATAATAATTTAATTCAACATGTTCGAAATTTATTAAGTCCTACAGCGCACGGAATTGCATTGTCTAAGGCTTACGATTCTCTTTTTGAAGAATAGGATTATTGATTATTATGCTCCCGTCATTTAATGTGCTTGGTACTGAATTACAAACATGTTCACTTTCACCATTAACTGGTTGGTTTAGAGATGGTTGCTGTAACACAGATAGAAGTGATCGAAGTCTTCACACTATTTGCTGTGAAGTTACTAGAGATTTTCTTGATTTCGCTCTATCAAGAGGTAACGATTTAATCACACCAGCCCCTCAGTTTAATTTCCCTGGATTGAAACCAGGAGATAGATGGTGTGTGTGTGCTCAAACTTGGCAAGATGCATATGATTTAGGCCTCGCCTGCCCAGTTATTCTAGAATCTACACATGAAGAAACTCTTCAGATTGTCTCACTTTCTTCATTGAAAGAGTGCTCGAAGAAATGAATATTGTATAGTTCAATAATACAATAACTGTTTAAGCCAACTGTAAATCGCCGACTTGTGCTGCATGTTAATAATCTAAGGAAAGGGTTTGGTTCAGGCAGAAGGAGACTTGAGGTTTTGAAAGGAATAAATCTCAAAGTTGAGAAGGGTGAATTAGTTAGTCTGATGGGGCCTAGTGGTTGTGGTAAGAGTACTTTATTGAATATCATCGGTGGCTTACTTGAAGCCGATTCGGGTAAAATCAACTTGGGGTCTTTTGAATATGGGACTAAATCTCCAAATAAAGTCGTTGACGTTCGTAGAAAAGGAGTTGGCTGGATTTTCCAAGACTTCCATCTTGTCGAGAGACTCACTGCTCTTGATAATGTAATTTTCAGTTTAGAACTATCAGGTGTATCAACAGCTGAAGCAGAAACTAGGGCGCGTGACGCACTTAAAAGAGTAGGATTAGGTGATAGAATGAATTTCATTCCCGATCAATTGTCTGGTGGTCAACAACAGAGAGTTGCAGTAGCACGTGCGATATCTGGATCAAGGTCTTTAATACTCGCAGACGAACCAACAGGAAATCTTGATGTTAAGAGTGCTCAAGAGATAATACATCTTTTTCAAGATCTATGTCGCGACGATGGAATCTCAATTCTGATGGTTACTCACGATCCTCTACAAGCATCTATGGCTGATAGGATGCTACTTCTGAAAGACGGAACTACAGCAGCATCTGATATTCGCTCAGCGTGGGGAATCGAGGAGGTGAACTGATGGATTTGAATTCTATGCTTACAGAAGTTATCCCTACGATGATAATTTCTTGGATATTCGTAATTTTCTTTATTATTACTATTTTACAGGTCATTAAAAGATTTCGTATTTTTAAGAAATGGCTGCAAATCCTTTCTGACCCCAAACTCAATTTCGAAAAACATTCCTTGAGTGAATGGATAGATGGATGGGTTGAATCATTTAGACAGAATTTTTTAGCGGCTCCTAATAACTTACGTTTGGCTATTCAAAGCGCATGGAGAGGGAGGGAAAGAGGATTAGCAATTTTCTCAGGTGTATTTCTCGCGTCACTTGTGATGACCACTGTTTTAGGATACGCTGTAGGACTTAATCAAACATTTTTCCAAGCATCACTTGGAAACGATGTATTCGATGCAAAGATAGATTTTCAAGAGGATCCGACAGGGAATTGGGAAGGTCGAACTAATAATTCCTCAGTATGGGAATCATTTTGTGGCGATCTTACTGATAGAGATGAGTTTTCAGATTGTGGTCTTGTTTTTGGGCGTCAAGGAATACGAATTTCTGGATTTTTTGATTCAAATTTTGCCAATCCACAGCCTTTGAATGTGGAATTAATCAATAGTACAACTTCTGACTGGTCAAATGTAAGCTGGGATTATACCGAAGCATCTGAAAATGGCCCACCAATAAATGATCAACGTACAATAAGATTCTATGGTGACGGAATTTGGGATGGTGAATTAGGCAAGAGACATGCAGATACGGTAATTTTTGGAGATTGGCCTTCTACTCCACTTGATGCTGAAAATAATAGATCAGTAGTTTTGCCATCTAAAATAGCAAGTGCGGCTGGTATTGAGATAAATGGAAAGATAGATGCTCTTACATTTTCTTATGTAACAGAAACTTATGAGATTAGTGAAGCAGTAGAGGCATTTGAAGAATGTAACACTATTCTTGACCCTAATTACGAGGTTGAGAGAATATTCTGCAAAGACACTATGACCGTAACAAACCTCACACTTGCAGCAATTTATGAAGAGAGTTTTGGAAACCCTACATTACTTTTCAATCCAGTAATGGTTACCGACTCTGTACTTACTGATGAGCAGAAAACAATTCTTATGCAGAATGATCATGGATATCTTGGTGTATCAGTAGATAGAACCCAACTACCAACATCTTCAACTCGTGACGCAACAAATTGGCTGAGTGATTTGCAAAACAATTTGGAATCAACAGAGGGTTTTATCCCAGTATATGATTCAAATGGAAATGAAACAGGTACTGAAAAATCCTCAGTTCCTCGCTATTTTGAAATAAATAATGGCTCTGATGTGATTCTGATATCTGTAGAATATGTAGATCTAATCTCAGGTTCAATAACTTTCCTTAATATTTTCTTGGGTATAATCCAAGTCTTCGATTATATCCTAGTGATACCTATAGTCGCGCTTTCATTTGTTGTATTACTTTATGGATTACAACTTTCTCTAGAGCAGAGAAGAAGAGAAGTTGCCATTCATAGAGTAATTGGAGGGACTCAGGATACTTTGTCTAGGATGATGATGATTGAAGTACTTGCAATAGGTTCCGTGGCCTGGGGATTAGGTTACCTACTTGCGACAGGTGCTGTTGAAATAGTACTCCGAGCCGTTGGTTTCCTCAGATTTACCGAGGAAGGAGATTTTGCTGTTGATCCAATTCTGAGTGTTATTTCAACAGTACTAGTAGGTTTACTAACCTTAGCGATTGCATTTTGGAGAGGCTCTGTAACGACTAAAAGATTCCTCAATATGGAAATTGATGAAGGTGTTAGAAAAGTTAGCAACGAAAGAGAACCTTTCTACTTGTTGCATTATGCAACCTTCGTTATTGGTATCTTTGCATTTACGGAGAGCTGGATTCAATCTAATGGTGGATACGGGCCAATTGGCAGTGGAGGGTTGGTGACTAATTTTATTCTCAACGCAATTCTTCTCTTGTTGGGACCATTCTTCCTTTGGATTGGGGGTGCACTAGTTCTTTCTCAAATCGGGGCATCTGGCCCTCAAATATTGAATCGTTTATTCGGCTGGTCTCCAGCAATTTCAGATATAAGAAGAGGTCTCAGTGGTTCTGGTTCAAGTTCTTCTGTAAGCCGATTATCGTTGATTCTTTTGTTGACTCTTTCGATAGTAACTTTGGCAGCAGTACAGGGCCACACTGGTACAATGGTCGATGAAAGAACAACTAATGCCCAGAATGGTGCAGATCTGATGGTTCAATTTGATAGTTCATTAACAGAAGAAGAAGCCCGCAATCAAATTATGCTTTCTATAAATTCTATTGGTGACAATGATATCACAGATATTTCTTCAATGACTTCTGTAGCTAGGACTCTGACTCAGACCAAAGAGGAAGGGAATTTGCTACTTACTTGGGTTGTATTTGATGGTCACCAGAACACATTAATTTGGGATACTCAGGCAATTCCTGGAAATGATATTGAAGATATGTCGGAGACGTGGCGTCTCGGCGGATATACTGCTGGCACTGCTGCTCGTGAATCTCTGGACTTCCCTTCAATAGGCAAATCATTGACATTGCAATACACTACATACGAGTTAAATGAATTTGGACTTCCTGTTGAAACTGGTACTACTGAATCTACAGTAAATTATGCTGGCCGTCATCAATGGGTACCAGGTATTACCTCAATAGAGGCTTCCTCAGCAATAGTAATTGGTGAGAGTTCTTACAGGGAACTAGTAGGTGACCAAATTGTTGATTCACATACATCTTCGATATGGATGTTTGAATTGTGCGATGAAACTAATACAGAATGTGCGAAGGCACTGGAACTTTTGAGTGCGGATGTAAAGAGTAATAGTGGAGTAGTTTCTGCATCAGATTGGTCTACAGCTCATGAAGAAAATGAGCGTAATGGTGGTTTGATATTCGGAACACCCGGGTTGCTTAGCATGATGTTCGTAGTAGCCGCTCTAGCATCGATATCATCTGCATTCGTATTCCTTTCTCTAGTTTTGAGCCAGAGAAAAAGAGAATTAGCAATATTACAAGCAATAGGCGCAAGTCCTAATCAGGTTATTCGCCTAGTACTTTTCGAGATAATGTCTATTCTTCTTGTTAGCATGGTTTTGGGTGTTACCCTTGGTCTAGCGGTTTCAGAATCATTCAACGGCTTCTTTAGTGTGTTTGGGTTTATTTTCCAATTATTCCTTGGTCAGAGTAACCCTATTGATAGAGATTTAGTTTGGCCATGGTTTGAAATAATTGCAGTTAATGGATTAGTTCTCGTAGCCGTAATTATATCATTACTATTTACAACTAGAAGAGCGCTTGACTCTGATTTGGCTACAGTACTAAAAGGTGAGTAAGATGTCCGATAAACCAAATGAAATACTGCGTGCAAACTCTATTTATCATGTATATGAGTCAAATGCAGAAGATGGTAATGTTGTCGCTCTTAGAGGTCTCAATGTTTCTATTCATGAAGGAGAAGCAGTTGCAGTAGTCGGTCCTTCTGGATCTGGTAAGTCAACGCTACTCAAGTGCCTTGGTGGATTGATGAAACCATCAGCAGGGTCTGTGGAGTTAGCTGGAACTCGAATGACTAGATTAACTGGTAAACAATTGGTTAAGTTAAGACAGGACACAGTTTCTTTCATTTTCCAAGATTCTAACTTACTTCCTCATCTAAACGCGCTTGATAATGTTGCCCAGCCTCTAATTCATCAAGGAGTTCTCGCAAGAAAGGCACGACCAAAGGCACAGGAACTTCTAGATAAACTCGGTATGGGTGAAAGATCGTACGGAATGCCAGAAGAACTTTCAGGGGGTGAGCAACAAAGAGTTGCAATTGCTAGGGCATTAATTACAGATCCTAAATTAATCTTGGCTGATGAGCCTACCGGTGCCTTAGATCCAATAACAAGTAGAGAAGTTCTGCAGTTATTCAAAACACTTCACAAAGAAAGTGAAGTTGCATTTCTGTTAGTTACTCACAATCGTGAAGTAGCCTCTTTCTGTGAGCGCTCTCTGGAACTCAGAGAAGGACGTTTCATAGCTCAGCATGGTACTGATGTAGACATTGGTGATCTATCAGATTCTAGAGAATTAATTGTCGATGATACTGGTACGATTACTCTTCCTCCAGATGTCCTACTTAGTTTGGGAGGTCCAGGCCGATTTGAAATGTCGGAGATTGATAGAGATTACCTACATTTAGAGAGAGTTGATGAAGATAAGGTATCAGTGTCTTCAGGAACCAATGCAATGGTATTATCTTCTCATTGTCCAGCATGTAAATATGATTATGCAGGAAGCGAAGATCAGTTATGCCCCGAATGTGGTTCTAGTAGACCTATGATACAATCCTAGATTGTCCCTAGAGTTGTGGAAGTGTAAATTTCTGAGGTTTCGCTATACCCAAATCTTTCGGTAAATCTCTAATTTTTGTAGGCAAAGTAACTGGAATCATTTCTTTTCCAATCAGTGCTACTCTACTCTCTCTACGGTCAGATAGAACTTCTCTTCCAACTAATGGTGCTAGATTTCTCGAGAAATCCATAACTTCATCATGAGATGGCATATTTTCAATAGTATGGTTAGATTGAGAATTTCCTACGTAGATGTAACCCTTCGCCTCAATAAAATCTGGGTCTGCTATATTATCTAGTCTTGCATAGTCTTTCCAGTGACCAAGTGATTCTCCTTTGATTAGTGTGTGTCTACAAACTGTTCTTGTATCTAAACTTGGCAGAAGTTCCAATGTTTGTTCTAATTTTTCAAAGGCTGACTGATCAAACTTTGGTTTACATATTCGGTCAAAAATTTCTTTATTTGGCGCATCTACACTGACATAAAGTTGGGTTGGTAGTGTATCCAGTTTTTCAATTACTTTTGGTAATGAACCATTAGTTACCAAGAATGTAGAGACTCCATGTTGATGACAAATGTCTAGAAACTCTCCTAAGCGAGAATATAGAGTAGGCTCTCCATTAAGAGATATTGCAACATGCTTTGGATCTTGAGCATCTAACCATTTTTCTCTAGGGACGGAAGGATGTCCTCCAAAACCAGTTAACAATCTACGATGCGCCTTTACTGATTGAAGAAATAATTCGTAAGGATCATCATCAATTTTTGTTAAAGCATCAGAATGAGGTTCTCTCCAGCAATATGTACATGCTAAATTACAGGTATCTACATTGGGAGCCATTTGCATGCATCCATGACTTTCAATTCCGTAAAATGTACCTTTGTAACAAGATCTATCTGCGATTAGACTTTGTTTTGTCCAATGACAAACCTTGACTCCACCATGTTCTCCAACTAAGTGATAACTTTGTTTTGCTAGACGAGCAGCTATTTTTGGTTCAATTTTAGTCACGGGGTTTTGCATAGGCATCAACTCAGACATCAATTCCCACAGAGGGGCAGTGTCAGATGACTCTTCGAATCAAGGTTCTGATTTCAATTATACGTATAATAATACGATATCTTGTAGGCGAATAGACTATGACTCGGAATCCATACGTTACATTTGATGACAGGGCTGCTAGAAAGTAATCATTATCTAATTAGGAAGAAATTACTGAAGATTTTAGGTGAAAAATTCCATATTTATTCTGATGATAGTCAGGAGAACCTAATAGGGTATTCATATCAAAAGGCATTGAAACTTAAAGAAGATATCAGAGTTTATACTGACGAAAGTGAGTCGGAAGAAATAATGAAGATAAAGGCTAGGAATATTCTAGATTTAACAGGAGGATATGACTTTACTGATTCACAAACCGGTGAAAGTTTAGGTGGAGTCAGGCGTAATTTCCGAAAGTCACTTATTCGAGATAGTTATTCCGTTTTTGACCCAGATAATCAGATTTATGCCGAGATAAAAGAAGACAGGTTGTTTAGTGCTATCATTAGACGAATTCTTCCACCTACAAAATTATTCTTCCCTCAGGAATTTGCTTTAGATTTCCCCGGTAATCCGCCAATTAGGTTTACTCAAAAGATTAATCCCGTAATTCAAAAACTCAGCGTAGACATCTCTGAGGGAAATCAGATAGACTCTCGAATAATTCTAGGTGCAGCCATGGTAATTATTGCAATTGAAGGAAGGCAAGGCTAAAATTAATGATATTCTAGTCTATTTTTTCTGCATCAATATAGCAACCATTGAAATAGGAATGGTCTAGGCCATCTTTAATGGCACAGGACAGCATACCAGAAGCTTTTACATTTGATGATGTACTTTTGTTACCTGCTGAATCAGCAGTTCTTCCGGCTCAAGTTAAGTTGAAAACTAGACTTACTTCTACAATTTCTTTGAATATACCAATAATGTCTGCTGCAATGGATACAGTAACTGAATCTCGTATGGCTATTGCTTTAGCCCAGGCGGGTGGAATAGGTGTTATTCACAGAAATATGACAATCGAAGAGCAAGCATCGAAGGTTAATTCTGTAAAGCGATTTGAGTCAGGATTGGTATTAGATCCGATTACAATTAAGCCTTCAACAACTATAGGAGAAATGCGTCATTTGAAAGACAAACATGGATTTTCGGGTTTACCTGTAATTGATGATGATGACAAACTAGTAGGTATTATTACAAATCGTGATATTAGGTTTGTTGATGATGACAATCAGCTTGTATCTTCAATGATGACTACGGATTTGGTCACGGTACCCGAACATGTAGATCCAGAATATGCTAAGAAATTGTTACATAAACATAGAATAGAGAAATTATTAGTTGTAGATTCTGAAGGGAAATGTACTGGAATGATGACAGTCAGAGATATTCAGCGCAGTAGAGATAACCCCGAATCATGTAAAGATAAACATGGCCGTTTGAGAGTTGCAGCAGCGACAGGAACTGGTGAGAAAGGAATCCAAAGAGCAATCGCATTATTTGAGGCGGGAGCTGACGCAGTAGTAGTTGATACAGCCCATGGACATTCTCACGGTGTATTGCACACAGTTGCAAAAATTAGAGAAATACTCGGTACAGATTCCCAGATAATTGCAGGTAACGTAGCTACTGCTGCTGCTGCTGATGCTTTGATTGCTGCGGGTGCAAATGCGATTAAAGTCGGTATTGGCCCTGGCTCTATTTGTACTACTAGAATTGTTTCAGGCGTAGGAGTGCCTCAATTAACTGCGGTCCAGAGTGTGGTTTCTGTATGTAAGAAATTAGACATACCTGTAATTGCAGATGGAGGAATTAAGTTTAGTGGAGACATAGCCAAAGCAATTGCTGCAGGTGCAGATTGTGTCATGGTGGGAAGCCTTCTTGCTGGAACTGATGAGGCACCTGGTGAAGTGATTCTTTACCAAGGTAGGTCATACAAAGTATATCGCGGAATGGGTTCTGTGGGTGCAATGAGCAAAGGCGCTCATGATCGTTATTTCCAGTCTGAGCAAGGTGATACAAGTAAATATGTACCCGAAGGAATTGAAGGAAGAGTTCCTGCTAGAGGTCCTGTTGAAAATGTAATACATCAATTAACAGGGGGTCTCCGTTCAAGTATGGGTTATACAGGTAATCCTGATATTGATTCTATGAAAATAAATTGTGATTTTGTTAAAATTACTAATGCTGGTCTTTCCGAATCACATGTTCACGATGTAGAAATCACTCGTGAGGCTCCAAATTATAGAAGGTGAAGTAATGGAAACAATTGTCCTTGGAGGTGGCTGTTTTTGGTGCGTTGAAGGCGCAATATTAGGTCTAAAAGGAGTTTCCAAAGTTATTCCAGGATATAGCGGAGGACATATTGATAATCCTACATATGAACAAGTTTGTAGTAAGAATAGTGGCCATGCTGAGGTCATAGAGGTAACTTTCAATTCAGAAATAATCCCAAGGAAAATATTACTTGAAGTATTTTTCACTTGCCATGATCCAACCCAATTAAATCGTCAAGGGAATGATATAGGTCCACAATATCGAAGTGTAGTTTACTACAAAAATGAGGAAGAGAAGTTAGAGGTGAATGAAGTAATAGGATATCTTCAACAAAACTTTGTTGATGATATTGTTACTGAAGTAAGTCCATTAATTAATTTCTATGTGGCTGAAAATTATCATCATAATTATTTTGCAAATAACCCAAATAACCCTTATTGTGCCATGGTTGTAAGTCCGAAGATTTCCAAAACAAGGGCTAAACATGCATCCCTATATGAATAAGATTTTTTTTTTCGTTTTCTTCTTTCCATATCGAAATCATACAATTAAAAGATTAATCTTGAGTAATATTCAACTATTGATTAAAACTCAATCTGCTATATGGCTTCTAATGCGACAGGAGAAACCACGTCGCCTTACGATAAAGCATGGACAATTCACGCCTCAATAATAGGTTTGAATATGGGTAATATTTTGTTCCGCGGTTTAGAATTAGATCAAGCAGATCCTGATATGGTAGTAGTTACTGGACTGACGATTCTTGCAGCCGCACTCCCTTTTCAAGCTATATTTTTCCTTATAAATTCCTATATTAGAGAATTTGATGGTACAAACGAGTTAGAATATGTGATGTTGGAAAGATTACTAATAATTTGTCAAGTAATTTCTTATTCTTCACTGATTGGAATAGCGATTCTTATGACAAATACTCACTATTATATGGGGACTGCATTCATCATTTCTGCAATTTTAGCTGTATTATTCTTGAGAACAGCATCAAATCAAGCAGATACGTTGTCCAGAATGTCAAGGTAGTGAAGGGGTGACATTCATGGCAGGTGGTGTTCGAGTTAGTCCCATGTCGGACGCACTTCAATTCCCAAGTGTTCCACCAGAATCCCCTTGGGAGGCATATCTATTACTCTTAATTGTCCCATTTTTGCTAAGGTTATTACTAATTGCACCGCCTTTGATAGATTTAGTAAACACATATGCTCCCCCTGGAAATAGAACCGGTCATATCAAGTGGTTTTTAAGCAAATTTAAGAAGCTACCAATGGAGGGATTTTGGAAGATTGTCATGAATGAAATTCTTTCATTCATTTTACCCGCTCTAGTTGCATTAACAGCTCGATTACTAATTGATGGAGATATAGGTTGGAATAGCTGGATAGAAACTCCTGAATCAGGTAAAATATTACTGATTTTGGCCGGTATTATCTGGTTAATAGTCGATTTCGGTAAGGTTACTCGTTCTAGAAAAAATATTCAGACAATCGCTAAGTATAATCTAACTACTGCTAAGATATTTGTAGAAGGTACAGTAGTAAGTAGAGAATTTCTAAAGACTGTAGATGAATTTACTATACCTAGGCCTTGGAGAGAGATAATTGATATTTCTGAAGATGATGACGGCATTCACAAACCTGATCAGAGAAACCCATTGCAAGATATTTTCACAAATTTACTTGATAAAGGAGTAGATATGCTAGAAGACGTTTTGGCTAAGGCCAAAGATCCAGCTTCAGGAATGATTGAGAAGATTGATACCGAAATACGAGAACGTATCACGACTCAAGTTCAAACATCTTCTAAATCTCTTTTCAGAGATGTGATTTTCTCTATAGCACCTATTGTTGTACTAATTCTTCTTCAGAATTTTATAGGCTAGTTTTAATATTATTTTTGAAAAATTTCTTTTCTTTTGGTGAAGCAAATAAAATCCACCCCATTCCTATAATAATCTGAATTAATGCTGACAGTGCAATTACTTCTCTCAATTCTAGAAGATTATTCTCTAGTATAAGTGCAGCAGCTAGGGCCGAGCAACCCATGGTAAATGTGATCACTAAGTAATCTGTACCTGCCACTCTACCTCTCCATTCATCACCAGAACGAATTTGAAGCATTGTGGTTGAATAAACCCAGTTAACGCCCGAACTAGCATGTGCACAGAACACTAATAGCAATAGGATATCGGTCCATTCTAAATAAGCAACTAAGAGATAAAATATCCCTGATATGCCTACTGAAACACCTAGGAGATATGGTAAAAATTCTCTCTTTTTCATTAATGGTCTAGCTATAATCGGGCCAAAACCTGAACCAAAGCCTCTTATCATAAACAGCAAACCTATTCCTGCTGCTAATTCTCCAAAACTAGTTTCCATGCCAATTAAAATTAGTAAGAAAACTTGTGCTCCCCCTCCTGATGCCCACATTCCTTTAGCAAACACAACTCTACCGATTGCCGGTTCACTACGAATATATTTCCAACCCGATATAATTTCTTTAAACGCAGATTTAGGCGTGAGCCTACCTTCAACTGGATTATCAGGTCCACCAGGAGGTAGAGTAGATATTAATAAAATCGAGAGTAAAAAGGTTGAACAATCAATCCATAAAGCCGTAGTAATTCCAAATTCTGAGATAGTTAAGCCCCCTATTCCTGCCCCAATTCCCAAGGCTACAGACCACCCCCCGGAACCTAACGCATTTGCGGTAATCAGTTCATCATTTGAACAAATTTTAGGAAGGTATGAAAATTCTGCAGGGTCAAACAGCGATTTTGCTAAGACCATAACAAAAGCAAGAAAATAGTATGAAAATAAATTATCAAGCAGATCAAATGAGACTACAGAAACCAGAGCTAATAGAGAAATAAAATTAGATAACATCATTAATCGTTTTCTGG
Source organism: Thermoplasmatota archaeon (assembly GCA_030828405.1). Taxonomy (GTDB): domain Archaea; phylum Thermoplasmatota; class Poseidoniia; order Poseidoniales; family Thalassarchaeaceae; genus MGIIb-O2. The sequence continues at coordinate 41,841 of JAURCP010000001.1, forward strand.
AATATCTATCTGCAAACATACCTGAAAAAGGATCACATAAAGCCATTCCAAAGCTTCTAGTTACTAATACGCCAGCAATTGCTAGAGGAGAATTATCAGTAGCTTCTCCTGCTAGAATGAAGAGTGCAATAACAGTGAACCAGTCGCCAATATATGATATCATATCTGCCGTAAATAATCTACGAAATGGCTTATTTTCTTTCAAGAGTTGAAAGTATCCTATGCCACTCATAATCTTCGCATAACTTATGTATTATCATAGTGATGCTTCGTCATAACTAATAAGACCGAACTGCCATCGCAAGTATCATGGTTGAAGACCGCCTGGTATGGATAGATCTTGAAATGACAGGTTTAGACCCTGATGAAAATACAATTATTGAGATTGCTACAATTGTTACTGAAGGCGATTTATCTATAGTTGCTGAAGGACCTAGTTTCGCGATTTCAGTTTCCGAAGAAGATTTAGCAAAAATGGATGAATGGAATGTTTCCCACCATACCCAGAATGGATTGATTGAAAGAGTACGTTCATCTAATATCACTATGAGTGAAGCAGAAAATCTAACATTAGATTTTTTACAGTTACATTGTCTAGCTGGGGTCCCACCTCTATGCGGTAATACAATCGGGCAAGATCGTCGCTTTTTACGTAGATATATGCCAACTTTACATGCTTTTTTCCATTATCGAAGTGTCGATGTTACTAGTGTGAAAGAATTGGTAAGGAGATGGTATCCGGATGTACCAAAATGGAGGAATAATTCTGGCCATAGAGCATTAGGAGATATTAGAGGAAGTATTGGTGAGTTATCTTATTACAGAGAAAATATTTTTCTGAATGATTAGATTTTTCCCTTTCGTTAAGTCTATTTATCTAGTATATATGAATTAGTTTTTAGAGTTTATAATTCTCCGGATTAATGTGAAGAGCGCTGATAGTAATTATCAAATCTTATCTCAATTAAGTTATAATGTAATTGCTAAAATGAGGACCTTTGTTGACAGAAATAATGAAAGATTTTTTCCGGATTATGAGTTATCTCAATTATCTGAAATAGAAATTACATTCCTTACTCGAAATTCTATTTCAAGGCATGGCCTTACAACTAATTTCGATAAATCTAAGAAAATCAGTTCAAGCAATTGTATAGTTAAACTGAATAGAAATTTATTTGAAAAGAAATATTTACCATATGCCGAATTCGTACTTTTTCACGAATATATTCACTGTTTAGGGAATTTTTCCCATGATAAAAACTTCCGTCAATTAGAAAATCTCTGGCCTAATATTGGGGAAATGAATACTTTTGGAAGACAATTAACTAGAGAATTACAGGAAACTAAGTCCCAATGGGCTTGGACATGTTCTAAATGTAGATTTATTGTAAAACGTAGTTCACGAAAATTTAGAAGTAATTATTACCATAAAGAATGTCTTGGTAAGTTAGAGAATATACCTATCAATCGTCCCACCAGTTTGGAACATTAAACCAATTCTCATGATCAACTGGCCTATCTATGGTGGGTAAAGTAAGTACTTGATAACCTGCAAATATTGTCATTCCTGCAGAAGCACATGGGGAAGGGAGATAGTCTTCTCCAGATTCGGAGATTACTAATTGAATTGTATGCCCTTTAGGTACGATCACATCCATTGGATTAAATTCCATTAACATCCTGTAACTTGTCATGGGAGAAGTAGCTTTTGCTTCGTAACCTCCATCTCTATACCTAACATCCATAGTTGCATGTCCTAACCTTAAACCTGAAGTTCCATCAAACATAGTTACGAATAATTGCCCTCCATTGCAAGTATTTGTTCTAGCATCAATATGTAATGTTGGTAGTCCGGAAATATGCATATCTTCTGTTAGTGGTTGACTGGTAATAGTCATTGATTGTTGTGAATTAACAGTTCCTGACATTCCGCCATCCCAGTCTGCAATTGCATATTGAACATTTGTAGTATCTTCTGCAGGCCATGTTTCTTCAATATGCCACTGCCCATCATTTCTTTGTACTTGGACATAAGACTCGGGTTCATCACCAATTCCTTTCAAGTAATATTCGAACCATGGGAATAGTTCAACCGCCCAATCCATTCTTGAGACGCTAGGAAATGCTTCAGCGCCATATCCTGATTCTAGCCCTTCATGGACACTTGGTTGATCTGGGTAGTTATGACCCCACTGTCCTGAAATAGTCCTAACATTAATACCAGCATCTTTCAATAATTGATGGGTTGGAAATGCATGATATGGGTCAACATTCCAATCTTGTAAACCCCAAACGATGTATACGCTTCCATTATAATTATCAATGACATCTTGTAAATGATATCTCTCATCCCAATAATCATTCCATTCATCTCCGCCAAGTCCTGCTCCTAACCAAGTAGTGAATGGACTCAAAGGTCCAATAGCATCATCAGTACAAAATCTCATATCATCACTTGTAGCATCTGCTGTAGCTCCTTCATACAGAACATCGTATAGCATTGCCCTAGCTTCACTGGAACCATTCCTGTAGAACATCTGTTGGACTCCTATAGAACCAGAAATTGGAACAATAGTTTTCAGATGTTCTGATGGATTCTGAGCGGCTTCCCAGTTTGTTGTTCCAGCATATGATTTTCCCATTAGTCCAACGTTTCCGTTTGACCAATCTTGTTCCCCAAGCCAATGAACCGCTGCTTGGATTCCTATTTGCTCGCCAAGACCCTTTACATCTTGACAATGGGTTGATTGACCTGTACCAAATGTTGAAATCTGTGCTAGAGCATATCCATGCGGAACAAATTCCTCTAGAACCCATAATCCAACTCCTGCATCAGGAACTGTATTCGGATTAGAATCATCTCCTACTACCCCTTCTCCTCCAAAGTCATAGTATGGATGTACCGTTGCAATAACGGGTACTTCTGTACCGTTTGGTACATCTGGCATCCATAGAGAGATATGCATTAATGCCGGCCCAGGATATCCTACATCTTGTTCAGATAGTGGTAGTTCAACTTCTACAAAATGTTCAGTTGGACCAGACCAAGAGTACATTCCGTCAACTGGTAGTTGGCTTCTCCATCCAGTCATATTTAATTCCATATTTTCTCTTTCATGGATTGGAGTTTCCCACCATTCATCGTTTTTAGCGATTTGTTTTGTTTCCTCGGTAAAGCAACCGGCTAATGTAGGCACAGTCATGAGTAAAAACATCATGAGTGCGAGAGTGCGCATATACTCCCGAATTTATGATAGGATAAAATATAGACTGTGTTTTTGTGTAATGATTTCACTATCTTTTTTCTATTTGTAAGTCTAAAACTAAATGGTCCCAATGTGGGGCATAAGACTTAATTTTGTTAATTTTATAATTAGTAATAATATAATTATAATCTATTTTTTGTAATTTTTCAGATGTTTCTAAGAGAAATTTCTCATGATCGTTAGACGGTGATAATCCATGTATATGCAGCACCCCACCTTCTTCTTTTATGCATTTTAAAGCCACATGATAGGACTCTTCAGCAGTCGGTAGTAGGCCAAGTAATACTCTGTCAGCTATATTCTCTAAATTATCTGTAGTTTTCCGATTATCACCTTCAATAATAGTACATTTTTTCTCTACATTATTATTCTCAAGGTTATATTTTAATGCATTAATAGAATTAATATTCCACTCACAAGAATAAACATGTTTTACATTATCTTTTACTAATATTGGTATTGTATAGTATCCAATTCCACAGAATAAATCAACCACTACTTCATTTTCTGAAACTACTTCCCCCATCCTCCTTCTTTCATTAATATTACCTGAAGAAAACATACACTGTTTGATATGATAGCCATATTTTATTCCATTTTCTTTTCTAATTACCCAATCATCTTCTCCAACCAACATTTCCACAGTTGATTCTCTTTTTTCACCTATTATTTCTCCAGATCTAGCTAACCTTTCTACATTCAAACTTTGGCAAATCTTAATCCAAAATTCATCACTAATTATAGGTGTCCAGTGCTCTTTTCTAAAAGATGAATTTGGGATCAGAGCAATATCATCAAATTTCTCCCAGCGATTGGGCAAATCTCCTATTAATTCAACTATTTTTTCCTCTTCTAAACCTTTTGTTTTTAATAAAGAACTAATATTTTCTCGAAGTAGAGAACTAGGTTTACCCCCACTCATCGATGTCTCCGAGATGCAGGATGGATTCAGACTTATGGTAGATGACTTTCTCCAACTTATCATGCAGCGTATAGCAGCGTTACTGGTTTTGCTGCTTATTTCTCCAGTTTATTCTGCTTCTCCACCACCTGGAGAGCCAGATGTTGAAAATGATATTTGTTCAACTTGGAATAGTCAAAGTGGTATTTGTGATGACTACCAATCTGTTCTTGATGGCTCGAGTATAAGTGAATGGATTAAGTCATCAATTGTCTTAAACGTAGTTGATGCAGATAGCGTATCTTTAACCATATCAACCGCCGTACATGAATTGTCACGTTCTGACCTAGATTTAGAAGACTTAGATTTAGAGGGTGATAGTAATTTAGAGGATGGAGTTCCCGCAGATTATATCAGAAATTATCTGAATTTTGAAAGAAATGGTTTTACCATTGAAGAGAGGATGGTCTCATTAATTCAGAATAATATGAGGAAGTATATTGAAGACAATTTTGACTATACTGAGGAATCTCTTCTTAATACTATTTCATCTGTAGATTTTTCATCAACTGAAAATTTACAATGCACTTATGATAATTCACAAGATTCTATTGATGAAGTAAACGGCCGGGCAAATGATCCATTCAATCCTCCAATTTGCTTCAGGGGTGTATTTATTCTGACCATGGACCCTAGTAATCTAGGAATTAAAGATAATACTGGAGATTTAGATAGAATTATTCGAGGACTTTTGATAATGGGAGGAGATGTTGAATCTTCATTCAATGCCAAAGCATTACCTGGGCATTACGTCGAATTAACTGTATTCCCTCCCGATTATTCAACTGCATTTGAAATAGATAGTCCTGGAATATTATTCACAAAAAATATACAAAATCAGATATCTCAAAAATACGGTCATTTATCTCTGGATAATACCCAATCAGAGGATTTAAATTCTGATATTTCAGAAAGTCTGATTATGAGAATTAAGAACAGAGATTCGTCTACGACATTATTGATTGATAATCAACAACCATCTTTGTCAATAGATGTACTGATTGATGCTCGAGACTCAAGTAATACTGAAATTCAGATGATATTATCAATACATCATCTTGATTCAGATACTTTGGATAACTGGTTAGTTGATTTTGATGACGATAAAATGAACCTTCCAATAATCACATCAGATGGAATAAGAATGCTAGATTATGAGTTAGACGAAAATCTATCTCCTCTCCTACAAGGAATTCCAATAGAAGAAATTTCAGAGGGTTTTTCGGATTTATTTGGTACAGAAATAAATTTTTTCCAGCCAACTTTTGCTCCCTCGGATGATTTTGGAGGATTAGATTTTAGACATCAGAATGGAGAAACTTGTGATGAAATGTTAGAGGTCCGATATTGTTTAGAAGATAATAATCCAATGTCTGGTGATAATCCTATCTATATACAATCAAGTTCTCAACCTGTTCAAGTTCAAATGTCAAATATTATTGAAAATATGCTAGGCTCTAGTTTGGGAGATATTTCTACTTTGGACTTTTCAATACTTAATGATGAAGATCTTGCAGCAGTGATGAGTATTATGGAAATTGATTTTTCAGCAAAATCTGAATGGTTACAGGAAATATTACCAACAGATTTTCCAAACACTAACATCAATTTAGAATTACTTCTTCCTGAATGGATTCGATCTACTGGGCAAGAAAATTCTGTGATTGAAATTATTTCATTATTTTATGATGAGACAATCCTTAATTCTGGATTTGAGGGGACAAGAACTTTTGATTGGAGACATCCAATCTGTTTAAATTCAGTACCCTGTGAAGATTCATCTAATGATTTAATTTGTTCATCTAAACAAGCCACATGTGTTACCTCTAAAGCAGAATTTTTCCTTAATAATATCGCAATAAATGAATTAAGTCGAGAAATAAATATCGATTTTGATGCTGAATTAACTTTCTCTATTCATCGATTAGATATTGACCTGGGTGAAGATAATATCGAATTACAACCAATTCCATCTGATTTAATCCGTAGAGCTATAGCAATTGGTGACAGGAAAAGTCCATCTTTTGATACACAAATAAATAGTCAAGGGGGGCTATTAGGAGGGTCAGAAATAATGGCACCGTTAGATTTTGGAAATGGAAATAAAATAAATGTCACGATATCTAATTCGGGAATGTCGAAATTAGCCGAAGATTTGAATGAGATTTTTCCTGTGTTGGTCAGTGAAAATGAGATTTCTGGCTTTCCATTAGATCTAGGATTTGGCAAATATGAGTTGAACGCCAACTTAATTCGCACTCCTTTCAAATTTAATAATGAGAATTATCAGATTCCAGAATCAATCACTCCTTCTGATTTACAACCAATTAATTTCTCAGCGTCAATAAAAAATGCAGAGATGAGTATTTCTTCTATCGATGATCAAATCAATCTAGATATTCATAGAGCATCTTATGGATATTATCAATCAGCATTAGAATGGCCATTTGGAGATCCTATAACTAGTGATTTTGGTGTCACATTTGAAAATTCACAGATGCAGCAAGAAATTTTTCCAATAATGGAACACACTATTTTTGGAACAATACGTTCATCATCATTGATAATAATACACATGCCAGATGAAATTCGATTCTCTTCTTTTGAGAGTTCAAATGGACTTGGAAATCTTGATGAAATCGAGGGAAAGCAAGTATTAACATATCTTACACCTGTTTGTCCTGAATCATTAACATGGGATGATTGTAGGAAGAATTCTGATTTAGTGACATATAATCTTGAATATAGTTGGTCATTTATTTTCGTTGAATTAGTTCCTTATGTGATAATTTTAGTTTCATTATTGGTTTTATCCACCGTTCGCCTAGTTAGGAGAAGGAAAGAAAAGAAACTCGTAAAAATACTTGAACAGGAATTGTTACAAAGCGAAATTACCGAAGTCGCAGCTGTAGAAGCGTTTGGCTCGCTTGATTCTCCTGTTGTAGTTGCTAATGAATCATTTTTTGATACAGAAGATCTAGAAGATAATGAATAATATGAATTAAACTAGTTCTGAATATATTTTTTCAGACATTTCTTTACCTATTCCTGGAACCTTTTGTAGTTCCTCAATTGATGCGAATTTAATATTTTTATAACTCCCAAAATGAACCATTAACGCTTGTATTTTTTTCGCCCCCAAACCTTCTATATTTTCAAGCGGATTTTTCAAAGTATTTTTCCCTCTTCTTTTTCGATGATATTTATTAACAAATCTATGAGCTTCATCTCTGGAATGTATTAACACTCTTCCTTTCCTATCAATTTTAATTGGCTCCATCCCTTTACGAAAAATTGTTTCTTCTTTTTTCGCTAATGCAGCTACATGAAAAACATCATTCAAATTATACTTTTCTAGTAAATAGTTTATAGCGTCAAGATGAGTTTTACCTCCATCAAGTAATAGTAAATCAGGCCATACCTCTTGTCTTTTCAGCCATCTTTCAACTACTTCTGACATCATCTTAAGATCATCTAATGCTTCACCTTTGACTCTATATGTTCTGTATTCTTTCTTTGACGGTCTTCCTTTCCTCAACACTACAGATGCCCCAACTCTCTCACTTCCTTGTAATTGTGCCATATCAAAACAAACAATATGGTCTAGAGATTCTATTTTCAACAATCTTGCACCATCTTCAGCGGCTATTTTCTCTAAGTTTCCTGAACGTTTATTCTTCTGTCTAGTGACTTGTATTTCTGCATTTTTTGTGGCCATTTTTTGTAACTTTGCAAGTTCTCCTCTTAGAGGGACTCTCGTTTCAACCTTCTTTCCCTTTCTTTCAGTGAGCCATTCTTGCATTACTTTTGTTATCGGGGTTGGTAATAGGATTGTTTTCGGCGGTTTTCTATTGGAATAATGTTCAGACAATACTAATGAAACAGATTCAGAAATATCACCTTTGTGAATCAATGGATAGTTTACTTCGCCCCGGATGATTCCATCTTTGGCATGAAGAATTACTACTACTGCAAAATCTTCTCTTTGAGAAAATCCTATAGCATCACAGTCTTGATAAAACCTTGAATTAATTATTTGTTGCGATACTGTAGCTTGAATAGAACTTATTAGGTCTCTAATCTCTCCTGCCTTTTCAAATTCTAATTTTATCGAATAGAGATTCATTTCTATATTTAGTTCTTGAATTATTTTTCCTGCATTACCATCCAAAACACTTGATACCATTTTTACAATTTCAGAATATCCTTCCGGATTAACACAAGGTCCTCTACAGAGACCGATATGCTTAGCAAAGCAACCATCTTTTCCATTACAATCTTTATCTCTTATTCCAAACTGTCTTCTCAATAATTGAATAACTCTTTTTGCTGCACCTGCATCAGGAAATGGTCCCCAACGTTTATCATTCTCTGCTGGGAATCTAGTATAGAGAATTCTAGGGTATTCTTCATTTGTAAGGGATATAAATGGATAAGATTTATCATCTTTCAATCTAGAATTATACTTCGGTTTATGCTTACGGATTAGCTCTCTTTCAAGAACTAGCGCTTCATTTGGATTCTGAGTTACAATAAAATCAATTTTATCTGAGTTTATTACTAACTTGGGTATCATTTCTCTATCGGGATTTTTTGAGAAATAAGACCTGACTCTTTCTTTCAAATTATTTGCTTTACCAACGTATAATACCCGTTCATTTTTTTGCTTAAAAAGATATACTCCGGGCCTACCTGGGAGGTCAATTTGATTACCCTCGAGTGCCATAACAGTATGAACGGGATAGGTGAATACCCATGAACCCTAGACCTACTCGAGTGTCATGCTCAGCGACACTGAGAGGGGTATTCTTTCGCGACTTTCAGAGTTTAGTGAAGAAATAGAAGCAAGTTGGGATGTACCTAGAGCCCTTTCGTTACCAGGGCTTGCAGATTCTCTTGGTCTTGTCCGTTCTTCACTACATAAACCGTTATCTAAGCTTGAAGAAGAGGGTCTAGTTTTCACTCGGGTTGCTCATGTCATTGGAGGAGGGTCTCGAAAACGAAAGGTGATTCATATTACTTCTTTTGGTAGAGAAAAGGTCAATACTTTCGAAAATAATCTTCTAATTAAAAATGGTAAATTATTCGGGACATTTCCCGATATCTCTAAAATATTCGGTAGAGAAAATGATAAACAAATATTAACAAAACAGATATTTGAAGGAGATAGTATTTTTCTCAGTGGATTACCCGGGATTGGTAAGACAAGCCTTGTTAGAAACATAGTTCCTGAGATTCTTGAGTTTGGGTGGACTGTAAGGTGGGCAACCTGTTATTCAAATACAGACATCTCAGATATCGCTTTACAATGGACTGAAAAAAAGTCTCTACGCGACATATCTTCTTTAACTTCATACTGTGGTAAGAATAAAAATCTACTAATAATCGATGAAATACAAGAAGTACATCCTAGACACATAGATAGTATTGGAAAGCTATTGAATCAATTAAAAGAAAGTAGAGCATCGATATTAGTAATAGTTCGTTCACCAAATCCCCTCAATTATATAGAAGGCTTTTCGGAACATCGACTTTTAGGATTAGACGAAATTGAAGGTAAAAATCTTCTTCCAAAAGATATAGATCAAGTTAAGGCATTAGAAATTGTTTCAGCATTGGGAGGACATCCTCTTGCATTGCACCTATGGAGTCCTGAAAGTGAATTACCCGAAGAAGTTGAGGCTGTTCAGAATTTTGTTGAATCTAATGTGATTAGCAAATTGACTAAGGATGCTCTATTGACATTAGATGAGCTAAGTTTGAGTCCTATTCCTCTAAATGTAAATGAAATTTTTGACTCTAATGGAATTGGCGAATTAGATGATTCTGCTATTCTACGTTGGTTGGAGCACAAATCAGAACCTCACCATTTAATTAGAAATGTTCGCCGTTCTTTGTGGTCAGATATTGAAAGAGAAAAGATGCATGAAAAAGCGGCTAATTATTGGTCTGAAAGAGAAGGTGACGAAGCCCTTTGGATTGAAACATATCATAAAATCAATTCTAAGAGTTTTCAAAATAATAGTTTGATAAATAATATTTCCATTATTTCCAAAGAAAATAGCGCTATAGCCGCATTACTAATAGAGGACGCAATAAAGATTGAAGATAGTGATGATCTACGTTTCAAAGCAGTTGATATTGCATTTGAAAGAGCAGAATATGAAATTATTGACGACCATCTTTCTATGATTGATGACAGCCCTCAAAAGAAGATTAGAACAGCCAGATTGCTCAGAATTAAGGGAGATATTGATTCCGCTAAAGAATTAGAAAATGAATGCTTATCATTTTTTTCTGCCGCAGATAAAATAAGATTCAAAATTTCAATGTTAGTAAGAAAATTTGATGATAGAATTCCTAGGAAAATAGAAATTCGTCTAGCAGAAGAAATTCTTTCAGAGATACATAATTTAGATTTTGAAAACATATCTGACACCGATCGTTATACCGCTGAATTAACATTAAATTTACTCAAACATTCCATTGCCTTAGATACCTCTAATTTGACTCTAGCATCACAATCAAGATCAGAGTTAGAAATCATACTTTCAAATAATCAAGAACATCTAATGTTGCTTGACTTACGCGCAAAATTAGCAATTTCTAATTCATCTGAATTGATTGATTTAACTTTAGAATCTGTTCATTCTTTTATTCAGACTTGTTCCGATCAATTAAAGAAAATAAGTATTATTCATTCCACTTTGGAAGTTACCAAACCTGATTTCCCTGATTGGTTGGTAGATTCTCATGATGAATTATTTCAACAACCATTGAGAGAGGATTTAGCAGCCCATAGGAGGATGAGTGCTCAATGTTGGTATTGGAGAGGAGTAATTCATCAATCTCATCGGTTATCATATTGGCAGGAAGCAATACATCGTTTTCGTGCTGCTGAATGTAATCAAGCTGCAAATGAATTATTGAAAGAATTGACCAAGTCAATCTAATTAGATTTCAGCACCAATTAAAGTTCTAGTTTCGTAAATCCCTTCTACAGAACGTATTTCTTGTACAATACACTGAGTCAATTCTGATTCACTCTCCGCTTCTACCTTCACAAAAAGATCGTGATTTCCGAAAACTATCCATTGTCCCTTAACGCAATCAATCTTACTTACCTCTTCTCTAACTTGGACTTCACAACCGGGTTCAGTTGTTATTAAAATGAATCCTACTGCCAAATCTATGCCTCCACCGCTATCAGAGTCTCAGTTTTCTGAACTCCTGGAATTGAGCGCATATTACCAATCAAGGTTTTCGCCATTTCTTTTTCATCTTCGAAATCAATTCTTGCTACAAGATCATATTCTCCATATGCTACATGAGTCTCGCTTACACTATCAATTTCCAACAGTGCAAGATATACCTCCAACTCTCTCTGTGGCTGGCATTTGAATAATACAAAGGCAGTACTCATTCTTATCCTCATCATCAGCGTGCTGACTACACTTTATTATGACTCGTTTATTACACTATATCTCCAGACTCATTTATCCACCATTGATATATGCTGTAGCACTGCCGTTGATTCATGCCCGCCCCGTATTCTCCTGAATTTAGGCGTGCAATTTTTCTAGTTTCTATTCTCTTATTTTCTTCAGTTATATTTGCTCCAATGACTTCTTTAGCATCTTTTTCTAAATCAACTACTGTTTGGAATGGTACAATAAATTTAGTTGATGGGTATACAGTAGAAAGTGGAGAAATACTGATTGTAGAGGCAGGTACTGAAATTAATTTAGGAGATGACAAAGATATCTTAATTGCAGGTAGGATAACCATACAGGGTAGTTCATCTTCACCAGTAATTCTTAATTCAATAATTGGCAATCATGATGGTTTAATTTTTAATTCATCTAGTAATGGTCTTGGGTCAATAATAGATAATTTAACGATTAGAAATTCTGAATATGGGATTACAATTTATGGGAGTAATCCCACTATCAATAATTTAACAGTTGAAAATGCCGACTTAGTCGCCATCGATCTTTTTGATTCAGCATCCCCTAGAATTAATGATTTGATAATTGAGGGTGGAGGACAAGATATCCCTCTTAATACAAATTGGAGGAAGGGCATTGGCTTATCAGTGGGGGCGTCGTCAAGCCCCATAGTTAATGGAGCATTAATCAATGATTTAGTAACTCGTGGCCTGAATTACTGGGGCAATTCTGGAGGCATAATTAGTAACCTTCATGTTAGCAATATTAGCGGCGCTACAACCACTATTGCGGCAGGAATTTGGGTTGAAGATTCATTGCCTTTAATCATTGATTCAAGCGTTAAACGTTCAGATAATGGAATTTATGTTAGGCACATTACACAAGGTTGGAATACAAGGCCTACATTTACTAACGTTATAGTTGAAGATAGTCAATATCGAGGAGTCATGGTTGAACAATATAATCATAGTCAATTTTCTAATCTTCCAATGAATGCAGTCTTTACAAATTTAATTATTAGAGGTACTGGAGGTATTGATGCAAAGACTCCCGGACTTGGTATTGCAGCACTAGATGTGAATACTAGTGGAATAAAAATTGAGGGTGCCTTAATTGAAAATAATCCTGTAGTTGGATTTAGGGCATATATGATTGACTCATCTATGATAGTGAATAATTTGACATTATTAGGTAATGGTGAAAATGGCCTTTCAGTCCCGTTTAATGATAGAGCAGGGCTGTTTTGGCGGTCATCGAATTGGGGTACTTCCGGACCTCCAACTCTGAATAATTTAGTAGTCAGAAATTCGTCTGGTCCGGGAATTCTTCTATGGAAAGGTGGGGTGCGCGGCACTAACTGGGAAACCTCTGAAAATGGTGCTAGCGGTGTTGATTTCAGAGAATTTCATCCCGATGTTAATGCTATACAAAGTATGAATAATACAGGTCACGGTGTCTCTGTTCGAGATTCTAGCAATGTTGAGTTAGAATATATCATGACTTCTGGTAATGGAGTGGGTTCGCTATCTGCAAATCTTGGCTCTGGGTTTTATTTTGATGAATCTAACGACGTTGTAAGTGGAGGCAAGAATGTATCTTGCTATGTTTGTACATCAATTGATGATAATTATGGGATTACTGTTGAAGATAGTATAGATTTACAACTCGACACATTAACAATAATAAATTCGATTAACTCGCCAGCATTCAGTGCAGATAATTCGGGTTTATCTCAGAATGGTAATATAATTATTAACGATATTTTGATTTATTCCAATTCAACTGATCCTGATAGTTATGCTATTGAATTGAATGATGTCGACGCTGAGATATCTAATTTAGAAATTCAAGTTGATAATAAAGGATTATATTGGGATGCTGAAGGTTCACTTGTATCTTATCTTAATGATAGCATCATAGATTCTCAGAACCTAGACTCTTGTCTTGATTTAGTAGATCATTCAGAGTTATTAATCAATAATACTGGCTTACGATGTAATTCTTCCCCGAGTATTGATGCAAGTTTTGTAAATATGACCAACTCATTTTTTTACCCTAACTCAAGCTCAAATAATTTCTTGATGAAATCTAGTAGTCATCTTAGGTGGATTTCATCTTCAGTAATGGATACCCCCTCATTTCAGTCTGACGATAATATTGTAGATGAGATGTGGTTTGTAGAGACTCATGTATTAAATCAATATCTTAATCATATTCCATTCTCTTCAGTAAATCTTTCTTTCGATAATTATGAATCCGAGTATTTTCAAATCTTGCCATATGAGGGTATTGATATCCTTGGCCCATTTATTGGTGAAAGATGGACTCCAATCAGTGGGTGGTCAGAAGTAAATAATGTCTATACAGGGTGTGATTATGATTTAGTTCATAATGACTCTGAATCATTTGAATTAAATTCTAATAAAGTTGTGAACTGTATTCTGGAGATATCGAATCAACCACCTATTATTATCTGGTTGTTACCAGAGTCAGATGGAGTTTATGCCAGTGGTTCTGAGGTTATTTTTGATGCTAGTTCCTCTTGGGATTTAGATAATGAATTAATGACTTATTCTTGGTCAAGTAATATTGATGGAGATATAACTAGTTCTTGTCAATTTAATGATAATAATTCAATAATAATTGCTAATGGAATTTTCCAATGTCTTTCTGATGGGATACATCAGATAACTTTGGAGGTTTGTGATTCATCTTTTAACTGTGCAATAGAGGTCCGCACTATCGAATTGACTAATAGTCCTCCATTACTTACTGTAGATACAACCCCCGACATCTCTGCATGGGGTACACTTTATCTTGGAAAAACAGCTTCTGTTAATATTGATTTAACAGGAACCTCAGACCCTGAAAATGATGAGTTAAGTTGCTGGATAAGAGTTTCTTACGAACAAAACGATACATTCCTCCAAGATTGCCCAGGGCAAATCAACAAAACGTTCCCATTTGCGCCAAATCAGTTTTCTGTGACAGTTTTTGCAACTGATGGAATTAATTCCCCAGTTACTTGGACATTCAATGTAGAATTATTTAATGAATTACCAATAGCCTCATTTGAGATAATTACTACTGGTACAAAATCCCAAGATATTCTTAGTTTAGATGGAACTAACACATTTGATCCAGAAGGAGATGAGATAAAATTTGAATTTTGGAGTGATATTGATGGTTTAATAGATTCAGGAGTAACACCCGATAATTCGATAGAATGGTCAGGAACACTATCGAAAGGAACTCATTTGATTACCATGTATGCTAGTGATGATATCCCAAATCATGCAGGTAGATGGACCTCCTCAGAAAAAACTCTGGTGATTGAAAATTCTCCTCCTGTAGCGTTAATCTCTTTCCCTAATGAGGGTTATTCAACTGATTCAGGATTTCTGATACCATTCGATGCATCTGGTTCTGGAGATTGGGATATTGCATGTTTGGATTTAGAAAATAGTACTGGTATTATTTGTAATCATTTTTCTGAATCTAGTAAAGATTTAGTAAGTGTTTTATGGCAAAGTAACTTAATTTCTGAACCGATAGGAAGTGAATGGAAATTCGAGGCAAGACTACCTGCTGGCGAACATGAAATTTCACTAATCATAGATGACGGTGATGGAGGAAATGCTGTATTTTCAACTTCAATAATAGTTGATGAAGCCGCTCCTGTGCTTGTTTTAACATCACCAGAAGAGAGTATTGATGTTTATTCAAACCTTCCAGTATTGTTCGATTTCCGTGATTCTTTCGATCCCGATGGTGATGATTTTACTGTTTCCATATTTTCAGATTTGATAGAATCACCAATTCTTGAAAATAAAACTAATGATTATTGGTACAATGATTACATACCTGCAGGGAATCATGTTCTTTCGTTTGTCTTAACTGATTCAACAGGTAAGTATTCTATTTATTACCAAGAGCTGAATGTTTTTGAAACATCACCTGTAGCCGGTATTAGAGATTTCTCGGATGGTCAATATATTCCTCCAGGTAGAGAGATTATTCTCAATGCCTCCCCTTCTTTTGATTATGATAATGATATAATATTGTATGAATGGAGTCTTGGCGACGGTACATCAATTGGAAACAAGGAACAAGTATCGGTATATTTCCCGCCTGGTCCGGTTAGAATTAATCTAATTGTTACTGACTCTAGAGGTGCATCTGACTCAATATCAATCAATTTGACCATAGGAGCGAGCTCACCTGTTCTCTCCGAATTAATAATTACGCCGAACTCATTAGTATTTGATCAGGTTAATACTATCTTCGTCACAGTTAAACTGGAAGATTTAGATGGAACAACTCAGATGTTATTTTGTAAATTTAAAGCCGGTGTAATCGACAGAGAGTTCCAGTTAAGAGACGATGGAACAGAAGGTGATTTAATTGCTGGCGATAATATCTGGACCTTAGAGACAGCTCTGCTAATTGACGATGGGGGTACCGCAAAAGTAGAAGTCTGGGCTATTGATGGAGAAATTGTTAGCCCTGTTCTAATCGAATTATTACCTATTGAGTCAGATGATGAAAGAAATCTAATTTCATGGTTATTTTCAGGAGGTCTTCCATTATTATTAGTACTAATAACTATTTCAGTAATTATAGGAATACTCTACTCAGCTCAACGTCGTAAAGAATTAGCTAAGGACTTAGAGATGATAGAATCTTGGTCTACATTCGATCCTAGAGAATTAGACGACGAATTTAATGAATAATTATTCAGGACCCCAAGGTGTTTTTTGTTGAGTCAAACCCATTCTATGAGTAAATAAAAACCTTAGATTTAGTAATCCATCTCCCCATGTATTAATTTCTGCCTCTCCAACTCTTGGCCGATATGGAACGCTAACTTCAGCAGTTTCTTTCTTGCCCAGATATCTTCTAGCCCTAATTTTAAATTCTTGAGATAGCGGCATACCATCATGTTTAGGTCTCACTCTTTCATCTTCAAAAATAGATTTCCTAAATACCCACATTCCACTTTGAGAGTCATGTATGCCGTACCAATAGAGAATTGAAGCAGTTTTTGATAAAACCCAGTTTCCAAATCCATGAAGTCCCGGCATTGAACCTTCCTCTGCTCGTTTTAATCTATCACAAGTAATCCATTTTAGATCCTCATCAATTAGTTTTTTAACAAGATTAGGAACTTCTTCTCCGGGATATGTACAATCTGCATCCATTGTCACAATAATTTCTCCGGGTGCCATTGAAAACCCTGTTTTATACGCTCTTCCATAACCTTTACGAGGCTCTAAATAGACATTCGCGCCCTCTTTTTCTGCTAATTCCCTTGTCCTATCGGTAGAATTTCCATCTACAATTAAGAAGTCAATCTTTTCACACCAATTTCCTTTAGGTATTGAACGAATAGTATCAACTATTGCTGCTTCTTCATTTCTTGTAGGTATTACTACAGTGACGTGGACGGGTAGTGTATCTGACATATTCTCATATCTGCGACAGTAATACATGATTTGAATCAAACTGTTATCTGTCCTGTATCCAATCTCTTGAAAACAGGTGAACTCAACGCAGGCATGGTACTGTATGCACATCGCCATGTTATCTGCTGAATATCCTCCTCGTTGGGGAGGTATGGGGTCAACAGTTTTCCATCTTTCTTCTGCTTTAGCTTCACGTGGACATAATATCACTATAATCACAAGAAATGGTGGAGGGAAAAACATCCCCTCCATACCCGGAGTCGAGGTAATTTCGGTTGGATGGCTTAGAATACCGATGGAATTTACGCGTTCTTATGGCCGTACAGCTCTTCGTGCCCTCAAGAAATTAAATAAATTAAATCCAGTAGATATGGTGCATTTACATTGCCCAATGATTTCATGGAGTGAAAAACAGTTTCGTGACTGCAAAAACAATATTGCTCCTATAGTATCTTCATTACATGGTTCGTGGTTAGGTGAGAAAGATGGCCTATTAACAGCTAAAGAACAAAAAGAAACAGCTGTATGGGCTAATCCTAATGATTTAGCAATTTTATTAACATCTAAAAGATATGCTAAATTTGAAAATCAAGCATTATTATGTTCAGACGTTTGTGTAGCAAATTCTGAAGCTACTAAGGAAGATTTTATTTCACGTTATTCTCCACCAATAGATTGGGACTGTGAAGTAATTCATTGGGGTGTAGATACAGAAATGTTCACTCCCACAGATACTAGGAATATAGAGCTAAGGAGGCGTTTTGGTTGTTCTGAATCAGATGTATTATTACTTGCAGTAGGTCGTTTGGCAGCCAGAAAAGGATATGGTTCGTTATTGCAGGCTTTCGCACTTGTGAAATCAGAATTTTCTAATTCTAAATTAGTAATTGTTGGCCGTGGACATCTCAGAAAACGTCTATTAAATCAAGCACATAGTCTCGGAATTTCCTCTTCAGTTTACATCGAATCAAGTATGTCTTTCGAAGAACTGGCTGAATTATTTAGAAATGCTGATTTAACTGTCTATCCATCTTATTATGAGGGTCAAGGATTGATACCTCTAGAATCGATGTCGTCCGGAACCCCTGTTGTTACCGTTAATCATGGTCCTTTGCCGGAGATGGTTGATTCAGAAGTAGGTGCACTTTTTCAAATGGGGGATATAAGTTCCATGTCATCAACAATCATTAAAGAAATTAGTAATATTAATTCATTACAGAAAAAGGGCATGGTTGGTCGTGAAAGAGTACTTCAGAATTTTACATATGAGATTGATGCAGAGCGTTTCATTAAAATTTACGAGAGAATTCAGTGATTATCGGGAAATCCTTCATCAGTTAGAAGTGTTCGGAGGGGTGGGGACGCACATGACATCTACTAAGGCATTTAGAGGGATTCCAGTAAGCACTGTTTCAGATATACTAGTAATTTTATTTATTTCTATCCTTGCAATTATTCACTTGAAAGCCGTTATCCAACCTCTCGTAATTGCGACTTTACTTTTTCTATTAATTAGACCTCCTGCAAATTGGCTGGAGAAAAGATTTGGTCACCCTCTATTGGCATACGGAGGTCTACTAAGCATAGTCGCCCTAATGATATTCTTTGCATCTCAAATTCTTTATTCTAATCTTACTGAGTTCACAGAAGCGTCAACACAACAAAGAATAACTGAAGCATTCGCAGACAAGATGTCACGTCTTGAGAATCAAGAAATATTCGGTTACACTATTGATACCTCTGGTCTAACGGAATTAGTTAGCATAGATGTGATCACAACTTTTGCGACAGATTTCGTTGGTTCAATTGCAGGATTTACAGCTAGTGCAGCCACAGTATTTATTTTCTTATTGTTTATCATTCTCGAGGCTGAAACTCTTCCTAATAGAATAAAGGCAGCCTATCCAGAGGAAGTTAATCGTTTCAAGAAAATCGCATCAAATTCTGGTGAGGGAATCAATACTTATGTCATTACTCGAGCGACAGTCGCCTTTGGTCAAGCGGTTATTGCCGCAATTATCCTAAATTATCTTTCCATTCCTGGATGGTTCCTTTGGGCTTCTATAACTTTCTTCTTAGATTTTATACCTTACATTGGGGCATTGATTTCTATGATTCCTCCTGGAATATTAGCATTAATATTATTAGAGCCAACTACTGCTTTAATCATGATAGGTTTACTAATTGCAAATCAGCAGGCATGGGGAGCATTTGTTGAACCTCAGTTAGCCGGACAAAGGCTTGATATGTCTCCAATTGTTTTGTTAATATTAGTCTCATTTTGGGGATGGGCATGGGGTCTAATGGGTGCAGTACTTGGGGTTCCACTTGCAGTAATTATGAAAATTGCTTTAGAAAGTGATCCTCGTACAAGGCCTATAGCGATGTTACTTTCTCAAAACCCATCTCCGTATGAAGAAGAGTGATTAGTTCTCAATAATTAGTGCTAGAATCCCATTTCCACTTATTGTTACTGGATTACCTAAACTTTTGTTATGAAGTCCTTTAGTCGATAAATCAAATTCCTCATTTTTAATTTCCCATTTAGCACCTTTAACACATACATTTTGACATTTAGATAGAGCGAATACTGAAAATATTTTATCCTTCTCCATATTGATTTCGAAATTACCAGATGCAGATGTAATTCTATGAGTGGTAGAGTTTTCATGATATAGTCTAATAGTTAAATCAACAGAAATTTCTGCTAAAGAACCCCATACTCCTAACATATGTCCAGTATCTCCTCCTTCTGCTCCCAATATGTCAAATTCGGTAAATCCTCTTTCAGATAGTTCACCAATTGTCTTAGTCAAATCACTAATTTTTTGACTTTTCAATAGAGTTTTCTTAGTCTTATGTTTTTCAATATCTACAGAATCTAAATCGCCAAATATTTCTATTACATCAAACCCTAATGTTCTTGCTTTATCAGCCCCTCCATCAACTGCAAATAATGGTGAAATTTCTCCTAGATTAAAAATAATTTCTTCAGAAGGTAGGTCACCATTACACCAAATAAAAGCTCTCATCCGTATCAATTCCTTCGAGCAACTATTTTTCCATCTTTAACTAAATCAATATCTTTTAATTCAATAGTTGGTTTCAGTATGACTCCTCTCATTTGTAAACCAATGTTATTTTTACCACCATATGCAGAATTATCGCCAAGAATAAAATGAGCAGCTCCACGAACTACCTGATCTTCCAGAAGATTTCCAATAACTTTTGCTCTTGCATTCATCCCAAATCCAAATTCCGCTACTGTTTTTACAATAGCCGCTTTATTCTTGTTTAGAGATTTACTTACTTCGTCAAAAGTTAAATTTATTTCTTCAGTAAATTCACTTTCTGAAATATTAGTAACGACTCCATTTTCGATTTCCATAATAATTGGTTCAACTATTAATTTCCCTTCCCAAGAACCATCAATGACTATTGTCCCATTCATAGTTTCTTCCTTTGGAAATACGAATACTCGTCCTGAAGGTAAATTCATTACTTGCCCCGGCCTATTACATATCCCATTATCATCTGTTCTCCATTTAGCCCCTATACTGAATGTAATGTTAGTACCACCAGGGGAAGTTACTTTCACATCTCTCTTTCTCCTAAACAATGATGTTAATCCAGATAATTCTTTCTGAAGTGCATTATAATCTGCAGTCATTCCACCCGCCGAAAACATTAGTTCACTAATCCCTGGCATAGAGATAATTCTAGTTCTACCTGTCTTTGAAGCATTTATTCTTGCTTTTGTGTGAGTCATTGAACTTTTTGTGGCCAAAATAACAACATCTTGTTTTCTCATCAACTCGGCAACATAATCCGGGGGTTCACTACCTTTTTTGTGAGATGTCGGCATCATCATCATCAGAGTTCTATCAGTTACTTCTGCTGAGGCTTCATACAATGCTCTTCCAATAACAGAACTTTCAGGATCAGTGACTATTAGTATGGTTTCAAATGATCTAATTTGTAGGCAAGTACGTATTATAGAACGAGCAGAAGTCAACATAGACTCAACAAAATCATCCGAATCTTCAATCTCGTTTTCTCGGTTCTCGCTCATCAGTTTTCGTCCTCACACAAGAGCCTCACTTCTTCAACACGACGATTGAGGATGTCAAAACAATTAACCAAGTTTATGATATGTAATGTCTATCTCCGATATGTATGAGAGGCATACTATTTGTACGTCTTTTGTTTTTTTCTAGTGTTGCCTGTATTATATTTGGTAGCATAATGTATTACCAAACAACTACAGATAATGTTCTCACTGGCTATAGCGAAGAAAATGAATTATTAACTATTATCAGTGAAGATTCCGATCAAGAAAATGATGCAGGTATAGAGAATGAAAAAGAAGATACAGACGATTCATATAGTTCTGTAGACGATAAATATCTAAATTTCTTAGTAATTGGTTCAGGAGGTATTTCTTCTATAATTATAGGAGCTTTTTTCTCTGAAATTTTTAAAATTACAATTCTAATATCTTTAGTTTCACCTTTAATTTCTAGAAGTAAAAATAGTGCTGATTTATTGACACGAGGGAGAATTCTCGGCTTCATAGAATCTAATGCAGGAATTCATTTCTCTGCATTGAGAGATTTTCTTGGATTAGCTAATGGAGTTACTGCTTATCATTTACAAGTTTTAGAGAATAAAGGAACAATTATTTCTTGGAAAGATGGTAAACTACGGAGATATGCTGTATCTCATATTCCTATTAATGAATTAGATAATGTCAGGAATCCTATAATGGGAACTAGATTAGCCATTCTGGAGGTTTTATCTAAATCCGGAAATATTGGGCTTTCTAATTCAGAAATTAGTAAAAAACTTTCAATTTCTCGGCAGTTAATGAGTTACCACATACTAGAATTAAAAAGGTATGAATATATCAATGATGAGCAATTATCAAAGAGACCCAAATGGAAGTTAACAGATTTAGGAAATAAAATTCTAAAAACCTCTTATTCTTTAGAAATTACAGAGAATTATTAATTCTTAGCCGGTTTTTTAACCTGATGCAAGAATGACTCAATTAATGATTTATATTAAGTATTAATCACCTGATTAAGTATCGATGGATCAGGAATTGAACATACAACTTGCTGCGCTGATTTTTTTGGCCGGCACTCAAAGCCTCGGCTCTTCTGGAGATGATGTAGCCGTTGAAACATCGACTGCGATGAATGATGAAGGATCAGAAGAAGTTGATCCTGTGACGATTAGTATGATTCCCAATTCGAATATTTTGTAAAGTCATTATACCAACTTGTTGATAATCTAATGTTTCATCGGATATATATGAATGCGAGACCAGTGACTAGTATAATTGTATTATTTACTTTGATTTCTTCAGGATGTTTAGGGATTATTGAAGATATCAATGACGATATTGACAATAAGATAGATTTCATTGATGGAGAGTATCCCGAATTAAACTTATCAGAACGAATTTATGGTTCTCCAGAGTTAGTGAAATATGATGAGTGTGATAATTTATTAGATGATTTAAGGAATTCAGTGCATGATGAAATGATGGTTCAACTAGATCAGCAATCTTACTACCATTGGTCTTCCGGTGAAAAGTATTTGCGTATGTTTGATGATGTATTAGCTGAATCAGATGGAATGCCTGGAGCATCTGATAGTACAACTTCTGATTTATCTTCAAATGATCGTGAGGGAGAATTTTCTGGTACTAATAATCAAGAATCAGGAGTTGATGAGGCTGACTTCATAAAAACTGACGGCCATTATGTCTATATGTTGAATGGAAATAAATTTTTGATTATGGGAGTTCCAGAATTTGGCAGCATAAATTTAGTATCTAATCTGTCTATGTTAGGCAGTCCATTGCAAATGATGCTTGAAGGAGACCGTATAGTTATTACATCTAGTGTTAATTATTGGAATCTTGAATCGAATCATCCATTACTAGAATTAATGGGGCACGAAGAAAGTTATTCATACTACGGCTCTGATGGCTCATTACAAACTCATACTTACACAAGATATGAAAGTCTGGTAATGTACTCTGTTGTTGATATTAGCGATAAAAGTAATCCTGTTATTGAGGACGAATTATTTATTGAAGGTAATTATCATACGGCAAGATTGGTAGACGGTACAGTTCGCTCGGTAACTCATTTATACACTTATTTTGATGGTATTAGAACATGGGTAGATCTTCCTCAGTATTATTATGAGATGGAAGACCCTCAAGAAAGAATGGTTCTATGGAACCGTTCATTGAGAGACACAATTAATTCCAATCAAGAAGAGATTAATTCATTAACACTGGAAGACTTTGTTCCCCAAATGTATCTAATGAATTCTGATGGAACTTATTCTACCATTTCATCATATTCTGATAATTGTAGCGAGTTTTCTGCTAGTCAGAATTCATCAGTTCGTGGATTAACCACGATCATGACAATGAAATTATTAGGTGAAGAAACAGAGTTTGAGATAGATCATATCACTTCTCGTTGGGCTCATGTCTATTCTTCAGGGAATACTCTATTGTTAGCTGAGCCTGTTGCAGACTGGTGGTGGTTTTGGAGAAATAATGATTTTGAAGATGCTACAAACATCCATGCATTCGATATTTCAGACAGTAATTCAACATCTTATTTAGGATCAGGAAGGGTTTCTGGTACTGTTCAGGATCAATTCTCGATGAGTGAGTTCCAAGGCTCGATAAGAATCGCTTCAACTTCTGATGCCTGGGGTAGATGGTGGTTAGATGGTGAAGTAGATGATAATGGAGAACCTATTTTTACAGGTCCTTCCAACCAAGTGACGATCCTACATCATGAAGGAGAAGACTGTTTAATTTCTCCTTGTAATTCTTTAGTTCAAGTCGGTGTAGTAGAGAACATTGCTCCTAACGAGACAATTTGGAGTGCTAGATTTATCGGTGACAGAGGATATCTTGTGACATTTGAGAATATAGATCCGCTATGGGTTATTGATTTATCAAATCCATTCAATCCTATTATTCTTGGCGAGTTAGAAGTTCCTGGAGTTTCAACCTATATTCATCCAGTAAATGAAGACACATTGTTGACAATTGGAATTGGACCTGGTGAAGATGGATTAGGTCTTGATTGGTCTACTACTCAGATTTCTCTTTTCGATGTAAGCGATCCAACTAACCCTACTTTGGCCGATTCGATGCCAATTTCTCCTGCTTATATCGATGAAAATTGTGAAGATATACGCATCTGTGGCTGGTCATGGTCTTGGTCGGAAGCTACATACGAACACAAAGCATTCACATATTGGGCTCCCGCAGATTTACTTGCAATTCCACTTTCTACATATCGACATGTCTACAATGATGAATCTCCGTATTATTATAATTATGAATACATTTCAATGCTTAAATTGATCAATGTTGACTTAGAGAATTTAAGTCTTTCAACTCACGGAGAGGTTGATCATTCAGAGTTCTATGACAATGAAGATAATTGGTGGTATAGTTCAACTAGTGTTCGACGTTCAATATTTATGGGAGAATATATCTATGCATTTTCTTCTCTTGGAGTTACAGTTCATAATTTATCAGAAATGTCTCTGACAGATGAGTTACTAATACCCGGCCAATCTACTCCGTCTTGGTATTATGAAGAGCAAGAAGTAACCGAAGAAGAATCAGATGAATCTAATGAGTCATCGGAAGAAGGAAATGAAGGAGATGAACCGTGTCCAGATGGTCCAGAAGGTGAATCCTGTAGAGATTAGAGTTAATTAAACTTCAATACTCTTCCAGTGCTACCCGCAAGAGCTACAGAACTTCCCCTTAGTGACCCTCCAGAATCACGTTTATGCACTACATTGCCATCAACAATTGTATACATTGGCCAACCTGTTAGCTCCATACCATCATAGGGAGTCCAACCAACTCTTGTCCATGTGTCAGAATCTTGAATAATTCTATGATTTTCCAAATCAACTAAGGTCAAGTCACCATCAAATCCTTCAATTAGGGAACCTTTATTCTTAATTGCATAAACTTTTGCAGGACCAGCACACATCCATTTCACAATATCAGAAATAGAACACTTACCCTCTTTAGCATGTGTAAGCATTCGAGGAAGTGAGGTCTCAACCCCTGGCATCCCAGCAGGTGCTTTAGGGAAGCCAACTGATTTTGCTTCCAAAGTGTGGGGTGCGTGATCAGTAACAATACAATCAATTGTTCCATCTTTGAGTCTACTCCACAATTTTTCTTTGTCTTCAGTATATCTAATTGGTGGATTCATTAGAGCCCGAACTCCTAACTTTTCAACATCATCTTGATCAAAGGTAAGATGTTGTGTACAAACTTCTGTTGTAATCAAATCTCCTTTTTTAGAGGATAACCAATCAGCTTCTTTTCCACTGGTTAAATGAACGATATGTAAACGATGAGAATGATCCTTAGCCAAGGCAGTGGCTCTTTTTGTAGCAATAAGTGCGCATTCAATATCTCTACACTCTGCATGAGCTGCAATATCTGTACGATGTTTAAATTCAGCGATTCTTGATTGTAATCTTATTTCGTCTTCTGCATGTGTTGCGATAATTCCTCCAGTATTTGCAAAAATATTTTCTAAATGCTTTTGTTCATGAACCAGTAGATTTCCAGTACTACTTCCCATGAATATTTTAATTCCACAGATTCCATCCATTCCTTGAACACTTTGTAAGTCAGAAACATTGTTTGTTGTAGCTCCTATGAAAAATCCATGATGCGTCACAGCCTTTTTTGCTGCCACAGCGATTTTTTCCTCGAGAGCTAAACGATTGGTGGCATTAGGTGATGTATTTGGCATATCTAAAAAAGACGTAATTCCTCCAGCGGCTGCAGCTCTACTGCCACTTTCCAAATCTTCTTTTTCCGGATTGCCAGGGTCTCTAAAGTGAACATGTGGATCAATTACACCCGGTAATAAGTGTAAACCCGTACCATCTATGACAAGTTCTCCAATTTCTGGTTGTAGGCCACCAAAAGGCGCTACAGTTTTGATTAAACCATTACTAACACGAAGATCTCCTTCAACAATCCTATTAGGAAGGACCATCATCGCATTTTGTACTAGTAATCTACCGTTCATAGTACCCTCAATATACTCGGGTTAACTGACACCACATGACTGTTATCATATGTAATTGTGCAAAAATCATTCCAGACGTCTTCAAATAAGTAAGGCCTCAGGATAGGCTATCGAGTTGGAGTAGTCAGGTTATCTCGTCGGGCTCATAACCCGGAGACCGGTGGTTCAAATCCACCACTCGATACCAAATTAAAAATAAACTGAAAGTAAAAGAAAGGGCAACTGATAGGCTGTTTGAGATTTTTTCACTTTTATTTATAATAAGGGGTCTTTCATTTATTCATATACTCTCTAACAATCCCAAGTAATGTAAACAGGTGATAAGATGGTAAAGAAAACTGCTAGTGAAAATATCGATGAGGATGAAATAACAATAGATATAGACGAACCCGAGATGACAATAGAAGATTTGCCTGGAGTAGGCCCAGCAACAGCAGAAAAACTTAGAGAAGCAGGTTTTGAAGAGTTACTGGCCATAGCTGTAATGAGTCCGATGGAATTAGCCGAACAGGCAGAATTAGGCGAAGCCGTTTCATCGAAAATAATTCAAGCAGCGAAGAAATTAGCGAATATTGGAGGATTTATTAGTGGAAATGCATTATTAGATCGCCGTAAAACAGTACAAAAACTAACATCAGGAACATCAGCAATGGATGAGTTATTGGGTGGTGGTTTCGAAACACAATCAATCTGTGAAGTATTTGGAGAATTTGGTAGTGGTAAAACACAAATTGGACACCAATTAGCTGTAAATACAATACTACCAATTTCTCAGGGTGGATTAAATGGTGAAGTATTCTACATTGATACTGAAGATACATTCAGACCAGAAAGAATAGCGCAAATGGCTGAAGCAGTTGGTATGGACCCTCAAGATGCTTTAGACAGAATCCATGTAGCACGCGCATACAACTCAGCTCATCAGATGTTACTAGTTGATGAAATCAAAAGGATGGCGAAGTCAATAGATGTTAAGTTAGTAATAGTAGATTCACTAACTAGTCATTTCCGAGCAGAATACGTCGGTAGGGGGATGTTAGCTTCTAGACAACAGAAATTAAATAAGCATCTCAAAGAACTTAAACAATTATCAGATGTTCAAAATGCTCTGATATTAGTTACAAATCAAGTTATGTCAAACCCTGCAGCATTATGGGGTGATCCAACTAAAGCAATCGGAGGACATATCGTAGGTCACGCAAGCACATTCCGTCTCTATCTGAGAAAATCAAAGGGAGGTAGACGCATTGCACGTCTTATTGACAGTCCTAATCTTCCAGAAGGAGAAGCGGTCTTTACCGTGACAGCCGAAGGTCTGAAAGATTAATTTCAGATCTCGGCTTGTCCGACGATTATTTAATCTCAGACATTGCAACCTTTACTTCACTAATCAATGAATTAAGATGATTTTCATCAAAACCAAGCTCTAATTCTGCTGCAGCAAAAAGATCAGGTAAAGTCTTGGTATTACCTAATTTCATAGCTCTAGAATAGTTTTCCAACGCTTTTTTTGGACTTTTTCGATGGGTTTGCCAAAGTTGTAATGCACCTAATTGCGCTATGCCATATTCTACGTAATAGAACGGTACTCCATACAGATGTCCTTGTTGTTGCCAAGATAGTTCCCGAAATTTTTCATTACCTTCCCAATCCATATTAGATCCAAATCTCTCTCTCAATGACAACCAATATTCTTTCCTTTCATCTCTTGTATGATTTGGATTAGCGTATATCCAATGCTGAAATGAGTCTATTGTAGCAATCCAGGGTAGTAAGTATACCACTCCTTCCAAATGAGAAATTCTTGCTCTGCTAGCCTGTTCAATATTTTCATAGAAGAGCCCCCATTCATCCTGAGTTAATAATTCCATAGACATTGATGCAACTTCTGCGAATTCTATGGGATAGTTTCTTTCATCAATTAAATCTAAATGCCCACAGTATAACGAATGAAATGCATGACCTGATTCATGAATCATTGTTTCTAGATCTCCTTGTAAACCTGCTGCATTCATGAAAATAAATGGGATTCGACTTTTTTCTAAATAATATTGATATCCCCCTGGAGCCTTACCTTTTCTAGTCTCTAAATCCAATGTATCCATCTCTACCAGTTTATCAAATTTCTTTCCTAAATCATTAGACATATTATGGAATACCTGAGATAATTTTGTTACCATTTCTTGAACAGATTTGAATGGCTTCAGGGGGCTTTCCCCATTAATATCTGGGCCACTTCCTGATTTTTCATTTACATCCCATGGAGATAGTCTGTCTAAACCAAAGGCAATTCTTCTTCTCTCATTAATTTCTCTAACGATAGGCATACAAACCTTTTCTATTGAGTCATGAAACGTCAAACAATCTTCTACAGTATAATCAAATCTATGCATAGCTTTGAACATATAATCAGTGTAAGAATTAAACCCTGCGTTAAGGGCAATCTGATGCCGTATTTTTATCAATTGATCATATATTTCAGATAGTTCTTCAGAATCTTCCATCCATCTATTTACCATTGTTTTCCAAGCTTTTTCTCTTTCATCTCTAGAATTAGATTCTAGAAAAGCCTTCATTTCAGGGAATGTTCTTTCCTGTCCTTGAAATTCCACCGTCATCGCTCCAGTAATTCCTTGTGCCTTAGTCACGAGTTTAGTTTGTTCAACACCGAGTGGTATATTTTCTGACCTAAATATCTCAATATCTGAAATTATCCCTCTAATCATCAAGTCATATCTCTCTGGTAAATTTCCTATCGATGGATGGCTAGCTATTCTTCTGTTTAGGTTATCGGAAAATTCAGATAGTTTTGGCCTAATATTTTCTACAAAATATAAATACTCATTTTTTTTATTTTCATTCTCAGTATCGCAAGTCATACCAATGTAGAGTAACGCTCCCATTTCTGAAATATGTTCTGCAAGATTTGAAGTATCTGAGATTAACGTTTCTAGACAACTTGAGCAGCTTAATTCTCTATTGATTAAGTCATTAACATATGGCTCAATATTTTCCCATGATGATGCATCGAAATCACTAGGGACGAATGACAATTAATCACCTTTTATTGATTGACTTCGGTCCAACTGGGAGATGATATTCATCTTTTGAATACTTAGCAAGTTTCCAAACTTTAACTGCATTCTGAACTTTTTCTCTTATCGCTTCTAAATCTGGATGATCTGGATTTTCATGTTGAATCCAACATGCTGTACAGTACCTTTTCCCATTGTAATCAAGATAGTTACCTGGGGTGCAAACTATTCCACAATGTGAGCAATTTCTGTAGCCGTAGTACTTCGCCATAATCTCTCTATTGTCTGCTCAGGTATTTTACATATCAGTTTGTCCCTCTAAATATTTCCCTTAGATTAGAGATTGGACGATACTAGGTGTAGAAGAAAGCATTCTTCTAATGATTTACTTTCTATGATTGTATTTTCATAAACTATTCTTTTGAGTCCTTCTAAAGTAGGGTTTGGTCTTTGTGAGATTAATGAACTATTCATTCGTTCAATCAAATAAATGGCTTCTAATTCATGATTATTATATACTTCACGATTGATAAAATTATCTTCGACTTTCGGACTTAGTTCAATATCAGGCAGCCTTATTATCCATGCAGAATGATCACTGTTTCTAATCCCAGCATTTTCGAATGCTATTCTTACCTGGTGTGTCCCTGCAATAATTCTCAGAAATTCTGCATCTGGACTATTTGCAATCATTTTTCCTTTTATTTGATTTCTTTTCATAGAATACCATGCTGTCCAAAGATGTTTTTCACTAGCGGCAACGTCAAATGCTAGCAATAGCCATTTTTCATCTGGTCTTAAACGATTGAAAGTTGCCAATGTTTCTTTAACATCGTCTATTTCTTTATCAAATTTGATTCCCCATGCAGGGAACCATGGCATCTGCTCTCGAATCACTGTATGAGGCGATGGACTCTAATTCAATAATGATTCTAATCATTTTGTACGCTGACTGGTTTCTATAGCATTTTTTACTATCTTATTTACTAATTTAATACTCCATCCTCTTAGTTCTGAAAGTTTGATCTTGTCATTTTCAGTTAATAATGCAATATCTTTGACATTAACTACTCCTAACTTTTCTACCATCTCTCTTGCTCTAACTCTACCTATTCCTTTTAATGAGACTAAGGAAATTAAATCTGATTTGCAACCGTATCTAGTTCTCCTGTGTGTTTCATCTATCGCCTCGAATAGCA
Organism: Thermoplasmatota archaeon; assembly: GCA_030828405.1. GTDB lineage: Archaea > Thermoplasmatota > Poseidoniia > Poseidoniales > Thalassarchaeaceae > MGIIb-O2. The sequence goes on from JAURCP010000001.1 coordinate 72,331, forward strand.
CACGGTGTGATTCCTTATTCATTCTCGATAATTCTTCATCTTCCATAAGAATAACTCTAGTAGAATAAAGTAACCATTCAGCTAAATCGACTCTACTTCTCAGGTCTCCTGGCTGAACATTCCATTCAGTTTCTAAATCATTCATGCTCGTCTCTTCAATCCATGATTGTAAAACTAAGGCGCCTTTCATTCTTCTTTCGTCATCTAAATCTACACTCTGTGTCAGTAACTCTCTTTCATGTCCATAAAGTGCATCTTGAATTTTCTCTAAATCTTTCTTTTGTGGCCATAACGGTATGAAATCCGGCGTACACGTCACTAAATGCAATAAACTAAAAGGAGAGATTTGTCTTTCTAAATCTATACCAGTTAAAATTTTCATTGCATTAGTTAATCCATCTTTTAGTATCTTACCTGTAACTGGATTTAGATACAATCTAGAAATTCTTAGTCCTAAAGAAGTTGCCGAATATACCATTGAAGGTGGATCAGGAACTTCAATTTCCTCAACTTCATAATTACTGGCTTTCTTGAATCCAAAGATTGCCGGACCCTTTCTTGGAGTAACGTCTGAGAAATTATTTTGATTATTATTATTAAGATTCACTCCAGATATTTTCGTTGCAGATTCAGCCCAATTTGGGACTTCATCATCCCAATTTTCCTCGGATTTTTCTCCACTTTCTTCCTTTATTATTCTCTCTTTAACTCTCTTAGATTCTCCTTCCTTAGTTATCATATCATTATCGTAAAGCCATTTTATTACTCTATCAATTTGATTCTCAAGATATTCAGATTCTAAATGTGTTGATAAGAAAGTTTTACTGAAAAATTTACCCAAAGCATCTCTATCATTCATGTCACTAGTAGCAATTAAGGAAAGGATATGTGTCAACATAGCAGGGTCCTCTTCCGCAGTTTGAGCATTAGGATTGGCTAGTTTTGATGTTATTTCTTCTGGTTCGCTTAGTAAAAAATGTTCTACATTTTTAATTTCATCGTCCAGATTTTTAGATATGATCCAGGCATCACCTCTCTTGTCATATTTCGGCCTCCCGGCTCTTCCTAACATTTGTTTTATTTCCATAATTGGCATAGGCATATTTCTACTAGCTGCGGTGCTCCATCTTTTCACATCTCTAATTATTACTCTTCTAGCCGGTAAATTGACTCCTTGTGCCAAAGTTGGTGTTGCCACTATACAAAATAAATCCCCACTTTTGAATAATTCTTCTATATTTTTCCTCTGTTGATTACTCAAACCTGCATGGTGAAAGGCAATTCCCCCTTTTACAGAGTTTGATAATTTTTTTCCTAAAGGTGAGGAATTTTCGTTTTGATTAATAGATTCAGAAACTTTGTTTAATTTAACAAATCTATCTCCATTATCAAAATTTGGTTCATTTTTAACACGTTTCAATATATGCTTTGATAACTCCCTTGCTTCTTTCTGGGAACTTTTTCTTGAATTTACAAAAATCAATAGTTGTCCATTATCTGATATAGTATCATCGAGCGCAGCATGTAAGACTTTTTCCTTTTCTCCATTTATTATTCTTGGCTCCGGCCATTTTTCATTTCCTTTCCCATCAATTCTATGGACCTTTACTTGTAATTCAGTTAAAGTCCCTGAATGAAGACTTACTGGTCTCCATTCTGATTGAATTAATTTAGCCCCCAACCATTTAGCTAATTCTTCACTGTTACCAACTGTGGCCGAAAGAGCAATAATTTGTGTATCTGGTTTTTTATGTCTTATCCTTGAGATCAATACTTCCAAAGTTGGTCCCCTAGAATGATCATGTAATAAATGAAATTCATCACTAACAATTATTCCAATATTTGAAATTATATTTGATCTATTTCTTAATAATGAATCTAATTTCTCACTTGTACATACCAAAATATCTGAATTTTCTATAGAATTAATTTCTCCAGACCTGTCACCTACGGCCAATGCTACCTTCAGCCCCACAACATCTGCAACTTCTTTTAATTCGTCATATTTTTCACTAGCTAACGCTTTCAGAGGGACTACATAAACTGCTTTTTGATTAATCAAATCATTTTTCAACCTATGAGCAATAGTCAAATGTGCTACAAGAGATTTTCCACTGGCAGTAGGAATCGTTAACATTAAATTTTTCCCACTTAGTGCATGAGGTAATGCTTCTTGCTGAGGTGGGTATAATTCTTTAATACCCCATTTCTCTCTCAATAAATTGACTATATCTGGACATAAACCCAGCTGTTCAATAGTCTTTTTTGAGCCTCCGCCAGAGTGCGACACAAACATTCTCATAATCGGCCGTTCTAAAGGATGTCGCGTCGTTAGTTCCATCGGTGGTATGCTGGATGACCTTCCTTCACTGCAACAAATAGCCCTTCTCCAGTTGCACAAATTTTCCCATTTGCTTCTAAAGTCATTTTGACATTTGCCCTATCTTCACTTAATTCGCTTACAGTAGCTGTAATTTCTAATTTAGAATCAAGTGGAGTTGGCCTTCTAAGCTTCAAACTAAATGTTGCAGTTACAGTGCATGGAGGATTTTTATCTTCGTTTTGTTCCATCAACGCCATAGTCGCTGCCCAATTACCATGACAATCTAGCAAGGTGCTAATAATTCCACCATTTATAATTCCAGGAAAGGCTTGATGCTCAATCTTTGTTTCAAACTCCATTTTGAGTCCTTTTTCGGTTTCAAATGATTTAATTTGTAATCCTTTTTTATTAGCGGGACCGCACCCAAAACAGATACTATTAGGTGCGTATTTATCTTGTACAGATATACTATGTTGATGCTCCATGCTTTCTCACAGAGGGTATAGGGAATTGAATGATTCCATAAATCAGTCATCAGACTATCTTAATTCAAGAACCGCCTCCGAAGTTCGTTGTCTTCCGCTGATGATGAAACTAAATCGCCGTCTTCGGCTAGTAAACAATCACCAGCGCCACGCAAAAATAGACGTCGGCGTAAACCTCTCAAAGTAGCAAATCAGTTGTCTTTGAAGCGCCGTAAAGAGATTGAGAAGGCATTTGAGAAAAAATCTCCGTCTCCAAAGAAGTGGTCTAGAGAAAGTGGCCCCAAAACTCATCTATTTGATCGTAAAAGAATAAAGCCTGGGAGTATTAGAAAAATTGATTTTAATCTTTTAGATGTTGAGATTGGAGATTCTTGGCCTATTCCAATCACAATTATTCATGGCTCAAGACCAGGGCCTGTAGTGACAATATTAGGAGCAGTTCACGGGAATGAACTTGTTGGTCCTTTAGCTTTGACATATCTATGCGGTCCTAATTTCATGGGTCCTGGAGAAGAAATTGACCCTTCAATGTTATCTGGAACAATAAGGATAATTCCAATAATAAATATTCCTGGTTATCGTCGTCAAACTAGAAAATTTCCTGACGGTAGAGACTTGAATAGAAATTTCCCTGGTAACAGTGAAAGTAATACAACATCTAGGATAGCGAGCCGTATTTGGAAATCTATTATTCAAACTTCTGATCATATAGTTGATTTGCACACTGCTGCTCCGGGAAGAACTAACATGCCTCAAATTAGAGCCAATCTAGCTCATCCTGAGAGTAACAGAATTGCTAGATCTTTTGGTATAGAAACTATTCTAGATAATGAAGGACCTAAAGGCTCTCTTAGAAGGGCTGCAAATAAATCAGGAATTGGTTGCATTACCTACGAAGGGGGAGGTTCTAATGAGGCAGATCCTGAGTCAGTACAAGTAGCAATATATGGAGTTCTTAATGTTCTAAGAGGTTTAAGAATGATTCCAGGTTATCCGAATAGACCACATTTTAGAATTCTAGCATCTGGTTCTGTTTGGATTAGGTCCAATCAAGGAGGTTTATTGGATATATTAGCGCCTGCGGGAAGTTTCGTAGATGAGGGGGAAGTAGTTGCTACAATCACCGATCCTGAAAGGCCAGGAATTAGTCATGATGTTTATTCTCCAAGTCGTGGTTTATTGATTTGTACCGCAACTCATCCATTTGTTACAGCCGGAACCCCGATAGGACATTTGTTACCAATGAAAACTGGGATAAAGACTCTCCAAAAAAGGCTTGACGAAGAAGGTTGTTTGATAATCAGTGGTTCTGATGGGGAACCCCCATGGAGAGAAGATGATGATGTCGAAGATATTCCAGTTGAGGGAGAATGGTCAGGTGGAAATCCAGACGCTGAATGGGGACAAAACGAACAGCCATCTCCTGAAGAAGAATCATGAATTTTATTCTTCGACGACTCTAGCTGGTAGGTCTAATAATTCTACTTCATCCTCAATCTTTTTACTTGGAATGGTTACTATTGGAATGTTTGCTTTAAAATTTGGTAGTGATTCTTCGTAAGCATTGTTCTGTATTTCTAATAATGATAGATCGGGTGCTGAAGGCAATTCTGTTTTCGTAAAAGAATAGTCATATTCAATTTTATTTGAAGGTATACTGTATGCTGTGTACGCTTCTTCTAAGCGCTTTTTTTGCGTAATTCTGTAATTTACAAACACACCTGCTAAGAGAATTGTTATTACCATTCCAGATAAGAATAAGATTCCTAATCCACTGGTGAGGAATGATATCAAATTGTCAAATAACGTTGGAGGAGGGTTCCAAACTACCATATCAATTTCCCAAATAAAATTAGTTGAAACTCCTGAGTCAATAATTGTAGCAGTAATTTGTTGCCTACTTGTCCCATTTGCACATAGCAATAAAGTCAAATTGTCTTTATTTTTACCACATTCTAATTCATTTATGACCAGTCTTGAACCTTGATTTGAGATATTTTCTGTCAAGTCGTAATCTCCAATATGCCAGATAATTTCAGTATTTATTTGTGAAGGGATATTATTCAGACCAAAAATCAGTGTTTCATTTACAGAATCCCATTCATGAACAATCTGAGTTCTTGGTACTGTAAGAACTAGATTTTCTCTTCTCAAATTGTCATCGACTAAATCATTACAGTCATCATCTAAACCATTCCAAACTTCTATCGAACTGGGGTTAATTTCTGAATTCAGATCATTACAATCTTCAAAATCATAGTAATCATCATTATCATTATCGAAGTTAAATGTCAAAGGATCTGACATTTTAGTAAGAACTTCTAATCCATCATTAATTCCATCTCCATCTGTGTCTTCATCATTATAATCAGAAGTTATGTTGTGGTACTCCTCAAAATCTGAAAGACCATCATTATCAGTATCAATTGTATAGAAATCTTCGTCTATATCTCCATCACAATCATTGTCTTTTTTGTCTAGCATTTCAATTAACGAGGGTGAAATTTCAATGTCATCATCATTACAGTCTTGGAACCAGTACCAACCGTCACCATCACTATCTTCATCGAATACTAGAGGGTTAGCGCCTAATTCAGCATATGTGTTTACTTCAATCCCATCTGGTAATCCATCATTATCGGTGTCTCCATCATTGGGATTAGTAGAAATAAAATAATATTCGTCGTAATCTGATAGGCCATCTGAATCAGTATCTAAATCAATAAAATCTTCATCAACCTCATCATCACAATCATTATCAATTGAATCCAAAGCTTCAGTCAGGCCGGGTGATCTGAGAATATTATCATCATCACAGTCTTCAAACCAATACCATGTGTCACCATCCATATCTTCATCGAAAATTAATGGATCTGCTCCTAAATCTGAGTATAGATTCACTTCCGATCCATCATCTAATCCATCATTATCTGTATCTGCATCTCTATAGTCTGTGTTGTGTATATGATATTCTGGCCAGTCTTTTAATCCATCATTATCTCTATCAGTAAAGTTAAATCCTTCATCAATAAAATCATCACAATTATCGTCAAATCCATTCAGTTTTTCTGGTTTTCCAGGGTTTATTTCTGCGTCCTGGTCGTTACAATCGTTGAAATGGTAATATAAATCAGAATCTTCATCTGCATCATAAACTAATGGATTACTTTGCCACAGATTAATTTCTGCGCCATCGTTTAACCCATCTGAGTCAGTATCCACATTGTTAGGATTTGTTTGATGAACTGAGATTTCAACCGAGTCTGATAACCCATCTAAATCAGAATCAGCCATTGTTGCATTTGTAAAATAAACAAATATCTCGTCATAATCATTTATCCCATCAGAGTCAGTATCTGAATTGTAAGGATCGGTTCCCCAGACTAGAGTTTCGTTTTCATTTGAAATTCCATCATCATCATAGTCTAAATCAATGTTCATACCGTGGATAATCATTTGCCATGAGTTCAATGTCCCTGATGTTCCAGCAGTAGTATCTCTTATTTTTAATTTCCAAGTTCCTAAGCTACTTTCATCCCAGTGATGAACTGTATTAAACATCCAGTTAGAATAATCATTACCTCCATCATTATGTTCTTCAGCCAACCACGACACAGTCCCATTTGGAGATTGCAACACTATATCTAAATCGCCTCTATTCGAATGGTCAATATCAACAACTACATCTATGCTTTCTAAACTAATATCATCAGTAATTTGAACATCAAATTCACTCCAAGAATTTGTTGATGTCGGAATAGTGAATGACGGCGAGTAAGGTCCAAATGTTAGATTTAATTCTTCATCTACATTAGTCCAATTCTCAGCTAAGGAGACTGCAGCGCCGGCATCTATTGCTCCAAAACCATACTTATGAGATACATCATGTCCAGCATCATTAATCTCCCAACTTGAATCATTTGGGTCATTCATTCTTGCACTATTGACTAATATATGTTGGACATCTCTCCAAGTTAGGTTTTCATTCGCTTCTAATATCAGTGCTATTACACCCGCAGCCAGCGGAGTAGCACTGGAAGTCCCTCCAAAACTATTTGTCACATTTCCATTATCATAGCCTGCATCATCTGAAGTTATGCTAGGATCATCGTGAATATCTGTTGTAGTAATACCTTCACCATCGCCATTTGAATGGGCTGCCACTAAGATACTGGCTCCTGGTTCGGAATAATATGATTGTTCTCCATAATGAGTAATTGCAGATACTGCAATAGTAAATCTACTATTTGCCCATCCATCATAATTGGCATTATCATTGCTTGTAAGACCATTGCCTGCTGCCCAAGTGATGATATTTCCTAATCCGTTCCTTCCCTCATAAGCATCATTTTCGAATGCTGCTAGCATTAATGGGCCAGGGGCATCTAATGTTTGCCCATTATCACTTGGACCCCAAGAGTTAGTGTAGATATGAGTCTCATTATTCATGAAAGATAATGCATTTGCTTCAGTAGAATCTCCTGCCCAGCATGCGATTAGAGTTGAACCTGCCAATGTTGCGTCATAAGCTGCACCGGCTACATGGATTGAATTATCTCCAGCAGCAGCAGCTACACCTCCTGCTGCTGTCCCATGTCCATTATTACTAGATGGAGTAGGGTCTGCATCATTATTACACCAGTCATAGGAATGACTAGGGGAGTAATTAGGTGAAATATCGGGATGATCTTTGTCTAATCCATCATCAACGACACTGATTATGATGCCATTACCTGTGTAAGAGTTCCAAACCGAAGTAACATTTGCATCTTCTCCCGATGTTCCAGATGTTTGTCCAGTATTTTGTAAATGCCATTGATCGTTAAAGACCTCGTCATTAGGTATTGAACGTGTTATTTGCTGTTTCTTAATTAGAGGGGAGAAAGACTCAATATGCTCATTTTCTATTAGTTTTTTGAATTTTTCAATCTTTATTTCTGATGAGTCAAAATTCCATATATATGTTCCTTGTAATTGAGATGTCTCCTGGATAGATGTTACTTCCGGGATCATTTTCAATTGTTCATCTATATTATTTGTAGAAACTATCAACCATTCTTCAGCATTGTCTAACTCTTCTTTAGAATATTGTTCTAAATCTGAGACTCTCTCAAATGCTAATTGTACAGCAACTGAATATGTAGGAAGTATCAAGTTTTGCTCCTCTTCTAGAGAATTTTGTTGACTTTCATTTTCAGCAGTAACTAATCCCGAAATCGGAGCGATAACTAATATAAAAACCGCAAATATCACCGTTCGCATACACTTGTCATGTCAGTAGGGGTTTTAGGTATTCGTTAATCATGCATTAACAATAAGTCGTTATTTTTGCCAATTTTTAATTGCTAAATGAACTTCTTCATCGTCCATTAATTTCCTTTGCTGTTTGGCTATATCGAAAAGATAAGCAACTAATTCATCTGTAATTTGATAATTATTTTTGCTCAGCCACCATGTAATATTTGAACGCCCACTCATGTGCCCAATTCGAATCACCTGTTCTAATCCATAATCTTGAGCAGGGACTCCTGAATAGATTCTATCTGCAAGCCAATGTTCTCCTTTTTTCATGGCTTTCACAACAGCACTTGCATGTACTCCTGTTCCAGTTTCAAATGCATCCTTCCCAAATACGGGATAGTTTCTTGGCAAAGCGACCTCAATATATTCATGCGCTTTACGCATATAATCATTCAATGAGGTTAAATCATTATTGATAACTCCCATTAAACTCAGATTCACTAAAGTTTGATCCAAAGGTGCATTACCTGCTCTCTCACCAACTCCAAGAGCAGTTCCGTGTATTACGTCTGCACCTGCTTCAACCGCTGCTAAGTTGTTTGCAACCCCTAGCCCTCTATCTTGGTGTCCATGCCAGTTTACTTCGATATCTCTTCTTTTAACTCCTGAGTCTGGAATCACCTCTTTTTGAATAAAATCAAGTAATTTTCTAACCCCATTAGGGGTGACATGTCCGCATGTATCGCAGACACATATTCTGTCAGCACCTAATTCAATTGCTCTGGTGTAAACTTGTTTTATTTCTTCAGGTTTACTCCTAGTAGTATCTTCAGTGACAAACATTACTGGTATGTCATTATCAACTGCAAACGTTACAGCCTTCTCAGCAGTGGAAAGAATTCTATCCATGTCCCAACCCTCGGTATATTGACGGATTGGACTAGTTCCTAGAAATGCACTTGCCTGGATTTGTCTTTCATGTTTAGATTGTAAATCAACTAGAGGTCTAATGTCGTCGACAACAGTTCTAACGGCACATCCTGGTCTCAAATCGTATGAATTTTCGGTCATATGTGTTAGCATGGAATCGATGTGTTTGACATGAAATGGGCCTGCTCCAGGTAATCCTAAATCCACTTTCTGAATTCCCAACTTCTCCATATAATCAATTAATTCAATTTTCTCGTCAATGGTAGGATTTCTAGCACTTGGACTTTGTAAACCATCTCTTAAAGTTTCATCATCAAACCATACATCATGTGGATGATTTGAAGATTTTCTCTCGATCTCATAGTCAATAGCGTTCCAATCAAAAATTAAGTCCTTCTCATCCATCAGGCTACCTCCTATTTTGCTCTGCAACTATATGTCAAGTGCTTGAATCCATCGGGAAAGAATCCCTAATTATTCCTTTCCACCCCTTTTTCTGAAAATTATATATAGGATAAATACAGTACTTATTATTGTCCCATTTATTATGTAATTACTACTAGTTAATACTAATATTATGAACATTACAGCCAGATAAGTTAGAGATACGAAAAATGAATGTGAGGCAGTAGGCATCCTATTATTTTCATCATTATTTTCTTTAGTATCTATTTTCCATACTGTTGCCCCATACCAAATACTCAAAATTAAACTATTGACTATTACAAGAAAGATATTTAAATTCAAATTTGGGAGTTCCGACCAGTTGTTTTGCTCCTGATATGCTAATGGTGTTGTTAATGATAAAATAATCAATAATATAGTATATATTTTCATTTCAATTAATGTTCTCTCTTTACCTTTAACATTGGGCATCATGGGTACTCCCACCTTTTCATATTCTTCTGATCTGTACAATGCTAAAGCCCAGAAATGTGGTGGAGTCCATAAAAATATTAGCAGGAACATGAACCAAGGCATGTATCCTCCAATATTAAAGATAGAATCAATGAAATTCTCTGCTGTATCAAACGCTAAATCAAGTTCCCCTTCTGCAGCTGCCCATCCAATTACTGGAGGTGTGGAGCCAGCAATACCTCCAATAACTATATTCTGAACACTAGTTCTTTTTAGCCAAATTGTATAGATAAAAACATAAAATAGAATGCTGAACAATGCCCAGAAAGCAGCAACCTCATTTGCCATTTCTAGTAGCCATAAAGTTCCAATGATAGAGATTGAAATCCCAAATAAAAGAGCTTTATGTGGACTAATGTCTCCAACAGACAAGGGTCTTTTAGATGTTCTAATCATAATTGGGTCAATATCTCTATCATACCACATATTGATACAATTCGCGCCTCCAGCAGTCAGATATCCTCCAATAAATACAATTAACATAATTTCTAATGTGTTTCGATTTATCTTGTTAGATTCGATTAAATCATGACATAGAATTGCACACATTGCTGTAATTTGTAATAGTACAACCACCCTTGGTTTTGTCAAAGAAAAGAGCGACTTTACAAGTGCCCTTGCCTCTGACATATTCACTCCTATTGCTAATAGTCTTTGAAAGTCATTGAGCAATAGTATCATTCATTACATGCTTTTTCTCATGTAGAGTAACTACCTTGATAGTCAATAGTATACTTGTAATTGTGATGAATACTAATGATGCAAGCATCAGATGAACTAATGATAGCAGTTCAAAATAGACAATTTCAAACCCTTTTATTTTAGCAGAAAGCACGTATAGGCCACCCAATCCTACATTTATTAGGTATAGAATAGATGATGACCAAATCCATTTACATAATAAGGAACCATATTCTCCTTCTTTATTTTCTTTCCAAATAATATAGCATGTAAGAATTAGAATTGCTCCAACTATACTGACCAATAATCTATGTAAGATTTGAGACTGAGCCTCGAAGTCTACCACTTTCTCATATATTGAGTTGTTACATAACGGCCAAGATTCTGGGAACCCTGAAACTCCGCAGCCTTGGTTCGCACCCGGAGTGGTTGAAACAAAAACTCCAAGGAAAAGAGTCAAGAAAGTACCAAATGATAATAATGCAATTCGATTAGTCCATCTTTTAGCTAATATTGGATCAAATTCTATCCATTTAGGTATTTCTTCCTTATCTCTTACTGTAGCTAACCAAATCCAAATTAGTGACATCAAAAATAGTAGAGCAGATGATAAATGTAGTGCGACACTCCAGTGTAAATTATCTAATCTTACAGTTACATAACCTAAGAATCCCTGCCATCCTATTAGTAGAACTGAAACTAACGAAGCCAATTTGACTTCATTGGTTAATTCTTCATCTTTCCTTATTATCCACCAATTTAATATTACTAATGGACCTAATAAGGCACCTGCAAGTAGTCTATGTATCCATTCAGTAAATATCTGAAACGAAGTATATGTGTGGCTGGATCCTCTGGAGTCTATTTCACTTGGATTATCATTGAACCATTCTATCTGTTCATCTTCAGAGATATCGAAACCCCATGTTCCAAAACATGTTGGCCAATCTGGGCATGACTCTCCCGCATCATAGATTCGAATTACTCCTCCAGCAGCAATAACTAAAACCGTAATTCCAATGATAACAGCCGTCAGTTTTTCAACACTGACTCTTTCGAATCCCATTATCTCACGATCTGTTAGTCATAGATATAATTGTGTTTTATTCATCAAGATGTGGTTCAACATCAATTGGTATTCTATGTTTAATATATTCTAAAGTTGCAATTTTCATCGGGTCTAAAACAACTCTTTCTTTAGCTTCGTCGACTCCATAAAGTTGAATTAATTCTCCTGAGAACTCATCTCTTAATTCATCTTCTGAAACAAATAAAGGTGCTCCCATACTAATTTGAAGTGCGCGCGCGCCAATAATTCTTGCTTTTTCAAAGCGGGTATGTGCTCTTGCAGGCTTGACCATGATGGATAACGGCCAGCGACCCCCACATAAGGGCATTGACTCACTTAATCAGTCATTATTTTCAATTATTAGATAATTTATCCTTTTATTTGGCTTCAATTAACATAGCCACAGCATTGCCGCCCCCCAGACAAATTGTGACAATTCCCTTCTTTCCACCGGTTCTTTTTAGAGCATTTATTGTAGTCATTAAACAACGCGTTCCAGTAGCTCCCAATGGATGTCCAATTGCTACGGCTCCTCCATGAATATTGAATCGGTCCTCTGGAACTTTGAGTGCTATTTGTACAGCAACAGATGCTGCAGCAAATGCTTCGTTATGTTCTAAAATATCAATTTGCATAATATCTAAATTATTTCTCTCCAAAAGTTTCTCAACAGCGGTAATAGGTGCTACCATTACTCTTCTTGGCTCTACTCCGGAGGTGGTATAATCGATGATTTCCGCAAGAATCGACCATCCTTGTTCTCTTGCAAAATCTTCTGAACATACTAAGACTGCGGATGCGCCATCTGAAACTTGACTTGCATTACCTGCAGTCACCTGACCATTTTCCTTGAATACAGTCTTCAAATTTGCCAGTGATTCCATATTTGTACCAGGTCTAATACCTTGATCAATATCTAATTCTTCCATATCTATAATTTCGGTTTCAAACCATCCATTTTTCCATGCAGCATTGGCTAATGCATGAGATCTAACCGCATATGAGTCTGCAAGTTCTTTTGACAAATTGAATTCTTCTGCTACTATTTCCCCAGTCATCCCCATAGACGTTCCATCAAAAGAGTCAGTTAAACCATCATGCATCATGATAGATTTTAAAGCGCTAGAATCTACCATCTCATCTTTATTTTTCCCTCTTGTAAAGTATGGAGCATTACTCATTGATTCAATTCCTCCAGCAACAACAACATTGGCATGTCCTGAGATGATATCACTTGCGGCTATCATTACTGCTTTCAAACTAGAACCACAAACTTTGTTAATTGTTGTACAAGGTGTCGAATATGGTAACCCTGAATTGATTGCCACTTGTCTTGCAGGGGCTTGTCCAGAGCCTGCTTGTAATACTTGACCAATGTAAACTTGATCAACAATCCCACTTTTTGGGTCTATATCTGCTCTTTTCAAAAGCTCCTCTACAACTTTAGATCCCAATTCTGTTGCTGAATAATTCGCCAATGCTCCTCTAAATTTCCCGATGGGTGTCCTTGCATAAGCACATATCACCGCCTTAGGCATAACTACTCGAGTGAGGTTATAGTCTTGAATAGTGCGATGAGCAAACTAGTTTTCATGCCTCTTTTTCAGAGTAAAATCCATAAAAATCTGGATTAATTAACACTGGTCGTTTTTCCGATTTAACCAAAATTGTTCTGACAGCCCATAAATCTTTGAAGACTCTGTATTGAGATGTTTTGTCTAAATAGTCTACTCCACTAGTGCCTCCAGTACCTATTCTTCTCCCCATTATTCTCTCAACCATTCTTGCATGGGAATGCCTCCATTTAACCATTGATTCTTCAAGTTCAACTATAGCATCAATTAATTTCCGCGGCCACGCCAAAAGAGGCAACTCCCTGTATGATTCAATGAATAATAAACTAGCTCTAGATCTACTTATTTTTCCTTCTGGGACAAGGAACGAAATTGCACTTTCATGAGCAGCATTGAATCTTTGAGCCATTTTTTCTAGATCTGAGGAGCCATAACTTGACATTCTATTGGCAGCATCCTCACCCATTAATTTATGTGCTAATAAATGTTCATTAACATATTTTTTCACAGATTCTGAATCATTTTCAGAACCATAAACTGAACCCATGATCGGTGTTCTTGAAATCCACTTCATTAATGATGTTTCCAAAGATGGCATTGCTAAGGCATCTTCTAAATCTTGTAAAATATCAGCATCTTTCTTACTATTTTTTGCTAGTTTTCTGAATGTATCTATAGGGTCCATTCCAAATAACCTATCTTCATTTTTTAATCCGAGTAATATCTCAAATTTTCTCATTTGAAAAGATTCAAAACCCGATGCTGAACCTAATCCATCCCTGAATGAAAGGAAACCTTGAGGAGTCAATGTTTCCATTACTGACCATTGTGTAGCCATTAATTTGAAAATCTCAGTAGTTCTACCAAGACTTTCAACTGCTCGAGGAATATCTTTCTCAGGAACCTGTTCTTGACATAGAATATTTCTAACTTCTGAGAGTTCTCTTATTATTTGCTTAAACCATAATTCAAATGTTTGGTGTACAATGATAAAGTGCATTTCATCAGAAGTAATTCCTCTATCCTCTCCTTGCAATTTTAGTAAATCATCTAATTGCAAATAATTTCCATAGGTCCAATTCTCTCCACTCATGCACGTCCGATAGCGTTTCACTCTTGAATCATTACTGTTGGGGCCGTTCGGATTTAGAAGTATATTTCTAGTACTTTCACTTTTTCCAAAGTCTTCTAAGATTTATTCATCAACCCATGATCTTCAATACTACATCCTCCGGGCGGAAGTGAGGCTAGGACATCATCTTGAATCAAGCCGGTAGCCTTAGCTATTTTATTGGCTATTGACTCCTTTTTTTCTCTTCCTGGTATAATTTTAATCCACTTTTCAAATATCTTTGATATGGTTTCAACAGTTCCACAAACAGGTAGAGGCACGCCATTAATTACTCCAATCCCCATCCCGATTTCTAAATTCATATCTCTGTGCCATGTTCTTTTTCCTCTCACGACGAAACTCCCTCTTCCAAGAGATTCTCCACTTTCAGTTTGTTTAGATACTTGACTTGGTCGAACATGGAAAGCCGTTGCTGCAGCGCCTCCACTACCCCATGCCCTAGACCAGCAAACTGCGATTTGAGCGGCTTGAGCTATGATAATCTCATCAAGTTCTCTAGCATCATCTACTCCTTCACCTAAATTTTGAGCTATTTGCATTGATTTAATACCATTTTGTGATTCAGAGATGTCACCCATTATTGTAAATCCATCTTTTAACTTTAATGAGCACGAGGGTGCACCGTGTAAATCTGCATGAATATACAGATCATTAGAATTTAGATGTTTTCTGACAATTGTATCGTTTCCTCTTGCGTCCCTTCCTCCAACAATAATATGACCATTATCAAGAATTGCCCACCTGTACTTTTCAAACCAGAATTTTTTACTTCTCAGAATGCCCCTTACTCTACCTGCTGCGACATCCTTTTTTCTTCTTTTTTCTTCTTTTGATTTCGCGTTTTCTGTATTCTCTAGTGCCTTCTTGGCTCCTTTTGATTTTTCTTTTAGAGTTCTTGCGTCTTGGAAGTATCTTTGTGCATTTTGATGCACCGTTTTATCCGCATGTAGAGTGACGCTTGCACCCGGTTCACCCTGTTCATCAGGTAGGAATGCAACGAAAGTACCTTTTTTCGGATCCAATCTATCAATCCATTGTATTTCCCTAACTTTTTCTGATACTTCTTGCCAAGTATATTTAGAAATAGCTTCATTGAATTGACTCATAATAGTTTCTAAATGAGGCCAATTTTCTTGCATTGCCTTTCCTAATTCTTGATTGATTGCAGCTTGCGATAGAAATCGTCCGATAGCATTCCTTTGCTGATCTGCCCTTCTCTCCAACTTTGCTTTCTTTTCACCTTCATCCTGCCCGATTTCAATGAGTTTTTCTTCCTCTCTTCTGATAAATGCAGAAGCATCATGAGAGCCAAAAGCAGCATCATAACCTGAGCATAAGGTATCTATTTCCATTGATAATTCACTATCCAGATATTTCAAATCTATAGGGGAAATTTCCTTTATTCCTCCTGACAACTCATCTCTCTCGTTCAAATCGTTTGTTTTTTTCCATTTCTTTAAAATTTCTTTATTTTCAAACCACATTTTACTAGAATCATTATTTGCTAATTCTTTAAGAAGACCGATAATTGCAGTATCTAATACTTCCCTCTGTTCATCATTCAGATCTTTTGCTTTGAGGTTTTCTTCTAAACTAGCCGAAGCACAAATCGCGCTACCATAAATTCTCCCTAGATTCCCCCTTGCTGCCAATGTTCGAATTAAATCATCATCACTTTCATCAAGTAATTTATCCAATTTCTCACGATTCATTTCTCTTGGATCAACTGCAGCGGGTGGGGGTACGTATAGGACTCCTCTCTTTAGCGATCTACTGGCATACTTAGCATGTGTCAAAGGTTGAATAATAACACCATCATCATCTAATAGTAGTACATTACCATCTCTAAATAACTCAATAATAAGTTTTAATTTTCCACTTCCATGCTCAAAAGTCATAGAAATGATACGGTCAAATCCTAGTTGTTTTACTTCAATTAATCTAGAGTTGTTCATATGTTTTCTTAATACCATTGCAAATTGAGATGGTTGTGAAGGCATAGGTCTATCTCGTTGTGAAAGATATAATCTTCTTCCACTTACAATAACTAAATCAGATGATGGTGAACCTTTAGGATTGAGGCGTATTACAACCTGTTCATAGTGAGGTTGGTATGCTTTACGCGCTCTGGCACCAATCATTGATGAAAGTTCACGAACAATTCGTGCAACATCGAATGAAGAAGCCTGTTCACGCATGTCTCTCACTGTTCCGTAAGCATCATCCTTCATCAGGCAATCGCTCTAGTTTATTCATTCAATTCTATGTCTGAGTAGAAAGATTCGATTTCATTGAGAGCTTCTGGCTGATGTGCATATTGATTTGATGGAATTGGAATTATTTCTATATTTGATATCTCTCTGGAAATAAATTCAACATCCTTGGTTCCATGTAGTTTATCGGATTCAGCGGTTAGAATAGCACATGGTACATCTATATTTGACAAACTTTCTGGTAATGAGTATCCCATTAGATATCTAGCAGAATATCTCATTCTTTCATAGTTCTGTGAAAGTAGTGTCCTTCGATATCGAATCTTCTGTCCTTCTTCTTCGACTTTCCTTTCGACTGCCCATATTGCAATTTTTATAAGCCATTTTAATGTAAATTTAGGTAATGGCAATTTGATTAAAATTTTTGCCCAAAAAGGAAATCTAAATTTTTGATTCGGTGCTAGAAAAATCGAACTTTTACCAGCTATATTTCCCTCTTGTAACCCATGAATAATAATAGTGGAAGCTAAAGATGATGAAAACAAATGGAAATCATCATCCAATTCATTCTCCAATTGTAACTTTCCGATTATGGCCTCTATATCTTCTATGTATTTACTGATAATGAAATCGTTTTGGATCATTTTATTATCAAATATGGCACTAGCTTTTTCGCGTGTTTCAATATAGATAACTTTTCTTCTTTGGACCCATTCTGATACTAAAGGTCTCCAACCCTCGAAGACTGACCCCCAACCTGGAACCATTAATATCGGAGCTTTTGATGATTTTTTGACAGGTTTCCAAACAAAAACTCTCAAAGAAATATTCTCTGAAACCCTGATGATTTTTTCCTCTCCGATAGAATTTGGGAGTTCAGGTATTCCTTTCCAATGGTTATTCATTCAAACACCTTTTGAATTTCAGCGTGATCTTCTTCCGCCACCTGAACGACGACCACCACCGCCCGAACGACGACCACCACCGCCTGAACGACGTCCACCACCGCTTGAACGACGACCGCCACTAGATGTTCTTGTTGACCTTGTTCTTCTGGTTATTCTCCTGCTCCTTCTACGATGGAACCAAGGTCTCCTATGCCACGGTGTTCCATAGTAAACACCTCCTAACAATGCTCCTCCTCCATGATGATGATGGTGTATGTGGACATCTCCTTCATCCCCGGAAGAATGATTATATTGTTCATTATTACCTTCAAAGTACATGAAAAGAATTAGCACTAAAATAATCGGTAATAAGCAACAAAAAGCAATTACAAATAGTGCTGCACCTAGGTCACTGGGTTCTTCAAGAGTACTAGAGTCTTCATTTTCAAACTCATACCAAACTACCACGCTTGAATTTACAGGTAAAGTTTCATTCTCAACAATTTCCAAACAATAGTCATCCCAATTTCCCAAAAAATAATTCTTATATTCTTCAAAATAAGTTACTCCATTTACAGTGTAATTATAGTAAACATCTGCTCCACAATCGTAAGAGTATGTGTATATACAATCATAATATTCATCATAATATTCATCGTATAAACAATCTTCGTATTCTATTTCATATTCCCACCATTCTGTACCTTCCTGAACAATCCCATCGGTAGTTCCCCATTTGTCGTCAACACTAGGGCTCAAAGCGCCACCAATAATCATCCCAATGAATCCTAATACAACAATAATAGTCAGGAATAAATATCCAGGATCATCGGTCATCCAATCAAATGGTCCATTATCTGCTTTAACCATTGGAGGCGCTTGATTTACAGGATGTGTATCGGCTACTTTTGTTCCAAGCGTTTCGTCTTTTAGTCTACTCAATTCTGCATCATGTTGTGCTTGTGCTATTTCTTCTTCTCTTTTGATACGCATCATTTCTGTATGATCCATCATTTCTTCAATGGTTTCTTTTGAGGATTCTTTTTCTTCTGCTCCACCCCACCATTTGTCCTCACTCATGATTACACCACATATACTGCTGACAGTAGTAACTATTCATATTATCTATTTTGTTGATGATTAATCATACATTCAGCGAATATTTGCCATTATCAAAATAAATTGTCCCCGAATTTATGTGTCCTTTTAGATGAGAAAGAGTTTGATCAATCATCAGACTAGGGTGAGCTTGTGGGGTATCTTCATATGATTTCTTAGCAATTGATTCTAAGTCTGAAAAATTTTCCTTTACTGCATCAAGTACTAATTGATGCCTTTTGTTTCGATGCTTGATATATCTGTTCAGTAATTTCTCAGGATTGGCTGAGAATGGACCATGGCCGGGAAATAATAGAGGAGGATTAAATTCTTTCATTCTTTGTAATCCCTCTAGGTATTGATTCATATCTCCATCGTTTGAAGGGACAAGAATTGTGCCAATTACAGAAACATTATCTCCGCTCACAATACCTGCATCGCCTACTAGACAGATATGTCCTGGACAATGTCCAGGTGTCTCAATTATATTCCAACATTCTGAAGTATTATTTCCATTCAATATGAATGAATCATTTTCCTCTAATACTCTATTATTTTCTAGTTCTGAGATCGCCTCTAAGGTTTCTTTACTTGCCCAAATAGGGGCTTTATACAATTTTTCAATTTCTTCCAAATTTCCTATATGATCTTGGTGTTTATGAGTGTAAATTGTTGCTTTGATTACACTTCCAGTTGCTTTGATTTCATCTATTTTTTTAGATAATATATCCAAGGCATCTTTACTTTTAGCTGCAGGATCAATAATTACCCTTTCTCCACCTGGAACACCTAAAACATAGCAATTTGTATGAGTTGCTGGAGGCAGTGTTTGAGTGGGTAATGGAATGCATTCGACACCTGGTGCGAATTCTAAGATATGGTATCCTTCTGAAGGATTTATTGAGAGTTTATCAAAAGTAGATATCAAGTCGCCACTTCCTTCTAATTCTTTACAGATGTCTCTGATTAGTGTTACTTGAGGGGGTGGTAATCTTACCTCATGACTGAGCCAAGATTTTAGCAGATTTTCTGGTTTCCACCACTTATATTTATCAAACTCAGACATTCCTTTTGGAAACCTTGGTTCAATAATTGAGTTTCCGATTGAAAGATGATGAAATGTATTTGTAAATCTAATAGGGGCAAATGGTGGCATTGTCCTAATAGCTATAATTTGCGAATTAAAATTTTCAATTTTTATTTTTCCACTCTTAACAAAATCTGCCCATAAATCTTTGTTTTGGCATATTTTTTCTTGAATTTCTTCATTAACTAATTCTAGTGACCCGTTACCATCAGGAGAAAATCCTATTTCTTCAACAAGCTCTCTTAGTAAGGTAATACTTGTTACAGGGTCTTGGGTGTTTGCTAACCATTTTGGATTTTCATCAGAGACTCTTCTATCAGTGCGACTGACTCCGCCTCCTGGAAACGCCCAGAAGTCGGGAAAAGAAGGTACCTCAGAGACTCTATGGCATAACAGTATCTCGCCAATATTTCCATTCATTCTACTCACTATAAGTGAAGCCGATGGTCTAGGTATTGCAACATTAGTCTTGGGTAAAACCACACCCTCGGGCAATTCATCCATGATGCCTCGAGGCGGTCAATGATTTCAAACCAGCCTGTCGAATGACTCAAGTCTATCAGGTTAATCGACAGTCATGATTGACTACGTGCCGATTAGTCACAGAGACAATCAAAATGGCACAAAAATCTTCGAAATTTTAATGCCTAGATTCGGTCTTGGCGTTTGGCAGATGGATGATGACGAATGTAAGTCCTCTATTATCCATGCATTAGATAACGGTTATCGACTAATTGATACGGCTACTGCCTATGGTAATGAAAATGCTGTTGGGGAGGCAATTAGAAGTTCAAAAATACCTCGAGATGAGATTTTTGTAGTAACCAAACTAAGAAGAGTCCATGCCACCGGTTTTGATGAAACAATATCTCAATGCCGTGAAAGTCTTCAGCGTCTCGGTCTTGATTTTGTTGATTTGTATTTGGTACACGCACCTCCTGAGAATATTTCAGTGCGTGGTGATGTGTGGGAAGCTATGGAAGCATGTCTTAAATTAGGATTGACCAAATCAATAGGAGTCTCAAATTATGGAATTGAACATCTCGAGGCTATGAAAGAATATGCAACTATCTTACCTTCTGTAAATCAAATTGAAGTACATCCCTGGCTACAAAGGTTAGAATTAAGGAAAGCGAATGAGATGATTGGAGCTGTTACTATGGGATACTCTCCGCTGGCC
This sequence comes from Thermoplasmatota archaeon, assembly GCA_030828405.1. Classification (GTDB taxonomy): domain Archaea; phylum Thermoplasmatota; class Poseidoniia; order Poseidoniales; family Thalassarchaeaceae; genus MGIIb-O2. The sequence goes on from JAURCP010000001.1 coordinate 93,149, forward strand.
AGAGGGCACAAAGTTACAGATCCTAATCTTGCATCTATTGCTCAATCTATTGGTTGTACCCCTGCTCAGGCTGCAATAAAATGGGTCTATGATACTGGTTGTATTACAATACCTAAATCAAGTAATCCTGCTCGTATAATTGAAAATATAGATTCTCTAAATATCGATATCTCTGATGTAATTGAAGACTTTTCTTCACTTGATGAATCATATATTTCAGGATGGAACCCTACAATTGAGCCGTGAGTGATTATTATGAAAGAACCTCAAACTATTGAAGAAGAATTGGCAATTATCGCTGCAGCATTAGATGCAGGAATAGATCCTTTTCCTCCAAGAAAAGAATCGAAACCTCGAGCAAAAATTGCTCTGGGTTGGTTTATGATTATAATCATGATTACTTGGGTTTCGGATATTCTTTATCGTTCAATTTGATATTAGTTATCAATTGTCATTGTATAAACGTCTATTGGACTTTTGAAATATAATGTATATCTAAGTTACCTTGAAGAATAATTATAATTCATCCAAAATAAAGCACTAAGACGCACATTGCTAACATTAGTGACGCAGGGATGGCCCTACTCAGAGGATCTTCTTTTGTCTTGAGATGACATATCACTGCTCCAGCCATCAAAATACCCATTGCCATTACAGCAAATTGAACTAACTGAGTATACCATATCCCAATAATCAACATAAATGCCAAAGTCAACTTTGTAGCACCAATTGCGTAGACGGACCATTTAGGCAGTCCATAAACTGCAAATTCTTCAAAAATATTCTGTGCATTGCCTGCACGATAATTAGTGTTTAGACTGGGTCTAAAAATCCAAACAGCAAATATTACCAATGCTATGATAATTTGCAGAGCCACTACTACTGTATCCATCATAGCATGCAATTAGTAATTCTCTGTATATACTTTTGTAATCGTCAATCAAGTCTGATTTTTATTAAAATAGGGTAAATACAGATGCAAATGATTCTAGGTAGTAACCCCCACAGCAAAGCATGAGCCGATTGTGGGTCGTTGTAGTTCTGACCTCATTACTAGTCACTACAGCATCTCCAATTGTCACCGCACAGATTGGACAACCAGATATTGTACAGGAACATTGGTATCACTCATACGCAACACTCACTCTTGATTTGAATGAGTGGGCTGATGATTACCCTGAAATCGTGATTTTATTTTCTATAGGGCAAACCGAGCTTGGAAGAGAGATTTGGATGTTACAAATTTCAGACTGGAGCCAAGAAAAAAAACCAGATGGCACCGATAAAGAAGTGGCTTATATTGACGGTGGTCACCATGGAAATGAACACCTAGGTACTGAATTAGCTTTTCTCACAGCTGAATATTACATTGAAGGGTGGGGAGATGGACTCCAGGAAGTTATTGACATCTTACAAACTACTGAGTTGCATATTCTCATCATGTTAAATGCCGATGGAAATGATTTCGATACGAGATGGAACATAAATCAGGTTGATTTGAATAGAAATTATGATCATTACTGGAATACCTGCGATTCTACACAACCTGGAAGCAGTGCCTTTAGTGAATCAGAGACTCTTGCAAATTCAATTTACATGAACGAAGTTGTTTCAGATGCAGACCTTTATGTTACAATGCACACAGGAGTTTGGATTATGCTTTATCCATGGGGTAAATGGCCAGAACAGCCATCAGACTGGGAGTTATTTCATCATATTCGGGATGATGTAAATGATAACATCTCAGAGATACCCATTCGAAATGCCAATCAAGGACTCTATCCAAATTGTGGGACTAGTCGCGATTATGGGTATGGTGTAATGGGATTCCCAACATTCACTTTTGAAACTGATGATGAACAATTTTTGTTGGGAACTGTAGAAGCGCTTTCTGATAGATTGGGGGAGGAATTAGACGTAATGAGGTATTTAGTCCAGAATATTTGGTATTGGCGTGCCAGATTAGTAGTTACAAGCTTTGAAATTACAGATAATGGAATTGTTGCTGATGTTTCTAATCTTGGCCATGCAAGCACTTCAAATGCAACTTTTCATTATTCCGATTCTAGTGGGAACTTATTATGGCATTCAGAAAATTTTGGAGTCAATGCTACAAATCAATCCGAAATCACAATCGGAATAAAGAATCTCAGTTTAGTAGGTGACGGTATATGGACTGTTCACTATCAAAAGAGAGTAATTGACTCTTCGACTTGGGTTGAAGAATTAATTGATGAATCCATAATTATGATAAATTCAAGTGGTAAGGGACTTCTTCCCGCACCTTCATTATTCATTTATTTCCTATCAATAATTACCGCTGCAATTTCTAGAAAGAATTTATCAATTGATTGAGCAAAGATAACTTCAATTATCCCATTATTGGTTTTTGTTGACTAGCAACTATTTTTGAAAATAATAATGCAATATCTATGCTAATTATAGAAGAAGTGAAACTAGTTATTAATCCAGAATCTAGATCTACAATATTCATTATCAGTGCAGCGAGAAGTCCGACTGTAATATATCCCATGGAAGTAAGCAATTGATTATTAATTTGAGTTGATGTTATTCTAATTTCTTCAATTTCAGTTCCCGTTAATGTATTTGAATTCTTTTTTGACGTAGATTTTACTCTATTCAAAAGTGAAATCTGATTATTTTTAACTTTACTCAATTTTATTCTATGATATAATCCAAGAACAAAAAATGTTGTCTGTAATGCCACTGAGATAAGAATCATAAATGACCATTTGGAAAAATCGAAATAGCTCGTCTGATTCAATCCCCACAATATCCACATCCAAAAGAATATTATAACTTGAAAATATTTTATTTGTGATCGGATTCCCCTAATTAATTCCTTACTTTCTTTTAGTAAATATTCTATTATCAATCCAACCAACATAGCTAAAGAAATTGACAAAGTTATGAGTAATGGAAATTGCGATATAGTTTCATTTTTATCTAAACTTCCTAATACTAACGTACACAGGACTAGAGTTGCCGCAGTAATCAAATTTGTCAGACTCATCATAATATGAAGGGGGTCAGTACTGTCTGCTAAATGAGTAAATCCATTTAGCACTGGAGAGTTCTGATATTCATCACTGAGTTGCATGATAATGTATGTGAGATAGGTTTCTTTCATCAACTAATCGGAGAACGAGGTAATTGGTAGTCCCTCCCGGATTCGAACCAGGGTCATGGGATCCAGAACCCCACATGATGGACCACTACACTAAGGGACTAACATTTGCCGGACAAGGATTATGTATTTCAAGAAAACCTTAGTTCATCTAAGGTATTAGTTTGTTCTAAATCCAGCATTCAACAGTTCCAAGCTTTCTTTGCTAGGCCTTAATTGAGAATCGGGCAGAGCCATCAATGGGGTGTTTGTTAATCCAAGTGTTTCAGTGGCTGTTTTCTTATCAGAGTCATAGTACAGTAAACCTGTAACATGTCTTCCTTCTCTATCGGCTTCATGAATTGCACGTAAAGCCTCTACAGGGTCATTTGGATTATGTTCACTTCCAACAGTTTCCAGTCTTAGTGTTGAACCATCAAATAATTTGATTTCTTTGAACTCACCCGCCGGCACCTCTACTGCTTCAATTGGTGAGAAATGAGGTATGTAATCTACGATATGTAATACTTCGTCATTTTCTTTAACATAATTGTATGATTTGTATGATTCATCATTATTTGCAAATGTAACACATGGTGAAATGACATCAATAATTGCCATACCTTTGTGACTCATTGCTGCTCTTAGTAACGCAGTCAATTGTTTCTTACTTCCTGAGAATGACCTTGCAACGAAACTACATCCTAAATTTACTGCCATTGCGCACAAATCAATTGGTGCTTGTTC
>JAURCP010000001.1:97328-100865 GCA_030828405.1 Thermoplasmatota archaeon
GCTCATTTTTGCGATACCTTCTGGTTTTATCCCATTTTCCCATGCTGCTTGAATAATCACATTAGAAATTTGATCATGTCCGCAACCAGGACATAATGATGATTTCCCACCCTTGTATTCTGACTTCTCTAAATCAATTACATTCAGTTTTAAAATACTCATAATTCCACCTCTGTTAAAGCATCAATAATCATATTTGAATACACCTTTGCTCTTGGTGGTAATCCATCGCTGTAAGCAACACTTTGAATTTTGCTCAGTAAATGAACAGGGAGCTCTTTTCTTAGAATACCAAATAGTTGTCCATCCCTATTTATCTCAAGAACAATCACCTTTTCATGTTCCTCAATAAATGATTGGACTTCTGAATGATAAGGAAGCGCCCGAACACGACACGTACTAACTGATAATCCAGTTTCTTCAAGCATGTCATCAATTTCTACGATAGTGTTTTCCATAGAACCATAGAAAATTATTCCCACATTCTTTTCTTCCTCTTTTCTAATTACAGGAGCAGGTAATAAATCTCTTGCACCATCAATTTTTCTTCTCAGCCTTTCCATTGTTGCATGATACACTTGAGGATCTTCGGAATATATTCCATCTTCATCGTGACCAGTTCCTCGATAAAGAATTGGGTCTAGACCACTTCCAGGTAATGTTCGATATGCAATTCCATCTCCATCTACATCCCTGTAACGCCCATAATTCGTTATAGCATCCATTTGTTCTTGGCTTCTGATTACTTTACCTCTATCCATTGGAGTCTCAGGATATTCGAAACCAGATGTACTCCACCTATTCATACCTAAATCTAAGTCGCCAAATCCAAAGACCATAGTCTGGAATCGATCAGCATAATCGAATGCTCTCCATCCAAATTCGAAACATTCGTCGACAGTTCCAGGAATCAATACAATATGTTGAGTATCTCCGTGACTTGCTTCGTAAAGCATTGACAAATCTCCTTGTTGAGTTCTAGTAGGTAATCCCGTAGAAGGACCTACTCTATTAACATCCCAGATAACTCCTGGCACCTCAGAGAAGTAAAACAATCCAATAAACTCGGACATTAATGAAATTCCGGGTCCACTAGTACAGGTCATTCCTCTACCACCAGCCCATCCAGCACCCAAAACCATCCCTGCAGCGGCTAATTCGTCTTCTGCCTGCACTACTGCACAAGTTGCACCACCGTCTTCACCTTCTCTGAGTTTTGGAATCCATCCAATGATTGACTCCGCAACAGAAGATGACGGAGTAATAGGATACCAAGAAAGCATGTTTATTCCTCCATAAATAGCACCTAGGGCAGTTGCCTCATTACCTTCAATAAGGAACGTGTTTGGGTCTTTTTCTCTTTCCTCAACTAAATATTCAGATTCATAATCCCAATTTTCTTTTGCATATTCAATGCCTTCAGATATAGCCTGCATATTCCATTCAATGGCTTTTTCTTTTCCTCCAAATTGCTGAGAAATTGCTTTCCTAATAGCCTGTTGATCAATTTTTAAGATATGAGCTAACGCGCCTACATAATACATATTTGCCATAAGTTTAGCCATCTTTGGACTGATTGCTCTAGCCATCTTAGTCATCGGCATTCCAAGTAAAATACAATCATCTCTATCTACTGGTAATTTCGTATCTTGATTGTAAATTATTACTGTCCCTGGGTCAAGTTTATCTAAATCTTTTTGCCACGTATCTTTATTCATCAATATTTGTATATGAGTGTAATCTCCAGGTGCTTGATATCCTGCATCACTTGCTCTAATTATGAACCAAGTAGGTAGCCCTGAAATATTACTAGGAAATAAATTCTTCCCGCTGACAGGAACTCCCATTTCATACATTGAATGTAAAATAACTAGATTTGCTGATTGAGAACCAGTTCCGTTCGCTGTTGCTATGTTGATTGTAAAGTCATTAACTCGCGGATTCATTATTTCACATTCTCCGTTGGTACCGTAGCCCGTAAGGTGCTTGCGTGAGTCAACTGCCGTAGAGAACTAGTATTATGTATTGCCGTTCACCAATCCGAAATTTTTAGCGGAACTAGTTCCGTTGTAGTTTTTTATTAGGTGCTCTTCCGAGGTACATGCCCGTATCCGAAAAACTGCAAAGAGCTTGGGATGAAGCAAAGAATTCGATAGCAAGTCAAGACCATCCTGAAAAAGCCTTAGCTTTACTCCGTTCAGTTGCTTGGGATAACTGTGAAAACGATGTACAGAGAGCCAAAACTCTATCTCTGGCAGCCGATCTTTATGTTATCAAAGCTAATACTGATACATCATCGAGAAAGACAAATTTAAAACAAGCATACAAGAATTATTCTAATGCGTTAAAACTAGACCCTAAATCAAAAGAAACTCTTCGAGAGAGAGGCAAACTAATTTCAGTTATGGATCAAGAAGGGATATCAACAGGCTCAACCTTTCAAGTATTGGACAATGGCAGTCCAACTCCAATGGGATTAGTAGTAATGTTAGTTGTATGCCTTCTTCTATTATCTTCAGTCAAAGTACTGGCTGATTTCATGAACGAAGAAGTATCAGTTTCAGGTTCGCAAGCAACTATGCAGATTTCATATGTTCCCAATGGTATGGATGAGGATAGTAGAACTACAGCCACGGTGGTAATAGATTTGTATGCCTCTCAGGCTCCAGACCATGTTGAAAATTTCATTGCTCATTCTGTTAATGATAACTATAAATCAACTATATTCCACAGGGTTATAGACGGTTTTATGATTCAAGGAGGGGACTTTGAATCAGGCACAGGCAGTGGAGGCTATGCGTACAATTGGTACGGCTACTGTAATGGTCAAGCAGAAACTAGCTCGAGCGATTGTGATAGAACTTCTTGGACAGTTGGAGACGAGGCAAATAATGGTCTAGTTCATGAGCCTGGAGTTATTTCGATGGCTAAAACTGCTAGTGAAAATACTGGAGGAAGTCAATTCTTTATTGTCCCCGAAGATAGTACTCCATCTCATCTCGATGGCCAGCATACAGTTTTTGGAAAAGTTTCGAGTGGTTTAAGTTCAGTAACCGCAATTAGTGATGTTGAAACTGGCGATAATGATAGACCAATTTTTGAAGTACGTCTACTTTCTGTAGATATATCTTGATTAAAACGAAAAAACGAAGTTTATCTTTAGGCATATTCTTGTGCTTAATCACGGCCGGTCCAAACATGGTTGCTGATGATTTGTTCTCTGCGAAGTCTGAATTCACTACTCATTCAGGAGATACTGGTTTCTTCATGTCATTGAAGAGTCTCGAAGAACAGGGTCTCTGTGTATTAGATGAATTACCGTTTTCAATACGAATTTTACTTGAATCTGCTCTTAGAAAATGTGACGGTTTTCTTGTGACCAAAGAAGATGTCAAGAGGATTGCTTCTTGGTCTCCCACAATGAAACCAGAAGAAATTCCTTTTAATCCGAGTAGAGTAATTTTACAAGATTTCACAGGCGTTCCTGCAGTGGTAGATATCGCTGCATTAAGAGACGCGATGGTAGATTTAGAAGGC
>JAURCP010000001.1:101501-158081 GCA_030828405.1 Thermoplasmatota archaeon
CATCTGTCTGGTAGAGAGACTTCACATATTGAAAATGTAAAGCAATATCTTACTGCTCAGGGCCTATTCCACACAAGTGATACCCCAGTACCTAAATTTACATCATCAATCAAATTAGATTTGAACACAGTTGAACCAGCACTGGCGGGACCAAAGAGACCTCAAGATAGGGTAAATCTTTCTGAGATGAAAGAACATTGGTTACAAAGTCTAAACTCTCCTTCAGGCCATCAAGGTCATGGAATTAATTCTGAAAATAATCAAGATTCATCTCACATAGAAGGTAGAAATGTAAATCTTCAACATGGAGATATTGTTATTGCTGCGATTACAAGTTGTACTAACACTAGTAATCCAAGTGTTATGTTAGCAGCAGGCCTATTGGCTAGAAATGCTAGGGCAAAAGGATTAGAATTGAAACCTTGGGTTAGACCTAGTTTAGCACCTGGAAGTAGAGTAGTTACAGAATATTTCGATGCAGCAGGGCTAACAGAAGACCTGTCAGCTTTAGGATTTAATGTGGTTGGTTATGGCTGTACAACTTGCATAGGTAATTCTGGACCACTGGATGAAGATATAGAGAGTGCAATTGATGAATCCAATCTTATTGTAGGTAGTGTACTTTCCGGAAACAGAAATTTCGAAGGGCGTATTCATCAAAAGGTGAAGGCGAATTATCTTGCAAGTCCTCCATTAGTAGTTGCTTACGCTCTTGCTGGAACTTTAGATATTGATTTATTTAATGATCCTATTGGTTTCACTAATCATGATGAACCAGTGATGCTATCTGATATATGGCCATCTGATGAAGAAATTAATGAAACTTTACAAAATTCTTTGACACCTGAAATGTTTAGAGATAGATATTCAGATGTTTTAGAAGAGCCGAGGTGGGACTCAATACCCTCAGAAAAATCTGCATTATATCCTTGGGAAGATGAATCGACTTATATCAGACTCCCCTCGTTTTTTGAGGGTATCAAAGCCGAACCATCTCCAATTAAACCGATAAAAAATGCTAGAGTATTATTGAAACTTGGTGATTCTGTGACTACAGATCATATTTCACCAGCAGGGGCTTTCCCTCATCATGGCCCTGCCGGGCAATATCTTATCAGAAATGGTGTAGAACTGAAAGATTTCAACTCTTTTGGAAGTCGACGAGGAAATCATGAAGTTATGATGAGAGGTACATTTGCAAACATTCGTATCAAGAATCAAGTTGCTGAAGGTACTGAAGGTGGTTGGACCACACATTTCCCTACTGATGAAGTTGTTTCTATATTCGAAGCAAGTCAAAGGTATCAATCTGAAGGAACCGATTTAGTGGTTTTAGCTGGCTCACAATATGGTACAGGAAGCAGCAGAGACTGGGCCGCTAAAGGGACTCTATTACTTGGAGTCAGAGCAGTTATTGCAACATCTTTTGAAAGGATTCATCGTTCAAATCTTGTTGGAATGGGAGTCCTTCCTCTGACATTTATGGATGGAGAAGATGCCGACTTACTCGGGCTCGATGGGACAGAGAGTTTCAATATCCCATCAGATATGGAACTAGTGCCTTTGTCGACAATAGATATTCAAGCAACTAAAAACAGTGGTGAGTTAATAAATTTCAGAGCTATTGTGCGCTTAGATACTCCTGTCGAGGTTGATTATTACAATAATGGTGGAATTTTACAAACAGTTTTACGTAACCTAGCCAAAGAGTGATTTGAAACGTGATGTCTTATCTGCAAGTAATGTTAGGAGTGATGGTATGCAGATGAGGGGGACAGTCAGATTCAGATTTCGCTCACCTGAAAATAATATCGACATCATTATTGAGGGTGAATCTAATGTTGTTGAATCATTACGTCAGGAATTGGGTCTACAAGGAAGAGTTGGTTTCATCCAACCTCTTTCCGCTAGATTAGTTGACGATAGTGAATTAGAATCTCATACTGCTATGGGGAATGGTGAAAATCTTTCCAATATCTTGACAGAAGAAGAAAAATTACCAGGACCTCCTCCTGATCCAAGCAGTATTCCTGCTGTAGTCAGAAGAATTGGAGATTTAGATATTAAATCCAAAATTTCTGAGTTAGATGGGCCTTCTAGGACAGAGCCTCAGATTGAATATATAAGAGAATTTTTAGAATCAATAGACGAACCTGAGCCTCTATCGAACAATCTATCTGGCGACCCAATGGCCGAATCTTGGTTGCAAATTCTGTTGACTCTTGTCGTGCGTGAACACGGTCAAACGTCACTTCCCATCAGTGCCATTGAAGACTTAATTGGAGAGAGAATAAATAGAGAAGGCGCGGATCTAGAAATCTTCCTCAATAGGCTTTGGATCATGGGTCGTTTAGAACTAATTTATGGTGGTGCAGAAATTCATTATGCTCCGAATCCGAGTTGGTTGATTTCACAATAATCTATTTTGTTTACCTCATTTTAGTCACTCAGTTTCTTAATATTCACCGTAGGTGAGAGGAATCAATGGGTGATAAGTGCTAAGAATGGAGTTAAACTCGGAAGTAGTATGCTGTATAGTCTGAAGAATACCAATAATCAAGCCGCGAAGAGTAGGAAAGCCGTCCTACTCGTCAGTTTGTTCCTTAGTTCCTTGTTTTTATCGCTGATTCCAGCAGTTTCTGCGTCCCATATTACTCAATATGCGGTTCAACGAGATCCTTCCTATATTTCGATAGGAGATCTTGATTGTGATGGATATAATGACATTGCTTCTGCGAGTACTATGGGGCTATTTATCACTGTACTATACAATGATGGGTCCGGTGGTTTTGCAGACAGACAGGATGTATTTATTTCTAATAATGAATCTCGTCGCGCAGGTTTCGTTGATACAGCGGATGGAACCCGTGTTGAGGTAGCCGACATTGATGGAGATGGGGTCAACGATCTTGTTTATTACCAGCAAAACATTAGATTTGTAGGTGAATCTTTCGTTAGGCCCGGAAATCTAACGATATTATGGGGAGATTGTGATGAGAGAGTAAATCTTTGGAGTGATTCGGAAATTACAGTTTCAAATCCTTTCCTTTCCGATATGGATGTAGCAGATATTGATGGTGACGGAAATGCAGATATCGTGATGGTGGTCAGGGATGCAACTGCAACTAATCAATATATTCAGGTTTACAAAGGTCCTGACCCAACTCTCCTAACTGCTCAACAAACACTAGCAGTTCCTCTAACTACTGGTCTTTACACTAATATGATTCTTGGACACTTTGGTGAGACGGTTACTGGTGGAGGTTTTCCAGGTGGTGGAGGAATTGGTGATTGTGAAGATCTTGATATTTGGCTTCTAAGAACGCCTCCATTCAATACAGGAGTGGGTGTTTCTGTGGGTCATTATGATAATGTAACTGTATTAGAATACGATTGTCTGCAAGGAACATTCCCTAATCCACTAACTCCGGGTTCTCAAGGTGTTCACGAGTTCAAACTCGATGCAGAACATAATGAGCCTTTGTATGGCTTTGATATTAAGGACACAGATGAAAATGGTGAAATTGACTTAATAGCAGCAGTTGATGGATTAACTGGAAATATCTCTTACGCATATGGTTCAGGGACATCTTGGACGACTCAGAATTATGCTTATTTAGGTGATTTCAAAGGTGCGTCAATTACTATTGAAGATGTTAATAGAGATGGCGAGTATGACTTTTTCGTTCCAACAGAACTAACATTGACAAGAATTCAAGATTCTACATCTCAAAACCAGACGTTCTTACTGTTAGATAACCTAAGAGAAATAAATTCAGTTGAAATAATTCTTGCAAACCCTAATGGTCCGGGATATTTGCCAGCATTATCTTTTGATGTAGGAAGAAGGCCTACAATGGCCCAACCTGGACAATTGCAAGGTGGAGAAGATAGCGCATTTGAAATTGTAATTGGCCAGCGAGATTACGCCTATCGTTTCGCAAATAATGCTATGTGGCTTGATACCCAAGGATGGCCTGGTGCTGGTGATTTCCTTTCAGTCCTTACATTGGATAACGAAGATGTAGGAATTACTGACGTTACTGTAGCTCCTGTTTCTTACAATCCAGCTACTGGAGCGGCGCAACTGGGTGAAGGAAACAGATTTGTTAATGTCACAATCAAGAATACTGGACTTAATCCAATTTCAGGAAGTGTGGATGTTAGCCTAGAAGTCAAAGAAGTACTGGGCGGAACAGATACTATTGTTTACGCCAACGATTTCGATGGTAATGAAGATAATTCAGGCTGTAATTCATGTGCTTGGGCTAAATTTTCATACACTGGAGAATATGAGGAAGGGGACTCATCTTGGCACGAAGAAACTGGCTCATCCGAAGGACAAAATGCATCGTGGTATGAAGCAGATTCTAATCCTACAGATTATTATTGGGCAGGGGTTGACTATAATGGTGGCCAGAATGAATCTGATTCAGGATACTATAATCATCAAGATGAAGCAATTATCCTTCAGAATGTCGACTTAACAAATTCTGATGCAGCTTACCTTGATATGTGGGCTATGTGTAGTGCCTCTTTCTTCCAACTCTATCTTGCTGAACAGTTTGACGTAGTTGAACGCTGGTTATATGAAGATTCATGCAGTATTGAAGTTTGGAGCGATGGAAGCGGTTGGGAACAAGTGTTCTTCGCTGGTGGATGGGATAACGATCGTTACTTCCGTCTTTTGTATCAAGGTGTAGATCCTGAATATAATACATATAATGGCGATATCGCAAGTGAAACAGTTACTGGTTGGTTAAATTTCACAGAAGATGGCGATGAATCTCCAGATCAAGAAAAGAGGAATTCAATTGACTTGACTCCATATGCCGGTGAAGTAATTGATATTAGATTTAGATTTAGAAGTGGTCTAATGGGCTCAGTTGGCCCTGATGGTGCATCTTATGATACTGGATTAGATGGATTTGCTTTTGATAATATATCAATTAGAAAGAGGGATGTCACTTTCGGAACTGAAGCCTTAGTCAGTCAGGAATTATCTTTCACGAACTTAGGTGCCGGTGCTGTACGCGAAGTATCTCTAACATCTAATTTCATAGATAATAAGACATATTATATCTCCACTTCTATTGAAAACCCTCTAGGATTTGATGATACAGATGCCACAAATGATGAAGTTAAATTTCAGCTTTCTGTGGATAATCTTTACGATCCTGGAATTGCAGAAGAGGCTTGGGCCGATTTAGAAAATGGAGTTAGATATGCATCGGGTCCTAGAGATATTAATGTAAAGGTTCAAAATTATGGAAACACTGTTACGGATTTCCAAGTTGAGGCCAAGGTTAGAAATGCTTTACCCGATTTAGTTGCAATTGAAGATTTCACGTTCGGAAACTCAGAAAATCAAATCTGGGAAGATGATGGAAATGAAAATGGTAGCCGTATTGACGATTCAACAGGCTCCAATGGCATGCTACCACAAAATCAGGGAGTATTCAATAATCACGCTTACTGGCTAGGTCATCCAGACACTGGATATGGTGATAACTGGAATGAAACATTAACAATCCCTGACATCCCTGTTGGAGCTGAGGGTGCAGACTTTACCTATCTTACCTTTGATTACTTTGCTGAAGGTGATTATTTGAAAGATAGTAATGGTAATATCTTAGCAATCAGAGATGCAGCCCAATTGGAAGTTTCATGGACTAAGAATGGGGAGAATTTTAATGGAATTATCTTTGGTAGTTGGACTGACTTGAATGAAAACGGTCCGAGGCCATTCGATAGATGCGAAGATTTCGATGGAAATGGATATGATGAAGTAGAATACTTTGGTGATTTCTCTGATAGGTATAATTCAGTTGTCTGGTTTGATTCAGAACAAATTGTTAAATCTGTAACTGTAGATATGTCTAATATTTTCTTACAAAATCAGACTAGTGATAATACTTTTGAGTGGGGAGACGAATGTACTTCTCTATCAGGTTCTGACGTTACTCTGACATGGAGATTTTTGTCTAATGATGATGGAGTCAATGGTAATGCAGGTTCAGCTGGTTTTGCAATTGATAATATACGAATAGAAGAATTTACTTTTGAGGACGATGGAACATATACCATCGATGTCAATGGCATGGATGCTTCAGAGAAGCAAGTAGTAACAATTGCAAATCATGATTTCCAGAGTGGTATTTATAGGATCGATGTGAAGACATTATTCGATAACACTGATCCATTACAAAAATGGTATAATGAATCTGAAGTCAATTTGGCTAACAATTATACTACAATTATGTTTAGTATTGCAAGTGCTGATATCACTCTAATGCAACCTGATATTCTTGATTGTACTACGGATATTACTTATGCTTGTGTATACACAACAAATAAGGATGAGTTTGGTGTCTATGGCTCTTCTTCACATGACTTTGTGTTGCCATTATTAAATGGAGTAATAGAAGCTGAGTATGAATTAACAATGAGAATTATTGATGAAGATACAGGGCAAACAGTTTATGAAGAAAACTCAGACAATGGTCCATTTGATTTAGTCCCTCATGAACGTTCATGGGCGAACTGGACTGCCCCTTATTCATCTTGGTATGACGGCCATACTTACAATATTAGTTTCTTTGCCACTTTTACACAAGATGGTAATAGTTCTGGAAATGAGCGTTTCTTCGTAATACAGTTTTATGATCAAATAGATGTCGCTATCCTTTCCAATCCTACTGATCAGAATCGTTTGCAGCAGGTAAAGAATGATTTGGATGCAATGAACTTGACTTACACACAGTTAAGAGTTAGCGATTGGAATACTTATGCTACTCCTGATTGGATAGAGCATTATAACAAAGTTCTACTTCCTTGGCAGACTGACTATAATGTAGTTTATGGCGACTATTATGAGATAATGGATACAACAAGAGAAACCGATGGTCTCAGTGTAGTCGATGTACTGGAAAATTTCATGGTTGAAGGGGGAACTGTCCAGATGCACTTGGGCCCTTACCAAAACGAATATGACCCAGGTAGATTAATTTTTGATATGGCCATTAAAGATAGAAACCAATATAATTTCACTACTGATAATAGGATAAATTATGATGATCTCTCTATCGATGATCCTTATCATCCAATTTTGAAAGGTATTGATAAGGTAACTTTCTCAGGAATTCATGCGGGAGATTATGTGGCTATATCTGGTATAGATGTAGCTTCTCAAGTTCAAGCAAACCAAATCCCTGCTACCTGTGGGGGACGAATTAGTGTGACTGGAGGAACTTTCCACACACTCATGAGAGATACTGTACAAGGACATTCTTTGATGTCATTATGTAACAAGGGAGCTGGTGGATTAATTGTGACTACCATTGATGTAGAGAACCCTAGTGTATCGGAGTCATTCGGTGGGGAAAATATACCACTGTTATCCAACATGTTATCTTATCATCTAACTCCTTATCCATTAGATTTCGGTATTGCAGGTACAGATTTCGAGTTAATAATCAATGATGAAACAGTAGATATTAACCCTACAACAGGAGCTTATCGTGATAAATATATCAAGAGTAATGCAGATCTTGAATTTACCTATACTTCAGAAGTTGAGGGACTTATCGCAGACTGGGATCTTGAATCCGGAAATAATGATTCAGTCACAGGATGGGATGGTGCTGTATTAGACGCGGGTCTAGTAAGTCATTCTAACCAAGTCAGTCCATCAATTCCTACTATGGGTTCATTCTGTGCAGTAGGCGAAGATGACGAGCCATGTAGAATCGGCGCAGAGTGGTTACTCACTCTATACTTGCATGATGATGCTGGCCATACCAGAATTACATATATTCGTTTGATAACTAATGATACTCTAGCAGATGATTTCTACCCAATTTCTGCAGCAACTATTGTTCATGATGAAGATACTTCAGAATATATTACTAGAGATGGTACAAAGCCTATTGCGGGAGTTGATTGGCCAGTTTACAGAGTTAGATTGTCAGATACAGGTGAAACCACTGTTAAGTTCACTGGTGAGAATAGTACTGATCCAGACGCTCCTAACGGTGAAACAGGTATCGCTCTATACGAATGGAGAGTGATTAATGATATGCCAGTTGGAGAATTTAGTGATGAGCAACATGTCTGGCAGAACCCAGCGGCAGTTACTGATGAATGGAGTTATACTTTCCGAAATATCACTGCAAGCCCTACAATTGAAAAAGATGTACGTGTAGAATTAATCGTTTATGATAAAGCAGGGAAACAAACTCAGAACAAGTATCGTATGTACTTCATTGTTGTAGGAGAAAATGATGGGGATGAAGAACCAGCATGGGTTTTCTCATCTCCTCGTCCGAGTGATTCACAATCTGGTGATGATATAACAATCGTTGGTAGTATCCTAGGTGGTGCAGAGAACAGCGATGTTAAGATTGAGGTTTCATTAGATCCTCTTATTCTAGATTATACACCTACTCAGAAAATTACACAAAAAACAATTGGTAAATATAACATTTCAGATAGTTTAGGTGATGGCAGTGGTTTCTCAATGACATTGGATATATCTGATTTATATTCAATCAGCGGTCAACAAGCAACACTATATTTCAGAATTACAGAAGGTGACGGAACTAGGTATACCTTGACTGAACAAATTGTAATCAATTTACTTCCGAAGGATATTTGTGAAATAGATCCTAATGATACTAGCTGTGCTTCTAGTGAGAGTGGAGGGATTAATCCAATCATTCTTGGAGTTGGAGGCTTCATAGCTATATTAGCAATTGTTGGAGTTACATTGTTACTAAGATCAGGAAGTAGTAAAGATTCTGATTCTGATTCAGTTGAACAATTCGGTGGAGTTGAGCAAATGGATCCTGTTGAAGCATATGTTCAACAGATGGTTGCATCGGGTTATGATGAGCAAACTGCCAGAGAGTATGCTGAACAATACTATGCCTCTTATTATGCCCAACAAAATAGCAAAAATTAACTTAGATACGGTTCAATATTGGGGTGCGTTAAAACGTACCTTGAATAACACCTTGCGGATGCATTGAATCATGGATACATCTGGTTTGTACACTGTTGCTGATATTTCCTTAGCCGATGCAGGAGAAAAAAGAGTTGCATGGGCAAGAAGTAGAATGCCTGCTTTGGCCGCATTAAGGAAAAAAGCCGAAGTTGAGAAACCTCTTGCTGGGCAAAGAGTTTCAGGATGCTTACATGTAACTAAAGAAACTGCAATTCTCATTGAAACTATTGTAGCTGCAGGCGCAGAAATTTCATGGTCTGGTTGTAATCCATTATCTACACAAGACGATGTAGCAGCTTGGTTAGCCAGAGAGGGTTATGGAGTTCATGCATGGTATGGGCAAGATAATCAAGGATTTTATGACTGCATAGATCGTACATTGGATTTTAAACCAACTTTGACTCTTGATGATGGAGCAGATTTAATTTACAGAGTTCATAGTGAGTTCCCAGAATTATCTAGCGGGATTATTGGCGGTACAGAGGAAACAACGACCGGAGTACATAGACTCAGAGCAATGGCAGATGCGGGGGAATTATTGTATCCAGTTATTGCAGTAAATGATGCGGAAACTAAATGGGATTTTGACAATGTACATGGTACAGGTCAGTCTACGATTGATGGTATTATTAGAGCAACCAGTGTATTATTGGCTGGAAAAGTATTCGTTGTAGCTGGATATGGTCATTGCGGTAGAGGTTTAGCGATTAGAGCACGTGGATTAGGAGCGAATGTAGTGGTTACTGAAATAGATCCTATTTGTGCATTGAAAGCAACAATGGATGGATTCAGGGTTATGAAAATGGACGAAGCAGCCCAGATTGGCGATATATTTTGTACAGCAACAGGAATGAAAGATGTAATTGTTGGTCGACATTTTGATTCAATGAAAGAAGGAGCGATAATTAGCAACACAGGTCACTATGATTGTGAAATAAATATTCCAGATCTAGAGAATCGTGCAAAGGAGGTATACACAATCCGAGATAATAATGAAGCATTCCTATTGAAAGATGGACGAACTATTCACTTACTAGCAAGAGGACGTTTAGTTAACCTTGCTGCTGCTGAAGGCCACCCGAGTGAAGTGATGGACATGTCATTTGCAAATCAATTTCTTGCTTTGTGCAGATTGGCTAAGGAGGGAAAATCTTATTCTAACTCTGTTTACGATATTAGTAAAGAACAAGATAGCGAACTGGCATCTTTGAAGTTATCAACTACTGGAATTACCATTGATTCATTAACCGATGAGCAAATCAGATACTCCACTGACTATAGTGCAGGGACATAATTGTAGATTTTTTAATCACCATTCAGGTAAATTAATTTGAAATTTGGAACTAATTTTTTCTTCGGATTCAATTATTATTTCTAGCCTCTCAGTAACTGCTGGGCTTCTATTTTTGAGCATTGCATTATACACTACACTTCCTCTTATTGATTCCGGAATACATAATTTCCCAGAAGAAGTCTCGTAATCAATTGCTCTGTCTACATCTAATGCATGACGATTTCTTGATTGTAATAGTCCCATTGATAATCTAGTAAGTATTCCAAAGGCTGCTAATATCAAAAGAAAGACTAGTACGAAACCAAACATTGTTCCTCCTAAAAGAGTCATAGCAAAACTGCCAAATATGAATACAATTGGTGCTATGAAAGCAATTAACCAGAAAGTTGAAGATAATGGCTTCACTTTTTTCATTTTTTCAATTATTTCCCATCTTGGATGATTCGGTTCTTGTGGCTTAAAAATTTCTTCCCTTTCCATTTTCGCGGCTCTGTCTACCATCCCCTTTACCCCTTGCATCCTCATAGCTTGCTGATTTGTTGGTTCTTCCATCCCTTCATTTTGCAATTCTTCAAGTCTTTCAGTACATTTTTCGTACAAACCCAATCTAACTAAAATCGCAATTTGTTCTAGAATTGGGGTCACATTATTTGGGTATTGAATTCGACAATCTTCCCACCAGTGTAGAGCATCTTCGAGCATTCCTAAATGATCTAGCAGGATTCTCCCTCCTATAATCCATGCTTCTAAATTTTCAGGTTCGTAAAGAACTACTTTTCTTAGAGCTGACATTGATTTCGCTGATTGTTGTAATGATGGTTGGATAGGCTTACCTCTTGTCGGTGGTGGTAGTGACCATGTAGCAATGGCCATCCAGGCATCAGTATTTTTTTCATCGATATATACTACTTCTTTGGCTAATCTAATAGCATCATCGAAATCTCCATTTTCTCTTGAATCTAATGCGTCAAGCCAAATCTCTTCCGCGCTCTTCGCCATAAACTCTGGTAACCGTTCAAAGAGATTAATCCTCGGGTAGGGGATGTTCTCTTCAATATTGAATTATCTTCTGGAATTGAATCTTCTACCATTTCTAGAATTGTTACTTTGACTACTATTCCCACTTCTAGGTTTCGATTGACGATTCGTTTGTCTTCTTGTTGTATTTCTACCATTGCTTCTACCATCGCTTCTTAGATCAGGTCTTCTAGTTCTGGCAGGAGTATTCTTTCTCCCTTTATTTTCTCCAGGGCTACCTGGTTTTCTTACATCACAATTAGAACGATTACAGAAATTTTTACTTGCATAATTATGGTTTTTACACTTAGGACATATCCAGTCTCCGGGTTTCATATTAGGCTCGCTACTTCTTTCGTTGCTTCTCCCATTATCTCTTTCCTTTGTTCGATGATTATTCCTAGGTTTTTTCTCATTACAGTTAGAACGGTTACAAACTTGTTTATTGGCATAATTATGATTCTTACATTTTGGGCACATCCAGTCACCCGGTTTTAAATTACTATTCCTATCTGTATTATTCCTTCTATTTCTATCTCTATCATTCCTAGGTCTTCGATCTCTCGGAGCAATTTCTACAGGTGACCCTATTGTATTCTTCAAGATCAAATTGTCTGCTAAAGGCTTAATGTGAATATAGGCATTGTTAACTGGTCCAATTACTGAATCAACCCTTCCTAAGAACTTCCCTCCCACTATCCTGATTCCTGTATACAGGCCAGGTGCTCTCCCTTCAAAGGATACGAGTAACCCACCTTCATGGGATTCTCGACTGACGCTCCCGGAGAAACTCATGTACTAATCGCGACGGGTTGAGTATATGAGACCGATAGTTAATGACAAGATTGTCAAGAACATACTAAAACCAGGTAATAATCCTGATTCAGAGTCATCCTCAGGAGTAATAGGCTCAATAATTTGAGATTCAAATAAATGACTATTATTTACCATTATTATTATCTCATTACATTTAGAAGAAACATCACAACCAATAACTTTCACTTCGTGTTCCCCTTCATCCCATAATCCGAAATTTATCATTGGAGTACTCCATGAGTTTCCGGAAACAGAAATACTTCCAGCAGATAATCCATCGACTGATAGAGAAAATTGTACATCCTCTCCATCTGGATCGCTAAATTGTCCTTGTGCCTGCCAAATATCCATTTCCCAACCGTATTCTGTCATACTAATCATTGGTGGAGAACTCTCTTTAGTTATACCCAGTGAAAATATTTTTTCTGTAGAGTATAAGTCGTCTCCGTTAATCTCTACCCATAAATCAACCAAACCCGGAATCATTCCATTGGAGCTAATTAATATGGTTTCATCAGAAGAAATAGTTAATGATTCAATATTTGCCGAATTGATACTTTGAGATTGTGTAAAAGCATATTGTATTGTCATTTCTGGCCAATTTTCGTTGAATTGTACAGAAACTGGATGTGGATTCAATAAAATTTCAGATGATGTTGTTAGAGAAATTGGGACGCCTAAGTTCCAATTTCTAACCCCTGAACTTTGCCCTAAGTCGTCAATCGCTTCACACATCACTTGCGTGTCTTGACCAAAAGTTATTGTTCCAGAAAAAGACCTATCAGATAATTGATTAATATTTGTCGAAGAGTCTGAACTACAATTTATTTCTAATTGCGAAATAGGTTTCTCATCATTAAACCATGATGAAACACTATTCCAATCCGCCCAAACAATCTGACCACTTTCTAATGAAGCAAACCAAGTATCATCTTCCGGGGCATTTTCCGACCAAGATGGAGGGTTATTTATTGGGACTGGTGCAGTAGTAAAATCTACAAAAATATCTTCACCACTAGGCCAAAAATCTCTACTCCTATGAGGCATTAATATGAATTTAGTCCCTTCATCTTCAGTATTTTCAAAAATGTAATTTGAAGAATCATCTCCTATACAAGTCCCCCTCAAGGGAGCGTCATCGTGAGTAGATGGCTCAAACTCTACATCTCTCCCTTCACATTCTTCCCACATATCTAATCTTAAATCTGGGTTATTAGGGAAAGTAAAATCTAACACTGCATTAGTCATATTAGATGCGTTAAATGCCAGAGTAAACTCATCTCCGTCTTCAATACTAGGAATTACCATTGTGGCATTCATCCACAATTCTAATCTGCACTCATCAACTCCTTCTGATGCATCAATAAGTGTGTTACAGTCTCTTTCAGAGTTAGGGAATACAGGTACTTCTAAACAATCACTACTAGATCCAATGGCAGTACAATCTCTAATATCTGCATGATTAGATGGAACCAAATTCCATTCTTGAATAATAACGCCATTATCTTGCCAAGTAGCATTCTTCCAGTCAAGGCCTACTCCTCCTCTATGAGGTGTAGATTCTCTCAAACCAATCCTAGTCATTGCATATTCAATACATTCAGATGCTACAGCCTCAACTGCTGATTTTTCATCAGTAGAGATCCAACCATCTCCTCCACTAGGATAAAGCTCTTCTAAGTAAGAATCAAGTTTTTCTCTCAATAAATCTACGCTGGTACCATTTATCCATGCCCTGGCCTTTACTTCAGCCGAGTCCCAGTCATCGTCGACTACGATATCGAAATGGGCATGAGTATAAGGTAGAATATCTTCGAAAGTAATAGAACTGCATCTTTCTTCAAGACTTCCTCCTCCACCCAATTGATTAAAGACAACTTCCTCATCTTCTAATGATAAATATGATTTTTCACTAGGAATAGTCACTGTTAACACCATTAGTGCTGTAATTAACAAGGCCAGATACTGCTTACCTCCAAACTTCACAACACTCGACACGGGCATTCCGTCATGATTCTATCGATTCCTCATAATTAGATTTAGGTTAGCCTAAAATTATATACTAAATCTACTTCGGAAGATTTAGGTATGCCTAAATGGTGATATGATGAATAATAAAAAATTAGTTTCAAGTTTAATAACAATACTTTTTCTGACAACTGCTCTAGCCGGGTGTCTTGATAATAATGAGGAAGAAGAGACATTGGGGAGTTTTGTAATAGCTTATGAAATACAATCTGATTATGAGAATATTGATGAAAACCCTCAACAATTAGCAGATTATTTTTCTGAGAAGTTGAATTATGATGTTTCACTGTATAGTGTTGATTCTGAAGGAGCAATGATTGAGGCGTTAAGATTCGGTAATGCGGATATAGCAATCATGGATGCTGGAGCCGCGTGGGTTGGTTGGCAACAGTATGGTTTAGATGCTTTAGGTGCTGATTTAAAGAACGATGGTCGTACTTACTATAATGCCCATGCATGGGTAAAAGCAGATAGCGAAATGGCATATGCGCACTTGGATGAAAATCCTTACACTGATCCTTTCGCTTTACTATCAGGAAAGACTTCTTGCCATACAGGGTGGTTAAAATCTGCAGGAATGTTATTACCAATGGGTTTCTTGATAGGACATGGATATGCGAATGTCATTGGTGATCCTAATGACGTAGAAACAATCAGGAATACGATTTTTGAATATTTCAATGAAAACGCTTCAATTCCTGACTCAGGTACGCCTTACTATGGTTATGAAGGTGCAATAAAATGCTTATCTGATGGTACAGGAGATGTTGCTTTTGCAAAGGACAGTACAGTAGATATATTCTGCAATAATGAAGAATCTTCAGATAATAGTGAATGGTGCCTGCCCAGAGATCAATACGTCGCTTTACCTGCATTCGGCCAATCACCGAGTCATCCAGTAATGTATAATCCACAGCTTATTGATTCTGAATTGTTAAATCAGGTTACAGATATTTTAGTGGAAATGGGAGATGATTCAGATGCTAGTATGATACTAAGTAATGTCCTAAACACACCAGGAATTATTGCAACCAATGCTACAGATCATTTAGGAAGTTATTCTTCATTAATTTCTAATATCCCAGGTATTTCTGCTTATTATAATGATAAATTCAATATTAATGGGACAATTTCTCCAACAGTCGATAAGGTTAGAATAGCATATGAGGTGAAAGCAGATTATGAGAATATTGATGAGAATCCTCAACTCTTGGCTGATTACTTATCCGATGTATTAGAGATACCTGTCGAACTATACAGCGTTGATTCAGAAGGAGCTATTATTGAGGCCCTAAGATTTGGTAATGCAGATATTGCTTTTATGGACGGTGGAGCAGCATGGGTTGGCTGGAAAGAATACGGGTTAGCGGCGATGGCAGCTGATCAGAAGTCTGATGGTCGTACTTATTACAACGCCCATGCTTGGGTAAAAGCAGATAGCGAAATGGCTGCTGCCTACTTAGATGATGATCTATCTACTGATCCATTTTCTCTTCTAGAAGGAAAAACATCTTGTCATACTGGTTGGTTGAAATCAGCAGGTATGCTATTGCCAATGGGGTACTTAATTGGTAATGATTATGCTACTGTAATTGGTGATGACGATGACATTGCCTCATTAAGAGATACAATAAATGGATTCTTCAGTTCAGATGCTTCAATCCCTGATTCTGGAACTCCATACTATGGTTATTCTGGCGCAGTTAAATGCCTATCAGATGGTACTGGTGACGTAGCATTTGCAAAAGATAGTACGGTGGATTCTTACTGTGGTAATGATGATTCCAATCAAAATGAAGATTGGTGCCTCGAAAGAGACCAATACGTTGCCTTACCAACATTTGGGCAGGCTCCAAGCCATCCAGTAATGTATAATCCTCAATTATTAGATATTCAAACAAGAACTTCAGTTCTTAATGCTTTGATGTCTCTGAATTATGAGATGTATGTAGAAAATTATTCCGTAGCAGGTACTACATATACTGGATGTTATGATATATCTGTCCATGTAATCGATGAAGATTCTCCAAAAAATAATTGTGGTGATGAAATCTTATCAAATGTATTGAATACTCCGGGTTTAATTAGAATAACTTCTCAAGATCACTTAGGTAGTTACTCTGATTTAATTTCTAATATCCCTGGGATTTCAAACTACTTTAGCGATATATTCGAAATAGATGAATGAATATTTTCTCAGACGGTGTCTAATCATTGTATCCGGCAATACCAAATAGGATTTAGCCTCCCCTAAAATTACTATTAATGTGGTGACAGGTCATGAATGAAATCATAGCGAAGGGTCAAGTCAATCGAAATCCAATCATTAAGTTGATAGATGTTGAAATCGGTTATGATTATAATCAACCTTTAGTTAAGATTCCAGATTTAGAGATTTTCCCTGGTGAGATAGTTGCTATCGCAGGTCCATCAGGTGTTGGAAAAACAACTCTTCTAAGGACAATTGCTGGTTTAGTTAGGCCAATCTCAGGGATGCTAGAAGTATGTGGAGCAACTCATCCGTCTAAACCCGTTAGAGGATCATTAGGATATGTCCCACAACGTCTTGGTTTAGTGCGTCATACTAGCGTAATCCATAATGTGATGATTGGAGCAAATGCAGGGCATAACAAATCATTATGGTCAATCCTGACTTCTGAAGAACCGAAATTAAGTTCAATATGGTCAAAAATCACTTCAAAAAATGCAAAAAAACATGCATTATCTGCAATTGAATCAATGGGACTTACTGAAAAATTAAATGAACCAATTAGAAAGCTTTCTGGAGGTCAGCAAAGAAGAGTCGCTACTGCTAGAACTCTTGCTCAACAACCTTCTTTGATAATGGCTGATGAGTTTCTTAGTGAATTAGATGAAGAAACGATGAAAATGGTTCTGAATGAAGTTACAGAATACATCAGAAACAGCGATGCAGCTTTACTAGTTGTTGAACACGATATATCTAGAGCTAAATCAATGGCAGATAGGCTATTGGTAATTGATGATGGTCGTGTGAACCCGTTCATTTCAGAGGTAACTGCTATCGAGGTGAAAATATGAAGCGTAATGTCGTTTCGTTTGTTGGGCCGCTTCCATTTTTAATTTACTTTACATCTGCATTATTAGTGATGTATATCCTCGCACCACAGAAACTTGCTTTATACATAATATCGGCAATCCCAATTATGATAATCTCACTTATGGCATTATCGATAATAGCAATCATGATATCTTCCGGTAATTATCTGATTAAATTATCTTTATTGTCAACAATCTTATTTTCCTTTTGGATATTTAACGAAATGGTTGATGGAGATTGGGGTAGGTTATCAGGAAGTTTTGAGAATCTATTTATGTTCTTTAGTGAATCATTATGGCCTCCTGACTGGAGTGTGATAGAACCGCAGGCATATCCTGTTTGTACAGTATATCCTTTGTTTGATTTCACATGTTCAACAGCATGGATAGGCTTAGTAGAGACTCTAAAGATAGCATTTGTTTCAACTGTATTTGGCATGATGTTATCATTACCGATATCGTTACTCGCAGCAAGAAACTTGAATTATTGGTGGGTATCATACATTTTTAGATTCATTTTAGCATCTTTTAGAAGTTTGCCGAGTATTATCTGGGCAATATTTTTTGTTATTCTTGTTGGTTTTGGTCCTTTGTCAGGAGTTTTAGCTATGACTGTTTACACTGTAGGATACTTGGGCAAACTTCAGTATGAAGCAATTGAAGGTTTGAATAAAACTCCTCTCTATGCCGCTCAGGCTATGGGTTTATCTAAAATTCAGACCGCTTACCAAGTAGTTATTCCAGAGTCTGCTAATGATATTATTTCTCAAGCAATTTTTATGTTTGAATATAATTTTAGACATGGAACAGTAATAGGAATTGTTGGTGCTGGTGGGATAGGGTATTACATCAATCTATATTTGAAATTCTTACAGTATGATAAGGTCATTGCATATTTGATAATCATCTTTATTGTAGTTTTAATCATCGATTTGATATCTATTTTTGCTCGTTCGTTCTTTACAGAAGGCGGAGATACGCCGAGAAGGCCATCCTGGTTCGGAGTTTTCCTACCTTCTGCGATGTTAAGATCTAAAAAATAATTTAAACTAATTTTTGTATGAGGCTACCATCTTTCGAACAGCATCTTCAACTGGTATTTCTCCATCTAATAACTGACTTAAAGAAGATAGGAAAGGTATCTCAACATTTAATTTAGGAGCTATTTTTACAAACATTCTGGTTGCTCTAACGCCCTCTGCCACCATATGCATTTCATCTAGAGCCTCTTCTAGGGATTTTCCGTTTCCTAACATTTCTCCAAGCGTTCTATTTCTACTTCTTGGGCTGGTCGCTGTGACGTATAAATCTCCTAATCCTGCGGGACCAAATGCTGTTGAAGGTTCAGCCCCCATTGCATTTAGTAATCTAATTCCTTCACTGAATCCTGCTAGAACTAATGCTGCTTTCAGATTATCTCCTCCGATACTATTCCTGAGTCCATCTACTAGTCCACAAGCAAGTGCGACTGTATTCTTGAATGCGCCCCATAGTTCTGCTCCTTCAGGATCATCAGCGGCAGTAAGTACCAAGGTATTGGTCGATAATCTCGCTGCAATTTTTTCAGCCACTAATCTATCATGACAAGCAACCAATGCTGTAGTCATCACACCTCTAGCTACTTCAGGAGCTATCGTGGGGCCGGTCATTACAACTAATGGATTAGATTTTTTTGCTTCTTTCAATCTTTTTGTGATTGCCTTAGATATAATTCCGGAACCTCCTTCTTCTTCAGGAGCTAAGCCCTTTGCTAAATCAATTAGTAAATGAGAAGGTCTTAGATATGGAATAATTTGGTCAACAACGCTTAGGATGATGCCACTGGGTATTGCTAAAACTATAATTTCACAATCAGTAGTTATATCTTCAATTTGCATTGTAGCCTGTAAATCTGGAATTTTTGTATGTGGTAGGTATTTTTGATTTATATTCTCTGTCATTATAGACTCATATACTTCTTGTTCAATTGTCCATCCCATTACATTGTGTCCGTCATCACACCATACTTTAGCAAGTGCAGTTCCCCAATTACCCAAACCAATAATACCTATACGAGCCATAGTCTCCCTCAAATTCGCTCGCTTTAACATCCGGTTAAGACCCTTGGGTCTGAGAAGGGCTCATCCGTTGCATTCTTGACTCAAATGCTCTCCGGCGAATACAAGCAGGGGTACCCGAGTGGTCAAAGGGGCTGGGTTTAGGTCCCAGTGCGTAGTGCTTCGCAGGTTCAAATCCTGTCCCCTGCACCATTTTTTATTTTCATTATGACTATTTTTTAATGTATTATACATTACTGAACCGTTGACTTAATGTCCCGCGCCTTCTTGCATGTATTATGGGCGAAGAGGCAACTATGTCCACGGGTTTAAATTCATCTTCAGAAATTAAACATTCAGAAAACAATAGCCTCGATAAGGAACTTGATAGAATTAGATTACGTCGGACAGATAAAAATAAAAGATTCCCCAAGACCTTCGATGACGTTGTATTAATTTTTGGCCTAGTTGCTGGAATTGTATTTTTTGGTGGAGTGACTCTTTTATCCTCTGGTATGTTAGCAGGTGATTCAATCATTTTAGATGAAACTCTTTCAAAAACACCACTTGATACAGGGGGTGAATGCGTAGATAATCTAGGCGCAGTATCTTTCAGTATCTTTATCGAGAATCATGATGATGTTACAGTAAGATCTAAGAACGTTTTATTAGATAAATTTTCTGTATTGGTGGTTAAGATTACTAATTATACTGACTCAGAACCATATTATGAATACTATGAAACTGACATTGGGAATGTAGATTTTTCGTTTGAATTAGAGGAAGATGTTTATGATGGTCATTATTTATTATCAGCACAGATTTTTCAAAGTTTAGATGATAATGAATTAGATGTAACAAACAAATCAACTTTCGAGGATGCTTCATCAGAACTTCAAAGAAATGGTGATGAGAAAATTGTAGATTTAGAGGTATCTGGACATTCGTTAGAGATTTCTGATCCAGAACCTAGAGATTGTTTTACGATGACTGAGTTCGGATATTGGGGCTGGGCTTTAATGGCTGCAGAATGGGCAGGAGGTAGAGAAACCGCAATGTTAACCGGAGGTAGTGCAGGAGTTCCAGCTTGGTGGATGGCTTCAATTTCCTTAGGGATGTCAATTTTCTTTTTGTGTGTTCAGTATCCGTTAATGCATCGAATGTATCATCGTGATATAGACGATATTTTAACTAAAAAGCAACTTTTCCGACTTATTGAAAGAACTCTAATTAAATCAGAAGGGGATCTCAGAATAAGTATAAATTTTGATGAATTAAAAATGCAAGAAAGAGCCATTTCTATTGATATTATTATACCATATATTACTACAAATAAGACAATTGGTGAAGCCACAGATATCCGTGCTAGATTAACTAAAGATTTGCTTGAAGAGTTCTCTATTTTCGGTGAGATGCGCCCGCTACAGATAAAGTCGATATGCTTAGATGGGAAAAATAATACATCTAATAATGAATTCATTCTTTCCAGTGATCTTTCTCTAATCGTTTCCGAAAGGAGTCCCTTATCTGAAGATTACAGTATATTCTTTTCAGGTCTTGGAGCTAATGGTAAATTGGAGGAAGAAATTATTCATGTTCTAGATAAATGGTTCAGAAAACACAATCTTCTTGATTATGGCTCTGCAATAATTGTCGATGAAGAATCAGTTCTTATCAGAGTGATATATACTCCTATGATGAAGTTTTCATATTTCCTCTACCGTAAGTCATTCATTGACATGCAAGATGATTTAAACGATTTTCTTCTTATGAATTTAGAAGATTTATTGGGTGATAGAGAATTAATTGTTAGTGCAAGAAACGAAAAAGCTAGTCTTTCAGATAGAGCGGTTGCAGGAAGAGTTGAACTAGGAGCGAATCAAGACGATTTAGTCGGCGAGGCTATGGTCGCAAAACAAGCTGGATTAACTGGAGTTTTATTACAGAATCCATTCATGGGAGATATTTTATCATCTGTCGAATATGTAGCACACTCGAACAGATCTAGAATAGATAAATATGGATTTTGGGGATTGATTGTGTTTGTTTGGATTCCATTCATGGCAAGTGGTGTATTGGTAGGTGCTATGTTAGGTTTGGTGGCTAGAATGCGTTTTAGAAGAGTTTTACTTGCCTGTTTAGTTGGCGGTTCTGCCGCTTCAATAACTTGGGCTTATACTGCTAGAGGAATAATAGAATTTATGGAAAAATATCATGCTCAAACTTTCATACCATTTTTGATTTTACTAGCCTTTGTTTTTACTTTCTTACACCTCAGAAGGAATAAAAGAAGAAGAAGAGAAGAATTATTCAGGGAGTCGATGGCTTTCTTCGCTGGCTCATCAAATTCGATTTAAGATGTTTAAACTACTCTATGAAACAAAAAGGTGAACACTGTGAATAAATTATTGAAAATGGAAAACTTAGAACGACATTATGAAACTCCTGCTGGTGTAGTCAAAGCTCTTGATGGTGTTTCTTTCGAAATTTCAGAAGGTGAACGTATTATCCTTCTAGGTCCATCAGGCTCAGGAAAAACTACACTCTTGAATTGTCTTTCGGCTCTTGACAGTCCAACTGGTGGGACATATAAATTCTTTGAGAGTGAAGTGCCACGTAATAATTCTGAGAAAATGACTTCTTTTCGAAGGGAAAATATAGGCTATGTGTTCCAATTTTTTAATTTACTTCAGGACCTTACAGTTCTAGAAAATATACTTTTAATTCAGGAATTATCTGGTAATAAAGACTTTTCTCGTGCGAAGGATTTGTTGAAACTTGTCGGCCTTGAAGCCGAAATCGATCGTTTCCCTGGAGAGATTAGTGGCGGTCAGCAACAGCGTGTTGCTATCGCTCGTAGTATAGCGAAGAGACCTACGCTATTGCTCGGTGACGAATTGACTGGAAACCTAGATACTGAAACATCAAACAAAGTTATGGAAGCCTTAGTAGGAGCTTGTAAGCAAGAAAATATTACTTCTGTTTTCGTTACTCATGATGAAGGATTAGTCAAATATGCTACAAGAGTAATTCGAATTGATAGTGGTAAAATCATCTCTGATGAGAAAATCGATAATCAATATGATGGAGTTTAACTGGAGATATTTCAATGTCTATTTTACTGAATAAACGTTTGGCACGCAGTCTTTGGCGTACCAAAATTCGTCTTATTGCCGTTGTATTGATGGTGTTTGTTGGTGTATTTGCTGGAATCACCTTTGGTGGTTATACGCATAATCTTGGAGGTATGTATGATACAATGCAAGCTGATGATGACGAAGGTTCTAATCTTGCAGATATCTGGATTGATAATCGTAGTGCGATGTGGACTCCTGAACAAGTCAGTGCTTTCTGTGACTCGTTATTTTCAAATTGGGAATCAAATACTACAACCTCAATTTCTTTAGATTCATGTGAGGGTCGAACCGTTACTCAGGGAGCGATGTTCTACAGTAATGCTGATGGCGAACGTATAATCAATTCTCTCTGGCACGGAATTCCTGCCGATGCTAATGCAGACCGCGTTTGGATGCCCGAGGGTAATTCAGAAGGCCGGACAGCAGTTACAGCAGATGAAATTGTCATAGACGCTCACGTCACTGATGCTCTCAACCTCAGTCTTGGAGATGTTGTCAGTATAGGAGCAGGAAATGTAACTGCAGATTTTACTCTCGTAGGAATTGGTTATCATCCATTGCATGTTCTTATGGCTCCTGAAGGCTCATTATTTCCAACTGAACCCGGTGAATACGTTGTAGGCTATCTTTCCGACACTGGAATGGCTAGACTTACAGGTAGTATGATAGGTACCAGTAATACGATTATTTTGGATGTCGAAGGTACACCTTCGTATGACTTGCCAGATACTCAAGAGTATGAAGGTACAGAAATTGATATAGTGAAGGAACTTGTCACAACATCACTCAGCACTAACGAACTAGATGCACGAGTTAGAGATAGAGGGCAAAATGAACCGATAGAAATCATGCGACAAGATTTGGCTGGAGCCGAGAGAACAACAGTTCCTTTCACTGTGATGATTGCCTCAATTGCAGCCATTACCATTGTTTTGAGTCTGCAACGTTTGGTACAAAGTCAATCCAGAGAAATCGCTGTACTACGTACTCTCGGAGTCGAACGTTCATCACTTATGATTGGTTATCTTGTTGCTCCTTTGGCCATTGGAGGAGTAGGATGTACTTTGGGTGCACTGGTAGGACCTTGGGGGATGAATGGAATGTTAGATTTCTATCAAGATCTTGTTGGTTTACCAATTGTTGAGAGAACGGTTCCACTCTCAATTTATTTTTCAGTCATTTTTTCAACTATGTTAGTTGTATTTCTATCAGGAGTATTTCCTGCATGGAAAGCGAGTCGCCTTGACCCACTAGAAGTATTAAGTGGTCAAAGTGAAATGCGTGTAGGTTCTAACAAACTCCGTAAACTTACTTCATGGATGCCAACAACACTTGGGCTTTCAATTCGATCAAGTGTCCGTAAACCTATCCGACTGACAATGACGTTTGTAGCAGTCGGTATTTCTCTGATGCTTTTTGGTTCGATTCAAATGATGGGTGCTGGACTGGAAGAAACTTTTGTTGGTGGCCTTGAAGATGATCAGACTTGGGATGCTCAAGTATACATTATGTCCGATGCTGAGGGCCCTGTTTTAGATTGGGCAGAAAATAACTCGGCTAATTACGAAATTATAATCGAAATGCCACTTGGATCAGTTACTGATTCTGAAAAAATTGAGCGAATTTTTAATGTTGTAGGTCTAGATAATTTTCAAAGTGGAATGCGTCCGGTCTCAGTAATTGAGGGGGGTCTTCCAAATACCAATGGAGTATTACCTGAAGTGATAATGGATGAAGGCAGTATGGGATTTCTTGGATGGAGTGTTGGAGAAAAACAAACTGTGAGCATTAATGGCATACAACAGGATGTTGAAATTGTTGGAATATCCAGTTCTGAGTTGGCCAGAACCATGTATTTTCTTCGTGGAGATTTGAGTGAGATTACAGGTGTTAATGCAACCTCTATTTATCTTCAACTACCTGAAGGAGTAGAGGTTAATTCAGACTTAGGTGAATTTTCTACTGGTATCGTAGAACGACAAAACCTTCTCGCTGGCATCAATAGTTTGCTTGATCAACAAACTCAAATTTTCCAGAGTATGATGTATCTTGGTCTATTGTTTACAATAGTTGTGATGTTTAATACAATGATTATGAATGTTGCAGAACGTGATTTTGAACTGGCAACATTACGAGTATTAGGGGCTTCTACAAGTAGCCTTGGTCTGATGCTTTTGTTTGAAAGTCTTCTAATTGGTATCATCGGGGGAATTGTTGGTGTTTTGTTTGCCTATGGTGGAGCAGTAGGCTTAGCTGCATCATTTTCATCCTGGCAATTTATAGTTCCTGTTTCTGTTATTCCGAGCGTAGCTTGGCAGTTGATGGTAGGAGTGATTCTTATCGCAGTAGCAATGACTCCATTTGGAGTTTGGAGATTAAGGCGTATGGATTTGGTGGAGAAAGTAAAAGACCTATCTCAATGAGGGGCATATCATGAGAATTGTGACTTGGAATCTAAATGGCATTAGAGCGGCACATCGTAAGGGACTTGATGATTTTATCAATAAAATAGATAGTGATGTTTGGTTATTCCAAGAAGTTAGAGCTTTACCTGAACAGATGCCAAAAGATTGGCAACCAATAGGTGGGCATGAAATTATTTGGCACCCCGCTGAGAAAAAAGGATACTCAGGTGTCTCAACTTGGTCAAGAATAGGTATCTCCGAAGAAGGCCGTGGCATATCTACAAATGTTGATATCAATGACTCGGAGGGACGTGTTCTTCATACAAAACATGGAAATCTTCATTGCATCAATATTTATCTTCCAAATGGTGGAGCGAATATTGAGAGACAAAAATTTAAAGATCAATGGTTAGAAGACTTACTTACCTGGTCTGAGAAATTTATTGGCTTAAATGAACCAGTATTACTTTGTGGTGATCTAAATATTGCTCATACAGAGAATGATATTTGGAATCCCTCAGGTAATAAAAATACTTCAGGGTTCTTGATTCATGAAAGAGAATGGTTCACACGCTTTCTTTCAATCGGTTGGTATGATCTTTTGAGAATTGATTCGGGTGATATTAAAGGACCATATTCTTGGTGGTCTAATAGAGGTCAAGCAAGAGCTCTGAACAGAGGATGGAGGATAGATTATGCTCTTGCTAACGATGCTGCTTTGGAAATTTTCCAGTCCGCAAAGATATTGAGAGAAGGGGGGCTTACTGTTTCTGACCATGCTCCTTTGATAATAGATTTAGACATTTAATATCATTTTTTTCAAATTCTTGTCTTTTTTTTTAATACGATACCTTTCAAGAGTAAGACGGCAGGCGATGAATCATGGGAGAAGGCCTAGTAGATCGTCTCGCCAAAATTTTGCCCAATGGTCGAGGGGTCTGGATACCTATGGATCATGGAATCTCAGCGTACCCTGAAAAGGGTCTTGATAATATGGATCAGGTAGTATCTTCTTGTATTTCTGGTGGTGCAGATGCAATTGTCTTGCAGAAAGGTGCTTTGAGTCACTTTGTTGAAACTACTGGGTGGAGTAATTTTGTTTGCCATGTTTCCGTGTCTACTGTAAACGCTGGAGAAAAAAATCAATACAAAGTTAGAGTGGCTAACGCTGAAGAGTGTCTAATTAGAGGAGCCAGCGCTGTCTCAGCACAGATTAATCTAGGAGATAGTTTTGAACCTGAAATGATAGAAGAAATGGGTAAATTGACCGGTGAGGCATTACCATTAGGTCTACCTACATTAGGTATGATTTACCCTAGAGGCCCTATGTTAAAAATCAGTGAAGGAGATATCACCAAAGGGGTTGCTCATGCTGCAAGAGTAGCATGGGAATTAGGGTGTGACGTTGTCAAGGTGCCTTGGACCGGAGATGTCGAGTCTTTCAAATTAGTATGCCAAGCAGTTCCTATTCCTGTTCTAATTTCTGGAGGTCCCAGAAATATTTCGTTTATCGAGCTACTCCATATTGTTGAATTAGCTATCTCCGCAGGTGGTTCCGGTGTTTGTATAGGAAGACAAATTTTTGGTGCTAATGATCCGGAATCATGTGTCAAAGCGTTGAGAGCAATAGTACATGATAATTCAACATCCGCTGAGGCTTCAAAGTTGCTTGAGAGGTGATATTGTGGAACTTTGGCAAGATTCTCATTCTGAATCTACTCCTGAATTTTGTTCAAGAATATGGTTAGGTAGTGCCTCTGATGTCGCCGAAGTTAATCTCGATAACGCTCATTCCCAGGAAGAAGCAATTTCTTTGATTGGTATGATACCTTGGATTCTTGTTAGGTGTTCCGATTGGACAATGATTCCTCTAGAGAATCTAGTTTCAATTTCCAAAGGAAGTGGGACAAAAATTTCTGTAGCAATTGATAAAATAATTGATTTAAATGGTGCAGCATTCGCCCTTGAACACGGTGTTGATGCCCTACTTCTTCCCGCAAGTAATAGTGAATTATGGGACGCTGCTATAGTAATAGCATCGAAAAAAGACTCTTTTATCAAAAACTCTTCAACTTCTGTCGGTATGGATACTGCAGTAATATATTCAATAGATTCTAGTGGAGTAGGTGAAAGAGTTTGTATCGACCTTATTGAAAGATTAGAAGTTGGTGAAGGTATGGTCATTGGTTCAAATGCATCTTTACTAGCTCTGGTACATGGAGAGACAATTGAATCTCAATTTGTTCCTATCAGACCCTTTAGAGTTAATGCCGGTTCTATTCATTCTTATGTATTGATGTCTGATGACTCAACCAGGTATCTTTCTGAACTTGAAGCAGGAGATGAGGTTACAGTTGTCTCTTCATCTGGTGATACAAGAAAATGCATTATTGGAAGATTAAAAATCGAAAGACGCCCGTTCCTAATTATCCGATTTAAAACAAAAAATGAGGAAGTAGGCCAAATAATCTTACAACAGGCAGAAACTGTCAGATTAATAGATAAGAATGGTAATGCTTTGTCGGTTACAGATTTAAAAATTAATGATGAAATAATGATTAGGCAACAAAATCAAATGAGACATATTGGAAAGGCAGTTGAAGGAGAGATGAATGAAAAATGAATATTCTAGCCGAAGCAGAATCCAATGCTGCAATTTCAATATTACATGCAGTAGGTTTACATAAAGGGTGTTCTATAGGGATAAATCTCAAGGCTACAGTAAAATTAGTCTCAGAACCTCAGAAGATAGATGATGACTTTCATGAATTATTTCAGTCTATTGAGATGGTTTGGAAAGAAAATGGTTTTCCTCTACCTGAAAAATATGGTTGGCAAGTTTCTTCAGAAATTCCAATAGGTCAAGGCCTAAAGTCAAGTTCTGCAATTTCCTGTGCAGCAATTAAAGCATTAAATCAAGCTACTTGGACGGGTCTTAATGATTCTGAGATAGTCAATCTCGCGGTTTCTTCGCAGCGTAAATGCGGCTGTACGATTACTGGCAGTTTGGATGATACTTGGGCTTCCATGTCAAGCGGATGGAAATTAGTTGACCCAAATAAATCTGCACAAGAATCAATCCTATTAGAAGGCAATATTGAAGATGAGTTTATAATATTTCTAATATTAAGAGGTAGAAGGACAAAGGAAATAAAAATCAGTAATTTCAAAGAACAATCAAGATTTTTTGAACGAGCTTTGGATTCACTATCAAATGATTCTATATTCCAAGCAATTTCTACCAATGGTATGGCTGTAGCTGCTGCTACAGAAGATGATGAAGCGGTCCGAATATGCAATAAATTAATCGCTAGCGGGGCTATTGCGGCAGGAATTACTGGCTCAGGACCTGCAATTTCAGTCATTAGTTTTGTTCAAGAATCAGAAATAATACGTCAATCACTCAACGATTTAAAATATGATATAGTTGAAACAAATTTTTTCAATAACAATATTTTGGAGTTGATTTGATGAGTATGAGAATGGGAGATCGTTTGCGTGTCACCCTCTTCGGAGAAAGTCATGGAAAGTGTGTGGGTGCGTTATTAGAAGGTCTCCCTGCAGGGACTGAAATCGATAATGATGCTCTATTAGATTTCATAAATAGGAGAAAACCCGGACGTAAAGGTCTCTCTACAAGGGCAGAAATTGATGATTGTGAAATTATGTCTGGTGTACATGAAGGTTTAGCTACTGGTTGGCCTATACTTTTGTTAACCTATAATTCAGATGTTCGTTCAAAAGATTATTCATTTTTACCAGATCATCCTCGCCCCGGACACGCAGATATGGTTGAACATATTCGCTCAGAAGGTGCTAGTGATTTACGAGGCGGCGGTTCGCAGTCTGCAAGGCTTACTTTTGGGCTTGTCGCAGCAGGAAGCCAAGCACGGAGCTTGTTAGATTCTGTCGGCTGGTCTTGTACTGCTCATCTATCAAGTGTAGGAGATATATCTGCTAAATCATTATTTGATTTAGATAGAAAATCTCCTTTGAAAGAAGGGACTGATATGTCAAGGTTGAATTGCAGGGATCCAGAATCAGTCACTAAGATGTCTAATTTTCTTGATAAAGTAAGAAAAGATCTTGATTCAATTGGATCTACAGTCGAATTATTGATTGAAGGACTTCCAATCGGAGTCGGTGAACCATGGTTCGATGGTATTGAACCGGCTTTGGCTAGGGGATTGATGGCTATTCCGGGTGCTAGAGCAATTGAGTTCTCACATGGTTTCTCTACTTCAAAAATGCGAGGATCAGAAAATAATGATGCTTGGTTTTTAGAAGATGGCAAACCAATCCTTGAGGGTTCAGACTCGGGGGATGCTGATGGCGCGTTGGGTGGTCGCTCAACAAGCTCTGCTGTCAGAGTTGTAGTTCATTTCAAACCACCTAGTAGCCTTTCAAGAGAACAATCAACTTTGCACCTACCTAGTGGTGAAAAAAAACCGCTTAAGGTACATGGAAGACACGACCCAGTACTTGGACCTCGAGCAGTACCAGTAGTTGAAGCTGTGGCTATACTGGTAATCTCCGATTTAGGAATCATCGGTGGCTACTTAGGATAATTATTTTCCACTGTTTTCTCTCATTTGAGCAATTCTGACAGGTAAGTTAACTGCAAAAGCAGAAGCTACAATCATAAACACAACAGCAGTCCCAAGTGCAACTCCGTAAACAGATGTTAATTCAACACTTTCAGCCAATCTTGTTGCAGTAGCATCACTCCCTAATAATCCAACAATTGTGGGTATAATTAGGTTAATCATTAGAGTTAGTAAGGCCACTAATCCTGCAATTAATGGTGTAATCATTAGAGACCTGTAATATTGTCTTGTTATTTTTTTAACATTCATAACATATACTTCACCAGTTCTAATAGATTTATCAAGCATTGAGAATCTAATTATTCCACTGGTTAATTCAATATACATTACTAAGAAAAGAGCATATGATATTAACAATAATTTTTGAGATATTTCGCCGTCAGGAAGTAAGTCGATCCCAAATTCTACCTTGCTTCCGGCAAATCTAATTGTTACTAATATAAGCACTACATACGAAATTAAAATTGCACGTTGTTCTCTTTGAAATATTCCATACATGCCTCCAATGAAACCTATAGCTATCAAAGATAGATGAATTAATACTCCAATTCCTGGTTGATTAATGGTATTACTCAGCCAAAACCAGGCTGTTCCAGAAACTGGAGTCACTGTAAATGTTACAATTGAAAGTAAAGTTAGTGTAATTGCAGCAGACATCTGTAATGTCTGAACAACTCTGTCAGGGGGTAAGAATTTAGTTTTTGTAACAATTGGCCCACCGAAAAAAGACTCTATTACTGATGGTACATGTACTTCTGGGATTGCATCTTTTGGAATTTCAGTACTACCTTTCATTCTTCCAGCAGCTTTCTTTCGACTTGGAGCTGATGATCTTACTGTTTTTCCATCATAAAGATGAGAAGTATCTGATTTTTGTTCAACCATCAAATCACCTCTCAGAATCCTCTCGCCCCAGAAAGTGCAGTATTCAATAGCATATCTGGCTCCCAATCCATTACATTAGCCCCCAATCCTCTGAGTTCGCTCATTAGAATATCTCTTTCAGTTTTCAGTAATTCATAACCAGTTCTATCTAATCTTCTTGCATCGAACTCAAACTCTAAACTACTTGGAGAAAGTATTGTGACATCGAAGTTTCTAGATCTTAAATCTCTGACTGCATCAATAATTGTGGGGTCATCTTCTAAAGGACTCAATATGATAATAGGGCTCCCTCTGTTAATATGTGGTAGAATTCTGTTCGTTACAACTTTTAGAGGTGTATTCCCTTTCGCCATTGCGCCTGCTAATTTAGTTAGTATAACGTACAACTGTTTTTTCCCAGTGTCTCTATCAACAGAAACAATCTCATCACCATAAACTACAACTCCGACTGAATCTCTTCTTGAAAGGAAATATTGTGCTAAACTCGCAGCGGCTCTAGTACTATAAACAAGAGAATTCCTGCTCACAGGCCCTGTTTCAGATACTGATCTACTATCAACTAACAAGATAATGTCACTAACGGCATCTCTTTCAAATTCATTAACCATTAATTTCCCGCCAGATCTTGCAGTAGCTTTCCAGTTAACTTTCTTCATAGCATCTCCAGGAACATATTCTCTAAGATTATAGAAATTTGATCCTTCTCCCGGATTTCTAATATTTACAGCACCGGTGAAAATCTTGGGGACTCGACTCTTGATTAATGCATCCTTTATGTCTTCCATTTTTGGGAAAACTAAGAAATCGTCATAAAGATGTATTTCTCTTTCATTATGGAACAGGCCAAATGTATCTTGAATACGAATACATACAGGTCCTATGGTATAGAAACCTCTTAGAGGAGCTTCAATTGTATATGCAATTTCAGTTTCTCTTTGAGGTCCTAATTCCATAAGGACATAGTTTGCTCCTTTTTTTATCCTCATAACTTCAGGAACTCGATCTCTAACTTCCAGAACTTTGGAGAGATTTGATTTATTCTGGATTCTGATAGATACATCAATCTCGCCATCTTCAAATACACGTGCAGAGGATAGTTTTCTTAATGCAACAAGATTTTGTAATGCTATTCCTCCTGTGGCATTTTCGTCCTCCAATCTCCTACCTGATGATGATACATCAGCATTGGTAGTTCTGAATGCGGCCCAAGTCAAGAATGATAGAAGTACTACTGCCACGGTAACTAGCTGTTGATTTCTCAAAACCAGACCTAAGAGATATAGAGCAATTGCTAGCGAAGCAAACATCGCCGATTTTCTACTCCATGCCACAAGCAAACCTCCTATTGTCAGAATCTCAATCAAACAGTTGGAACTGGAACTTGTCTAAGAATATCTGAAACTACTTGATCAGTTTCTAAGCCCTTAATTTGATGTTCAGGTTTCAGAATTAGTCTGTGCGATACAGCCAAAGTAGCTACTGCTTTCACGTCATCAGGAGTAACAAAGTCTCGTCCTCTCATTGCTGCTGCAGCACGGCTTGTTTTCAGTAATGCCTGTGAACCTCTAGGTGAAGATCCAACTAACACCCGTGGGTCTTCTCTAGTTCTTGAAACAATTTCAACCATGTACATTCTTACTGCTGGGTCAACATATACATCCTCAATCGCTTGTTGCATTGCAACAACTCTTGCAGGATCTGTAATTACGTCAACTTCTACTGCATCCTTCTTTCTGTCAATACGCCTTCTTAGAATCTCGTCTTCATCTGCTCTGTCTGGATAACCTACAGACATCTTAAACATGAAACGGTCTAATTGAGCTTCAGGAAGTGGATATGTTCCCTCTTGCTCAACTGGGTTTTGTGTAGCCATTGTAAGGAACGGAGAAGGTAATTTGTGTGTAATTACACCAATAGTTACCTGCTTTTCCTGCATGGCTTCAAGTAATGCCGCTTGTGTCTTTGGAGGTGCCCTATTTATTTCGTCAGATAGTAGAAGGTTACAGAAAATAGGTCCAGGTTTGAAACTAAATTCTCCTTTCTTTGCATCATAGATATTGGTTCCTGTAATATCTGCTGGTAGCAAATCTGGTGTAAACTGTACACGCTTGAAATCACATCCAAGCGCATCAGCGAAGGTGTTGGTCATCAGTGTCTTTGCAAGTCCTGGGTAATCTTCGAATAGAAGATTACCGTTTGACAAGATATTTACCATAACATTGTCAATTACATGGCTCTTTCCGATAATTACTTTCTGAACCTCTAGGCTAATCGCTTCTGCAATAGCTCCTACAGCTTCGAGTTTTTCACTCATCTTCTTCGATCCACGAACGCTTTCGGCTTTCTTTGCATAACCCTGGCTAACCGCGTCTGCTTGCGGTGCTGCTGTTTTTTCTGCTGGTGGTGTTGCATTCATTTTATTCTCTCCAATTTTTAATTTACCTTACCCCATTTCCTTATTGCTACCATCAGTTGCCTTAGTTCTTGGGGTGAGTATGTACGTGATTGGCTGTAAGCCAGTTCAACCAGCCTAGGGTCGCCTATCATTGCTTGGACCTCTGCAGGGGGTTTTGAAGCCATTTGGTCTCTAGTCAGGTCATGATGGACTCTAACTTTAGTGAATAATGACTGTTTGACTCTAAGTCTGTAAGTGCTGGGGTCTAATTTTTTGGGTCTCTGATTGAATCTCGTTAAATCAAAAACATGTCTCCAATTTTCTTTTTCTGGTATTACCATCATTGAAACAAGTAGTAGTAGTCCTACGTTTAGAACTACTAGCCACTTCAAGAAAGTATTCGAAGTAAGTAAAACTACAGTGGACATTCCTGCTACAAACGGTGCAGAAATAGTTCCAGTAACATGTCTACTTTCATCAAAAACTATACGAAAATTCGAATTATCTTGCCTTATTTGACTTGATAGTTGAAAATTATCAAATTCCATCATAGAGTGAACTAACATTTGGAAGTAAACACTGTTTCCATTCCAATCGTTGTTATCATTAATTTCATTCATCCAACATTTAGACTCTACAATTCCTTCACATGAACTTCTCATACCTGTAAGGGCAGCAGTATCAAAGTCCCACAATCTGTCAGAGAATGCTTCATCATCAGAAACGAATACAATACTTCCAGTAACATCGATTTCTTCCAAATCACTAAAGCCACCTTTTCCAGTCACTTTGTCAAAGACAGAAATACCTGGATAGTCAATTCTAACCATCAGAGCCAGGTCACCAGGTGCAGGGTTTCTTGCATCGCTGGAATCACCGTTACCAATAATGTCAATAAAAGCAGAAGAAGAAGCAGTTGCTAAAATATTGACTTCTCTTTGAGTATCTGGATTACTTTGAGGTAAATCTTCAGCTGTAGGTTCGAATCTTATCCCAGTAGGAGATCTGAACATCACCGGTATTCTACACTCTTGGCTAAGGTCATTATTAGAAATCTGAACATCTGAGCAACCTTTTCTAGCAGCGCCCGCTTCCATTTCATTAACATCATTCTCAACAGAGGCCACGCTCCAAACATTTTGCCATACCGGGTCCTTTACAGTGTCATCATCATTATACTCTAGCCAATGTTGATTTTGGTCCAATAGTGGCTTATCAAAATATGATACACCGAATTTTGATGCTAACCTATTTGCATTAGTATTGTCTGCAGCAACTATCACCTTACCTCCTTTTTCTGTAACAAAGTCATAAATTGCATCTGCTGCAGTTTCATCGATTGGTTTTTCAGGAGAAACGACAACTAGCATAGTTCTGTGTGGGTCTTTCCAATCATTTACTAACATTGGAGTGGACATGGTGTTAGCTGTAAAATAACCTAAATCATTACTATCATCTGTACATTGATCTAGATCATCTCCGAGGTCGCATCTCATTTCACTTAGTTGCGCTAAACTATCTGATTCATAAGCAGAATATGAAGTGTCTTTTCCTATCACCATTAACATCGGAGCAAGAAGAAGTAACACTACTGTTATTGCAATAGAACCAACTACAATAGTATTGAAATCAAATCTATCTTCATTTCCTTCAGTCAAAATAATCAAATCCATTTTCTGATGTAGAACATAGCCAAGGCTTACAACTATCCAAGCGTACAATGAATCGCAGTTATATGTTGCTGCTATTAGTTCAGGTAAATTTAAGTTAATCTAGTCAATAGATGTTTTATATACACTACCTCAGTCTGCCGTTTTTTCGAATTTATTAACATTTTTTTCGATTATTATTAACATAAAATAGGGCTAAACAGGTTGAAAGCAAAATCGCACTTATTCCTGCTGATGGAAGATTGGTATCAAC
Organism: Thermoplasmatota archaeon; assembly: GCA_030828405.1. Classification (GTDB taxonomy): domain Archaea; phylum Thermoplasmatota; class Poseidoniia; order Poseidoniales; family Thalassarchaeaceae; genus MGIIb-O2. Next base: position 136,127 of record JAURCP010000001.1, read on the forward strand.
TACCTCAGTTATACTTCCCCCATCATCTGAATCATCTTCATTTTCAGTTGGCTTTGAGAGAGGTGGTTCTACAGTTATTGACGTCTCATCGTCTGTAATTTTTGAGGAACCAGCATTCATCGCGCCATTAGAATGTACAGTAATTTCTAATTTACAATTCTTTCTTGGATGACTCTGTGACGCAGTAATTTTCAAATCTGCACTGGTAGAATCATCTTTTTCCAAGTCCGTAATTAGTAGTTTGTCTAATCCATTATCCAATGTCATTAGAGGGCAATTATCCGATAGATCAATTTCTCCGACTTTGTCCTTTATGTTACCATTATTTGATACAGTTACTCTGAGAATCATATCTGTTCCAGCATTCATAGGTCCGACTGGGTCATCGATATTTACAGAAATTGAAAATATTGTTGGTATTTTTAAGTCAGCCATTGCTTCTTGGTTTTCAGGTATGAGGACTTGAACTCCAGCTCTCGTAACTAAACTTGCAGTAATTTTCATTTCTTCAACTGTATTCGCTGCAAAATTATAAACATCGATATCTTTTATCACCAAAGAAAAAGTTTCATTTTCTCCTGCTTGTATTTTTTCAGATTCAGGTCCATCATCTACTCCATTAAAAGGGACCTCATATGTGAAACTGACTTCAATTTCAAACATCTGTGTGTTATGGATATAGAACTCTACCAATCTTTCTCCGTCTTCGTTTAGAAGAAACGGGTTACTATCATCATCTGCGATATATTTTATCCCTAATTCCCAATTCCCTAATTCAGGTTGCTCTTGCGCAGAACTAATTGTAGCGAAATTCGCAAGTAAAAATAAACTGACGACGATATAGATGACTTTGTTCATATCACTCACTCATTAACTCCTTACAGGCTCTCTTTGTTAATACCTTCACCATCTTTCTTCTATATGATGGGGTATACCAAGTATTTGCAACAGGTTTTACTGCTTTACGAATTTTTTCTGAAAGTTGTTTGATACTTTCTTCTCCACTCCAATTCTTTACAAATTCCATAGCTAAATCTTCATGATATCCCGGAATAGACTCTAGCCCAGTGGTAGCAATTCTCAATTTTTCTAATTTCCCTTCCCTTTTCTTCCAGAGCGCCGCAACGCCCGCTTCTGGAAAATCCCAAGATTCTCTTTGGCGCAACTTCTGGTAATCTCCTGACCAACTCGAAATTTCTTCAGGAATAGTGATATGAGTTAGTAACTCTCCAGGTAATAGTTTGTTTTTCTTCATCCCATCTAATTCAAAGAAATCAATAAGATCCATTTCTCTCTTCCCAGATGTCGAAATCAAGTGCACTTTAGCTTCCATACACATCAAAACTGGCGCTAAATCTGCTTGATATGTTGCCACACATAATGTATTCTGATTTGGAATGACTCTACAGTCTGCTCCGGTGCCGCAATCACATTTGTGACACCAATCGATAGTTTCTCTCCAATCTTCAGTTTGATTATACCAATAACATCTCGTATCCAGGCAAATATTTCCTCCTACTGTTCCAGATCTTCTAATCATTATGCTAGCAATTGAATTAGCAGATTTTGCTAAGACAGGATGAGTGTAATCTGATTCCGCTAAGTCCTGCAACCTAACCATTGCACCAATAGTGGTTTCCGTGAGTTCAGTCAATTGTGAAATATTTGCCAAAGAAATTACATTCTTTTTTGGATTAAGATGCCATTTATAGTTGGGGATTAGGTCCGTACCACCGGAAATCCAATCGAAATCTTCTTTTTTTGACTGTAAATTCTTAGCAATTTGAATTGCTTCTTCTACACTACTTGGCGTATAAAGTTTGAATGGAGGCATTTTCATCTTATCCCCTCCCTTTTTCTTCTTTCAGTGTGAACCCATGCACTTCCTGCCAATCTAGGATTTTCTAGATATTCTTCAGAAGGTATGACAGTCACTTCCCAACTTTCATCAACCTCATCCGGCGGAATTGTTGGGTCCATACCAAATAAAGCTCCATTGTGATAGGGTTCAATTTCGGATGACAATCTTCTTTCTTTATCCCTGATTGAATGTTCTCCTGCTCTTTTCTCAAGGATATCTTGTAATTCAGAATGCTTTAATCTGGGCGATGGTAAATCAGCGGGGTCATCAATTTTTAAATCTCGACATTTTCTTTCTATATTCTTATACAGTCTGTCTGGAGTAATTGGCAACTCATTCATCCTAACTCCGATTGCATCGTAAACCGCATTACATACAGCTGGTAAAATAGGCAATAAGGGACCTTCTCCAGCTTCTTTTGCACCAAATGGTCCCTCGGGATCATTCGATTCCACGATAATAGGAGTTACATGTGGCATTTCATGTACACTAGGGATCTTATAATCTAGTAAATCTGTATTCATTAGATTTCCAGTTCTACCATACCTCATTTCTTCCGAGAGAACTTGTCCCATGCCCATATGACAAGAGCCTATGATTTGTCCTTTGACAGCTAGTGGATTAAGCGCTTTCCCACAATCATGAGCAGCCCAAACTTTCTCGACCTTTGTTTGACCAGTTTCAACATCAACTTTCACTTCTGCTACATATGCCGAAAATGAATATGCAGGTGCTAAACCTGCAGCCGCACCTTTGTGTGCTCTACCCATTGGAGGTGTCCTGTAGGCTCCTGAGGCAACTAACGCTCCTCGATCTTCCTGAGCTTTGTGTAATGCCTCAAGGTAAGATACACCAATTGCAGGGTCATCTTTTCTGAAAATCCTCCTGTCTCCAATAACTAGTTTTTCAATTGGTGCTTTGGTGATTTCAGAAGTCGCATCCAATAAATCATTTCTAATATCCATTGCAGCCGAAATCGCGGCATTTGCATTCATGAATGTAACCCTTGATGAATAAGAGCCTAAATCAACTGGAGATGTATCAGTTTCTCTAGATTTTATCCTAATCATATCCAATGGTAATCCTAGAACCTCTGCAACAGATTGGGCCACTACAGTATCTGACCCTTGCCCTATATCTGCTGCTCCTGTATGTACAGTTACTCCACCATCCATATCGATTTTCAAATGAACTGTTGCATGTGGGAACTTATTGGGGTCCCAGTGTATAGGCAGTCCACTGCCTGAAATAAAGAACCCACAACCAATTCCGATGCCATGTCCGAGAGGCATTTTTCTGAACTTATCTTTCCATCCAGATTCTTTCATCACTCTTTCTAAACATTCTCTCATCCCTATACTAGTAACTCTAAATCCAGTAATTGTTGCTGAGTGAGGGGGTAATAAATTAGCTAATCTGAAAGATATAGGGTCAACTTGTAATTGTTCGGAAATATCGTCTATACCTACTTCTACTGCACATCTTGAATTAACAGCTCCATGTCCTCTCATGGCTCCACTGGCAGGTTTGTTTGTCCACACTCTTGCTCCAGTGTAGTGAAATGCTCCAATCTCATAAGGGGCAGTATGTAGAACTCCATTGTAATATGTAGTTACATGTCCAAAAGATGCAAATGCGCCCCCGTCGATTAGCGCATCTGTCTCAATTCCACATAATCTACCTTTTTCGTCAGCATGTAGATTCATTTCAATATGGGAGGGATGTCTTCCTCTATTTATCCAATAAACTTCCTCTCTATCAAATGTAATTCTAACAGGTCTACCAGATTTACGTGCTAGTATAGAGGCACACATTTCATGTGGGAAAGGATCGGATTTTCCACCAAATCCTCCACCTACAAAGGTTCGATGTACATTTATCTGATGCATTGGTATTTCTAATACATCCGCTAAAGCCCTATGTACGTAATGAGGAACCTGTTGAGGCGTGTAAAGCGTTAACCTTCCTGACGGATCCCAATCAGCAACAACAGCGTGAGGTTCAGTGGCTGCATGGTTAACTCCATTGAAAAACCAATTTTTTTTATGACTGGCCACGGCATTTTTCTTCATCGATTTAATGTGTCCAAATTCTTGAAACACTCTTTTCTGTATATTTGCCTCGCCAATATGATATTCTCCTCTGTCATGAATAGGAACTTCTGAATCTTTCAATCCATCTTTCATATCGTGAATTGAGTCTAGAATTTCATATTCAATATTAATCAATCTAACTGCTTCTAGAGCAGTGGCTTCATCCTCTGCTGCAACACATGCAATTAGGTCTCCAATGTGCCTAACTCTATCAACTGCCATAGCATGTTCATCTTTTGTTACAGGAAGGACTCCAAATTTATTTTTTGCATCATCTCCCGTAGCAATGGAAACGACTCCTGGTAAATTTAATGCATCTGACAAGTCGATAGATAAAATTCTTGCATAATGGTACGGCGATCTTACAATTTTACCGATTAGCTCATTTGGTAATCTAATATCGTCGCCATACTTTGCTCTTCCTGTTACTTTCCAATTACTGTCAACTAAAGATGTAGGTTTGCCAACAACTCTTCCAGTAATCAAATTATCATGTCTATGGTCTCCCCAAGGTTGTTTTTTCATCCCTCCTTGACTTTCAGGAATCATTTTTTCATCTCTAGGTTCACTGAAAGAGTTTTTGCCTCCTGAACCTGGTCTAGAGAAAGAAATTTTTCCTGGTTGTTGACGGTAACCAACCATCTCATCCTTTTCCTCATCAGACATTATCATTCCTCATTTCTCAAATCCCGGATTCGGATTACTTTTTGGTATAGTAGTATTTTCTATCTTATTGCCAGAAACTAATAATTCACTGGCGGCTTTAACCGAATCAACAATTTGTTGGTATCCAGTACATCTACATAGATTCCCTTCGATAGCATTCTTAATTTCTAATTCATTAGGGGTAGGATTTCCCTCCAATAGTGAAGAGATTACTACTAAGAATCCGGGTGTACAAAAACCACACTGACTCCCTCCATATTCACTAAACATTTCTTGTATAGGATGTAGGTGGTGGCCATCGGACAAACCTTCTACAGTAGTAATCTCATTACTCTCAACTTCTTGTGCTAATACTAAGCAAGACAACTTAGGTTTCCCATTTACTAATACTGAACAACAACCACATGTCCCCATGTCACAACCCCTCTTGACTCCTAGTGTGCCTACTTGATCTCTTAGAACATCTAAAAGAATAGCATTACTCTCAATATGTTTTGAAATTTCTTTACCATTTACTTTTGCTTTCCAAGGTATTTTTTCAGGGCCTGGAAGCATCGGTAGACGTATGACACTCATGTGAACATCTTCACCACACGGACTCTCCATTTGAGTATTCGGATTTTCATCCTCAACTTATTCAAGATCCTTAATTACTTTATTCATTATTTCGACTTCTGCTCTTCTTATGTGTTCACCATAAGTACTTCTTGCCATATTCATCTCGTCAGCTAGTTGTTTCAGAGTGATACTTCTATCCATGCTGTAGAATCCTTTTCTAGTAGCGTGCTTCAAAACTTCTATCTGTCTTTCAGTCAAAATTGATTCCCAAACACTTCCATTATCTTCTTTTTGAAAGGTTTGAACTGATATATTGTCAGGAGGTAAAACCATTCTAATGAGTCTGATGAACCTACTTACGGATTTTGACAAGCCAGAAATTCTCAATTCCATGCCTTTTTCTTCTGAAATACCGTAAGGAGGGTGAATATGTATATTTGATAATTCAATTGCAGAGATTGCTAGTGGATGAGTACACAATAAACTTACTAAAACCCCGTCCTCATTTTCTTCATGTGTCTCAATTACCTTGAAGTTCTCTAAATCTGAAAAATCATCTATACTTTTTCCTTTTTTTAACTTGATTTCTGCTAACTGAGTGACACTTTTTTCATTTATTGCCAGATGTCCAAGAATTTCCATTCTATCGCATAAATTAAGAATTTCTGATATTTCTGTTGCACCGTAAAGTGAGATGGTTTTCCACCTTAGTATCACTTTGCGCATACTGTGTGGAACATACTTTTCTTATTGAACCCCTCGGTAATTATTAATTCCAATACGTTTCACGAATTTCTTGATTAGTTTCCATGCATAGTGTCACATCAGAAGGCCTTTCCGGTTGTATTAAATTCCCATTCAAATGATTAATCATTGGCTCCACATTAGATTCATTTACTACTCCCCAACCAATCTGTGTGCATGGAGCAACTGGAGATACGGGGGTAGTCCCAGAAAGGGGGTCCCAAGTATTGAATGATGGATACCAGGCCGATAGATTTAGTGCATCTCTAATTTGTGCCTGTGAAATATTCATATCATCCCCATTCACTAAATATCCACTTCTTATTTCAGGGTCTGCTCCTGAAGAGAAATCTCCCGATTCAGTCCTTAAGTATTGGATTACCTTCGAAAGAAGACCCGCAGTCCTTGGTGTTGCAAAAGAGGTACCGCTGGTTTCATGATAGCCATCAATATCGTCATGATTTGGTAACACTTGAGTCCAATCCGCAGCTATATCTGGATATGAACCACTCATAGTTTCCTTCTGATCATCTCCCTCTTCTGCATATCCTGAGATTCCAATGCTCCAAGGCGGTCCTGCTGTCGAATCTTGAACTGCTGGTGAGGGTGAATTATCTGCAGCACCCGTATGAATTTTCTTCTCTTGTACAACTGCAATTTCAGTTGCATCTTCTATCCCTGGTACAGGAATTGAACCGATTGGCCCAAAACTAGTACTGATAATATCCACTAATGGTTGGTTAGCAGCCGCTAATACTGCAGCGTCACTGAATCCCTCAACAAAGAATATAATGGCATCAGGATTTGCATCTAAAACTGCTCCTGTCACTGCGGTTCCATGACCATCAGAAGGGTCATCTAGAATTGGTATTTCTGTATTATCATCAGGTGTTGTACCAATAATTTTTGTCCCAGGGAAATAAACTATGTCTGTAGAATTAATATTATCCCAACATGTTTCTTTATCGGCCTCATATCTTTCCTGCCAAGTCCCAGAAAATGTCAAATCACATGTCATTGTTACTCCCAAACCATTTAGAATCCATTCTGGATAAGTCTCATTAGTCCTAAAATGATCATGATATACGTTGATTCCAGTATCTACAGGCGCTACAATCGAATAATTTCTGAATGTATCATCGTCTTTAATCAAAGTTTCATCTACAGAATCATCAGAGATACACCCGCTGAGTGATGCCGTAATCATTACCAAGACTAATGACAAACTTAGTTGTTTCATCAATCAACCGAGACGTTATTTCTTTTTCAGTTCTCCGTGTGAGTGATTTTTCTCTCTAATGCTAGAATCTCTGCACAGACTGCTAATCCAATTTCTTCAGGTGTTTCAGCACCAATATCAATACCAATCGGACATCGTGCATTATTGAACCATTCTTCGCGAACACCATCATCCATTGCCGCTTTCTTGAATGATTTCCATTTCGAGACTGATCCAATAGCTCCAATTCTAGGCCTTGAATCATCTTTTCGTAATTTCAGGAATCCTAATAATAATTCTTGATCTACTGACCAATCATGCCCTAACAATAGAATATCTGAAAATCGTTTTATAGATTCAGAATCCTCCGATTCAAGAAAATCATTGGCATTCATTGAGATATTTTCATTAGAGAATGGGTATTTTTCAGTGTTAGAATATTCTTTTCTAACATCAAAAACAGAGTAATCCCAACCTAACGATTCGGCAACTAGCCCAACACATCTCCCTACATGTCCTCCACCTGCAATCAAAATATGAGGCATTGGTTCAATAATCTCCATACTCACTTCCACTTGCCCTCCACACAAACTGTCAAGAGCTATACCTTCTTTTCCTTTCGCATCCTTGTAAAGATAGAATGTTTCTATTAATCCACCTTTTTTCCGATTTACTTTGTTTTCTTTGTTTAACAATTGAATTAATTTTTTTTCGATTTTTAGTTCTAATCCCGCACCGCCTACAGTGCCAAAGTTTTGCATTATTGAATTAATTGCTAGTTTTGCCCCAGGTTTACCAGGAACACTTCCTTTTGCAGAGACAACTGTTGCGATGGCGACCCTATGTCCTTGTTTTACTTGATCCAATGCCCAAGACAAAACATGAACTGACATGTGCCTCTGAGGGAGCCCTATACTTTTTGATTTTGTATATCGTTGTCTGAAAACAATTACAAATGATCTTCAATAGTAATTTCTCTTAATTTTTCCAAATCTTCAGGGAAATCTATGTTTAGATGTAAGAACTCATCATCTACTTCTAATTTTATTGGATTGATAATATCTCGGAGGGGAGTAGAAGGATTACTTGTAAGAATTTTTTCACAATCCTCTTTAGATAAAATTACTGGGTGTCCACCTTTACCATTCTTACTAGGACAAGATGTATTTTCCGAATTAATTAATTTTTCAATAGTTGTATTTGAGAACCCTGGGCGGTCTACTGGAACTATCAGGCATCTTTCGCTTTCAAGTTCCTTAATTCCACACTGTATACTCCCAGTTCTGCCACTCTCTGGCTGAGTATTAATCACTACCTTCTCACCTAACTTTTCCATCTCATTAAATAATTCTGCTCTAGTAACAATAATTATTCTCAATTTTTTTTGCTTTAATTTTCTGATTAATATCTGAATCAATGATTCGCCATGAATATCTACCAATGCTTTAGGTTCTCCTAGTCTTTTACTGGCTCCTGCAGTAAGTAGAATTGCATCTATTAGGCTCAAACTAACCACTGTTTTCATCATCTATTTGAGCTTCTAAATCTTCAACCCAATCTTCTATTTCTTCTTCAATTTGTTCATCAGAAAATACTCCAGATCCCTTCAATTTCATTGTTGTAACAGTCAGAGCGACAAATAAAATTATTACTAAAACAGATAATAATCCTGTTATCAGTGCCATATTGCTAGATCCGCTACTACTGCTTTTTCCTATTTTTTCTTCTCCGATTACAGTTATATCAACAGCCAAATTTGTTGATGCTCTATCTTCAGTAATTGCTCTAACAAGTAATACTTGATTACCTTCAACAGTATTGTTTGGGAGATATTGTAGCCTATCGACAAGTAACGAATGAGTAACTGCAAAAGTCAACTCATTGGCATCAAAATCTGCTAAATCCATCCAGTTGTCTCTCATATCCCATGTTCTCCATTGCACTCTTGTAGCTCCACCTTCAACATTGAATTCTACTTCTTCTCCTTGAGTTAAATGGACTCTATTATCTTCTCCAAGTTCATTAATTAATGTCACATTTAGAGTAAGTGATAATTCGTATACTTTGTTTGCAGCCTCCATCACAGACGGTATTGAATTAACATGTCCATGTCCATACACATTATTTTGTCTATTTTTTGGAATATTATCTTCTGCACATGGCTCATTTGCCAGCATATAATGGCATTCTCTGTAAGTCGCGGTTTCCTGCATAATATTTCTGATATCAAATGGCGATAAATCAGGATTCGCTTGATACATTAAAGCCGCTAATCCTGCTGCACCAGGTGTTGCCATACTTGTTCCTGATTTACTTGTGTAGCCGTCACCTGTATTGTAGTCCGGCGCCATAACGTTACTTCCAACAAAAGCAATATTTGGTTTCACTCTACCTTCTTCAGTAGGGCCTTGGCTGGAATAAACTGCAATTGCAGTATTTTTATCTAGTGCTCCAACAGTAATCACATCTTCAGCAGAGCCCGGCGTCCCGATTTGAGCACTGAATGCACTATTACCAGCAGCAATGAATAATGCAACACCTTCCCTCATCATTTCATTACCCATTCTGTTAACAGATTCTTCTTCGGATGAAGTCCATTCAATAGCTCCTGGGCCACCTAGACTCATACTCGCGGCTCTAATATTGAATATGTGTCTCTTCTCTACAGTCCATTCCATACCTGCCATAACGGTTGCAAAAGAACCAGAGCCACCCGAATCAAGTACTTTGACTCCGACAAGTTGAGCCATTGGAGCAACACCCTTGTTTTGGTAATCTGGCGCACCCGTTCCTGCAGTTATTCCTGCACAATGTGTGCCATGTCCTTGATCATCATACGCTTTCACTTCTGTACCATTAGTTAGTTCAGGAGTATTTACTGGGTCATAAAATGCTATTACTTTAGGGTCATTTGTGCTGTTGTCATCGTCAATATCATCTAAACCAACGTGTTCGCTATCGATTCCAGTATCTATTATCGCGACTACACTTCCTGTTCCTGTGTATCCAGTGTCTTGCCATACTTGTGTGACATCATGAATCTCATTTACATCATTCATTTGAATCTCTAATCTTCCATCCAACTCTACGAAAACAACACCAGGTAATTCTACAATTTTCGTGACTAAATCTATGTCTACTTTACCTGCTATGCTGTCTATTAACCAGTATCTAAATTGAACTTCGAAAGATACATGTTGTTCCAACATTCTTTCATCTTCTATCGTTGGAGTATGGTCAAAATCTACAATTACGCTAATTCTATTATTTTCATCAAGATAATCATAATGGCTACTTTCTGGAGCCATCCAAATAGCATCATGGATTCTATCTTTGTTGGTGTCCATATTCGTATTTTCCCACCAATTTTGTTTTTGTTCGGATTCTTTCCTATCAGCCTCTTCCAATGATGCTGAAGATGCTATCAATGGTACAACCAATAATCCTAGAATCATAATTGAAGTAATTCTTCTGACAAAATTCACTCTTACGCTCATATTATCAAACGTCGGAGTATTCCATAAGTATTGAATGAAACGGTTTAGTGTTCCTACAATAATTATAATTAGATTCATTTTTGAAGCATTTCTCTACTTATTATTAATCGCTGAATTTGACTTGACCCCTCAAATATTTGTACAACCTTTGCTCCTCGCATTCTTCTTGCTACGGGGTACTCTTCTGAATACCCATAACCTCCAAAAATTTGCACTGCATCAGTAGTTACTTCCATAGCTATATCTGCAGCAAATCTTTTTGCATGCGCAGCCTCTAAGGTATTACTTTCTCCAGAATCAGATTTCATTGCGGCCTTCCAAACTAACATTCTAGCGGCTTCAATCTTTGTTGCCATATCTGCTATCATAAAAGAGATTGCTTGATGTCTGATTATAGGTTTATTGAATGCATTTCTTTCGCTAGCATAGGCAATTGCTTCTTCCATAGCTCCTCTAGCGTTCCCTACTGCATGAGATGAGATACTCGGCCTTGAAAGATCGAAAGCCTTCATTGCATTCATCCAACCATCATTTTCCTTTCCTCCAATTAGATTTTCTGCTGGCACTCGAACATCATTAAATGTCACAGATCTTGTATCAGAACAGCGCTGACCCATATTTTCTTCCTTTTTACCCAATTCGACACCCTCAAGATCTGAATCAACAATAAATCCGCTCATACCTTTGTATCCTAGATTTTTGTCGGTATATGCAAGTACAAAAAACCAGTCTGCATGACCTGCACCAGTAATCCACATTTTTTGCCCGTTGATGATATATTCATCTCCATCTTTGATTGCCTCAGTTTGTATTGCTTGGACATCGCTTCCTGCACCAGGTTCAGTTACGCAATAGGCTGCTATCTTACCATCAGTTACCATTCTGAGATATTTTTCTTTTTGAGCTTCAGTTCCACCAGTAATTAGTGGATATGATGCTAGCATTGAACTTCCAGCTGCAGTTGCAAATCCTGGATCTCCAAATCCAAACTCTTCCAAGACTAATACTTCTTCAAAAGAACCCATTCCTCCTCCACCATATTCTTCAGGTATTTTTAGAGTCAAAAGACCGAGTTCATTCGCCTTAGCAATTGCTTCTCTGGGATAGACACTTTCTTTATCCCATTGTGCAGCATTTGGTTTTATTTCTTCATTGGCAAAATCACGCGCTAATTCTTGTAGCATTTGCTGTTCATCAGTCAAATCGAAGTTAACCATGGTGCACGCAAGCGGCAATAAGACTTAGCCGTTCTGCTCAGATATTTTTCATTATGTGTAGAGTAATACCATGTATGACAAGTAACCAACGACCATAGTCACACCCAATGTTTTAGTTATTTTACGTTCATTTAATAACATTATAGCAACCAGTCCAGAGGTTATCATAACTATCCAAATATCTCTCCCTGCAAACTCTTCTGATACTATGATTCCCCCTGCATAGGTGGATGAAATACCCAGTATTCCGAGAATATTTATCACATTTGAACCCAAGACATTCCCAATTGCTACACCTTTATGTCCCCTTAAAGCAGCAATCATAGTTACTGCTAATTCGGGAAGAGACGTACCCAAAGCAATTACACTCAGACCAACTATTGACTCTGAAATTCCAAATGAATCTGCAATTCCCTTCGAACCTTCAATCAGTAATTCTGCTCCCAAGACAATCATCGCTCCACCTAAAATCGTCACCATCATTGCCAACAGCATATTCTCTCCCATCCAAGTTTCTTCTAACTCTTCATCTAGTCCTAATTTTTTCGAATAATTATATGAATATGCATAATAGCTTATCAGAGCAACTACCATTAAAATGCCAATTATTTGAGTTACTTCGCCCATTAGTACTGTTACAAGTAAAATTATTGTTGCCATTATTACTGCCATAGCATCTTTCTTAATTCCTAATCCTGGTTTATCACAGGCTCCTAGCATGGCAGCAGTTCCTAGAACTAACATTACATTGGCAACGTTTGAGCCGAGAACTCCTCCAACTGCTAAGTCAACAAGGTCTTGACTATTACTACTAACGGCATTCAAAGTGACTGCTAATTCGGGGAGTGATGTTCCTACTGCTACTATTGTAAAACCAATTAATAGAGGCGAAACATTCATTTTTCTTGCAATTGTAATTGCTCCCTGAACTACACTTTCTCCACCAAATATCAAGAAAATAAAACCAAGTATTACTAAAACTAAATCCGGAAGGTCTGACAGAAAACTCAACATTATAATCACTGATTTATTTACACATTCTTTTCGCATGTCTTAATACAAGATCTACTGTAGGTATTGTGTGATCCTCCAATGTAGGCGAAAATGGAACTGGCGTATCTAAAGCGCCTATTACTACAGGTGGGGATTCCATATCCCAAAAACTTTCTTCCATTACTCTGCTACTAATTGTATGCCCCAAACCTCCTGTATATTGGGACTCTTGTAGGACAATCATTTTCTTTGTTTTCATGACTGATTGAATACAAGTTTTTGAGTCAAACGGAAGTATCGTTCTTAGATCGATAATTTCTATTTCTATCCCCTCTTTCGCCATTAATTCAGCGGCCTTAAGGGCTACATGGACCATTGCTCCCCAAGTAATAATTGTCAAATCTTTTCCGCCTCTGATAACTTTAGCTTTACCAATTGAAGAATCATTATTCTCTAATCTCTCTTTTACTGATTCTGTATCGATAATCTGATTTATTGAGTCTCCCCATCCAGTCTTCCCTCCACCTAGTCCATATAATCCAAGATGTTCAAGAAATACAACAGGGTCATTTAATTCATGAGACTCAATCAATAAGTCATATGCATCTTGTGGGTTGCTTGGGAATACAATTGTCAAGCCAGGGTCGTTCATAAACCAAGATTCAATCATATTAGCATGAAACGGACCACTCCTTGTTTTAGCTCCCAGAGGTATTCTGATTGTTAACGGTACATCTGCTCCCCATCTCCATCTTAGTTGTGCCGCATTATTCACGAGGGCATTCATAGCCAATGCTGCGAATCCGCCAAATTGTATTTCGGCTACTGGTCTCATACCGCCTAATGCAGCACCCGTTGCTGAATTAATTATGATTGATTCAGAAAGAGGCATATCTAGAAGTTTATCTGAATGGCCTTTTGCTTTGAGGGGGATATTCATCCCAAAAGCACCAGCAACTTCCATATCTTCTCCCATGAACACGATATCATTCCGATGCCTTTCAGCTAATGCTACCATCGCATTTTGTATCGCACGACTATATGTTGAGGAATTTGATGCATTAGAAAACTCAATTGCTAAATCTCCATCTTTTAGTGGGCCAGATAAAATTTCTCCCGCTTCTTTTTCAAATCTTTCAAATTGTTCGGTATGAGTCTCAGCATCATGTTTTGATGTGACTCCTTTTGTCACAGTATTTCCTTCAGGCCAAGGCATCTCTTCCATTTCCTTTCTAGCAGCATCTACGATAGCCTGTTCTTCTTCCTCCATAGAAATTAACTGTTTTTCATTCGCTCCAATTGACAAACAATAATCTCTGTGATTGGGAAGTGGATCTTTTTCAGCCCAATACGATAATAACTCACGGCCAACATAACCTGGAGGATTCCCTGTTAAAGAACCTAGGTACAAATCATCATGATGATGAGCGTGCCCACATCCTCTCATTGTTTCTACATGGATTAGAGTAGGTCCTCCTCCATCCAATGCGTATTCTCTACTCGCTGCTGTTGATGCGTGGAATTGAAGTGGATCAGATCCATCAATTGTCCAAGAGGGTATTCCCATTGCATGACCTTTGTCACCAAATGTCTCTGCTCCTGACTGGCCGACTGTGAATGTATCTAAAGCGATTTGATTATTTTGTATCATAAATGCAATTGGTAAACCTCTTGCGCCTGCTAAATTCATCGCCTCCCAAAATTCTCCATTGCTGCTACATCCCTCTCCAACAGGGGCCAAATGAAACCGATTAATTCCCAATAGTTTAGCAGCAAGAGCAACGCCTGTAGCCGTGGCACTAGCAATTGGGAGGGGTGCTGTTGGAGGTAGAACTCCCTTTTCCCAATTTCCTATGTGTAGATCTCTTCCACCTGAGTCTAAGTTACCTCCGTCCATATATGAGCCAGACTTCCCCATTTGCGCAGCAAATATTTCCAAAGGAGTTTGCCCTACTGCTAATGCTAAACCTACATCTCTAATCATTGGTGCAATAATATCTGCTTGATGCCTATTTTCGGGTGGTAAATCAATCGCCTTGTTCAGAGATGTAGCGCAACCAACGACTCCTTCTTGCCAAGTTGATCTGAAACCTTTTCCTCCGAACTTTCCGCCATCTGGGGTACTGATTCCGTTACTGAATAAATCTTTCAAATGTTCATCCATAGCTCTAGTTCTAGTCATCCATCTTTGCCATTGCAAATGTGTATCTAAATCGACGCTTGAAGCGTAAGCAACTCTTCTGAGACATAGTCTGATATCTCTCATAAACCTCTTTTTTCTTCTTTTTAGGTATAATTCAGTACCTCTCATTGGAATGACTTCATCGCCTTCAATAATAGATAATTCTGGCTTCCAAATTCTTTCATCTAAAGATTTTGACACCTCTTGGCAGAACTCCTTTGTAAACTGATGGTATGTATCTCCATTAAATTGAGTCGGTAATTGCATACTCATCCATATTTCTGAAATCAGTTCTAGGTAGCCATCATGTCTTTCGGCTATGAAGCGTAGTAATTCTTTTCTTACCTTCTCTTCGGGTAATTTCTTTGTGAAAAGTAAAGCATTCTTCGGAGTCCAGTCTAGCCCCCAAATTGGAGGGAGTTGCTCTTGAGTAGCCTTCTCTGATTTTGTTCTAGTTACTTCATCCATCAAGGTCTTATTGTTCCTTTTCTTAGCTTCTTCAATTATTTTCCCAAAATCTATAGTTGAATCTCTTTCCCAAATTTGATAATTTCGTTTTCTGCCTTTCCCGGAATTAGAGCGGTTGAGGGTGACTCTGGCTCTCTTGTCACAATTACTGCATTTTCGATCTATTTGATTCGTATCTTGATCCCTAGTTTTCCAGGGTTCATGATTACCACATTCTGGGCATAGCCAAATTCCTTGCCTAGCTATGCTCACGTATCTCCGAAATTCATCAAGTACTACAACTAATCGCTCTCAAAGGTTCAAATGTGGTATTTATTTCTTAATTGTGGTATCAAGGCACTTCTCTTAGAGATATTTTATTATTGATTACCGTATTTAAACAATTGACTGCAACAATTAATACCTTAATTAAAATAAAATACCACTATTGTTAGAGATAATGTAGATAAAATTACATTAATACCACAATTAAACGACGCACTAAGTAGGTATTTACCTTAATTAATTAATACTTAGGGACGCTAGAGTCAACGGTCGAAGCCCACAAGTGTATACCTCCCGATAGGTTGTATATCTCATTGGAATAGTTTCCAGACATTTTAAGAAAATTTGTCACCATAGCAGACCTAGCGCCACTTCTACAATAAATTACAATATCTCGATCGTTTGGTATTTCATCAAGTCTCGATGGAACTTCAGTATGATTGATTCTTAGATCGGTGTCAGGTAAGGTCACAATTTTTTCTTCTGCTTCTCTTCTCACATCTAGAAAGAAAGGTTTCCATCCATTATTTACTTTCTTTACGTATTCCAGTGGACTAATTTCCTTCATATTTTCTTCTCTATCAGAGGCATCTAATGATTCTTCCTCCTCTATACTCAATGAACAAGATATCGCTTCTACGGAGAGTTCTGTGACTTTTTCTCTTTCTTTATTCGCACTATATCTAAGCTTTCTTATATTCATACTGATAGTATCAATTAATAATAATTCACTATCTAATGTCCCATCTATTCCGAGGATAATTTTTAGAACCTCATTAGCTTGAAATGAACCTATAATTCCAGGTAAAACCCCTAAAACTCCTGCTTCTGCACAATTAGGAGCCAATTCAGGCGGGGGTGCTTTAGGAAATAAATCTCTATAATTTGGACTTCCATTAAGATTGAAAACTGAAACCTGTCCTTCAAATCTGTGAATACTGCCAAAAACCCATGGCTTATCTAAAATTTCACAACAATCACTAATCGTATACCTAGTCGAAAAGTTATCTGTCCCGTCTACCACGATGTCAAATTTATCAATTATTTTTTCCGCATTTTCGATATTTAATCTCTCAACAAATATTTCGATTATAATTTCAGGATTAATTTGATTAATTCTTCTTTTAGCAGATTCTACTTTTAATTCTCCAACTGATGAAGTCGAATGGATAATTTGCCTTTGTAAATTCGTAATATCTACTTTATCATCGTCTATAATGCCAATTCTTCCAATTCCGGCTGCAGCTAAATACAACAAAACTGGTGAACCTAACCCCCCGGCTCCAACAACTAGAACTGAAGAAGATTTGATTTTTTTTTGCCCTAACTCTCCTACTTGTGGTAAAATCAGATGTCTAGCATATCTTGCTTTCTCATCATTAGTTAAGGTGATTTCAGACATTTTTCCCCTCAATGTTGATCTTCAAGCCATTTTTCAGCATCAATTGCTGCCTGGCAACCCATTCCAGCAGCAGTAATTGCTTGACGATATCTAGTATCTACAACATCTCCGGCTGCAAACACACCGTCTACACTTGTCATCGTATGTGTTTTCGCTAAGATATATCCTGCCTCATCAGTTTCTACTTGTTCTTCTAAAAAATTAGTAATTGGTTTATGTCCAATTGCAATGAATGCACCTGTGCATGATATTTCTTCTGTACTACCATCTCTAGGGTCTTCTAGTACTGCACCACTTAATCCGGTTTCATCCGAAAGCCAACTTCTTACAGTTTTGAACGTCTTTATCTCAATTTTTGGATTATTTAAGGCTCTTTCATACATTACTTTTGATGCCTTAAAAACGTCTCTTCTATGTAATAATGTCACTTTACTGGCAAATCTGGTTAAGAATGTGGCTTCCTCCATTGCTGAGTCTCCTCCACCTATAACAAGTACCTCTTGCTCTCGGAAGAATGCTCCGTCACAAGTTGCACAGGTACTTATCCCTCTACCTTTTTGCTCTTCTTCCCCCTCCGCTCCTAGCCAGATTGATTCTGCTCCTGTGCAAATAATCACAGATTTTGAACGAAATTCTTCTCCTTCGACCCAGACCTTGAACGGTTTTTCAGAAAAATCTACTCGTTCTACATTCTTATCTTGAACTTCTAATCCAAATTTCTCTGCCTGTTCTCTTAATTGAATCATCATTTCTGGACCACCAATACCTTCTGGATATCCAGGGAAATTTTCTATGTCAGAGGTTAGCATTAGTTGACCTCCTGACATGTACCCAGCGAACATCAATGGTTCCAATAATGCTCTTGCCGAGTATAGGCCTGCAGTATATCCGGCGGGACCAGAACCTATGATTATCACATTCCGCACTTCATCAGTCATGAGTCTCCGAATGATAGGAATGCTTTGAACATTAACTCGAAGAAAGCACTATTGATTACTTCAGTTAGGTTTAATGAAAATCATTTTGACATTTTAATTACCGCATTAACCGCTGATCTTGCATGAGATTCTAATCTTGGTTCAATATGATGTTTTTCAGCACCAGGACCTATTATTCCTAACCCAATTGATTTATCAAACTTAATTTGTAATTCAATAATGGATCTGGTAACTGCCTGACCCATTACTAGCCCATGTTGAGTTTCACCACGTTCAATAATTCCGAGAGCAATTGCTGCATCAACTTCGTTATCTTCCAATAGACGATTTAGAGCTAATGGGACTTCCATTGAGCCTGGTACCCAGATAATCTTTGATATTTCTGCTCCATTGAAATTAGCTTCATTTTCGGCATATTCTAGCATTCTTTGAATCTCTTCTTTGTGGAAAGATCCACAAACGGCTGCAATCTTCATTATTTCACTTCCATACTTTTTCTAATTGTATCTACAACGGCTTGAGTACGTGAATCAATTTCTATATTGACGTAATCTCCGACTTTTTTCCTACCTATCGTAGTAACTCTTAATGTTTCAGGAATAATATGTAATGCGAAACTGTCTTCACTAACATTCCCTATAGTTAGAGACATACCATCTATTGAGATATATCCTTTTTCGAGAATATAATGCCTCGCATCAGATGGATTTTCAACTAAAATATCTATCCCTTCTCCTCTATCTTTAATCTGTATTATTTTTGCAGACATTAAAACATGTCCTGATATTATATGTCCACCTAATTCATCTCCCATCTTTAGAGATCTTTCGATATTTACTGACGAATCAACACTTAGTTTCCCTAAGGTGGTACGACTTAGAGTTTCTTCTATGGCATCGAATTTCACTAGATTATTTTCTATTGAAACAACAGTCATACAAACTCCATCTAGAGCCACACTAGCTCCTATTTCCAGATTATCATCATATTTTCCTAAATCTACTGTAAAGGTACGAATTAAATCTTTTTCCTCAATCTTAACTATTGGCGCAGTCCCAGACACGATTCCGGTGAACATCTCAATCTTCCTCGTAGGGCCCGCCGGTTTCACCTGACCATAAACTGAGTATTCTAGCAATTATCTTTCTAGTACCATCCAAGTCGTCTGCTAATCCTTCTACACGGATTACTTCGACATTTCCCCAACCATTATTTTCTAATCCAAGTTTTATAGCATCTCTAGAGTGCTTTTGGTCATACCCCAAAGCAATAACATCAGGCTTTACTGAATCTAAAATGTCAAAAATAGGTATACTTGGGGGATTTCCTACTATGGCTTTGTCGACGGGTTTTAACCCTTCAACCATTCTTCTTCTTAATTCTTGATTAGTTACTGGCTCATGTTTTTGCTTGCGGACTGTGTCGTCATGAGCAACAACAACAATTAGTTCATCACCTAATGATTTAGCTTGTTCTACATAATGTAGGTGTCCAGCGTGTAGTAAGTCAAAAACACCAACCGCCATTATTCGAACCATAATTTTCACTCTCTGTAACAATATTTCTTCCTGACTAATTATTTATTTATTTATGTTTAAGGCATTAAGTAAATCATCACCAGTAATCATTGGAATGTTGTGTTTAGCCGCATAGGTTCTCGCATCTTTAACGGAAAGTGCACCATCTCCATCAGGTTGAAGCATTTCTGCACCTATTGTTGCAGGAACTTGCCCTGCAAGTCTTGCAATAGCTACTGCTAACTCTGTATGTCCTTGCCTAGATTTCAATCCGCCTGGTGATTCTCTGCACACAGGGATGTGTCCAGGTGTACGGAACTCATTTCCTAATGCCTTATATGCTTCTTCTCCACTAATTGATTTTTCCATTAATGTTCCAGATAATTCACCAAATCTTTTCGTAGTCAGTGATCTATCTCTATCAGTAATTCCCGTGTAAGTGTCACGATGATTTATTGACAAAGTAAATGCCGATCTTGTATCATATTGTAAATCATTGGTGATTAGGTGTGATAATACTGGATTATCATTAACTAATTCTTGATGAGTATGAAGATCTTGTAGCC
The DNA here is from genome assembly GCA_030828405.1 of Thermoplasmatota archaeon. Classification (GTDB taxonomy): domain Archaea; phylum Thermoplasmatota; class Poseidoniia; order Poseidoniales; family Thalassarchaeaceae; genus MGIIb-O2. Next base: position 156,312 of record JAURCP010000001.1, read on the forward strand.
ATGGTAAATCAAACATTTGACCTATTTCATCGCCGATAGCCAAGAACAGTAATCCTCCACAATCAATCCTCAAACGCCTCATAACTGCAGGAGTTGCAGCCGTTGCTGGCCAAAGTAAGTCCGTTTCCTTCTCACGAAAGTCAGAGTCAAAAACCATTACAGGTTTGCCTTGTGAAAAAGCCCGAATTGCATCATCTACGGCGTCAGTCATGGGTCTCGGAGGGGTTTCTCATAGGGGTTATTTTCGGTTAAATGATTTTTTTTCGGCGGAGGGTTCTCATGTAGACAACACTCGGAGTGCCTATGGATGGTCAATTTGATGTCATAGTTCCAGTCCGAGTAGATCTATCAGGAGGTTGGACTGATGTCAATCCTTATTGTACAGATTTTGGTGGAGAAGTAATCAATTTTACAATAAATAAATACGTTAAAGCTACAATTAATATATTGAAGGAAATCACTTATGATTTCGATATTCCTATAGGTTCAGGATTGGGCACTAGTGGTTCTGTAAATGTAGCCCGTATTGCACTATTAGGTAAGGATCAAAATCTTTCATTAGATGAAATAGCCGAAGCAGCTTACCAAGAAGAAATTAAGTCAGGAAATAAATGTGGAAGACAGGACCAATGGGCTGCAACATTTGGCGGTTTCAATAGATTTATGTTTCACAATGAAAATGTTGAAATAATGCCATTTGAACCTGCTCGTTCTGCAGTTAAATGGATTAAAAAACATCTCTTGATAGCTTACACTGGAATCTCTCATAATTCTGGAGAAATACAAAATCAAGTGTGGTCAAGATATGAATCAGGAGATGAGGAAGTAATAGAAGGACTTCATAGAATCCGTCTTACAACTCGAAAATTAGCAGATTCTCTACAAAGAGATCAGAGGCAACATTTTGTAGATTCTCTAAATGAAGTTTCAAGTGCAATTGACTCCATAGATAAATCAATCAATGCTCCTTTTTTACCTGTGATTCAACCTTTACTAGAAGACAGCAGTGTTATGGCTTGGAAAGCTTTAGGGGCTGGATCAGGAGGATGTGCGGCTATTTTGTGCCATCCATTACACATCAAAAAAGTTAGAGAGAAAATTTCAAAATCAGGTTGGCAATTAATTGAATGGGATTATGAAAATACTGGAATTAAGATGAAATGATAGTGAATAAATTGGGCGAAGACTCAAACGTCACTAATCATCCCCGAACTTATGCAATCGACACGTCGTAGTCTAACTATTGCAGTTGTATTACTGGTAACATTCAGTTATTTGTCCATGTTTGCGACTGCTCAATCTAGTTCTACGAATAATCATCCTACCAATGATGACCCATACATGTATTTCTGGGGTTCTGAAAATTTGGATAATTGTTGGAATAATTTTGATAACCTAACACAAGGCTCCGCCTCAGAAGGTTATGGAGAGATATTATTCCCAGAAGGACAAGATGTAGTCGTGGATTTTTCTTGTGAACTTCAAACTGGTTTTTCAGAAAATTTTCTTCTAGAAATTAACGAAACAATTTCCATTAGGATGAAATTTAATATTGAATCTGGGAATTGTGGTGCAGCAGATTGTGATCTAACAATAACGCTCTTTAGAGGCGATGATGAGATATCTCAGCATACAGAACCTGCTAACTCAGTCAATAATGGTAATGATTTCACCACTAACTGGGATATTGTTGTAAGTGATTCTCTCCAGAGTTGGTCGAAAGATACATCTACAACAATTACAGTTTCTTATCAAGTTCCTGCAGAAACA
>JAURCP010000020.1 GCA_030828405.1 Thermoplasmatota archaeon
AGTAGTGTATCTGCGAATTATAATCTCAAGTTAGAAGTGGTTGATCAAGGTGGTTTATCATCTACTACTGAATACAACTTCTCCATATCAAATCTCATACCCACTTCGAAATTAACTATTAACGGTATAACTGTAAGTGACGGTGATGAAATTAATCTTGAATCTCTAAATCCTATTTTGTTGGATGGTTCTAAATCTTCAGATACCGAAAATGATTTACAAGGATTAAGATGTATCTGGTCCATTAATGGAATTGTAATCTTTGAAGGATGTGAAAACAGAGAATTAATTTGGCCTGAAAATCAGACTGATAATAAGGAAATAGTTCTGAGACTCGATGTAATGGATAATGATGGAGATTTCTCCTCACAGTCTGTAAAATTAATTAATCCTAATGTTAATGATTCTCTACCTTATCCTTTGATAGTATTGCTCATTTCCTTTCTTTTCTTAATTTCTTCTATTTTCTATAGATTTAGAAAAGATTCAGAAAATAATTCTATCCCGAAATGGTCTAAAGGAAAATAGTGAATTACACAGATAAATAAAAGAAAGCCATTTCGTTGACATATGAGTGTTATGGGTGAACTGCCGTTCTCTATGGATGAGTATAGAGGTAGGCAGAATAGATTTCTCTCTAAATGCAAAGAAGATGCATTGATTTTAATTCCAACTAATCCGGTAAGAATTAGATCAAATGATACATCATATCCTTATCGTGCTAATTCTTACATGCTGTATTTATGTGGTTGGATGCAACCAGAAGCTGTTTTTATGGCTTTTAATGATTCAGGAGTTTGGAAGAGTTGTATTTTTGTTCAACCACGCGATACACGTGCGGAAATTTGGGAAGGGAGAAGAGTCGGAACAGAGGGTGCTTCTTCGTTTTGGCCAGTTGATCAAGCCTTTTCAATAGAAGATATGGAGCAAATAGTTCAGAACAAATTGGATAATTGTAATTCTATTTCATGTATAACTGGTTTTGATGAGAAACTTGATATTATGATTAAAAAAACCAATTTAGAAATAACAGATGCTAGAGTAATATTGGATGATTTGAGAGTAATTAAATCTGATGAAGAAATTAAAATTATGCATGAGGCAGGAATCTTAGCATCCAACGCTCACGTCGAAGGAATAATGAAAACCTACTCTGGTATTGGTGAGTGGGAAATTCAATCTATTATTGAAGCCCACTTCTCAAAAAATCAAAGTTGTCCAAGTTATAGTTCAATTGTTGGCGGTGGAGATAATGCGACAATCTTACATTACAATTCGAATAATATGAAAATAAATGATGGAGATTTAGTTTTAGTTGATGCTGGTTGTGAAATTTCTGGTTATGCATCTGATATCACTAGGACATGGCCAGTTAATGGGAAGTTCTCTGATGCACAAAAAGAAATTTATAATTTAGTTTTGAATGCAGAAAAAGCAGCAATTGAAGCTTGTATTGTTGGTTCACCGTGGAGTTCTATGCATCACGCTAGCTCAAAGGTTTTAGCACAAGGATTAATCGATTTAGGTATACTTGATTGCAGTCTTGAAGAAGCACTTGGTGAAAATTTTAACGGCCCTTATAGGAATTTTTTTATGCATGGAACCGGACATATGCTCGGTCTTGATGTACATGATGTAGGGGGCGGTAGGCAAGGTGACAAGGGCCCAGAGAGAGTACTTGAATCTGGAATGGTCTTAACCATAGAACCTGGTCTCTACTTTGGTAGTTGGAGGTCAGATATTGATATTCCAAAGAGATATTCTGGCATAGGAATTCGAATAGAAGATGATATTTTAGTCACTAATGAAGGACCAGTAATTCTAACATCTTCATGTCCAAAAGAGATATTTGAGATTGAATCTTTAGTTGGTCAAATGATTGAGGGTTAAAAATGCGTAATTGGGAAAAAATTCTCTCTGAGCAACTATTGCCTGATGCAAAGAGACTTTCTGTTGAAGATGCAACTATTCTTTACGAAGATGCTGATATTAATGACCTGATGTTCGTTTCTCTAGAAAGAAGAAAAAAGCAAGTACCAGGTAATTCTGTGACATACCTAGTTGATAGAAACATCAATTATACTAATATTTGTACCATAAATTGTCAATTTTGTTCATTTTATAGGCCTCCGGGGCATTCTGAAGTATACACTCAATCCTTCGAAGAGATTAGTCAAAGAATATCCGAATTAGAAAATATAGGTGGCTCCAGAATCTTAATGCAAGGAGGTGTAAATCCTGACTTAGACCTTGAATGGTATCTAGAATTACTTTCTTACATCCGTAATAAGCATCCACAAATCTCATTGGATTGTTTTTCACCCATAGAAATTGAAGGAATTGCTGATGTTTGTAATCTTTCTACACTAGAAGTCTTGACGAAATTGAAAGAATATGGTATGCACGGTCTCCCGGGTGGTGGTGCTGAAATGTTAGTTGATGATGTCAGACTTGATATTTCTCCTAAGAAAGGTTCTGCAGAAAATTGGCTTAGAGTTATGTCGGAGGCTCAAGAACTAGGACTTACGACATCTGCAACCAATGTTTTTGGTTTCGGTGAAACAGAACATCACCGTATCCTTCATATGGAACGTATTAGAGAGTTACAAGATCGAGCAATTTCTAAGGGCAGGATTGGTTTTACATCATTCGTAGCATGGCCTGTTCAATTAGAAAATAATTCATTCGGGAAGAGAAATCGTGGTAGGAATCGTATAGAATTAGGCGCTGGTCCTGTTGAATATCTTAGGCACATATCTGTTTCTCGTTTATTCTTCGATAACATTGACCACATTCAAGCCTCATGGCCTACGATGGGTCTCGGTGTTGCTCAAATGGCAATTTTAGCTGGCGCAGATGATGCCGGTTCAACGATGATGGAAGAAAATGTGGTTTCCGCTTCTGGGACAAAGAAAACATTAGCTAAAGAGGAAGAATTACAGATGTCTATAATCCGGGCAGGTTTTTGTCCAATCAAAAGAGATTCGGATTATAACCATCTTAACACAGAAATCTTTTATGAAGGTGATTTTGCAGCCGCCATTCCTACACAAAATTAAAAATCAGATAGTTCTAATCTTCCGCTTCTTACAGGTAAATTTTCAATTTCGATTTTATGGTGGTAATCATCCATTTTTACAGGTCTAACCCATTTCATCCTGGTCCCATCGTTTCTCAAGAAATCAATAATCAATTCCCAGTGGACAGCTATTAGTCCAGAGTATATTGAACCAGGCCATAATTCCTCAGGACCTTCTAAAGTGATTTCTGATAAATTTTCTTTATTGGACATTTCAACCCATTTACCAGGGTCTAAGACTCTCATTGGTTCTAACATCATAACTCTCCTATCCGCTACATTCATCGGTATTGATTCTCCAACTCCAGTACCTAATTCTTCGCCTGAGGCTATTCTTCTTCCTGGTAGTGCAGTGGACATACCTGGAATTGTCTGCTCACCTTCTTTTTTACCCTGAGAATCAAGAATCATTTTTCTTTCAGGAACTGCAATTCCGACTTGTATTCTACCTCGAATTATTTTGAGACCGATTGGTATTTTCCTCATAGAAATCTTTATTTTATTCTCTCCATTATCTATCTCAATATCTGGTGATTCTATTGGATTAGAAATAAGAAAATTTTGTCTCTTGATATCTCTCATATTTGCAATCATCCTAAAAACTATTGGTGAAATAAATATAGGGAATGCTACAAATAAAAATAATGGGTAATCCAATTCTCCTATCCTAATTGAGTAATTCAACATTTCTATTATTGGACTAATGAAACTAATATTACTGAATACAGGAGTTATTGCTCTCATAAATAATGTTGAAATTAATATTATCACTGCTGGGGCGATCATTTTCCTCGCTCTGTAGTGCATCGGGTCAGCATCAATATACCATCCATTCCTTGTTCTCATTAGGAATGGAAACGTTTCTTTTGACACATGTCCACGTATTAATTTGAGCCCCTCATCATTTTTATTTATTTTCCTCCATTCAACAAACCATTCATTTTCTTTTCCTATTTTAAATGGTGGTGGTGGTTTATTTTCAGATTCCAGTATGACTTCAATTACTGGAATCTCCTCTGAGTTCATGTCGTAATGTTCGAAAGGTGGATATCTAATCCTTTGAACTGACTTTTCCATGTTTTCAACTCCATAAAACAGCCTTTATTGCTTTCCCTGCAAGTTTTCTAAATTCTGGAATATCTTTCAACATTTTCGTCCCTAATGGTATGGGGTTTTCTATTTCTCCAACCTCATTAATCATTTTTATAACCTCTGGTTTAGCCCAGACTTTGAAAATTTCTTCCAGTTCTTCATCTGTAGAATGGGAAAGAAAAGCATCTCTTAATGCCCTTGCTCTGGATTGTGATTTTCTCATTTTATCAATTTTCTTATCAATCTTAGATAAACTGGTCACATCTAATTTATTTTTTCTTATTAAATCTACAAAATCATCAACTATTATATCTATATGAGTAAATCCTGGGCCAATTCCACCTCCTGTGGTTGGTTTGCAGATTCCTGCAGCATCTCCGAAAAGAGCAACTCTTGTAGAAGTTGTATTCTTCAAAATTCCACTCGGAACCGAACCAACGAATCTTCCGACTTCTTTACAATCTTTGAACTTAAATGACCACCTACTATTATTCATTAATTCATTTAGTAGTTCTTCACACGATCTTTCGCCGATATATTTTGTTTGACTCCAAACGCCGACTCTTGCTGTATCTCCAGATGGTATAACCCAGGCGAAAAATCCTGGTGAAATATCTGAACCTGTATACATATCGAGTTTTCCATTTTTCCCCCTATATCCTGTAACTTCTATTTGCATGCCAATCATGGTTTCTTTAGGTCTTCCCATACGCATTGTTCTTCTAACCCATGAATGTGCACCGTCAGCCCCACAAATGATTTTTGTAGTTAATTTCTTGATTCCAGTAGTTGTTAGAATCTCTATTTCAACGCTATCTTCTTTAAATTCTAAATTGATAGGTTTACTAGATAACCAAATATCTGCACCCAATTTTATAGACTGTATAACCACTGCTTCATCGAATAATTTTCTGCATACTGACCAAGTTCTAACTTTCTCTTCGTGACCAATTTCTACTAATGTTCCTTCAGGACTGTATATTCTAGCACCCCAAATAGGAGTGAGTACTGTATTTACCAACCCTACAGATGCCATTGCTTTCGGGTTTACTAACCCCGCACACTGAAACGGCCTACCAATTTCCGAATGTTCTTCCAAAATAAGAACCTTAAGTTTATTTTTTGCTAACTTTTGTGCAAGATAGCCTCCAATTGGCCCAGCGCCAACTATAACAGCATCATAGTCGAACTCGTCCATAGTTTATTCAACAGGTGCACCTTATTGATATCTTCTAATCTCATTTCTTGCGAGATTTTTTATTCTTCTTCATTACAGTATCTATTATTTTACTAGCATCTTTCTTAGTCAACTCCTCAATAGATACAATATCGGCTATTGAAAGAATATCACTCAGGGGGACTTCCTCTCTAATTGCAATTTTATTAATTAATATGACTTGTGATTCTGTTGCAGGTAATAATTGACTTTCAGAAATCAATTGATCAATTACCCTACTTGCAGTACCATCTTTACCTCCTGTGAGGTCGTTTATATCTCCTACATCGACAATTTTACAGACATCAACTAATTTGTATCCCAATTGATCTGACAATTTAATAATTAATTTTATTTGTTTCTCGCTAGCTGGGAAATCACCGCCTTCTTCGATGATTAAATCCAATGTTTCCCGCATCTCTTCTCCTGTCAGCTCATGAGGTTTTTTCCCATTGAGATAATTTGCTATCTCATTCTGTTTCATATTTTTGATTAGATTATTAAGTAACTCAATTTGTTTTTTTGAGGGTACACTCCTTTTCTTTGTTATAGCCTTATCATTCATTCTTTCAAAATTTTCTATGAAATCGTGCCAAATCTTAGGGGCGGATTGAGTACTATCTTCGATTGTATCAAGATTCAATTCCATCTTTGCTGTAAATTGACTATTAAATAATCCTTGATTATCCTGTTCGTTATAAAACGGTACAACTTCTAACCACATAGTTTTTCCAGCGTCCGTAGGTATCAGTGAGCCGCTGTTATTTTCAACATATTTTCTCTTATTCAATGTTTGAATAGTTGATACATATGTAGACGGCCTACCTATTCCAACCTTTTTCATCTGTTGAACAATCGAACTTTCAGAAAATCTTCTGGGTGGTTTTGTTTCATCGCTAACAAGTTGCGGATTTTCAGAATCACACATTATCTCCCATTTTGATCCTATGCTCAGTTCTGAAGAAGGTGGATTTTCAATGATATCTTTTTGGTAATCCTTGTACACAATCTCCCATCCGGGGTGAGTTCTCCAAGATGCAGTTCCGGTTATTTTATTTTCTAAATTATCCGTTTTCGCTTCAATTCTTCTTGTTTCACGTATAGAGTTAGACATTTGGCTACCTGCAAATCTTGCCCAAATTAACTTGTATAATGTTCTCAAATCATCTTTGATTTCTTCTGATAATTGATTAATTTCTGGCCTCGTTGGTCTGATCGCCTCGTGAGCATCTTGAACATTATTACTTCCCTTTTTAGCATCGGGTCCAAGAACCCCCTCTCCTAGAAATTTTTCACCATATTTTTCTCTAATAAGTTGCTTGATAGCATCTCTTGCATCCTTATTCGTTCTAGTAGAATCTGTTCTAATGTACGTCACATGTCCTGAATTATATAATTCTCCAGCAACCGAACTAGTTTTAGATACAGACCATCCTAATGTTGAACTAGCCGCTTGTAACATAGTGTCTGTGGTGAAAGGTGGTTTCGGACTCCTGTTACTCTTACCTTCTTTGACAGTGACAATCTCTATATTTTTATTCTGATTAAGAATTTCAATAGAACGATCGGCTAATTCTTTATCAAAAGTTCTATCAGGGAAATGTTTACCATCATCATCAAGCCATGCTTCCGAGTCGTTCTTTTCATGAAATCTAATTTTGAAATTGACATTATCTGATATGAAATTGACACTGTGGTAATTTATTGGTACGTGTTTTTCACGTAACAATTCTCTTTCAACTATGAACCCTAGAGTCGGTGTTTGCACTCTCCCCATAGATGCTAATTTCCAAGATCTAGAAAACCTTGAGCATTCAAATCCCACTAGTCTATCCATAAATCTCCTAACTTTAGCTGAATCCACTAAAGCCGTATCAATCTCTCTCGCTTGATTGATAGCATCATTAACAGATTTTTCTGTTATTTCATTGAATGTAACTCTCTTTTGAGAATCAAAATCTGCAAAAATGATACTGAGCCTCCATGCAATGAATTCTCCTTCTCTATCTGGGTCAGTAGCAATATATACTTCATCAACGTTAGATTTCTTTGCCTTCTTAATCATATCTTTGATTTTTTTTTCCGCTCCTTTAGTCCAACCCCAAGGAGGTTCTGGAAGCGCATCTTTTTCTGATTTCCACATTGCCTTGGAAGATCCCTTGCTACCTTTTGAGGGTAAATCCTGAACGTGCCCTCCACACGCTTGGACAATCCATCCTTTCCCTAAATATTTCTTCACAGTCTTCGCCTTAGCACCGGACTCAAGAATCATCAGTTTCATATTTTTCAACCATCACTAAGTCAATAAACTACCATCGACCATTATATTTGACCGCAGAATACAACCTGTATAAACTTGAGTCATTATAGATTGATACAAGGCGCGCGCGCGCACGGGAGGCGCGAGACCAACTAGAAATTTTGTTCCCTAGAAATAACTTCATCCCATGGTTCTGATGCCGCTGGACCGGCGCACCCTATACAACCAGGATATCCGGCTCTACCTAATTCCACAATCTTTTTTTGTAGATTCTTCCATTTCTCATTACCACCTTTTATCCAAACAATTTCTAATGACACTGGAGGGTTCTGAGAAATTATTCCATTTGCAGAATTCTTATTCATGAAGAAAATATCTTCTGAATCTGAAATTTGTGATTCTATTCCAAAAATTATCTTAGGTGCTTTATCTGATAATTCTGCGGCAAGAGATTCTATTTCTTCCATTAATTCTCCGTCATGGATAATTTTAACACCACTAGATCGAAGTATTCTTCTTGCCAATTCAGAGATTGCTGCATCCTCGCCAGAACCACTCATGCATCTCGGATAGTGCGTAACGCTTGAAGAGTGTCGGTTCACCGGCATAATCATGGGAGCGCCATATAGAATGTTTGGTAGGCCAATGTTGGGCCTAATAGATTCAGAAAGAGCGCATGGCCTCGGGCTTTCTTCCTTAGCAAAATTAGAGAGAAGTTCTATGGGTAGAAAATTTCTAAGAACCCTATATCAATCTCCAGAATTACCTACCAATGTTTTTGGAATATCATTCAACCACCCATTAGGTATAGCAGCGGGATTTGACAAAAAAGCACAGGCCTTATCAGCATGGCCTTCTTTAGGATTTTCATGGATGGAATATGGAGGAATCACTAGATTTCCTCAAGAAGGCAATCCTAAACCTAGAATGTTTAGAGCAAATAAAGAAAATGCTTTGATTAATAGAATGGGTTTCAATAATCCTGGTGCTTTAGCAGTAAGGGATAATTTAATTGATAGAAAATCTGTTGGTTTATGGCCCGATAACCCCGTGGCTGCTAACATTGGTAGATCGAAAAAAGTTTCTAATGAGGATGCACCTGGAGATTACTCTTCCACTCTCGATATTCTTTGGGATTATTCTGACCTATTTGTCTTGAATGTATCTTCGCCCAACACTCCAGGCCTCAGAGAATTGCAAGAAGCAGACCATCTCATGAGTGTTTTAAATTCATGTAATGGAATTAGGGATATAAAAGGTAATCATAAACCAATATTACTGAAGTTTTCACCTGATATGAGTAATGATGACTTAATTAGCTCAGCTGAAGTTGCTATCAACTCTAAGGTTGATGGTTTCGTAGCAACCAATACTACAATTTCTCGATATGTCCCAAAAAATTCACAATCTAGATCGGCTTTTGCTCAATCAGGGGGTCTTTCAGGACGTCCTCTGAGAAAAAGATCATTAGAAGTGGTCAATTTATTGTATGATTATACGGATTCTAAAGTACCAATAATTGGAGTAGGTGGGATTGATTCTGTTGAATCTGCTTGGGATATGATAATTTCTGGTGCCTCATTAATTCAATTATATTCCGCGTTAGTCTTCAGTGGTCCTTCTGTAGTTTCTAAAATAATTAAAGGACTGAAAATAAAAGTCCATGAAAATAATTTTTCTAATATCAGTGAAGCAGTGGGTTCTAAACACACCTGAGAACGCAAACCTCATCAGTGTTTTTCAATTGGAACATATATGGCTGCAACTAGAGGTAGGAAACTCGCTGTAGTAGGTTTAGGGTTGTTAGGATTAATATCTTTGATGTTAATCAGTGTAGATCCAGAAGTCCAATATACTGTTGACGAAGTTATGGGTGCTCCTGAAGATTTTACCTCTGATGAAATTCATCTTAGAGGGACAGTGTTGGAAGGTTCAGTAGATGAAACTTCAAAGATGTTTATTTTAGCAGGAACTGTTGAAAATGCACAATTATTTGTAGACATTTCTTCAGTTGCTTTACCAGATGGTTTTGGTGAGGGATACATGATTGCAGTTAAAGGAGATCTTTCAAATGTCGATGGTAAATGGATAATTTCTGCAAACTCGATACAAACTGGTTGCCCTTCCAAATATTCTGCTGAATGATATTATTCTTTTAATTTATTTTTATATCATTTTTGGGTTTCATTAAAATGGGGCGGTAATCACGGACGTGTGGGCTAGGGGGAGTGTTGACGTGCTCTATTATTCACAAATCGTCAATAATGGTGACCTGAAGTCTGAGGGCGGCGTAAACGAAGCATCGATGACCCATTGGGTAACAGCGACACTTCGCCTCCAAGAGATGCAGGTTGGCATAACGGATTTCCGGAGGGAAATTCGAAGTGCCTTATACCCGGGAACCAGGTCAGGCGCGGAAGCGAGCAGCCCGACCGGGGATGCTGGATGCCTTGGAATAGCGGAGTTGAGGAGTTCAATGATTTTTCATCGTTGGTGACGAACGTCCACCGAAGACATGCCCACATTTTCATTAATGAGGGATTGTATCTAATCCACCCATTTTACATATAATTTTGAAATGTTTCTCTGAAACAGGTTGTACTGATAGTCTAGATCCTTTCATTAGTAATTTCATACCCTCTAATGTAGGGTTATCTCTCATTTCTTGTAAAGAAACTATTTTTCGTAAAGCAATTATTGGTTCAATATCTACCATCATCCATCTAGGATTTTCTGGAGTTGCTTTTTCATCAAAATAATTAGATTTTGGGTCTTGAGCGGTGAAATCGGGATATCCTTCTTTACAAATTTTCGCGACTCCAGCAATATGTGGTGGCTTAAAGTTAGAGTGATAGAAAAAAACTAGGTCTCCAATTTTCATATTATCTCTCATCATATTTCTTGCTTGGTAATTTCTTACTCCATCCCAATGTGTACTTTTGTCTTCAACTAGTTTTTCCCATGGGTATACATGAGGTTCACTCTTCATCAGCCAGTAATTCATATTTGTCCCAGTGGGAATAGGTGAATGAAAGTGTCGTCACCAAGCATCATCTGATACACCAATAATCAAGGTTGCATCAATAGAGTCCGCATCACCTCTATCAATGGCTCTTTTCAGTCCCGCAGTTTTCACCATTCTAGACACCCCTCCTGTTAAATTCACATTTGCTTTCACCATAATGGCATATACAGCAGGTAATAGTATTAGAGCGGAAATTGCAGCAATAACAATTAACACAATAATGACTATTATGAATGGTTTAATTGCAGGAATATTAATCGTCAATGCACAAAACATCCCTGCAGTAGTTACAAGTGTTGCTTCTGCTAAACTCATGCCGGTTGTTGCACATGCAGCTTTTATCGCTTCTAAATTTCCCCCCTCTTCTCTCACTCTATTAGCTATATGTATTGAAAAATCAACACCAACGCCAACAAGAATAGACCCTACCATTACTGTAACTAGTGATAATTGAACCCCTCCTAAATCCATAATCATCCACTGCATGGCAACAGTAAATCCTACTGGTATAGTTGTTAGTAATGCGTATAATATATCTCGGAAAACCAATCCTAAAGTTATGATTGTGAATAACAAAGCGAAACCAAGTGAACTCCATTGTGAGCCAACAATTAATTCATTCACTTCTATTGTAACTGATGCAACACCAATAAGTTCAGGTGTACCGGTAGTCCCTCCTAAGCCAGAGTTTGCAGCATGTTTGTTCACTAAATTCGTGGCGATTTCTGTACCTACAACGTCCATAAATGGCATATCAATATAGATTAAGCTACTACTATAATCTTCTGAGATGAATAACTCTCTCATCTCATCAGTCAAGCTATTATAGAATACGTAGAGTAAGAAATTTTGAGCTTGTTGTCCTCCTAATTCCTGTGCATCAAGTGTATCTAAGGTTCTCCAAAATGACGCATTTCCTGATTGTGAATTATTGAATAATAATTCTGCAACATCTTTGATTGGACCCGCATTATCAGGTACTAAATCGGCTATTGGCGCTCCTGAAACATCCACGGAAACGGCTATTGCCTTCATTAAGAAAACAATTGATACAGCTGTTACTTGATCCACCTCTGCACACTGCCCTTCAAGTTTCTCTATAGCTTCTAATCCGTAGAAAGGATCATCCGCCGTAAGATCAGTCAAATCTGCAGTTGCACCAATATTTTCCGATATTTTCAAGAATCCTGGTTGTCCTGATTCGAATTCATCACTGTAAGTTTTCATTTTTTGTACTGCATCAACATCTTGTGGTGCCATCTCTAATAAATCAAGATTTGATTCTACATTTTCTCTGGATATACCTGCTGAGAAAACCATTACAATGATAAATAATACGAGCGTAGTTTTCGTCCATTTGACTGGTATAGACACGATACTTACGAAAATCTGAGGAGGAGGATGTGATGGCTTTTTTAAATCCAACAATATTGTTAAATTAGGTACCATTAACATTGTCATGACATATACTACAACTATTCCGAAAGCTAGAGACCAACCAACGGTTTGAATGGGTGCCATTGGGGTAAATGTTAGAGAAATGAATCCAATTATCGTAGTGATTGCTGATAAGAATACTGCTTTCCCGGTCGATTTCAATGCTTCTTCCATCTTTTCATTGGGAGTCCCTTTAGCTTCCGCATAACGATTTGTAATATGAAGTCCGTATGAAACACCGAGAGCTAGAACTATCGGTCCTACAATAATCACTGTCATTGTAACTTCATAATTTGACCATCCTATTATGCCCATAGTCAAGAAAACAGAACACAATGTAGGTAATCCCGAAATTATTAGAACTTTAATACCTTGAACCAATCTAAATCTTCCTGTTTGTAATAAGTCACAATGGAATAAGAAGAGCGTTACAGCTACCAGAAAAACTCCTAATGGAAATACATCCCAGAATAGACTGAATGACTCTTCTGTTACCGCATTAGTAATAGGGGCAGGACCTGTGAGGGCCATACTTAACTTCATACATTCCCAATCTGTAAATTCTTCAGTGCTACCATCGTTATTTGGATCGCATTGCGTAGAACCTATACCACTTAGATAGTCAATTTCTCTCTGTGTTTTTTCGATCATTTCACTAACATCTGCTTCAGCAGAAATCCCCATTATTATAACTGCTCTATTCCAGTAATTAGCCTTCTCAGCTTCAGCTCTACCTACGTCTCTTACTAATTTATCTAGAGCATTTTGAGGTATTTCATCTAATATCTGATCTACTCTTTCTTGCTCATCAGGAATTGCATAATTCCCTAAAAAATCCTGTTGAGAGTCTATAGTTTCATTAATCTGTTCAGAAAATTCTTCTTGTCCTGTGGACGCAGCCACACCTGAAGCAAATGCCTTAGCAACTCTGACGGCACTGGAATTAACTTCCTTAATTACAGCAGAGATAGAAAGAACGTATATTATATCATCAAACTCTCCCCCATCATTTCTATTAGAATTCATCGCACTTTCCATTGCATCAATTTGTTTTAGAACATTTACATTAGTTACATTATAATTCTCTGATTCTACATAAATAATCATTACATTAGTAGTCCAATCTTCTTCTACCTCGTCAATCAATAGAGATACCTGTGAACCATCTGGTAAGTAAACTTCTAAATCTCCATTCACATTCATAGAAGATTGTTCATTACAAAAACTTGGATTGAAATCTTTCCTACAGTCAATAGCGCCTGAGTGCAATGTGAAATAGCCAGTAAAAACTAAGCAGAAGACAATTACAAAAATTGGAAATTTAACTAATGCTTGTGAAGGTGATAATCCCGATAAAGACCTTCTTATTTTATTCGGAGCCAAGATAATAGCTTCTTTAACGCTATTAGAATCGATATTATTCATACGTTCCTTGTATGAAATTTTATTTGATGAATCAGCACTATTATCACTTCCTTGTATGGTCATGGTGCTACCTCTCTGTATGGCCGTGGATAAGGATGGGACTTCAACCCCACGCTTCTACACGCTTGAAAATATCATTTACATCATGTCTTTTGATTGGCAATAGTCAAGAATAAGTTACTGCGGGGTCATAGCATAAGGTCTGGGGATAGTCATGAGTAAACCAAAAATTACTGACAAAAGATGGTCTATAGATCTTGAGAAAAGAATTCAAGAAGAGCATTATGGTGAGACTTATAATAACAGGTACTCATTCAATCCCGAATCTAAAAAAGAAATATTTGTGATTGATACTCCTCCACCATATCCTAGTGGTACTTGGCATATCGGAGCAGTTGCCCAATACAGTATGATTGACGTCATTGCTCGTAGCCAGAGACTTTTGGGTAAGGAAGTATATTTCCCATGGGGAGTAGATCGTAATGGAATAAACATTGAATTCACTGTTGAGAAGAAAACTGGTAAAAAAATGAGAACCTTTGAACGAGGAAATTTCATTGATATTTGCAGAGATACTATCGAAGAGTACACTCAAGCTATGAGAGAAACTGCTTGTAGGGTCGGCTTGTCTTGTTCCTTCGAAAATGAATATTTGACGGACTCTCCAGAATATAGGTCAGTTTCCCAATCTATATTTGTTGATTTGTTTAAGCAAGGAAATATTGTTGAAGATTTAAGGCCGAATATATATGACCCTGTGGAAGGAACTACAATTGCAGATGCTGAAGTTCAAAGAATTTCTAGGTCGACGAAACTTTGTGATGTAATTTGGGAAACAGAAGATGGTGAAAATGTCATTATTACAACAACAAGGCCAGAGTTAATTTGTGCATGCGGGATAGTTTTGGTACATCCAGAAGACAGTCGATATTCACACTTGATTGGTAAAGAAATACATCTTCCATTAGCAGTAAATGGGCGCAGTAAGAAAGTAATAATTTCCTCCCATCATTCTGTTAAAATGGAATTTGGTTCCGGAGTCCTCATGGTCTGCTCTTTTGGTGATCAAAACGATGTATCTGTTTTCAGAGAATTTAGCTTAGATCCTTTTGTAGCAATCAATCTAAAAGGAGAAATGACTGAGATTTCTGGCCCTCTATCAGGTTTGCCTGTGATCGAAGCTAGGAAAAAAGCAATAGAGATTTTAGAACAAGAAAATAAGTTATCTTCAATCAAAGACCATGAGCAAGAGATACCAGTTAGTGAGAGGGGGAACAATCCAGTTGAGATAATATTACTCAAAGAATGGTATGTCAAACAAACACATACTTTGGAGAGAATGAATGAGTTAGTTTCGGACATTAATTTCATACCTCCTAGGAATAAGCAATTCCTTGACGATTGGATGCAGAATATATCGATAGACTGGCCTATTTCTCGAAGACGTTGGTATCATACCGAGGTTCCTATTTGGTACAGTGAGGATGGCTCGAAAGTAGTAGTTCCTCCCTCTGGAAGTTATGTTCAACCTTGGAGAGATTCTCCGCCTAAAGGCTCCGAAGTTTTAGATAGAGAAACCAAAGAAACTTTGGGGATATACGAAGATATGAAATCTCAACTTGGAGAATTAATTGGTGAAGAGAAAGTATTCGATACTTGGATGGATTCTTCTAATTCTAATTTGTTTGTATCAGGATATGGTAAAAATCAAGAATTATTTGAGAAGGCTTTTCCGACGGCTTTACGTCCTCAAGGTAAGGAAATTGTTAGGACGTGGTTGTACTATACTTTACTCAAGAGTACTCTTCTGTTGGATAAACCAGGTTTCACAAATGTTTGGATCGACGGTCTCGGAATGGACCCATGGGGAAGAAAAATGTCCAAATCTCTGGGTAATGGCATTGATGCTAATTCTGTACTTGAATGTGGCTCAGGGGGGCGGACAGGTTCATGGAAAATTAAGGGTACTGATGGTAAACAGATACATCTTAAAGCCAATAAAATAGGAAGTGAATGTTTCCGTCTATGGAAGGCCTGTGATGCCCAAGTGGGGGATGATTTCCATATTAATCCAGAAGAAATTGAAGCAAAATATTTCGGAGTTCTAACAAAAATATTCAATGTGGCTAGATTTGCAAGTCAATTCGAGGTCCCCTCTGATCTTAATTCCGAACCAAATAATTTAGAGATTGAAGACCAGTGGATTCTTTCAGAATTCAGTCAAATGATGACTAAAGTTGAGGAATCTTGGTCTAAAATAGATATCTATAATGCTGCTCAGTCGATTAAGAATTTCAGCACAGGAGTATTTCCAAGCCACTGGCTAGAAATGGTAAAATCGAGACTTTATGAGGGGGATGAAGCAGCTGCTTGGACATTGCACAGAATTGTGAGAGATGTTTTGACTTCACTAAGCCCTATTTGTCCATTTTTCACTCACTACCTCTCAACGACACTTTATGCCAATAGCTCTGTTGACGTTAGAGAGTTTCCGGATATTATTGTCAGTAAATCTGAATTTTTAAACTTAACAAATCATGTTATTGAATTTAATTCAGAAGTTTGGAAATTAAAGAAAGATAATGGTATTTCATTGAATACTGAAATCCCTAATGTTAAAATTCCTAAAGAATTGGAAATACTTTCCGATTCATTAATTAGAATGCACAGAATAATTTAGTTCAAACTTGTTTTTGGTTTGTTGCCATTCAAAGTTTCGATGACTAATGAGGCCATTTCTATTCCAATTCTTGCTTGCGCTTCCTTTGTAGCCGCACCAATATGTGGCGTTCCATGAAAATTCTCATTATCAAATAGAGGATTACTCGTCGCTGGTTCAATCTCGAAAACATCTAGGGCTAAACTTGACAATTGCCCACTTTTTATTGCTTCTAGTGCAGCAGTTTCGTCGATGATACCTCCTCTTGCACAGTTTACCAGATGATTTCCACAATGTATCCCATCATCTCCTACCCCTGGCATCAAATTAATTCTTGATGAATTTACTAAGTGGTAAGTTTCCTCTGTGAGGTTGCAATGAATAGATACATGTGTACACATTCGAAAAATACTATCTACATCATTATGTAATTTACAGTTATTTCTCTTAGCAATTTCTTTAGGGACATATGGATCATATGCGTGTAAATCCATTCCTAATGCTTTAGCAATGTTACCAACTCCCTGCGCTATCCTACCATATCCAATAAGTCCTAGAGATTTACCTGATAATTCTGTACCTACTAATTCTTTTTTCGCCCATACGCCATATCTCAATTTTCTATCGGCAGTAGTTATATTTCTGCACGATGCCAGTAGATGGGCAATTGTCATTTCAACAACACTTTTTGTTGATGCTCTTGGAGTATTACATACAATAATACTATTTTCGGTTGCGGCTTCAATATCGATATTATCGACACCTACTCCTGCTCTTCCAATAAATTTTAATCCTGTCTCTTTATTTACTGACGAGTTGATTACATCTCTAGTCAATTTAGTTGCACTTCTAACAACTACAGCATCAAAATCGGCTAAAACTCCTGAAAGAAGTTCTTCCTCAGTGTAATGTTTAACAACGACATCATGACCATTATCAGTTATCATTTCAATGGCTTTTTCATCCATTCCATCTGTTACTGCTACTCTCCCCATAACTCTTCTAGTATAACTTACCCAATCAATATTGCTAATGTAACTGATTAACCTCAGCATTCATAATCATTCACCCGATGCGCTAGGTCAGAGGTAAGAAAGTATGAAAGAAACTGACTTAAATAATAATAAAATTTTGTTAATTGATGGACACGCACATTGTGATGGTCCATGTGGAGTATATGATCCAGCAAGCGCGCGTGTAGCTGCTGAGGCTGTACAATCTATGACAAAGAAAATGAATGCATTAGAAAGCACTCATGTTGATTCAGGTAGTAATTCTGCTTCTTATATCAATACAATGTCAAGATATGCAGCGATCAAGGAAGAAGAAGCTCAGAAGTGTAAAGATGAACTTTTGGTTCTTTGGACAGATTTCTTCAAACCTCAGCACTTAGAGTCTATTCCAGGCCTTCACGATACTTTTTGGCAAGCGGCTAAACTTTGTTCTGCTTGTAAAGTAGAAGTTTCTGAGCAACATGCTCAGGAATTAATGGATGCTGTAGAAGATATTCATAATATGTTCTGGGCCGCAAAAGGCCGTGAAGTACCATGGATTCGCGCTTCGTAGACGTCAAAGTAAATGGTAATTCCATGTGGCCAACTCTAAGGGATGGCGACATAGTTAGATTTGAAAAAATTGATACAAAATTGATTGAACCTAATCTAATTGTACTATTCAAACATCCTTTCAAGAAGAATTTTAATTTGATTAAACGGATTTCTCGTGTAGAGGATGGAGAGGTATTCTTAGTTGGAGATAACCCAGACCCTAATGCTTCAGAAGATAGTCATAATTTTGGTCGAATAAATATTAAAGATATTATTGCAGTAATTCTAGAAAATAACTCTTAGCAGCAACCTTCATCTCTCATTGGAGCGGAATTAAAACTAATTTTATTGACATTGGGAGTATTTTGTAATCTCTCTATAATATTTCGAAATTCTAAAGCAGTACCTTTACCTTGTAAAATATCTACACAAGTATGACTATGCTTTAGACAGCTATGACTGCATGAACTAATTTCCAATCCTTCGGTATGTCTAATGTCCATTAATCTATTTTCAACTCCATGATCATGTTGATAGTAGACTATCAAATGGCCCTCGAGAACTTCATCATCTTTCATTGAATTCAATTCACCTCTCTGTTTTATCTCTGAATAGTATAGTGCTGCATCTCGAAGAAATCTACTTCTATTTTGATAACCAGACTTTTTTATTATGTCTTCTAGGTCATTAGCAAAGCTTTTGTCCGCACTGAAAGTGATTATTTGGCTCATATCTAGCCGAACAGTGTTGCATTAATAATAATTACTGAATGAATATTTATTAATATTTATTATATACTTAATAGTCGGCGCAGCGTCATGAATAATGTAGTAAGAGCCCTCTCAGTAAGCCTAATTTTGATTCTTTCAAGTCTTGCAGGATGCTTAACTGATGATGAAACAACAGACGCATCAGGAGAGGATTTAGATGAATTATTAAATTATGGTAATGTAATGGTATCAACATACCACGTGGGAGAACTAGTATCCGCTGTAGCAGGAGATAGTGTTACTATTGAATACATGAACCAAGATAACATCCCTGTTCATGATTATGAACCATCTGCAGCTGATTTAATACGCCTTCAAGAGGCCGATATATTCTTCTATCATGGTTTAAATCTAGAACCATGGGTTGAATTAACTCTTTCATCCTTGGGTGATGATGCACCTCCATCATACATGACTCATGCTATGCCATCTGGTGCAAGTAATCTTGCTTACGAATCTATG
>JAURCP010000021.1 GCA_030828405.1 Thermoplasmatota archaeon
ATAGAAGGGGATATAATTCAAACTAGTGGAGTTTCTGATGAAGGAATGTTGATGGACTTTTCAGATATTTCTGAAATATTAGATAAGTACATCCATGACGTGGTAGATCATTCATTTATTGTTTATGAAAAAGATCATTCAGCAATTCAAGCACTCGAAGTTTTAGGAGATGATCATAGAACACTAATAGTACCATTTATCCCTACAGCAGAAAATCTAGCAAAATGGGCATTTGAACTAGTTGAACCTCATATCGAATCTAAATATGATCAAAAAATTAAATTACTAGCCATGAATGTAAGAGAAACTCCGAAATCTTGGGCATCTTGGAAAAAAAATTAGGATTTATCTGAGATAATCTCTTCCCATATTTCAGGATTCTTAGAAAAATATTCAAACGCAATATTAGTAGTATGAAGAACTCCTAATAATCGATGAATTTCATCATCTTTCGGTAGTCCTCTCATAATTACTCTGTGAAGAGTCTCCTCGATTCCAGATCTTCTAAAATCAATTGTTGGAATAATCTCAGATAACATTGTAATTTCTCGTCTGAGGACATTTTTTAGTTCGGGAGAGAGAAGATTAGCATCGATAGATGTTTGAGCCCCTGAACTTTTTGATTTATACCAGGCATAGCAAATTATTGTAACTGCATGACTGAGATTCATTATTGGGTAACCTGGCCATGTAGGGATAGTGATTAGTAAATCACAAATGCGCAATTCACTATTAAGTAGACCTTTTCCTTCAGGGCCGAATACAATCGAAATATTTCCATCTAAATTATTTAGCATCTCGGGCAAATCTTCAGGCTCCAAGAAATGTCTGAAAGATATTTTACTACCTTTTTCCCTTTTACCTGATGTCCCTACAACTAGGCTAGTATCGGAAACAGCAGATTCAATATCATCGAAGAATTTTGCATTATCTAATACTGATTGGGCATGTTTAGCTCTATTACGAACTTCCTCAGACCAAATAGGATCTCTACCAACAATCCTCAAATCAAAGAAACCAAAGTTCATCATTGAACGAGCAACTGCGCCAATGTTTCCATCAAATTGTGGCCTAACTAGTATGATTGAAACTCTATGTGAATAATCAGGAGGGGGTACATCAAGCATCTCACCCATGTGAATCAAATATCCCTAAGGAAGTGATTGAATAATACTTCTCTAATCAACTCTACGCTGTTGATACCTTGTAATGTAACCAGCGATCCAGTTTCTCATACGTTTGTTAGATACATCTGTATATTCGGAAACAAAGTGCTTATTATTTTCAAAATCATTATTGAAGACATCAGGATATAATTCAACTAATCGCAATGCTCTGATTTTAATGAATGATGGTCTAATATTGCCCATTTTCAGTCCTCCAACAATTTAACTTCTAGAGGAAAACCTTCCTCTCTAGTAACTTGAACACGAATTTTTCTTGGCGGGTTTTGCATACCACGAGACCAAATAACGTGATTAACAGATTCATCGATCCATATTTCTTCTTCTTCAGTCTTCTTCATGTGTTGTGATACATGTTTCTTAATTTGAGCCATTGCACGATTAGCTCTGCGAGTCCTAGGAACTGACCATGCTGCTCTTAGTGGAATTGTCATCTCTCTTACTTCTGCCATATAACTCACCTCTGTAATTTAGAACGGCGCCACATATGCCTCTTAGGGTGGCTAGTAACGTTCCTGTTAGTTCTTAGCATAACCCAAACTGGAACACGACGGTTTTGCTTTGTGACTTTGTTAAGTCTTAGTTTCTTTGCTAATGGTTTTACACGTGCCATATAATCACCTTAATATTTTGAAAGCCCTGGGTACTTCTCTTCAGCAGCACCTCGTACAGAATGAGCAGTTTTATCCAGTAAAGCATGACCTTCTGGAGTTAGTATTTTTCCAAAGTTTACAGTATTAGCAGGATTCCACTTACTAGTAATTAATCCTGCTTCAGTCAATTGTTGAAGAACCGTTCTAGCAACATTGCGAGAACCAGATGCTGCACGTGTTGGTTTTACTCCGCGATCTTTTGGGCCACCAAATAATTGAGCCATGTGGTTAGTTCCAATAGGACCCTTCATTCCGACCTTTCTTAGAACTGCTGCAGAGCGGATAAACCACCAATCTTCTTGAGTAGGAGGTCTTTCACGGTGAGTACCAGTTTTTACGTATTCTGCCCATTCTGGAGGGTTAATTTGCTCGAAACCTTGTAGCTCTGTTGAGAGGCTACCAATAAGCAAATCAGCCGGTACATCGTAATATGTCGTCATACTATCACCTTTGTGCGGACCGCCCGTCCTAGAGTCTGTATTTAACCGTGATGACAAGAGAGCACCCAGTCACAGTAAGATGAATAGAGTAAGATTGAACAACAAGTATTCAAAACCCACCTCCCATCGCATCAGATTATGGAGAAGTCAATGTCGCGTAATCCAAATATGTTGCGAACATTAATTGGACTAGGTTTAGTACTGATTATTATACTTGGATATGCTGTCCATTCAAACACAGTAGATTCAGAATATTACATGTACGAAACTACTAATTCAGAACAAAATACTGAATTAATTCAATTGGAAGAAAACTCTTCAGAATGGTATTTTATCTCAAATGAACCTATTACTTGGATTAATACTACAGTTGAGGGCGCTCCTCAAGGAACTACTCTAGTGATAGATGCATCAGGTGTAGAATGGTATCACACCCCATCGCTAGGACAAAATGAAAAAGACTTCAACTGCAAGGAATTCGCTCCCGACTATGTTGATTTAATAGAAACTTGTATCAAGGGGTCATTCCATGAAATTTCACTGGATGAACAAAGCATAATGATAGGTTTAGTATCCACTGAACTTCCTATTGGAGGTCTTGGTTCACTTCAAGCAGATAACTTAGATGCTGCGAATGAAAGTGTTGAAGAAATACTTGATAGCAATACAAAGACCATTACTTGGAAAATTTCGTTAAAAAATTCTGAAGGGGAACTCATTAGTTCGGAAGGGATTGAGGTTAACAATTCCATCACTACACATAATTTATTATCAGTTACAGAATTTAAATTAGACCCAATTCAAGAATCAATCTACAGTTTTGCAACTTTAGTAGGGTGCTTTACACTCCTTCTAATATTACCGATGATAGCATATTTTTCTGCCGTGTATAAAGAAAAGAGGGACGAAGAAGCCAGATCGAAAACTCCTGAGTTAGAAGTTAGTGAGTAGATATAGTTCATTAATGTGAAATAGGGGAAAATTCTTTAGTATAATTGTTAACGAACAAATATGGCTAATAGAGGCATCAAGGGATTGAAAAAAGCTAGAAAGATGTTTATTAAAAACAAGCAAAGTACAGTAAAAAGGTTGAACCATCCTGTGAAGAGCCAGGTTGTGGCTGTGGAAACTAATCCTATTTGAATATCACATTTCATCTATATCTTTAGTTAAAGCTTGAATTCCTAATTCGGTGATGTATAGAGAAACTTTTAATCCGGTTCGCTTTCTTACGACCATATTCCAATCAATTAGTGAACGTATGTGGTAAGAAAGAACTTGAGCGGAGACTCCTATCTGATTTGATATCTCAGTCCCGCTAGGCCCGGCAAGATCCAACAAGTCTGATTGATTTAATTGCATTAAGATAGAACGTTTAACAGAATTTTTACTGAAATTAATGTCTATCTGAGAGCTAGAGAACTCCGAACTTTGGGGCACGGAATCAGCAAAGAATATCAAAAATCTTCCTTCTTTCCGTGACCAAATTCGGCCTTCTTTCTCTAATCTATCCAAATGATATGTAGCATGGTTATTGCCTAGATCTGATAGTCTAGTTAGAGCCGAAAGGTGAATCCCTGGGTTACTCTCAATAAATCCATAAAGACGACCTCTCTGAAAGTCACCATTTTTGGTTTTCCGAACCATACCAACCATGAGCAGGAAACTTAACCATACTTTCCTCGACATTACCCATCTTATTGGCTCATTAGAATATACTGTACCTATAGCAAATATTGCGGCTGAAGCCCCTACAGCAACTTGAATAGAATTTTGTTGAAAGAATAAATTTCTATCTATTGGGTCATGTATAATTGGGAGAGGAATAGGGAGTAATTCACACCTACCGTCTTCATCCAAATCTAGAGGAATACTGCTGTTGTCTACAGGAGAGGTTTCGCAAAGAAGTTCATCCAAATCACTCCAACCATCTTCATCGGAATCCTTGTCTAGAGTATCGCAGATTCCATCTCCATCCAAATCATTGGGCACTGAGTCCACCAAGAGTGGATCAGAACCACAGATTTGCTCAATATGGTCCCACCAACCATCGTTGTCATCATCCGCATCAAGACTATCACAAAGCCCCGATGAATCGGTATCTTGTGGGACATCTTGCCAGTTCAGTGGGTCGGTCCCACAGGACTCTTCATGGTAATCTGTCCAACCATCGCCATCACTATCTCCATCTTCTGCTGAGACATTGAAGCTCGACACGTTCAGCAATAATGCCAAGGCGAGCAGAAGTGGAGATAGACGACCCATGTTACCTTCTCACGTGTATTTATTCAAAGATTATTAGCACAGGTGTTTCCAACTGTAGATGCATGTGTTCCATCTGGGCAGATTGCATTGGTCCATGTTACTCCTGTAATATCAGCGGGTCCGTATGACGGGTTTAGGTAAGCAAGTCTTGCACCAGTTAGGTCAGCACCAGTTAGATCAGCATATCTTAGATCCACATCATACATCCATGCATTTGTTAGGTCGGCTCCTGAAAGATTGACCATTAGCCAATCACTGCCACCATACGCAACTGCGCCCGATAAGTTGGCACCTGACAAATCACTATATCTAAATTCTGTGTAAGCTAATTGACTACCAACGAATAATGCATCGCTGAAATCACTTTGCCTCCATATCCCTTGGTACATCTGAGCACCGGAAAAATCAGTTCGATGGAATGTAGAAAAGATACCGTCTGCACCAACTAGATTAGCGTTAACGAAGCTAGCGTCAGAAAAATTGGAATATGTCAAGCTAGCATTATCTAACATTGCAAAATCGAAAATTGGTGGTTCCATTTGTACCCCCAAACCATTATTGAAATTGAACAGTTGTGCACCTCGGAAATCTAGGTATGAGAAATCGTTCATCGCCCTTGTCATATTCAATCTTGAATCAAGATTCGCTATAGAGGATTCTAAATCCAACTGCAAATCTTGCAAATTTTGTTGTAATAGTAAGATTTGGGCCAACGAATCTCCTGAATCATCACTATCCATGTCATCGATAGTCAGTATTATGGCATTAATTGAATCCTGACTCCCTTGAAGATTCGATTGTAAGGTATTCATCGTTAGTAACAAATTATCATATGATGCGGCATTAGTAGAATTTATTTCATCTAGAGATTGGCTATTGGCGACAGCAGCAGCCTCCATAGCAGCTAGATAACTAGTTTCTAATTCATTCAGAGAATCAAGATAATCATCTTCCAATGCTTCTATTGCCTGCATATTAGCAGATTCAATTAACGAAATAGAAGCCAATAAATCAGAATTAGTTTGCTCTTGTTCGGCTAATGATAATACTAATTCGAGTTGTTTATTTTCAAGTTCAGTAATTCTATTATCTTGATTAATAGTTTCTATATCGTCAGATGTCGTACAACCAGCAAGACTGGAGGCGATTATCAATAATGTTAGGGCGATTGCTTTCGTATGCATACACATGCGTTTAGGAGGCTAAACATAAGTAGATTGGGTCGATTTATTGATATAGGCACGAAAAACAATGAATTAGAATTTATCAAAACTTCAATAATATCATATATTATTTACATCTAAAATCCATTTTTCTAAAATATCTCTTCTTTCTTTTACATCAACTTTAGATGTGTGTGGCATATCATTAAGAACATGGATATCTGAAATTTCACTAAAATGTTCTTTAAGTAGGATAAAATGGTCATCACCAAGAGTCTCATCATTTGCAGCCTGTAATACTAGAATAGGGACCTTAGGAGTTCCCCAAAAAGGTATCTGAGCATTTGCATACCCAACATTAAGATCAGGATGAATCCTCTGATATTCTCTTCTTAGAATATGTCGAACCCAAGGGCTAGCCATTACAGCTCTACCGGGTAATTTCTTCTCAATAATTAACGGAAAGGATGTTGCAGGGGACTCAAGTATAATGCCCTTGAATGATTTTTTCCACCAACCAGATGGATGAGAGGAAAGCCTAATTGTTAGGAATCCTCCCAAAGAATGCCCATAAATCCAGAATTTCTTTGGTGTAAATCCGAGCACATTTGGGATTTTCTCAAGTAACATTTCAATATCGGCTACTACTTTCAGTATTGTCCACTCATATTTTCCTTTTTGTTCTCCAAATCCTCTTTGATCTAGTCCAATGACATTGAATCCTAAAGAATTAATATGTTGACATCTTGTTTCACCGTTACCGAGACTCGAATTATATCCATGTAAGTAAAGAACAGTATCTTCTACCCCCGTTCTGGATTTTAAGTAATGGGCTTTCATTTTCTCCTCACCCCATCCAGTGAAATAAAATTCATTCCATCTATCGTCACTGATTGTTTTTCCACTCCTAGGTGGTGTGATAAAAACTGAGGAATATATTCTCCACCTCATAGCCAACCAGCCTGCTATTGGGATAAATATCCCGAATACAAACCAAGCAATTCTAGTCTCTCTCCATTCAGAAGAAATCACAATCATAAATATTTGTAGAACTATCAACAAAGTCAAAAATTTAGGTTTACTAGGTAACCACGGAGCAGGAGTTTTTTGGTACACCGCAGCCCTAAATTTGGTTATTGGAGTTTCACTTTTGTTCACCAATTAAGTCACCTAATTCTGCTCTATATTATTACCAAAAACTCGTTATTAATGATATTATGGTAAAATTGATCTTAGAATTTAAAAAAAATATTTAGTATTTCAACATTACAAAAATAGAAAAAAAATTATGTGATGATAAAATTTTAATCAATTAATTACCTTTATATTCAAAGGTTAACTGGATAAAGTATGTCTATAATAGAAGCATACAACGAAGCCTGGGAAAGAGGAGATGTCGAAAAACTTAACATGATTATTCACGATGATTGTGTATTCAATCCACACGTTGGTGGGGTGACTATGAGTAAGTCAAATATCTTAGGATTCGTTACAAATGAAAACAAACCTACATCGGAAAATAACCGAATTCTATATGAAAATGATGAAGTTGGAGTTGCTCATTCCATCGTTCACTTTGCAAATGATTCAGACTCTGAAGCTGTAATGTCATTTATGAGATTCAAAGATGGCCAAATTATTTCTATGGAAACTGGCGCCACACCACTTTCGCCAGATTATAAATTGATTGGGAATTAACACTTGTTTTCTACAAGAAAGTAGTAACTTCATAGCTTTTAAGTTTAGAATTCTATGAATACGGATGAAAAAAAATTAATCTTGCGATGTAAGTAGAATTATTAACAACATGATTATACAGCAAGTGATAGCAGTGAATTCTACCCGTCAAGATTTACGTCTAACAACAATAGTTGTAACTTCAGCGTTTATTATTATCTTTTTGATGGTTAACGCTGTTGGAAGAAACTCTGTAATTATGAATGAATACTCCGCAATACTATATTGTGCAGTGATTTGTATTGGTATACAATGGTTAGCATGGATACCTGCATCTATCGGAAAAACAGAACGCTTCTATGATTTAACTGGTGGTTTAACTTATCTAACAGTAGTAGGATTCAGTCTTTGGGCAGGTTCCCTGTCCGAACCACCAAGTTTGAGAGAATTAATAGTTAGTTTACTTGTTGTAATATGGTCTTTACGTCTATCTTTTTTTCTTTATTTTCGTATCCATCGAACTGGAAAAGATGGGCGCTTTGATCAACTAAAAACATCTCCTATCAGATTTCTTGTTCCATGGACACTTCAAGGCCTGTGGGTTTTCCTTACAATGATAGTAGTTATTGTGATTAATAGCCAAGCAGATTCTGCACCTGCAATAGGGATATGGGATGGTATAGGGTTATCAATGTGGATACTAGGATTCGCTATTGAAGTAATAGCAGACAATCAAAAAACCGTTTTCAACACTGAACCTAAAAATCAGGACAAATGGATTGATAGTGGGCTGTGGTCGTACTCTAGACATCCAAACTATTTTGGAGAAATTCTTCTATGGACAGGTATTGCCATCTTTGGAGTATCTTGTTTTTCAGGTCTAGAGAAAGTTGCTTGGATATCGCCCATATTCATTTATATTCTATTGACAAAAATTAGTGGGACACCCATTCTCGATAGGCGAGCTATAGAAAAGTGGGGTGATAATCCAGAATACCAAATATATAGAGACACTACTCCACTTCTTATCCCCCGATTAAATAAAAAATCATAAATATCTATACAATAAGTAAAAACTTGCCTCCCCATTGTTGATAGTCAGCATACTATCCCCCACTGCATGGATCTTGTCCTGATAGCCTCGTTCCTCCTATTCATGTGTGCCTTCGCAGGTGTAGGATTAGCCAGCATGTGGGTCAAAGAAGATACTACTGATGATTATCTCGTTGCTAGTCGCGGAATGCATCCTGCTCTTGCCGCATTATCTGCTGTAAGCACTTGGAATTCAGGGTATATGTTCATTGGTTTTATTGGTTTTACCTTTACAATGGGTTACTCAATTATTTGGATAGGCTTTGGGTCAATGCTTGGGCAAATTATAGCATGGATTTGGTTATATAAATTTATTCAACAATCTGCAAATGAGCGTGGTGTCCGTTCCCTTTCATCATTAGTTTCTGAAGTTACTGGATCTCCCGACGCGAAGCTAGCTGCAATATTCTCTATTCTTTTCCTTGCTGTGTATGCTGCCGCTCAATTAACTAGTGGAGGAAAAGCGCTCTATGTGATGTTAGGGTGGTCAGAAGTTGTTGGGATTCTAATTGGTTTCGTTTTAGTAGTGGCTTATTGCTATGCAGGCGGTATTCGTGCTTCAATATGGACGGACGCAGCTCAATCCAGTGTAATGATTGTTGGTTCAAGTTTACTTTGCTATGTTGCAATGCAAGAAGTAGGTGGTTTTTCAGGGTTACACGAAGGTTTAGCAGCCGAAAATGCTAATCTGACTAGTATCGTTCCTGCAGACCTTAATTTTGGAGTCAGTTTATGGATTTTCGCGTTTTTCCTCGGTGGACTGAGTGTTGCAGGACAACCTCAAGTAGTTTCACGAGTAATGACATTAGGGACAGATGAAGATAGGAAGACTGCAATGTTATGGTTCTTTGCTTGGCAAACACCATTCCTACTAATTATGGTAATCATTGGATTAGCAAGTCGCGTAGTTTTCACTGGTGCGGATTTCGACCCTGAACTTGGATTACCGATGTTAGCTATGGAAACACTGGGCCCATTTTGGGTTGGCTTGATTTTAGCATCAATTTTTGCTGCAACTATGTCTACAGCCGATAGTCAGGTTCTCGCCTGTACCGCTGCATTCACAGACGATATTATGCCTGAAATAAGTCAAGATCACAAAAAGGCTAAATTAGTAACTCTGATAATTGCTGTTTTTGCTACATCAATCTCAATTTTTGGGTTATACGTCCCTGGTGGAGATTCAGTGTTTGCTTTGGTTGTACTTGCAGTATATGGCTTAGGATCTATTTTCGTACCAATTCTAATTATCAAGTGGGCGGGATATAAGCCTGATTCGAACCATACAATCGCAATGATGACGGTTGCATTAATCACTGTTATTTTATGGTCTGTAAGTGGATTCGGAGAAGACATATTCCCATCTGTCCCTGGAATGGGAGCCGCATTTATTACTCATTTTATAATGAATCAATTACGTACTTCACACATCTCTCCTTTAGGTAGGTTTGAAATGCCTGATTTCAAGACTTTGGGTATTGCTGCACTAGTAATCATAGCTCCTGTTACCGTTGTTGAAGCAGCATATATTGTTGCAGGCCCTGACTCTCTAGAGGTAGGTGGAAATAATCCAAGTTCCTGGTTTGTAGAGGCTGATTTTGATAGTGAACAGTTAGGGGATGGAATAGAATATATCAATGATGGCCAAACATTCGTAATCGAATTAAGCACTGAATCTCAAACTAATCTAGAAGATATTAATATTGTAGGGGTCAGAGTAACTCTAACATATTCAGAAGATGAAACAAGTTCTGGGATAGGGTGCAATATACCAGGGGCATCTAATCCAGAATCTGATACTATAACGGGAACAATGCTTCATAACGAATATAATAACACATCTAGTGGGCAAAATTCGGCGGGGGTTTCTTCATCACATTTTGTTGAGGTTGAATGGTACGACAGTTCATTGATAGGTAATGTAACCGGTGTATCAAAATCCGATATTAACAAGGGATTGAACGCAGGAAATTCAGGATTGGGTATATACACTCTTGAGATAGATGTGATTGCAGAATCGGGCGGTGGCATTGGATGCACAAACACCGATGATGGTGAAGAAGTAGAATATTTAGTTGAATTAATCACACTTGATTACAGTATTATTCCATTGTGATTTCTCAAACATATAACTTCCAGTACCTAGGCACTTAAATGGCCTACGATAGCCACTAGATTCGCACCATCATCGCATGAATCTAAGCACAAACCTATTATTATTTATTTTTATTTCGGTTACGATTCCATATTTTAATTCGTGGTAGTTGCCATTTAATTATCCCTGTCCAGAATACAATACCCAAGACTACAGTCCCCATTGCCATTGACACCCATGGTTCATCATCCCAAAAATTTATGTCATTATTGAAAGTTATAGCTCCAAAATAAATTGAAAAACAAAAACCAAATATTAGATGAATCCAACGTAGAATATTATTCCAATTTTTTGACAAATTATTCACTATTTTCTTCATCAAACAGTTTCTTCTTTGCAACATATTCTTCTTCGGTTAATCCATGCCATCCAATGCACATTCCTGTTGGAGATCTTCCACAACCACATTTACTCATAAATGTCGCAGAGGAGGAGGGTATTAATATCGAAAAGTTTCTATTTTGAAACTTTAGTATCGTGTATGATACTTACATGTTGATATAGTTAAATTACTTGGTACAACTATGCAACCAATGACCAAAGTAAAACCAATTTGTCTTCAAAAAAACAGTAAAGAAATAATTAATTTACTAGGGAAATCCCATGTATTAGAATTATTATATTTCTTGAGCAGCCAAAATCGGCCTGTAAGATTTAATGAATTAAAGCGAGAATTATCAATTACTGCTACAACATTAAGTAGAAGATTAGAAGATTTTGTTGATACAGAACTGATCGCTAGAGAAGTATTTGCAGAAGTGCCAGCGAGAGTTGAATATTCACTATCTAAAAAAGGGAAGTTATTAGGACCTGTTCTGAAAAATCTATTCAAATGGGTAGAAAATAATAATTCTTGAATTATAGAATCTCAATTATTCAATGGGCACCCCATCCGCCCTTACAGTCCTACCCTTCCGAATATCCATGGATGCATAGGATTCTCTCAATGCTGATAGATAAATAATCTAGTTCTTTCTGCTTCTTCTGTTTCGATTTCGATTATTTCTATTTTTATGCTGCTTACTAGATTCTTGTTGTGATAGAGTGTTTTTTCTGTGATTCTTTTTCTTTGATTCTTTTATCCTTCCAGGTTTCTGATCGGGTTTAGGTATCGCTTTAGAGAAATGGTAAGGATGTTCTTTGAATTGAGGAATTTGTTTACCAATTAAACGTTGAATACCCACTAAATAACCACTTTCACTCTCATCACAGAAAGCGTATGCAACCCCACTTTTTCCTGCCCGCGCAGTTCTTCCAATTCTGTGAACATAACTTTCAGGCTCATTAGGCAAATCATAATTAAAAACATGAGTTACTCCTTCAATATCTATCCCACGACTAGCAATATCAGTTGCCACAAGTAATGGGATATCTCCATTTCTGAATGCTGCAAGAGCTCTTGTTCGCGCGCCTTGACTTTTATTTCCATGAATTGCAGCAGACTCTATCCCTGATCTATCAAGTTTTTTTACTAAACGATTTGCTCCATGCTTAGTTCGAGTAAAAATTATTCCACGCTTTATTCGATTCTCATTTATAATATCTGTAATTAAATTAATTTTATATTGTTTTTCAACAAACATAACAGACTGTTCTATACGTTCTACTGTTATTTCTTCTGGACTCAAATCAATCATTACAGCATTGTTCAAAAATGAATTCGCTAAATCAGCAATTGATGATGGCATTGTTGCACTGAAAAGTAAATTTTGTCGTTTCTTCGGTAGTAATTTAATGACTTTTTTAATGTCTTTGATGAATCCCATGTCTAACATTCTATCCGCTTCATCAAGAACAAAAAATTCTATATTTTCTAGGTCAATAAATCCTTGTTCCATCAAATCTAAAAGTCTTCCTGGCGTTGCAACTAAGATATCAATTCCTCTTCTTAAAGATTTAACTTGAGGTTTCTGACTGACTCCGCCAAAAATTACTTGATGATAGATTGATAAATGTTCGCTATAAGTTGCAAAGCGTTCATTAATTTGTGCTGCTAATTCACGAGTAGGTGTAAGTACGAGTGTTCTAATTTTACGCCTACCTTTTATTTCCTTTCTTGCCAATATTTGTAACACAGGCAATGCGAAAGCCGCGGTCTTTCCTGTTCCAGTTTGGGCTACTCCTAGCACGTCATGACCTTTTAGTAACAATGGAATTGCTTGTTCTTGCACGGGAGTGGGGGCTGTATATCCTTCCCTTTTTACCGACTGAAGTAATTGCTTAGATAAACCTAAAGATTCGAAATTTGACATTGATTAATCTCCAACTAACAAAATCAATATTTCACATAACGAGAGGGTTAGTACATGCTTCGGCCAACATGTCAGTCTTTAACACAAGAGGTAAAGTTACATGTTGAGCAATGGGTACCCCTTGTAGACGTATCAATCAACTAGGGTACCCATTATGATGCCCGCATAATGATGGGTCCCTTGGTTACAACCAACCCTACAGAAGTAGAAGAATAGGATTACACTTTCTCTTGTTTTCTCTCTTCATCAATAGCATCAGCGATCTTGCCAGCATTACGAAGAGCCTTCTGTTTCAAACCATCGAAGTTAAGGTATATCATCCCACCAACTGTCAGGAAAGCTCCCCCAATTATTGTAAAAATACCTCCAATGTAGAGTCCAACTCTAGGCTCGGTATCATCAAGGGTTGCAAATCCAGTTTGTACCATGATAATCCCAGCAATGAGTACAAGTATTCCAGATATTATCAATGAGGATGAGATGATTTTTTTCTTCGTTGTTTTTGTCATTCTATCCATTCCCCATGATATATGAACTGTCCTTACAATACATACTACTTAGTTATCTCTGAAGTATATCATAATCGGTCTAAGGTAGATACTCATATTTACGGATATGAAACAATGTAACCTTGGTACTAGTAGGCATCATATTCCCTAGGCAATGAAAGGGCCCATAGACAGCCGATAAGTTCAGTCTGGATGTAGCAATGGGCTCAAGCAGAAACCCATTGATTTACTCATTAAACGCTTAATCCGTACTTAGATTCATAATACTCTACGTAAGCAGACTATCTATGCGTATCATAGCACCAATGATGATTTTGATAATGATGACCTCAACTTTAGCTGGTTGTACTGGCGGAGATCCTGATGGAGGAGGTAATGATGAGATTGATATGGATGTACTCAATCAGTTGATTGATGATAACCTTCAAGATTTCATAAATAACACCACAATTACTGTTGAAAATCATTATCATAATAATACAACAATTATGAATGATAATACAGACAACTCTATTTCGAACATCAATGGTTCAAGTTCTGCTTCTACACTGAAAATGTTTACTGTCGAATGGGATTATTCACAATATCTTGCGAATGAATATCTAGAAAATCCAGGCGAAAGGATTGTGACTTTGACAGGAGAAAACAATAATTCTACTAATGGTGGAGGAGACAATACTTTACTATTTTCATATGGATATAATGGTTATGTGATTGAACTTAGGTTAAATTGTAGGGATTACATGCACTATGGAGATTACTGGGATCATAGTGAATGGGAAGACTGGCTAATTGATAATTATGGATATCATAGTAATGCCTATCAACTTGGTTATGATATTTATTATGACATTAGAAATAATTGGAATGGAGGATTTGATGCTGAAAATCAATGCCTTAATCTTAATAGTTGGAATCGTGAATATGTCTACGACATAGTTCTTTATGAAATTGAATTGGATGAAGGCGAAGCAATTAGTATTCTTGTCAATGGACCATATATGACTACCGATGTAAATTGCGAAGATGGTTATGGAACGGGTTTAGGTAATGGTACAAATACGGCTTATATCGGTGGACAATCTGTGTGTGCAGTTTCTGGTACCACAAGTCTAAGTTACTATGCCCAGGCATATAATACAGACATTTTTGACATATATACTGAACGATATATACGCGGAATTCAATGGGTTTACGACTGTGACACTCCTGAATCATTTGCCATATATTTCAATTTAAATCAAGTTGAAGTACATGATTTCGAAGAATAATTATTCGAGTTACCCTTTGCTAACCCTATGATTTAGATACGGTCACATGGGTACCCTTTGCTTCATGTTGAATCATAGGGTTAGCAAAGGGGGTGAAATAATCTCTATCAATCTTCAAGAGATATATTTAGAACTATATTTTGTGAATTTAATTTCATCGTTTATAGAATCTATAGTTGGTACAAATAAACGATTATTAAGTAATTTTATCTTATCAATTGAAAATATATTTCTATGACTCTTAAAAGAATCCCTTGAAATTATCCAAGTATTATTAGTCAGTGCGAATGAAATAAAGTATAGATCTTCATCAATGTACTGGGAATAATCATAACTCAGAAAATAACATTTTGTATGTTTAAATAGTAATTTAATCGCTTTATTATACTGAAAACATGTGTTAGGTGTTGAATGAATAAAAACTGGGACATCAGTTTGATTTATCCAATCAATTAAAATTTCCATGGAATCAACAGTTTTTTTTCTTTTTACACTATTATTGGCGTTTTTCACACTATTTTTAAGATGAATTAAATTTGGAATATCTAACGTAAAACCTTTGAGATTTTTTACTCCTTGGAAAAAATCTAAATCTTGAATTTCTCCCTTTCCTGCTTCAATAATCCGGTCATGTTTTAATATATTTTTATCAA
>JAURCP010000022.1 GCA_030828405.1 Thermoplasmatota archaeon
CAATAATATGGGTTATTCAAAATAGAAATCGGATTGCTAAAGAATCTGGATGGGGATATCCAAATTTAATGGATATTTTTGTAATCGTATTATTGACCGTTCTTCAGTATCTTGTTTACGTGAATCTACTTGACTTTCCCAGCACCGCTTCATGGGGCCTAGCAATTTTTTGGACATTCACATTGAGATGGCACGTATTGGTATTAGAATGAGATTTCATTCATATTCTCGGCCTTTTCTTCGGTAGTACATCAATCCAACAATAATCAATAGAACTATTCCGACGGATCCCCCAATAACTGGTAATTGTTCTTCAGTGAGTCCCAGTTGTTCTACAATTGACTCATTTCCTCCTAATTCAATACCAAGCCCTGCAGCCTTTTTATTGATTTTAATATCAACTTTCTTAGAATTAGGGCATGAATTTGGTCTAATTTCTCCTACTTCAATTATCACTATACATCCCTCCCAATCACTATCCAAATTATCAGGCGTACCTATTCTAAAATTACAATTTTCACCCGTATCTCCTACTTCGACATCCACTTCACAATTTCCGCCTATATTTTCAAAACCACTCGGCCAAGAAGACGATCCCATATTTTTCTTGATTAGATGAACCTGATAACTGACTTTTCCTTCCATATTGCTATTACAATTTATAGCAGCAGAAATAGAGATTTCATCACCACCATCAAATGTTCCTCCTCCTTGACCAATCTCAGAATCACAATCCATATATTCAATAATAGTAATAATTATTTCTTCAGAATCAGAAGGACCTAGAGGATATGGTAAACCATTCACTTGATTTACAGTGGCAGTAACATTAGCTTCTATTTCTCCAGGCTCCTCTGCTTCATCAGATCTGAATACTACGTCAAATTCAAGACTTTCTCCTGCCGCCACAGTCATAGATTCAGGAGCCGAACTATCTAATTCTCCCGCTTGTACCTGTATTGTCACCTGCTCAGAAAACATACTAGGATTTTCTACAGTACATTCTATGATAACGTTTCTAGTAACGGACCCAGAATCAATCTCTCCCTCGTCTTCACATGTAATAATAATCTCAGGCAACAATTGTGCTGAAACAGGAGTAATGGAATTTAGCATAGTTGCCAAGATTAGCATAGTACAAACAACGCTAACTACCCTTGACATAACACGGTGGGACCTTCAATTACGGATAGAATTATTCCTTAGTTAATACAATAGTTCATTAAATTACCATTCAAAGGATTCATGACAGCCCTTAGTTTCGATTACGGTATGAGTGATGGGGCGGGACAACCTCCTGTTGTAATTGTGCCAGAACAAACCAACATCACTAGTGGTACAGCAGTGCAGGAGAAACTAATCACTGCAGCAAGAGTTTTTTCAGATTTATTAAAGCCAACATTTGGCCCAAAGGGCTTGGATAAGATGCTTTACAAGTCAAATGGAACTACTGCAGTGACAAATGATGGAGCAAAAATTGTAGCCGAATTATTGGTCAAACATCCAGCCGCTAAAATGATGGTTTCTATGGCCAATTCTCAGGAAGAAAATTGTGGCGATGGAGTAACTACAACCATGCTTCTATGTGGAAGCCTACTACAGGAAGGAAACAATCTTCTCAAGAAAGGGCTGCACCCATTGACATTAGTTGATGGTTATCGAAAATCACTTGAAACCGCTACGGACCAAATTAATTCAGATTCGACAAAGATCGACGATAAAAAATTATTATTGGTCGCTGAAACTGCATTAACCGGTAAAGGAACAGAAGGTGCTCTAGACTTATTTTCATCTATTATCGTAAAATCCCTGATGTCAATCTCTGAAAAACAGCCAATTCCTAGAGCT
This sequence comes from Thermoplasmatota archaeon, assembly GCA_030828405.1. Lineage (GTDB taxonomy): Archaea > Thermoplasmatota > Poseidoniia > Poseidoniales > Thalassarchaeaceae > MGIIb-O2. The sequence goes on from JAURCP010000022.1 coordinate 1,849, forward strand.
GAGAATATTGCTATGTTCAAATCTAATGCAGGAAATATTCATGATTCCCGTATCATACAAGGTGTTGCTTTCCGTAGAAGAGTTCTAATGGACAGTTTACCAAATAAACTTTCAGATGTTAAGGTGGCTATAATTTCAGGAGATATCAAAATTAGAAAAATGATTCGTACTGCCGAAATTCAGATTACATCAGCAGATCAGTTAGAGGCATTCGTAGATGCTGAGCAAGACAGAAAGAATAGTATTTCACAATCATTGGTTGATAGCGGTGCATCTTTAGTTCTGTGTGGCGGGGAAATAGATCGTGATATTTTGCACAATTTGGCGGATAATAATATTCTTGCCGTAGGTGAACTCGATTCCTCTGAGATTGAAAATTCTGCTTCTGCGACGGGCGCAAAAATCGTAGATTCGATAGCCGACATTGAAACAAAAGATTTAGGTTTTTGTGGGTCTGTTCTTTGGGAAAGAAAAGAGGCAAGCGATATGGTTGAAGATATCATTAGAATAGACGGATGTAAAAAACCAGGATTAGTTACTATAGAAGTTGGTGGTGCAGGAGAGATTGCTACAGAGGAAATAATCAGGGGATTACACGATGGACTCAGGGCAGTATCACTAGCAATTGAAGATCAAGAAATTCTTCCAGGCGGAGGAGCAATACATAGTAGAATTGCCAATGCTGTTCGAGTTTCATCTGAATCAGAACCAGGTCGTGCACGTTTGGCAATGGAGGCATTCTCTAGAGCAATGGAAACAATTCCGGGGGCTCTCGTAGAAAACTCGGGTAACGATGTACTTGATAGCATCCTTGAATTAAGAACGGCAACCAGAAATCAAGAGCACTTTATGGGAATTAATGAGGATGGGAAAATATCAGTTATTGATAGTGCATGGCATCCTCGTACAGTAATCACTGAATCATTACAATTAGCATGTGAGACCACAATTGGGATGCTAAGAATAGACCAAGTAATTTCCTCTCGGGGCGATTGAAAGAACCTCTTACAAACACTTCAAGTCCTATGCTCCTACGCCTTGATATGGCAGCACCGCGCGCCCTACTAAGTGTCTGGGAAAAATCAGGGATCGAACCCCTCGCAATCTCATTATCGGAAATGGGTTGGGAAATTTTATCGACGGGAGGGACATCTCGAAAACTTAGGGAAGCGGGAGTTAATGTAATCGACGTTAGTGAAGCAACAGGGCATCCAGAATGTTTTGATGGAAGAGTCAAAACCCTCCATCCTGCAGTCCATGGAGGAATTTTAGTTAGACGAGATAGAGAAGACGATATGAAAACACTGAACGAATTAAATTACTCTACGATTGATTTAGTTTGTGTCAATCTTTATCCTTTCGAATCAGTGGCCGCAAAAGAGCCTCCTGTCTCTGACTCAGAATTAATTGAGATGATTGATATCGGAGGCCCAACAATGATTCGTTCGGCTGCTAAAAATCATAAAGATGTCTTAGTTTTAACCAATAACTCTCAATATCAAATGGTTATCGATTCTCTGAAAGAAACAGGAGGAGATCCTTCTCGAATTAGTCTCGAAATGAAAAAAAATTTATCTCTAGAAGCTTTCCAATGTACAGCAGCTTATGATGCCGCAGTAAGTACCGAATTAGAGAGAAGATTCATCGGCGGAGACACTCCAACTCGCCTCCATTTCGCCACAGAGAAAGGAACTCCTTTGAGGTATGGAGAAAATCCCCATCAACCCGCCTCTTTCTATCCTGCGTCTTCTGCCTCTGGCCTCAATGGTTTGGCAGCAGCTATCCAGCATGGAGGAAAAGCCCTATCTTTCAATAATTATTTGGATTTGGATGGAGCATTGAGAATAGCTCGAGGATTATTGAATGATATGGAAGGGAAAAAGAATCATGGATGTGTAATAATCAAACATACAAATCCTTGCGGAGTAGCCATAGATTCGTCACAAAAAAATGCTTGGATGAATGCCTTGGCTAGTGATTCTGAAAGTGCATTTGGGTGTGTAGTTGCTTTCACCTCTCCCGTCGAAAAGGAAACCGCAGAAGAAATCGGCGGACATTTCTTAGAATGTATAATTGCACCGGGCTTCAGTGACGAAGCTTTAGAGGTATTATCATCGAAGAAAAATCGAAGAATGCTTACACTATCTCAGTTCTTGCCTAGAGAGGATGAGCTCCGAATTAGGCAATTAGATGGTGGATGGGTTGCTCAAATCCAAGGCCCACCAAGTGTCGACTGGGACTCTGTAAAATGTGTAACAAAAACCCAAGGAACTCCTGAATCAATATCACTAGCAAGATTTGGCTCAACAGTACTTTCGGAGGTTAAATCAAATTCAGTAGTATTGGTCGCTCAAACCAATACTGGATTTGCAACAGTGGGTGTTGGCCCCGGACAGACCAGTCGAGTCGAAGCTGTAAGAATTGCAGCAAGAAGAGCAGGTGATAGAGCAGTGGGTTCCATGATGGTCTCAGATGCATTCTTCCCCTTCCGAGACGGTATCGATACCGCAAATGAGATCGGTGTGACTACAGTCGTACAACCGGGTGGCTCAATTCGAGATCAAGAGTGTATAGACGCTGCAGATGAACACGGAATTTCTATGTTTTTCACGGGCCAAAGATTATTTTTGCACTAATTCAAAGCACTCTGTTTATTGAGATAATATATGGAAAGTAGATTAGTATTAGGCACTTCCGTATGTCATGGAAGAGATATTAATTGTATCTCTAGGTGCTTTTTTGGCTGCTGCACTTACAGTACCAGCAGGTTTTGGCCTTTCTACGATACTAACTCCTTTGGTGCTTCTATTGCTCCCTGTTCATGAGGCAGTAGCAGTTGTAGCAATAGTGCATTGTGCTCATAATGCTGGTAAGTATATTGCACTAAAGGACGCAGTAGATTTCCATGCATTTAGGAGGTATGGTGTATGGCTGGTCGTAGGTTCTATAATTGGTGCATTACTACAGAATCAGGTTCCTAACGATCCCTTACTTTTGTTAGTTGGAATATTCCTTGTCATATTGCCAATATTAACAATTAGTGAGAAATGGACCGGATATCGTATACCTGAGGCTAATGATAGGTTAGGGGGCTTCGGTTCTGGTTTTATGGGGGGATTATCCGGCCATCAAGGCGCATTAAGAGCCATGTTCCTTACAAGAAGATTACCTGATAAGATGGCATACGCTGCAACAGCTAGCGTCTTAGCACTCTGTGTAGATGTTTCAAGAATACCTGTATATTTATTCTTTAGAACAGAAGAAATTTCCGAAGAAATGACACTAATAGTTGTATTAGTAATATCTGCATTAATAGGCGTTAGAGTTGGTAAAAAATGGCTTCAGTCATTAAAATCGACTCAAATACACAATATGGTAATGTTCGGTATAATTTCTAGCGGAATTTTCTATATTATGGAAGCGTTAAACTAACCATCTCTTTTGTGTTTTAAGGCTTTAACTAATTCATCTAGAGTTTCAAAGATTATAGTTACAACACTAATATGGTCACAATCTTGGCATATGAAACGTTTGCCGGTTTCATAACCCATGTAAGGTACAATACGTGGACTAAAGCAGTTTGAACAAACTTCAATATTTTTTAGTTGCTTATCTTTACTCATTATTATCAAACCTATTCGTTAGACTGCCTAAATAATCTAACTGTGCTGATTTTCTTTTGTATATTTGATTCAATCAAGCTACAAACTTCCTCTACATTCTCTGCTTTCAAAGACAATGTTTGTGCTTCGACAGAATCTAGGATTAATGCCGCCAATTTCCATAAAGACTTAATTTCTGGAATTGGGAACATATTATTCACTTCATTATCGATATCAAGATCTGTGACATCCATCTCATTAATTTGGGCGATTATTTCAATATATGATTTCCAAAGAGAAAGTAAGTAATCCCAGCGTTTAGTATCAATTTCTCCTGTGAGATCTGGTATCAATTCAATAATTCCTCTAACGTAAAGTTTCCCTTCAGGAAACTCCTCGACATATTCTTCGACCAGTTCATCAACTGAAGGGAATATGCTATTGAAGAATTCTGGCTTCAATGCCGGTTCAATAAGTGAGTTGATACGAAATCTTTCCCCTCCATTTGCTAGATATAGTAAATTAGACCCTTGCTCCTGAAATTGATCAATTTCCACCAATACCCCAACATCATAAGGTACCGACACTCCATTCAATTCAGGCATTGATGGATTTGAAATAACGTGCCCATAAGGCAGTCCATCCAATACAATATCATCAAGCATCTGCTTATATCTTGGCTCAAAAACTCTCATCATCATTTGATCTTCTGGCAGAAGAAACGTATCGAGTGTGAACAAAGGAACAATAATCTCCTCTTCTTTCAAGTTAGGGATATTCCTAGAATTAAAAATTTCCATCTTTTCTCCTCCTGCTAACAATCGCCCCCGCAATTAATGAAGTAACTAGTAACATCATAGAGAAACCAGGTACTGATTTCTCTTCTTTTTCCTCTTCTTCTTCAGTTACTGTTATCGGATTAACTATAATTTTTCCAACCATATTTGCCGACTCATGGGGTTCACAAACAAAATCATAGGTTCCATTTGTTCCAACTTCGAATTTAAATGAATAATCGACATCTCTTTGAGGATCTCCCGAATCAAAGATACCATTTTCTTCTACTGCGTTGTGAGCTAATAGTTGTCCTTGCCAGAAGAAACGAACAGTATCCCCTTCGGTAATAGTCACTTCAGAAGGTGAAAATTGTAAATTTGTACTATCAACAGTAATGATAACTTCTTCTTCAAGAACAACATTGTCTCCTTCTTCTGATATTACTGAGGTACTAATAGTAGTACTTAACAAAAAGAAAAGCAGCAAAACATAAGTCAAAAAGACCGGTTTCATATATACTGAGATTAGAATTGACGTATGAAGTAATGTTTTATTATTTCTGTGAAAATTTCATTCTCGAGTCTTAACTTTCATTCCGACATACCAAATACCAATTAATCCCACTACCAGTATCGTTGCTGTTCCGAAACCGGGATCTGCTCCATTCCATGAAGAAATATTATTCCATGTCCCATCTCCTTTTGTAGATACTAGCCATACAAAATAAGACGAGATAGAAGTCATTACTAAAATCATAATCACCACACTATACTTAGCATGTTTAGGAATTGTTTTCCCTGTAGCATAGTAATCAAAAATGGCATTTCCAAAATAGGGATTAGTCAAAGTTTTTCTAAATAATTTTTCACTAGATAATGAAAATAGGAATGCAGCAGGCACTGCCCATGATACTGTAGGCCAACCAGGAACCCATATCCCAATTATTGCAAAAAAGATGAATAATGAGCCCGTACCTATGTATAATTTACTTTTCAAAGGGCTGCTAGAAACACTGTATTTTTCAACCACTTGGTCTACAGTTTCTAATATGTCCATAGAACTCCGACCTATCATTATGACATAAATCAATATGTTTTAGTTCTTCAGACAATTGCAAACTCTCAAGCGGAATCACTCTTTCCGACATGTATGAGTGAACCATACCTACGCCCTCGTAAAGGTTCAATCAAAAACCCATTACGAATTGCAGTTCTAATCTCTGGTAGTGGTTCAGGTTTACTAGCTCTACTTAATCACCAGCAATCACACCAAAGTCCCCACATTACAAAATTAATTATTTCAGATAATATGAATGCTGGAGGATTACGATATGGAGAAGATTTTGATATTCCTGCGGTAGCAATTTCTTTACCAGCTTCAGTTTCTAAGATTGAACAGAGAATAATGCATGAGAATTTAATTCATGATATGTTAATGAATTATGATATTGAACTTGTGGTTTTGAGTGGCTACATGAGAATTTTGACTTCCACATTTGTAAGCAAGTGGAAAGGCAGGCTGATTAATATCCATCCCTCTTTATTGCCAAAATATCCGGGTGCACATGCTCACCGAGACGCATTAGCAGATGGTGCTAATATAACTGGCTGCACAGTACATTTAGTCGATGAAGGAGTTGATACTGGGGAGATAATTGCTCAAGAAGAAGTCGAAATATTAGATGGAGATACAATAGAGGAATTACAGGAGAGGGTTAAAAAAATAGAACACGAATTATACCCAAAAGTTCTGGACATTTTCTGCTCAAAAGGTGTTTGAATTAGAAGCATTTCTGTAAAATTTCTTCTTTAGAAATTTCTTTAAATTTTCCACTTTGTATGTTATAATTTTCTAAATTCAAATCCCCAATCGCCAAACGATGTATTGAAACTACATAGTTCCCTAATGTATCGAACATTCTTCGAATCTGCCTTTTCTTTCCTTCATCGATTGTCAATATCGCGGCGTCCACATCTTGAAGAGTTATTCTAGCAGGCCTTGATATGTATTCTTCAGTATGATATTCTTCAACTATCTTTATGGCAATTCCTTTTCTGATAGCTGTAATTTCTTCTTCAGTAATTTCTAAATCGGTTTTAACAAAGTATTTTTTTGGGATATGATTTTCAGGATTTGTTATTTTTTCCACTATTTTCCCATCAGTAGTTACCAATAACAGCCCAGTAGTGTCTTCATCTAATCTCCCAACTGTTACTAATGATTGATAGATATTTTTCGATAGTTGGTTTTCAAATAATTCGAATATAGATTTTTTCCCTAACTCTTTTTCTTGACTATTCAATCTGGAGCAAATATATCCTGATGGTTTATTCACTAAGAAATAATGATTTTTAATAGGTAATTTTAGTATTTTACCTCGGTAAGATACAATTTTTGTATTTGGGTTGAATTCAAACTTAATGTTCTTCACTATTGAATCATTAATCTGAATTTCTCCATTCCATATTGCTTCTTTGATATCTCTTTTAGAGGAAAAATCACCACATTTAGAGAGAAATTGATGCAATCTTATTTTCATATATTTGTACCAAATTCAACTAAATTACCAACGGACTCGAATAGACTCGGGCCACTCCCCAAGTAATACATAGCTCCCGTTTTACTACGCGAATCTTCTGGTTGAGAATTATTTCCAGTAGCACAAACTCCGGTACATCCGTCAGCGAATGCAACGTATACTCTGCCATCTTTATCGATATGTAGATCATTAAAATCTAGTAAGTTTCTATTTGACCCACCTATATCTCTACAATCTCCACTATTGAGGCATATGCTTCCGATTTGTACCGGATCAGGAGATACTCTCACGGTATGAAAAATAGGATTCGCATCTAGTGCATTAAGACTGTATGTTATGTACAAATGATAACTTACATTGCCGTTGGCGTAATGAGGATTCCCATCCCATTCTTGACCATCAATATCTAGCCCCCCCAATTCACTTGAGTTTTCACTACCAAGATATGTTATTGCAATACGCCCCGGATCTCCAGCATCAATTTGGGGAAAAGTCGTAGATATTACTTCAATAGGGCTGATTCGTGCACTTTCTTGTTCCCAGGTGTCTCCTGAATCAGTACTTCTTGACAGATATATGCCAAAATCACCTCCAGTCCAAATATGATAAGCATTAGAATCTGAATCAGTAGCAACTTCAGAATTTTTTCGTGGATATGGCGTCCCAACATCTTCACCCATTGTACGAGTTTCCCAAGAGTATCCATTATCCTTTGAGAAAATTATCGCAGGAGTTTCTACCCTTGGAGTAACATATACAGTGCCATCAGGAGCGGTAGTGATCGCTCCATGTAAACCGCCATCTCCAGTTGCTAATCCAAAAATTTGTCCACCAACTTCGAATGTAGCGCCGCCGTTAAAACTGGTATGGCAAAATATACCAAGTAATTTATTGTAACAAAAGTATACTGCCTGTTCATAAATTGGAGACAAACCACCTGGAATCCCATATCCTTCATCAACCCAAGGCCCAGTTGCAAGTTTAATGTGGTCATTTAATGGAATTGGTCCAGAATCATGTGGATTCCCTAACCAACTTTCCCCATCATTATCTGACCACCCTATCCATGTTGATTCCAAACCCATCATGTGTATGTTGAATACACGATCAGTAACTGGATCGACCCAGCCGTATGGGTCACTGGTGAACGGTGCTTGAGTAATATCTGCAACATTATTCCAAGTTAGACCATGATCGCATGAACGCATTGGCTTTTCTAATGCAATAAAGAATATACAACCACTAGAAGTAATTCCAATACTTGGCTCAGGACCATCTTCTCCTACATCGCTGAATACAAAGTTTAGAGGCAGGGGAGGAAGTTCTACTGACAAACCTTCTGAGTTTGTAACGAAAACACGAGTTTCTTCTTCAGTATCATCAATAATCTTTTGACTATCATTATCTAAATGTAAACACCCAGATAGTGTCATTGCACACATCATTAGACTGACAAGAATAGCACGTGTACGAGAACTCATATCACTGCCCTGATAGAGGATTATGTTATTCTTTCCTTTAAGAGTTATTCTATTGTGCCGGGGGTTGCTTCTTAAG
>JAURCP010000023.1 GCA_030828405.1 Thermoplasmatota archaeon
TTACATCTCGAAATTCGCTTGATTTTCTGACAAATTTACCTGAATCGAATGATTCAGTCCACGCTCCTGCTTGCTCATCAGTTGGCTTCATGATGTAGCCTCCGTTGCTTCCCCTATGAAGAGTGTAGTATCCGTGCCGATAGTGCTCCAGATAATTTCGTCATATTATAGGAGCGCCACAGTATTGATTGAAGTAATCGTTTTACGGCGCTATCAGAGAGTTTATCCTAATACCCATTGCTCTGATATTGGCAAATAAATAGGCTAGCAGTAGGCCTTTTCAGTGTCTAGCGTCTCGCATTCTTAGGAACTCATCTATCAAGCCCATTTTTGTCGGCACCGCAATCATGCACTTGCAACTCCAAAAAAGAAAATCGAGTAATTCGATAGTCGAATTACTCGATTTTCTACAACTGATATATTATTTTCTACTTTGTACCAAAAAAATAAAACCACTCCCATCCCAATAAGCCAATAAATTGATTCAGTGTATTAAGAAGCCAATTAATTGATAGATGTAATTCAAAATGGTAATAACCCCACTTACAATGCGTTTGATGTGAAATACATATCATTCACTCTATTCTTAATTATTACTTCAACAGTCATGACTGGCTGTTTCGGTAATGATTCTATGGATTGGCCTGATAGAGTAGATTCAGAATGTGAATTCGAGTTTGAAAACCTTAGTTGTGATATATTTACCGAAGAATTAGAAAATCCAATATGGGGATTAAATTCACCAAACAATCAAGGTTATTGGATGATTGATCAATCCGGTATAATTATCCAATTTAATGAATCTAAAAATTCTACTATACTTGATATCAGCGATATTATTTCAAGATGTCATTTTGAACAAGGATTGCTTGGCTTTGAATTTGCAGAAGATTTCTCTACAAATGGCATGGTATTATTGAGTTATATAGAGAATAGTCAATGCGATGGGGATAATAAAGGCAACTTAATACTTAGTTACGCCTTTTTCGATGGTGAAAAAATCGATACAGATTCGGTCACAGAGTTAACATTTGTAAATCAGCCATATCGCAACCATAATGGCGGACATCTTGTTTCTTTAGGAAATGGTAGTTACTTGTGGGGCATTGGAGATGGTGGTTCTCATAAAGATCCTCACAAAAATGGACAAGATGTTGAAAATGTACTTGGCAGTATTCAACTATTCTCTTTTAATAATGGTACACTTATTGAAGTTGACGATGATGAAACACCATACCTAAAAACTATGCATCATGGTTTAAGAAATCCATGGAGGTTCGATGTTAATACTTCTGGAGATTTATGGATTGCCGACGTAGGACAAAATTGCTGGGAAGAAATTAACCTTGTTAATTTATACAATGATTCTAATTTTGGCTGGTCTGAAAAAGAAGGTTACAATACTTTTTCAGACAGTTCTTGTGAAACTAGCAACGAAGAATCTGAAAATTATACTGACCCAATACATGTTTACTCGCATACAGACGGCAACTGTTCAGTAACTGGTGGGTTTTGGATAGATACACAACCACATCAACTTGCTAATTCGTATATTTTTGGAGATTTTTGCACAGGTAGCATTTGGGTATTGAAGAATCAGGGAGACGCATGGGAATCAAATTTTCTTTATACAACAGGGACAATGATAGCGAGTTTTGCTAAAGGGCCATCCGAAGAAATATTAATATTAACTTGGGGTGGAACAGTTTATTCATTATCAGAGAAGTAAGAAATAATTCTTTTTCTCCAAGGTTCTTCGAAATTTGTGTAAACATATTTAGAAAGTGGGATTACAAAAAACAAATCAATTACAATAAATTCGGGTGTGAATCTTAAACTAGTTCCTGAAAAATAAATTATTATTGCTGACAAATAATTTGCAATAACTAAGTGCATAATATAGAAACTATAACTCGCAACTCCTAAAGAATATATCGGCCCCTTTCGAAGAAAATTCAATACTTTATCTTCCCCCGTTGAAGAAGTCAATATCAATAAAATGAATAAAGGTGTCAAAAGACCATTATGGATATAATTATCAAATTGCTGAGGTAAAAATATGAATAAGAATAGTATCATTATTGATGTTGGCAAGACTAAAATGTGGTTAAAATTAATACTGTCATCTCTAACAACCATCCAAGTTCCTACTGTCACTCCCATGTAAAACTCAAAAATTCTAATAAATGGAAATTTGTGTATAATCTCTAATTCTGTAGATGATGTATCTAATGTTCCTTCAAGTAAAAATACTAATGTTTGAGATATGACAAAACAAATCCAAAACATAAATAATAATTTCTCTGAAGAAAATTTTCTTATGTAATTATGTATGAATGGAAATGTGGCATAACATGTCAAAAAAACACCTATAGTCCAAGCAGGACGATTGATATACCAGGGTTCTGGAATATGTGGTAGGAATGATTGGAGATTTAGAATATTTACTAGAATTGCTAATATAGTTTTTTCCAAACTAACATTAAAAATATACTCAGTTCGATAAATAAATATAGGTAGAAATAGTATAAGCGCAATGTAATACATTGGGACGGTTTTTGCCATTCTTCGAATGATGAATGATTTAATTCTTATTTTTGTCCAACTTTTATTCCCACTACCTAAAGAAATTAACAATCCCGATAGAACAAAAAAAACACTCAAAGCAGCAGTTCGCTCTAAAAGTATATTCGTAATCGCGGAGGAACCTTCGATATGGTCTGGTAACTCATGAAGTAACAGTACATGAAATGCGGCAAGAAAACGCAATCCAGTTAATGCCCTTGTATCCGTTAACCTACGACTTTTCATTGTAATTGGGTCAAGGGTTATAGTTTTGAACCATTAGGCTTTGAATAGGCTATGAGTAAGAATATCGGCTATAGGCTTGTAGAGAGGACGAGGTAAGCTGAAGTAAAGCACTACTCCCTGAATGTTTGAATAATGGGTAGCCTAAACCTCATAGTAATTCTAGTATTTAGAAACCAAATAGCCATTTTGGCCCAGCGAAAATCCATCCTAAACGCGTTTCTGCTGCTTTGAAGAGGTTTACTCGATGTCTTCCGACTCTGACCAATTCAATACCTGAGTTACTAATTTCTTCGCTCCAATGTGTTCTTGAATCCTTAGGGAATGATTTTTCAAATCGCTCAGGTGTAGCCATTAATTTCCAATTTTCTAATTTAGATAGTGATTGAATTATTTCCATTCTGGCTCCATCAGAAAAAACTTCCTTGATTTCTACCATGACTTTTTCTTTACGTCCTTCTAATTCATTAACTATTTCGTTGAAGGTAGGTATCTTAATTCCCAAAGATTCTCCTGCCTCTAGAATATCTGAAAAAGTCATCTTAGCCATCTCAAATAATTCTCCATTTATCTCTAAAGTGTCATCATGAAAAACAAAAACGATACCGTCAATTGATTCTCTGATATCAAATTCCCAATATTTGAATTTAGAATCTTTAGTATTGTTTATGGCATTCCTCAAACCTTCAACAGTGTTCTCTAACCTAGTTCCTGATGCGCCTAGTCTATGACCTGAATTATTCATAAAATATCTCCGAAGGTTTTGTGTGTTCTATTCCTTTGCTTCAGTCTCTATTAGAACGCGTGGTATTGTGATCTACAGATCCAGATTTCTCTGGGAGATTTTGATTGCCCTTACTGTCCTTGTGCTTTTTGACCATGTTGATTAATAGCCGTAACTTCGTAAAATCCTTTCTATGAATACAAGTACGGATTAAGAGTTTTATGAGTAAATCAATGGGTTTCTGCTTAGACCCATTAGTCAGTTAGCAGTGAATTAATGGGTTTGCAGTCCGCCCTTTCATAGGCTACCCATTATTATGCGGGCGTCAATAAGGGGTACCGTAGTAGATGCTGTGTAAGAAATACTAAACACTCTAGTATTAACCAAATGATATGAGTCAACTAAAACCGATGATTATTGTACTGCTAATGTTAACATCCACTCTTGCTGGATGTACTGGAACTGACACTACTGACTTGGAACAACAAATAGCAGATTTACAACAATCAAATGATCAAATGAATGAGACTATCTATAACATGGAAATTACTCTTCAAGAAAGGAATACTGAGATTGTAACATTGAGCTCAAATGTGGCTATGCTACAATCATCAATAGCAGATGTAGAGACGTACAGAGATTCACTACTGGTATTACTGGAGGACTCAAACTATTCTATAAATGAGTTGAGAGTTATTATGGATGAAATTAATTCCCAAATCATAAGTATTTATGCAGAGATTTTCAATATAACATCAACCGTTGACCCTTATGATGACTTTGAATGTGAAAATGGGGAATTAATACCATTTTTCTTAGTAAATGATGGATTCGAAGATTGCTACGATGGAACCGATGAAAATGTGGTTTTTATTGATGCAAATGCTTCGATAGGAGATTTGCAGTTAATAGTGGCCTCCCTAATTGTTAATTATACAGATATTAAGAACACTCTTCAAACACTTGAACAATTTAATTGGAAACATCGTGCATTTTACAATAGCTTTACTGGTTTGGATTTGAGTTATGAAAATCTTCGTGAAGCTAACTTTAGAGATGCTGATCTCTCATATACGAATCTCTCATACGCAGATCTTAGTTATGTAACCCTGGTTAATTCACGCATGGCTAATGTAGATTTAAGTGGAGCAATCATGTATAGAGTTCATGCTACGGACCTTTGGCAATGTCCGGCGTCTCTTCCTGAAAATTGGGAATGTAGAGGGTCTTTTACATCAAACACCCTTTTTGGCCCATATGCAAATTTAGTAGGTGAATATTGGAATGCCAAAGATCTCAAAAACCTTAATTTAACAGGTGCCGACTTAAGGCACAGTACTTTCTTAAATTCGAATTTGTCAGGTACAACAATCACTATTGAATCTGTTAATTCAATCCAAAATAATCTACAAGATATAACATGGATTAATACAATCTGTCCTGATGGAACTAATTCAAATAATAATGGAAATACTTGTGAGAATAATCTCTGAACTGGATCATATTCCGTACGGTTCAGATTACCGAATAGATTAACCTCCACTATTTCAATTCATCAAATTTTCTCTTCATTGTAGGATTACCTTTTGTTAATTTTTTAATTGAGAGATCCTGAGTTTTGTTATTCGCAAGTCTAAGTTGATTATCGGAAGTTGTAAGGTGTTGTTTCACCTTCTCTAACTTCACTATTGTCTCATCAATATGTTTTATGGCTTTATCGAAATTTGTTCTTGCACTAACAACATTCTTGCCAAATCCTTCTTGGAAATCTAGTAATTTATTTTCGAAGTTTTCGTAATCTATGTTCTGTGACCGAATAATAGCAAGTTCTTGCCTCATTTCTAGAGATTTTCTTGCCTCGTTTCTAATTAATGTCAATATAGGGATGAAGTAATGCGGTCTAACCACATACATTTTTTCATATTTATGGGACATATCCACAATTCCAGAATTGTAAAATTCATTTTCCGGCTCCAACATAGAAACAAGAACGGCATATTCACAATTCTTCTTCCTACGATCAATATCTAATTTTGATAAATGCGATTCATTTGTTTTTCCCTTGGTATCTTCCATCTTGTCCTTCATTTCGAACATTATAGATACGAATTCAACTCCACTTGAATCTGAATCTCGGAATATATAATCACCTTTCGTACCGTGTTTTTCATCATCTTCTTTTACACTTGTATTGTCTTTCTCAAAGTATGCATTAGGAAACGCACTAGGCCTGAGCGTATTGAATTGATTTTCGCACCATTGTTCGAGTTTTTCTCCTATTTCTTTAACCGACATTTTCGCTTTCATATCTTTAACACGTTCTATTTCCTCATCCTTCATACGGATAATCTCCTCTTTTGCTTGTATTTCAGTGCGATGAGAGTCATTCATGGATTGCAGGTGAAGTTCCTTTTCAGTATCTGCATTATCAATGGTATTCTTTAGTTGAATAATTTCTTTTTCTAGAACCGACTTTGCTTCTGTAACCGCAAGATTTGTTTCAGCGAGTGCCGCTTTTCTTTCGTTCTTCAATCTATCAATTTGTTTATCTTTGTCATAGATTTCTTTCTGAAAAGAATTCATTACCTCATTTTTAGCAAAATCAATATCTCTTTCGTGATTGCTAATTTGGTTCAATAGTAGGGAAATTTCTTTTTCCTTTTCAGTCACAGCATCTTTTTTTGCCAGCTCAAGTTCGATTTGGTGACTCTTTTTGGTTTCATTAACACGCTTATTTAGTTCATCATCGAATTCGACACCTTTGATTTGATCTAATATTTCTGCATAACCAGCAGCATCCATTTCAAAAACTGATTTACATTGTGGGCACTTTATTTCTTTCATAATTGTTATAGATATCGAAATTATATAAACTCTCCCACACAATCTATTTTTGAATGCGGGTACCGAATAATTATCAACAATGTATCTATCATTTCATTTTCATCTCCCAACATTTTCAGTATCTTCTTTCAATTACCTAGTTATATGTCAGAAATAAGCCATGATTAGCCATTTATCATCAATTTCCTTTATTGTTGTTTCAACTGTAAAACTCTGATTATCGATGACCCCTGCAAAGACAAGTTTCCAATAGCCAGTCAAAGCATTCTGTTCAGAAATATGCCATTGTACTAGCGTGGGCATAAAACTATACTAAAGAGAATGTTGATTATATTTTCGGCGTAATCAGGTTATGCTTTCACTACTGATTGCATGGGGGCCCATTCCGCTAGTATGTGAATCAAAGGGTACCCTTACGCTCGGAGGTGATCGCATCGGGCCCCTTAAAAATATTACAAATCTTTAGTTAATGCTTCTATTCCCAATTCTGTGATATAAAGAGAATTTTTCAATCCAGATCTTTTTCTCTCGACCATTTCCCAATTAATTAATGAACGTATATGATATGATAGTACTTGAGATGAAATTCCAATTTCCTTAGCCAATTCAGAACCATTTGGGCCATTTAGATTCATTAATTCTGATTGATTTAAATACATTAAAATAGATTTTTTTATCGAATTCTTACTAAAATTAATATCCAATAGTGGACTTATAATTTCAGATTTCTTAGATACAGTATCTGCAAAGAATACCAGTAATCTCCCATCCTTTCTCGACCAGATGATTCCTTCTTTCTCTAATATATCTAGATGATATGTTGCTTGATTCTTTCCTAAATTTGAAAGTCTTGTTAATGCGGAAAGGTGAATGCCTGGATTACTCTCAATATATCCATACAAACGACCTCTCTGGAATTCTCCATGTGGTGTTTTTTTGACAAGTCCAACCATTAATAGAAAGCTCAACCAAGCTTTCCTAGAAACTGCCCATCTTACAGGTTCAATAGTATAAACTGTACCTGTTGAAATGATTAATACGGAACTCAAAGCCAATATCTGTATTTCCTCATCTTTCAAGTATACATTATTTTGTATCGGTTCATATTCTATTGGAATCTTGATAATTAATTGATCACAATCACCGTCTTCATCAACGTCAATTGGGTAACTATTGTTGTCAAATGGAGATGTTTGACATAATAATTCATCAAAATCACTCCAAGAATCATTGTCTGTATCTTTGTCTAATGAATCACATATGCCATCATTATCGAGGTCATTTGGTATCAAATTTGGATTCAAAGAATCTGTTCCGCAAATATTCTCAACACTATCTATCCATCCATCGTTGTCATCATCAATATCAAGAGCGTCACAAATACCAGATGCATCTGAATCTTGAGGAATGGATTGAGAGTCAGATGGATTTGTTCCACATGCCTCTTCGAAATAATCTATCCACCCGTCACCATCACTATCTGCTTCTTCAGCCACAGCGTTTAAGCTGGCTACGCTTAGCAATATTGCTAAGCAAAGTAAGATGACAGTCAGTCGACTCATGCTATACCTTCACCGTACTAATTTTAGAGGTTATTTGCACAGGTATTACCAATTGTAGATGCATGTGTGCCATCTGGACAGATAGCATTGGTCCATGTTACACCGGAAATATCAGCCGCTCCATAATATGGATTTAGATATGCAAGTCTTGCACCAGTTAGATCTGCGCCAGTTAGGTCTGCATTTCTTAGATCTAAGTCATACATCCATGCATTTGTAAGATCGGCTCCTGAAAGATTGACACCATACCAATTGCTGCCACCATTTGCATACGCGCCTGATAAGTTGGCACTTGACAAATCACTCCATCTGAATTCTGTATTGACAAGATTAGTGCTAACGAATATTGCATTGCTGAAATCACTCTGTCTCCATATTCCATTGTACATTGCGGCATGGGAAAAATCAGTATTATGGAAAGTAGCAAAAATACCTTCTGCACCTGCTAGATTAGCGTTAACGAAGCTAGCGTCAGAAAAGTTGGAATAAGTCAAACTAGCATTCTCCAAGTTTGCAAAATCGAAAATTGGCGAATCCATTTCTGGCCCCAAACCATTATTGAAATTGAATAGTTGTGCACCTCGAAAATCTAGATAAGAAAAATCGTTCATTGCCCTAGTCATATTCAATCTAGAATCTAGAACAGTAATTGAGGACTCTAAATCTAACTGTAAATCTTGTAATGCTTGTTGTAATAGTAAGATTTGTGCCAATGAATCTCCGGAATCATCACTATCCATATCATCAATTGTAAGTATGATAGCATTTATTGAATCTTGACTTGTTACCAAGTTATTTTCTAACATAGTCATAGTTGATAATAAATCAGTATATGCTACAGCATTGGATTCATTAATTTCTTCGAGAGTCTGACTATTAGCCAATATTAGGGTATTTATTGTGTTAGTATAATTTTCTTCTAGTTCTAATAACAATTGTTGATAATCAGCATCTAAAGTCTCTATGGCTTGCATATTTGCGGCCTCAATCTGTGATAATGATACTGACAAATCTGAATTTGTCTGCCTTTGTTCAGCTAATTCCAATGCTAAATCTAACTGTGCTAATTCCAAGTCAGATATTCGTGTGTCTTGGTTGTTTGTCTCGATTTCATCAGAAGTTGTACATCCAGCAAGAGTGGATGCAATAATCAGTATTACTAGCGCTACAGCTTTGTTTTTCATGGCTGTTAGATAGAGGTAGTGAACATAAGTGGATTGGGTCTTTTTTTTGATACAGTTGAACTCTGCCCAAACTAATTATCTCAAATCAATGGGTTCTGCTAAGATCCATGAGTCAGTAATACTGAATTATTGGGCTTAAGCAAAAACCCTTTGATTCACTCATAAAACGCTTAATCCGTACTTAGATTCATAATACTCTACGTTAGCAGACAATCTATGCGTATCATAGCACCAATGATGATTTTGATAATGATGACCTCAACTTTAGCTGGTTGTACTGGCGGAGATC
>JAURCP010000024.1:0-2854 GCA_030828405.1 Thermoplasmatota archaeon
TTTAATTTATCAACTAAATAATGTGCAACAATGCTGCTAACAAATCCTAGCGAAGGAAAACAATTGACTACGAGTGCTCCTGTAACATCAATTTCAGAATCAAACTGTATCTCCGGTTGGGACGTCATTGCTAGATAGTAATAGCCGGTGGTGTTAATCCTTATGACGTCTCGAGCGTAACATCGGATAGTCAGGTGGGGCGAAATAGTGGTCGAAATATCTTCACAACACCAATTATCTCCATCTTCATGGAATAGATTTGAAGAATGTCCAAGGAAATATTGGCTATCTAGACAGCATTTACCTCGTAAAGCATCTATGCCTGCGTCATTAGGGAATGTCATTCATAATTCTCTGGAAGAAATTTGTAATTTGGATTTTGCAGGTCATGACGAATCTGAGGTTGGTTGGTTATCAAAGATAATGAAAAAAACAATCGATAAACAATGGTTAATCGAAAAAGAGATTTTCCTTAACACCCCCCGTCATCCGAGTTGGAAATCTCAATCAATTGGAAAGGCGAGAGAAGGTTTAGTTGGAACCCTCAATCTTCTTTTTAGTAAAACAAAGTTCGCGGGCAAGAAATTTTCTGAAATAACAATCAAAGATTGGAAAGAAATCAAATCAATTGTTCTTTCTAATGAAGAGTCCCTAATTTCTAATGATGGAAGGTTAATTGGTAGATTAGATCTATTAATCGATGATTTAGATGAAGATGGTAACTCTAAAGGTTGGATTGTTGCAGATTTAAAAACTGGAAAACCACCAAATTCAATACTTAGTGAGAAAGTAACTAGGCAATTGTTATTTTATAGAGATTTATTGAAAGAAAGTAAACCAAATCATCCTTCAGTTTCCGCCGAAGGATGGTATTCATCTAATCAGAAAATATATTCTACAGACGGAGATTTTGTATTGGACGATGCAATTTTAGCTTGGAACAAAATGAAATTAACTATCTACCCTCCAAAATCAACACCAAGTGAAGAGTCTTGTGGGTTTTGTGAATTTAAGGCATGGTGCCCCGATTGGTGGTTATCTAGAGATAAAGGACATCTTTCTGATAAGAATACATTCCGTGACGAGGTAGTCAAGATAATTAAGTTCGATGAAATTTCAGGTGCTGCAAGATTTGAACGACAAGCTCCAGTTGATATACATGGAGAATTAACAAGTTCAGATGTAAGTTTTGGAGCCCTAATCAAAGGTCGAGCATTAACTCAGATAAAGGAATTAATCATTTCAGATTATGAAGGACCCGTGTTCCTTGGAAGCGTGAGATCACAAGGAAAGATAATTCATTTAGGTGACTGGAGCGAGGTTCTCCCTTGGTCTCCTTTATTGGAATCAAAAAGAAAAGTTTAGTTTTGGAATAAATGCTTATACTTCTCACAAACAGTCTTTTCAATAGGACTTGAGGGTGAAAATAACCAATTCAGATATCGCGGGTCATTCCTATTAATTTCATCTAAACTCCTTCCTTTATGTTTTCCAAAGGCAATAATAATCTCAGTATTATTTATTCTCAATAATCCCCTTGATTGGGGCACAGGTTCCAGATCTTCAAGCCCTGGACCAAGCAAATTTTCTCTTCTTACACCGGCCAAAGAGTCTTGTAGGTCATCAATAGAACCTCTAAAAAATCTAGGATTTTCTTTCATTATCTTCCATAATAGTATCAAAGTTGCACCCGCATCCGCATCCGCTCTATGCGCATTAGACAAATCAATCCCATATTTATTACATAATATCCCTAATTTATGCCTACCGGGAATCTTTAGTTTTCTAGCGATAACTAAAGTGTCAATAATTGCTCTTGGCTTAGGAGTTTCTACTCCTGCCCTGAAACACTCCATCTCCAGCATCTTCCAATCAAATTTAATTATATTATGTCCAACAATGATTGAATCATTAATTATTTTTGATATCTCGTCAATGTGTTCAGAGAAATTACCCGAGTCTCTCACGTCTTGATCTTTAATCCCATGAACATTCGATGCTTCGAAAGGTATTCTCTTTTCGGGGTAGACTAGTGATTGCAGATTTATGTCACTTCCATCTACATCACTGCCAATTAATGCATATTCGACAATCCTTTCTTTTCTAACATCAAAACCCGTGGTTTCTAAATCAAAACCAACAACTCGGAAGCCATCAAAAATCTCCCCAGCCATGATTATTCGAAACACTCCCCCCCCATGAACTAATCCGTCCGTATCTTTCAAATCATATATTATTGACATTTTTCAAGTACGTTTTTCCAACATCGCTATGAACATCATATCGTGCACAGGCGCTTAATGTCATCAACTAAGGTTGGAACTTTTTCTGTATCTTGTATTATTTTATTAGTCTCTTTTGCCGGTTGTACAGGCCTTTCTTCGACAACACCAAATGCAGAAATTTCCTCCGATGTAAATGAAATTAATGTTGGCGATGTTGTAAATTTTGATGGCCGAAGCTCAACATCCCCCTCCCCCTCAATAATTGTCGACTTTGATTGGGATTTTGGTGACGGTGAAACAAGATTAACTAAATCAGGAATAATAAGTCATTATTTCCAAAACCCAGGTAATCATGAAGTTCGGCTAACAGTCATCAATGATTTGGGTGAATCAGATTCAATTTCGATGACAATTTTTGTAAATTCTCCTCCTTCAATTATTATTGAAGCTCCTGGTTTTGTTAAAACAGGAGAAACAGCAACTTTAGATGCCACTGATTCTTTCGATCCGGAAGGTGGTGATTTGGAATATATTTGGGATTTCGATAAGACATTTGATAGTGATGGCGACGGAGATCCAACTCGTGACGCCGATGCAACATCTTCTACAGCCGAGATAGAATTTTTAGT
>JAURCP010000024.1:3437-5452 GCA_030828405.1 Thermoplasmatota archaeon
ACTCCAAGAGTTGCAGAAATTGGAGTATAAATCTTCGTTCAATAGTGGGAAGGCCTTTCAAGTAATTCTCCATGGCAGGGCCATGGTCAAAGAGATGGAGATAACCAAAGTCTCAATTCGGGACAGACTTATTGCAGATTTGAAAGTCATAATGAGCAATCCTCGAGATTATGATTTTTCCCCACGTGCAGATATTAATGACAATATCCTCAGCATCCAGAATGAAGATGATGATTCTTCAAGAACTTCATTTGAACTAGATTCAGATATGATGGCAACAATAGAAAGAGATCGTATGCTTGAGTTGAGGGTTAAGTTCAATGTAGATGGTATGCATGGCGTTCTTTTACATAAAACTCCTAATCCAAGAGATGGTCCTAAGTCTAAGAAATTGGCCCAACCAAGTTGGAAAACAATCCTTCCATTGGATATGTAAAGTTCTCCAACTTATCACCGTCGGAATTAAACATGAACCTCTTCTCGAAGCTCTATTGGACCCATAGTGTAGCCTGGATATCACTGGGGCTTGCGGAGCCTTAAACCCGTGTTCAAATCGCGGTGGGTCCGCCATTTACATTTTTAGTGTACACTAAAAGAATAATAATTTCAGATTGTTGTTCCATAGATTTCAAACCAATAAACTATTGCCAATTACTATGACATTCGTATCTTCTAGGCGAATAGACTTCCCAATGGTAGATTTAGCAGGTATTGTTTATTACCCTAGATTTTGGGATTTAGCGCACCGCTTCTATGAAGAATCTTGGGAGTATACTTGCGGTATTCATTATAATGAAGTTCTTGAAAACCATCGTTTAGGTTTCCCCTTAGTTCACAGCGAAGCAAATTTTCATTATCCTCTTAGCTATGGAGATACAGCAACTTGTAAATTAACAATAAAGAGAATCGGAAACACCTCAATAACTTGGGACTTTGAGATATCCAATCAAGATGAAATTTTGTGCTGGACATCAGTACAAACTACTGTTTGTACGAGTATGGATGATATAACTAAGAAAGTATCAGTACCTGAGTGGATGCGTAAAGGGCTTTCAAAGATTCAAGAGTAATTATTGTTCTTTAGGCCACTTTTTTGTCAACGCGGCTCTTAATTCATCATCCATTTTAGCATCCCACCAGTTCGCTTTTCTCCATATGGCGTATCTCCCCCTAATTCCCCTCAAATCAGCGCCTTCAAGTTTAGCCCCTTGGAAATTTGAAAGATTCATTTTAGCTTTAATAAAAATAGCATCTCTCATATCTGCATTATCGAATGCAGCCTTCATTAAATTAGCACCCTTGAATGAGGCCCTCCTCATATCAGCACCTGAGAGATCTGCTCCCTCAAGATCTGCCCCATCAAAAACCGCCCTTTTCAGATTAGCACCAGAGAGATTAACTCCTCTCAAATCTTTACCAATATGGGATGTATATGACCAATCTTCTCTTTCTTCCTTATCAGACACGTGTCAAACTCTCCAGATAATTCCGTCCAGCATCTGTGAGGACCACATACCTATTTTTCTTTGGCATACCAGTAGGATATTCTAAGAAAGGCTCCTGTTTTTTACCAGTAACGCCACCTTCTAACATTCGATTGATATAGAGTGAAAGATTCCATTTTTCAACATCTTCTTTGTCCCATTTTCCTGATTGAGAAACTAAATTTTTCAATTCTCTTGGAGGCGTATTTGTTTCTTTTTCAACAAATCTTAGATAATGAATCGCTGCAAGAATGACATCTCCTGTTTTCTCAATATCGCATGAATCTAACACTCTTCTGAAAGCAGAACCTCTTTCTGGAATTCCACTTTGAACTGCTCTTTGAGCCGCAATTTGTACAGCAGAATCTCTTGCATTTTTTATCGCTAACAGTTTCCCTTCCCAAGAAACCTCATCCTTAATTTTTAACCAATCTTCTTGAACTTCTTTAGCCGTCCCTGTTAAATCAATAATATCGCTTCCAACCTTGATGTAAATGCGACCAATTCCTGAGTTTCCACTTTGACTCATAT
>JAURCP010000024.1:5906-6442 GCA_030828405.1 Thermoplasmatota archaeon
TGTTATCGATGGAGTAATTAGTAATGAACTTGGAATAAAAGAAGAAGGCGAGTTATGGGGTGTTTCTTCCAATCAAGTTGGCCGAGAACAACTCGATAACGTTGGAATACGTAGAATACAACAGGGCATAGTTTCAGGGATTGCAGGATATCTAATTGCAGAAGGGGAACGTCGTGGCCTTTCGGTAACCGCCTTATTGGCTGAATGTAACCCTATGTATCCTGACGCTAGAGCAGCCCTTATTGCCGTTGAAGGTGTAAGTGAATTATTAGATAGAGAAATTCCAATTCAGGAGTTATTGGACGATGCTAGGAAAATTGAGGAGCGAGTTAGAGAAGCATTCAATCGCGCTCAAAAAACTGCTTTGCCTGCACCAAGTGATGATGATGATGATGACGAAGTACAGATGGTATTCTAATCAGTAGAATGGATTAGTTCCAGCCGCATGATCTGTAGTATCGATTATTTCAGAAATACCTGGGACGTTATCGGTAATCATTACTTCAACGCCTTGTTTCAATGTCACATCTACCATT
>JAURCP010000024.1:6513-9288 GCA_030828405.1 Thermoplasmatota archaeon
ACCTCCATGCGAGGCTACAGCAGGATTGACATGCTCAGCAATTACGTCTGCTACGCTTTGAGATAAATCATCTATCCAGAGAGGATTCGGATTATCAAATGCAAATCCTCCTCCCATAAGAGTTTCTTTGTAATCTAATGTAGTACCGTCTATGTATTGAACGCTTCTTTCAGCAATTAGAATATTAAGGCCATTCGATTCTGTTTGTAAATCGCCCTCTTTTGCATCTTTTAACGGTACCAGTTGTAAATCGTAGTTGAATCCACTTGCTCCTCTTCCGACTATTTCTATACGAACAGAGACATCAGAATCATCACCTTGAGAGATGTATTGGTTCAACATCTCCTGTGCCTTCTCTGTAATCTCTAGCATGTTACTCAATGTGTTGCAATAGGTGCCCTTTATTCAACCTGTCCTCAAACAGGCAAGACTCATGACCCTAGTTCTACACGAGGTATCGTGCCTCCCTCCGATGCCCGAGATCAATTTGGTAGACCCTTGAAGGATTTGCGAATCTCTGTTACCGATAGATGCAACTTTCGATGTAGATATTGTATGCCTAGGGAACGCTTTAGCGAGAACCATACCTTTCTTCCGAAGAGGGCATTTTTATCTTTTGAAGAAATAGAAAAAGTAGTCCGTTCATGTATGTCTTTAGGTTTAGAAAAAGTTAGAATCACCGGCGGAGAGCCTCTTTTGCGAAAAGATCTACCTAGGTTAATTGAGATGTTATCAGGTCTCGGAATTGAAATTGCATTGACTACAAACGCTTCTCTCCTGAAAAAGGAAGCAAAAGCACTCCATTCTGCGGGGCTAACTCGTGTAACAGTTAGCTTAGATGCATTAGATTCTGAACTTCATAGGACAATGTCAGACAGCAATATTTCAGTAGATTCAGTTTTAGAAGGGATAGATGAAGCGATTCGTGTCGGACTTTCACCAGTGAAAATAAATTGTGTAGTTCAGAAAGGAGTGAATGAAGAGGAAGTCAGCAAGTTAGTAAATCATTTTCGACATACCGGAGTAATCGTCCGTTTTATTGAATATATGGATGTAGGCCGAACAAACGGTTGGCAATTAGCACAAGTAGTTCCATCAGGAGAGAATTATAAAACATCTTCAAAAAGAATTTGATTTAATTCCTATTGACTCAGAAAAAGATAGTGATGTTGCTGTAAGATGGGCACATACAGACGGTTCCGGTGAAATAGGATTTATTTCATCTGTGACGTCCCCTTTTTGTGGAGATTGTGTAAGAGCGCGTCTTTCAGCAGACGGCAGATTAGTCACTTGTTTATTCGCTTCTGGGGGCCATGACATTCGAGCATTGATTCACAATGGTGCAGGTGAGGAAGAATTACAAGCAGCTATAGCTGCTATTTGGCATAGACGAAAAGATCGTTATAGCGAGATTCGATCAGAAGACACAGCTGCGCTCCCTCGAATTGAGATGTCTTACATCGGTGGCTGAGTCAGATCTAGTGATTCAACGATTACATCCCACGGTGCATTAGTTCTGAAGGAAGGTTTTGGATAATGCGACAATCCTGCCTTGAAACCTTTTTCATTGATTATTTCTATCATTTTAACAGGACTTGGGGGTGAACCAACATTCCTCCAACTAGCCAAATCATCAGTTAGGATTAGGAATTCTCCTGTCACAACTTCTGATTCATTTCTAATATTTTTTATGCTGCGAACGATTTTCCTTCTTTCCAATTCGAAATCTCTCTCCCCCCAATTCATAGGGTTTTTTGGTTCATATTCCGTTGTACACATCGAAGTCACTTCCTCTTCTGTGAAACTAGCCATTACTTTAGAATCTCCAAGAGGGCCTATCCAAAGTGGCCCCGAGACTCGTCTGTCCTCTCTATTTACTGGATATGAAAGTGGTAAAAAACAATGCATAGGCAAAGATTCAGTTGAACTCGTAGGAGTCAAACCCTCTTGCATTGAATCCATTACTTCTTTTTTATTAGGCCCTGCTATTCTCCACCCTAACATTTTTTCTAATTGGTTGGCCTTTTCTACAGATTTTCTTACTTTTACAGACAACCTTAGATGATGCGAATCCCATACAGATAATATCGGTTCAGCAAATCTATCATGTTTTGCCGCCGTTCTTGCAACACAAGCCATGAGAACTCTCAATCCAGAATCATGTGCTAAATTATCAGGATTAATTCTAGCCCCATACCTCCTCATCAAGGCAGTTTTTGAAGAACCTGCCAAGGCGGCAGTATCAGTAGCACTAATTTCTAAAATTGCTTTTTTCGCCAATGATTGAATTGCAGTGTCCAAAAAAGGCATTGGCGATCCAAATGGATCAACATCCACCCAATGCCACCCTTGGTCTAATATTGCAGATCTCAAGTCTCCCTGTTTCCCGTTCAACACGCCTCCTCCATTCTTTGGAGGAAATTTTTGATGATTTTCCATTGCTCTTTCTATAGAGTTCTCGTTCATATCGCAGATAGTTACTCTTAGTCTATTTACTAATTTCTTTGGTAGTTCGTTTAACCACCTTCTTGCTCTTAGGCCACTAGCTGCCAAACCATCTATTGCATATATTTCTGATTTCCCTAAATAACCCGACTCAATAATATGCTTCATCAACATGACACTTCTAGTTCTAGAACCAGACATTGCAGGATTATAGAAAACTTTCTCATAGTCTTTCGTTGAAGGACCTATTACATCATTCTCTATTTCATTACTTAGTTGAATCAGTGTTGCTCCTTCAAGGTGTATCATTACTAATCCCCTCAATCATAA
>JAURCP010000025.1 GCA_030828405.1 Thermoplasmatota archaeon
ACCCATTCCTCAACTTTGCCAAACGGATTATGTTCTGCTTCTTCCTCCAGCCTGGTAGTAAAGTGAACAGCGTAATCGACACCTAAGCCCAGAGAAAGAGCTCCAATTGTAACTGTCTGTGAATTGATATTGTATCCCGTGTAACCCATGATACCGTATACCCAAACAACGACCATTACTAGTGGGATCCAAGAGACTACACCGCGCTGAATACCTTCCTTGAGATCATTGTTATTACGTACTGTATGAATACCTACCAGCATGAATAGAATGACTACGGCAACAATTCCTGTTGATTGTACAGAGGCTGTAGCCACGTCTGCCGTTGTTTGAGCATTTATTAGAGCACGACCACTAAGGCGTAAATTATAGCCATCTCCGGATTCTGTAGATAGAGTTTCGAGATCTGCCTCGATACTTTCAGCGAGCTTTACTGTTGCGCTCCAATCTAAAGTATCGGCCTGGAAGGATAATACAGTCTGCATACCATCTCGGGCAAGGAGGCTTTTTGTGGCCTCAATACCGGTTTCATTCTCGATAGACCAAGTTAACAGTGATTCATAACCAGTATTATCTCCATTATCAGCAGCCTGCATGAATCCATCAACAACCGGATCTTGAAGACGAATTTGTTCGTATACATCCCAAATTCCAGTTGGTATACCACTGAGGTCATTGCGTTGTAACATGGTTGTTAGTGCCGCATTCCAAGTTGCTCGACCTTCTTCAGTAATTACATCACCATCTAAGACAACATAGAGTGGAGAACGACTGGTGCCAAATTCATCACTTATGAGTAAGAAGTCTTGGACAACGGGAATGGATTCATCAAGTTGATCTCGTTGTTCAAATGCTACATCCAGTTGTTGAAATCCAGCTACCATGGGCGCTAATAAAATAAGAGCGATAATTCCCACTTTCAATGGTTGGGTAGAAAGTTTACCAAAACTTTCTGCTACAGGGCCAACGCTAATCTTACTTGCTTTCTCCAATGGAAGATTTTTGGTTGGGAAGATAAGCATGAGAGCAGGTAGAGCGGAGATACTTAGGATGTAAATTAGAAACAGACCTATTGCAATAACAGTTCCGAAAACTTGTAAGAAAGCTAAGGATGATAATCTAAAGGAGAGGAAACCAACGATATCAGTAGTAATTGCAATCATTAATGCAATGGAAGTCAAAACAGTACCTTGGCGTATGGCTCGCTGTCGAGATGCTTTGTCAAAGTCCTGAAGTGTAGCACGACCCTCGGGGTTACGTTGTTCTTCATTATTCAATTCCTCTCTAATACGTAGAACCACGTGTAATCCGTAATCTACACCAATTGCCAGTAACAATACTGGAATTGAATTCATGGCGGCATTAAATGTCATGTTGACTCCGAAAAATTGTATCCAACCTGATAATCCATAAGTCGCTGCAATTGCAACAACGGTTAGAATAAGCACGTAAGCAGTCTCACGAATGCTTCTGAAATTATACCACAGTATGATACCAAGAAGAATCAGTGCTGCACTGGTTAGCATACCTATCTCTTTGCCAATAGTAGACTGAGAATTCTCCGAAAATTGAGCAAAAGAAAATGTTCTGATATCACTATCATCAGTGGCTATAAAAATATCTCGTTCAATATCCTCTGCCCACTTAGTTAAATCAGCCTGAACGTCCCCGATAATTTTGTAATTGTAATCAAGTGGCTCGCTTGAAACCACTAAAGTAACCATTACTGGACCATCTGAAGACCAAGGGTTAGCAGCATCTTCAGTAGGCAAACATGAGAGGATTCCTCCTCTGAAATCAATAGTTTGCAATCCAATTAATGGTGCAATTTGCCCTTGAATTGGTCCAGTAACTGCTAAAATTTGCCCGGTTTGGCTCGGTTCCCTATTAGAAGTTAAATTAGAAATCTGCTCCATTAGTACACCTAATTCATCTACAAGGTTATTTCCACTATCTAAACGAATTAACCATTCATCAGGGTTGTCGACTTCCCAACTCAATAATCGCTCGGAAGTGACTGGATCGGCTGAAGGTATAGAAGAGGCGGCTCTAGAAAGATTAGTTATAGCAATGGTGAGATTGTTTTCATCATTAGCAGCCAAAACTTCGGCTGTGGCTTTTTCCAAATCATTTAGCCATACAGAGGCGATGACTTCATCCTGTAAAACCATCCACTGCATGGCCTGCCCAGCAGGACCATTATTGGCTTGAGTACCGAATAATGGATAATGGTAGGGTGCAAAATTACTATCATTCAGCATCTTCGCCTCTATTACTGCCAATTGTTCCCATGTCTCAGCCTTGAGAAGGTCTCCTTGCTCAATTTCGTCAATAATACGAATAAAGTCGATATTAGCCCGATATTCAGCCTCAATTTCATTGAGTAAATCAACACTTGGATCATCAGGGAAGAAACCATCCTCACTGTTATCAAACTGAAGGTTCATTACTCCCGTAGATAGGAGAAACATTACTAACATTACAACAGCAAATGTTTTCTTCGGTTGTTCGACACTTAAGTTTGTCAGTATCATGAAAGGATTCCGCACGAAAGGTCTTGATTCTTTTCACTTATAACAGTCCGTTTTTAGAATCGATATTAGTTGAATCAAACCGTTTGGTTCAGCCAATCAAGACAAGCTTGATGTGTGCAAGATGGAGGATTGAAGAGAAGTTTATCTTCAGCATTGATTACATCAATTAGAAGATTAGATCCTGAACCCTCAGATATCTCAACGATTGAACTAGTAGAGGCTGGAAGATAATCTTCGCCAGTACTTGCAAGGGATAAACGAATAGTGTGGCCAGCTTCTATTTGAACGTCCATAGCAAAGAACTCCATCTTTGCGTTTATAGTCTCAAATATTGGCAACCATGTTTGTTCTTGAGTACCACCTTCATGATATCTAAGATCCATGATTGCATGCCCAACATGGATGCATACACCATCTTCAGAACAGTCTTCTAACAAAGCATAGATTTGACCTCCGACAGTTGCTGTAGAAACATCGATGTGTAATCTAGGAAGTCCTGAAATCCAAATATCTTCAGTGAACGCTTCAGTTTCATAAATTGGTCCGAAGTTACCATTTGGAAGAATTGTAGTTGTACCTCCAGCCACATTGATCAACCCTCCTCCAAGTTCCAAAGATATGGTCTCCATGTCTAGTGGAGGATATCTATCTTCTATTCTCCATTGACCCTGATTAGATTGTATTTCTACAAATAATCCAGGTTTATCGCCAACTCCTTTAAGATACCAATCAAACCATTCTAGTAAATCTTGCATCCAATCAAATCTAACCATTTGTGGATATGCTTCCCTACCTCTACCATCTCCAGAACGATCAAAATGATAGTCGGGCCTGTCTGGATAATCATGATCCCATTGGCCAAACAGGCCTTTAGATTCAATACCAGCATCAATCAATTGATTGATAACAGGAATAGCCATATGAGGGTCTACATTCCAATCATGCATTCCTTGAATTAAATATACAGAACCTTCATAATTTTGTAAAACTCTATCTAAGAAATATCGTTCTTCCCAGTAAGTACCTGCAA
This sequence comes from Thermoplasmatota archaeon, assembly GCA_030828405.1. Taxonomy (GTDB): domain Archaea; phylum Thermoplasmatota; class Poseidoniia; order Poseidoniales; family Thalassarchaeaceae; genus MGIIb-O2. The sequence goes on from JAURCP010000025.1 coordinate 3,565, forward strand.
CTTCTCCACCCCACATATATGCCGCTACACCTGTTCCTGGACCGATGATATAATCAGGACACATATTACCAATATCTTCCTGATCACCATCGATTCCATATGAACCATAAACTCCATTGTGCATGAATGGTGCTCTAGCTTCGCTACTTCCATTTTTCCACATTAATTCCATTACTCCAATAAGTCCAGAAATTGGAACAATTGTCTTTAGATATTCATTTCCGAATGTAGCAGCCTGCCATGGAGTAGAACCATCATATGATTTACCAATCATTGACACCCCCCCATTACTCCAATCTTGTGTCCCTAGCCAAGTAACAGCAGCGTCAACTCCAAGTTGCTCAGCATTACCCATCAAATCCATACAATGATTTGAACGTCCAGTTCCCATTACAGAAACTTGAGCAAAAGCATATCCATGAGGTAGAATCTGATCAATTATCATCTGACCTAACCATGTCCCTGGAACTTCAATAGAAGGAGTTTCGACACTTACTTCATCGAAATAAGGTCCAAATTCAGCAATAACCGGTACAGTGACTCCTTCTGGTACATTTGGAAGCCAGACAGCAAGACTAACAACACCATTGGGTGCAGAGCCTCCTTCACTTAGAGGGAGATCAAAATTTACGAAATGGTGAGTTGACCCCCACTCATTTTCTGTTTCGAGTAGTTCATAATCGCCATATTCCATTACAAATCCATTAGCCTGATCAGTGATATATGGCCACTCTGATCTTTCCCAAACAGGAACTCTATCATAAATTCCTAAATCTTTTTTAATTTCGTCTACAATATCATCAATTATCCAACCCTGTAAAGATACTAATAACATGATTATTACCATTGATACTGCAATTCCTAGCAACTTAATATTGGAACGAGTAAGATTACTAAATTTTTCAGATAGAGGAGTTGATTTATCATCCTCGACAGGTATTCCCTCTATCATAGTAAACTTTCGTATAGAACAGCATTATTCAGACTTATGTATTGGTGATAGTTAAAATATTTTATTTGAAAAATAAAAATGATTTAATTAGAGCCGAAGAAATACAAATGTATTTATGCAGAAAAGTGAAAAGTAAACAGACATTAATGAATGGATTATGATAACGTATGTTAATGAACTCAGGACATATACTTGCAATACTGATTGGATTTTACGCTTCTTTCGCTGTGACAGTGATGAGTGTGGCGCCATTATTAGGATGAATCAAACTTACTAACGATCCTAGTACAGGAGAGAGAAATAGTGAATACAGCGATAATTTGGTTTAGGAAAATAATCAGAATACACGACAACCCCATGTTAATATGGGCAGAATCTTCTCAAGAAATAGATTCTATAATCCCAATTTACATTATTGATGAAAATATTACAGGTGTAAATCGATTGAATTTTCTTTATGATTCTCTATTAGATTTAGACAAAAATCTCAAAGAAAAGTACGGGACAAAATTGCTAATTTGTTCTGGAGATTCTAGTGAAGTAATTGAATCAATCATTGAAGGGACAGGGCAGAAAGTAACTTCACTGTTAACGGATTACTGCTCAGAACCTAAAAGTAGGAACGATGTGGGTTATATAATTGAAAATCTAATCAGTAGAGAAGTCAATACGAAAGTATTTCCAGCAGTAAGTACCATATTAGATATTGAAAAAATTACTCAAATGAAACACTTCAAAGCACCTAAGTCAACTAAAAATATGGAAAAAATATTCGAAGAGAATGTCATAATTAGTCCCTCTGGTCACCTATTAGATGGAGAACTTCCAGAACCTGATAATATTCATTCTGAACCATTGGTTATAGAGTCAATTATACAGAGTGAACAATTCTCAAAATTTTATATTTCGGTCAAAGAACTTCAGAAAAAGAATTATCAATTAAGATCAGAAAAAGGATTTGAGAAATCATATTTTCTTGGAGGAGAAACAGAAGCCTTGAAAAGACTCAAGGAAAAAATAACTGAAAGGCCTGATTTTGTTAATAATTTCAGGAAGCCATCCACTTATTCTACAAACAATATAGAAAACCCAATGGAACCGACTACCACTGGATTATCACCATACATTAGCAATGGATGTCTATCTGTCAAACTAGTATGGAACGAATGTGCGAAGTTAAGGGATATAAATCAATATACAAAACCTCCAGAATCACTACATGGTCAACTGATGTTTAGAGAGATGTTTTACTTATTATCTCGTATTGTCGAAAATTGGGAAGATGATTTAGATAACTCAAACTGTAAACCTATAAAATGGGATGATTATGATAGGGAAAAAATCAGAGCGTGGGAAACGGGAGTTACGGGGTTCCCTTATATCGATGCTATGATGAGGCAGCTCGATGCAACTGGTTGGATGCATCACCTAGGCAGACATGCTGTTTCTTGCTTCTTAACCAGGGGCCAGTTATGGCAAAATTGGAAACATGGTCGAGATATATTTGAGAGGAAATTAATTGATGCTGACTGGGCAGTAAATAATGGAAATTGGCTCTGGTTAGCTGGAGTTGCTCCATTTTCAATGCCCTACTACAGAGTGTACAACCCATGTCCTGATTCGAAGTCAAGTTTGAATGTAGAGACTAAAGAGGCTAGTTTTATCAGGTATTGGATACCAGAACTATCATTATATCCGTCAAAATACATCTTCGAACCGCATCTGGCTCCTTTGGAAATACAAAAATTGTCGAATTGTATAATTGGAGAAGATTATCCTTTCCCAATTATTAATAGAAAGGTTTCTCGGAAAGAAAATATATCTAAATTCAAAGAAAACCTTCAAAAATTGTAAAATGAATTATCCGTCATAATTACTAACAAAAAATATTTCGTTACAAAAAACGATTAACTTAAATTCTCATTTGTTGAGACTAAGAGTTCTAATTGATCTCCCAATCTTTGCCACAAATCATCTACTTGCTCACTAGTCATATTATTACAACTGTACATTTACATATATACCATTGTTTTTTCGAAACATTTCACTAATTCAGTATCATCATAGAAATTTTTACCTATTTGAAACAAAAAATAAACAAAAATGGTTGTTATAAGATAATAGCATCCTATTCATGCTTTACTGTTAGGTGTGGGAAAGGTATTCCAATAGAAATTTGAGTAATCTTACTGGCTTCCTCAAAATCAATAAAATACTGTTGAATCAAGTCATACATAATATGTTCTTATCCAACACTGGTTAATGTTTTTTCCCCGACATTTATGCTGAAAAACACGTAAAAAAACAATTATTGGTGCTCGTGCCGGGATTTGAACCCGGGTCGCCGCCTCGAAAGGGCGGCAT
>JAURCP010000026.1 GCA_030828405.1 Thermoplasmatota archaeon
GGCAGAATATATTCCAACCTTTAGGAACTAGTTGTTTCGCTAATGGCTCCATTTTAGCAGATGTCCCTGTCATTCCATGCATCATTACAAAGGTGCCAGACATATTATCATTAGAGATTCCAAGAATAAGTAATTCCACCAGCTAATAATATCCTCAGATATGTATCTCCTGTGAATGTAACTGTAAGAGTATATTCTTGACTTGGATAAGGAATGGTACCCAATGTCCCAGTTTCTTCAGCACCAGGGCCCCAGAACCTTTCTAGAGCAGAAACTGATGTGTGATCTCTTAAAGTCAGTGTAATTGTAGAACCCCCTCCACATGAAGCATCTAAGAAATATATCATTTCATTCCATTCTCCATCTTTTGGATGATCAGATACAAAGAAAGTGTCTACAAATTCTGCATCTGGACCACTATTATCCCAATTATTACTGTATAAATCTCCTCCTCTGACGAAATAAACGTCTCCTGTATGGCCTACTCCATTGTCAGCATTTTTCATCTTCAATTGTACTACTCCTTCAGAATCAGTCCAGATAAATGATGAGAAGAATGCAATATTTCCATCGAAAATATAATCGATAGATGAACCATCACTAGCAGTTGCTCTTATTGAGGCAATTGATGAGTCCACAGATGAGACTACTGCATTCCAATCATTTTCAAATAAACTAAAACTCCATGCTTTATTTTTTTTCAATGGGAAATCCAAGACATCTTTTGCTTCTCCATTTTCAAATGGACTTAATTGGTCGTGAGTAATTCTACCAAGGAATGGATTATGATTTAGGACTGCGTGCCTTCTTGCTTCTCCTATGCTGGAAATTGCTAGCATGTATGCAGTACCGTCTTCTTCAATATCTGTAGTTGCTACTACTAACTTTGTAGTATCATCACTATAATCAGGTGTTGAGAATGTGTATAGCCAATAATCTCCTAATTCCCATGTAGGGACAGAGATTTCTTCAGAACTTGAGTTCCCAGTAATACCATCTGTTACTGCGGTACAACCAGTCATCGATGTCAGTAAAATTACCAACATTAAACCAACAGATGCTCCTCTAGCCATACAAACCCCTCTAGGTAGTTAGTCAAGAGACTAACGGTTTATTGTTTCAAAGAAGACCGGTATCAGTTAATTTACCTGTTCCAGCCAATACAACTGCAACAATTGACATTAACTTAATGAGAATATTCAGTGAAGGTCCAGATGTATCTTTGAATGGATCTCCTATTGTGTCTCCAATAACAGCAGCATCATGGGCTGAATCTCCTTTTTCGGCTCCATCGATATGTCCTTGCTCAATAGCTTTCTTTGCATTATCCCAAGCACCACCTGCATTTGCCATGAATAGTGCCATTAGAACTCCAGTAACTAATGAACCTGCTAATAATCCACCTAATGCATCCCATCCTAAGGCGAATCCTACAATCACAGGTGCAGCTATTGCTACTACTCCCGGCCCGACCATTTCTCTTAATGCGGCCTGTGTAGAAATATCAACACATTTCTTAGAATCTGGTTTTACACCTTCTTTCCCTTCTAGTAATCCTGGGATTTCTTTGAATTGTCTTCTAATTTCAATAACCATATCTCCAGCAGCCTTTCCTACCGATGTCATCGTCATTGCTGCAACAACAAACGGAAGGCCGCCACCAATCAATAAACCTATGACGACTATTGGCTCAGTAAGTTCAAGATTTAGTAAAGATTCACCAGTAACCGCATCCGTCCCAATTGCTGCTGTGTATGCTGCGAAGAGCGCAAGTGCGGTAAGAGCTGCCGATCCAATAGCGAATCCTTTCCCTACCGCAGCAGTTGTATTTCCAATTGAATCTAGTTCGTCAGTAATTGCACGAACATCATCTCCAAGGCTACTCATTTCTGCGATTCCACCTGCATTGTCAGCAACAGGGCCGTAAGCATCAACAGTCATTGTAACTCCAACTGTCCCTAGCATACCCATTGCAGCCATTGCGATACAGTACAATCCAAATTGTTCGCCACCAAATTCGTTTGCTCCTAGGATTCCAAGAGAAATGAGAACAACTGGCATGAATGTAGACATCATACCAACGGATAATCCTGCAATTGCGTTTGTAGCAGGTCCTGTTTTTGACATTTCACCGATGTGTGGAATCGCCTTTGTTTTAATTCCAAAGACAGGTTCAATACCTGTGTAATATTCAGTTACGAGTCCGATAAGGATACCAATAATACTCCCGAGTACTACTGAATGCATGATCCCATATTCAACAACGATTAGTTCTTGATGAATAGCCAGGTAACCTCCTGCCCAAAACAGAACCGCAGCGATGAATGTAGTGTTTCGTAGAGCAGCAGCAGGGTCTTTTCCATTTTTTAGTACGGACATAGAGAATACACCTATGATTGATGCGGTATATCCAATAAATCCGAGAAGAATTGGAAGGAGGACATAATCCTCTGCTATGCCAACATCAAAGTCATTAGCAATTATCATTGCAGCGATAATTGAACCTACGAAGGATTCGAATATATCTGCCCCCATTCCAGCAACATCGCCTACGTTATCACCGACGTTATCTGCGATTACACCAGGATTTCGCGGATCATCTTCAGGTATACCTGCTTCGACCTTACCTACAAGATCTGCACCAACGTCAGCAGCTTTTGTATAAATTCCTCCACCAACACGGGCGAAAAGAGCAATTGAAGAAGCACCCATACCGAAACCAGCAGCAGCACTAACAGGATTCATTGTACCATCACTTGCAGTTTCCCCAGCACTGAGCCAGAATGCAATGAGAGAAATACCTAGAAGACCGAGTCCACCAACTGAAAGCCCCATTACAGCTCCACCATTGTAAGATACTGCAAGCGCTCCGGCCTGCCCGTCATTCTTAGCCGCCATAGCAGTTCTTCCATTAGCTGAAGTTGCAGCTCTCATTCCAGAGAAGCCTGCTGCTACAGAAGCAACTGCACCAGCAAAGAATGCTATTGCTGTCTCAAAATCATTCAACCATGCTAGTAGAACACCAACAACAACAACGAAAACACTCAATACTCGATATTCTGCTTTCAGAAAGGCCATAGCCCCATCTTGAATCTCTTGGGTTATGTCTGCCACAATTTCATTATCAATTTCTACACTATTCACTTTTTTGTATAACATAAATGCAATTAAAAGTCCTAAAACTCCCATTGCTGCTGCAATTAACGGTATATTTTCTAACATGGTGTTCACCTTTGTGAATCGGCGACCAAAGAGTTACTTATAATCAGAATCCCAATAAAAGCCCACTTAATTAGTAACCGACTATACTTTTTCTAAAACGATTTTAGCAAAAGAACTCAAAATTCCAGCACCATCATGTTCTCCTTTAAAGGATTTATATTCCTCTTCGGATATATGTCCCCAACCATATGCTCGTTCAATCCTTTTCCTTGCAGCTTCAGGATGAAATTGTATTCCCCATGCTGGCATTGGTTCCCCTAATTCATTATTTACTCTAACAGCGGTAACCATGTTGTGAGAGGTTTTACTGAGTAATGTGCAGTTATTTGGAACTGACTTCACATGATCCTGATGACTGAACAAACCTGATATTTTTTCATTATTTTCGACATGCGACGTTAATAAAACATCTTTTTCTCCTTCTGTTGTAAGTTCTAGAGTCCAGATTCCGCTGGATAATGATTCCGCTCTTTCTATTTCTGATCCTAATGAATGACAAAGTAATTGATGTCCAAAACAAATTCCTAGAGTAGGTGTCCCTGATTTTGCTGCAGCTCTAAACATAGTTTCTGTGGGGCCCATCCATTCTTCCCAGATGCTTACATTTCTCCTAGAACCTGAACAAACTACTGCATCAAGATTTAAGTCAATGATCCAATTTTCCATCTTTTTCTCATTTTCATGCATCGGCATTACTATGCGTCTAAATTTGATATTTCTATTTTTCAAAATTTCCTCTGTTTCACTCCAGAACTCATATTCATAATTCCAATTAGGTACGTCTGATTCCATGAGTTTTATTTCTGATTTCTCATTAGTTTTTTTTCCAGCATCAAATGATTGCATCTGAGGAGTTACTAGTAAAACTTCAACGTTAGATAATGCAGCCAACGGCTTGATTACTTCTTGATTTCCGCCATGCCCAAATTCAGCTCTTTCTACTAGTAAATCAATCATTAATACCCTCAACGAAGCACTCATCATGTGCTTGAAAGAGCCTCAGGTTCATTAGTACTCGTCTACTACGTTAACATAGAAGGATGTAGGCATATGGTTGACGAACAGTTAATTCTTGATTCAGTAGGCCCGGTTCAGGCGATTCTAGATGCGCATGACGGAGTTGTTAATGTTGTAGATACAACTGATGGAATAATTATGATTTCTCTAGAAGGTGGTTGCACTGGATGCAGTTCTACACCAATGACTGCAATGCAAATTTATTATTCCCTAATGAAGTTAGAAGATGTGAACGATGTCGTATTTGTCAATGGTGAACTGCCTGCTTATATGAGAGCATTTATTGATGAAAAACTTGGTCAGTAAGAATCAGTCACCATTGTTCTCTCTCTCAGCCGCTCTCATTTTCATGATTTGGTGTGGATTAGATTCTCCTTGTACATCTTTTCCCTTAATATTCATCATACCTGATATTGCTACGATCACCGCAATTACTGCAAATGGTCTTGCAACAGTCGTAGAACCCCACAATTCTCCTCCTAGATAATGTAGTATAAAAAGCATAATCGCAGAAATAATACATAAGGCTGCAACTATCTTTTGTGTCAATACCTCTCCTCTTTCAAAACGTGCCAATGTTCCAATTGCCATCCATAAAATAGTGGCTACACCACACATGGTGACGGACGCTGTTTCTAGAATTGAAACCAATTCCATGGCTGTAGGATGGGGCCTCCATTTGTTTATGTTGGGGAGAATCAATCCGAATGATAGATGGTATGATTCAAGACCCGTGTGCCCTTCTTGAAGCCATGGTAAAGGTAGGGGGTTGGTCGTTACCTAAATCTCGTAGGGATGAACCACCATATTTTAGCAAGACACAATTGGTCGATGTTTTAGAGCAAGTGGGAGTTCTTTTGGAGTTATCAGGTGCAAATGGATTCAGAGTTCGTGCCTATCAGAATGCTTCAAGGGCTCTATCTTCAATGGAGGAGGATTTATTTTCAACTATTTCAGAAGGCAGATTATTACAAGTCAAAGGGATTGGAAAAGGTATTGGAGGCCTAATTACTGAATCTGTAATGCAAGGAACTTGGGGAGATATGCAATCGCTATATGACAAAGTACCTCCAGGATTAATTGAGATAGTTGGAATTCCAGGTTTAGGGCCAAAAA
>JAURCP010000027.1 GCA_030828405.1 Thermoplasmatota archaeon
AAGTGAATGGTTTACCATATCCTCTAGGTCCTTCTGATTCCGAAGAAATAATTATTACTATTATTGAATATATGAACTGTAATTCTGAGATTGGTCAGGGGGGAGGGACATTTGATGGTGGCGATGAAATCTCTATCTCTGCAGCTGTGAATTGTAATAGCAATAAGGAAGGAGAAGTTAGTTATCAGGTTCATGTAATTAAGGAAAATATGGGTTCATCTTCTTGGCCGAGTGGTTTTGAAAATATAGGTGGAAATTGTGATGTCGACATTGACGTAGGAGATACAGGTGAAAATTGTAATTTCAGAATAGGTACACCGGATAATTTGGACAGTGATTGGGAAGGATGTATAGTAATCATTGAAGTGGGGGAAATTAGACCAAATTCATGTCCTAATTCCAATAAAGTAGATATTAAGATCAAGAAAAAGACTGCAGGACTTGGTATTGAATTGGGAGGGAATGAGTCAATTATAGAACAACTAGGGCTAACAGAAGAACAATTGCCAGTTATTGGAGGGTCCGTCGGAATAGTCCTTTTGATTATTGTTGGATTGATGTACTACCGAAGAAAAGGCCGGGAATACGAATGAAATCTTATTCTAATACCAATACGTGCCATCTTAATGTGAATGTCCAAAATATTGCCAGGCCCCATGAAGCGGTACTGGGGAAGTAAAGTAAATTCACATAAACAAGATATTGAAGCACAGTTAGTAATACGATTACAAAAATATCCATTAAATTTGGATATCCCCATCCAGATTCTTTAGCAATTCGATTTCTATTTTGAATAACCCATATTATTGATAGTCCCAAAAATAGTACAATCATATGGCCTATAATCCATCCAAGAGATGCCCCAAAAGCTGAAACAAGAGTGTCTTGAAATCCTGCCAATACTAAAGATGCAATGTCGACCATGTTTGTACGAATGCATACTTGTTATTGAATTAATGCTCGATTCGACTTTAGGGCAGAGGAGTTGGTCAATTCTTCAAATATGCTAATTTACCCGTTAGAACTTAACATGAATACTGAGACGGAAGTACATGAATGGGCCGTTCGTAATTGTCGGTATGCATCGGAGTGGTACTAGTTTAGTATCAAGGATATTAGATCGCTCCGGAGTTTTTATGGGTTTAGATCTACAAGAAGATCATGAATCAAAATTTTTTATTAAATTAAATAAATGGATTTATGAAAATGCCGGGGCCGACTGGGCTAGACCAATGGCTCTTCAAGAATTGATGGATTATGAACCGGCAAAGGAAAAAGTGGAAGAGTATGTAATATCTAGAATTTCTAGTAACTCAAGTAAAAAATATTCAGGGAAGAGTTTGAAAAAAGGTTTATTTGATTTGGATTCAAAATGGGGATGGAAAGATCCTAGAAACGGCCCTACATTACCAATATGGAAAGAAATTTGGCCAGAGATGAGGATTATTCATGTTACTCGTCACGGAGTTGATGTAGCATCCAGTCTCCAGACAAGGAGTAATAAAAATTGGGAAGAAGACGAAAGTAGATTTTCTAAATGGCTAAAGATGTATAGATGGAAAGATAGTAAATCTCCGATTAGAAGAGGGCAAAGAGCAGCGACACTATCGCATGCTTTCGATTTTTGGTCTGAGCATATGGAAGTAGAGAAAAAAAATCTAGAAGAGTGTGAATTTGTATTAGAAATTCGTTATGAAGATTTATTGACAGCTCCTAAATCAGCGATTAAACAGATATGGAATTTCATTGAAATTGAAGGGGATGATTCATTATTAGAAGATATTAGTCAATCGATAGATGGGAGTCGAGCCTATGCATATAAGAAGGATGAGGGGATGAAATCATTTGCTTTAGAAAACAGAGAAACTCTAGAGATTTTTGGCTATTTACCATAATTAACTATTCAAATTTTGTTGTATTTCATCGCGCCAGTGGCTAGTATCAAATTCGGTAAGGCTTTCGAATAACTCTAATTCCTCGATTAATTGATTGCCACAGATTTTGAAATGTGACGAGTTGATTTTATTTGTTATTCCTTTGGAGCTTAGTAGAGGGAAATTATAGATATTTAGATCTCTTTTTTGCAACATACGGACAATTGGTCCCTTAACTGATTTAGGAATAAATGAAAACAAACTTCTAGTTAATTTTCCGGCAGAAGTGATCGGCCTTCTTGATGATGCACTGTTAGAGTGTCTACTAGGAGAAATTTCAAAATCATGGCTCTCGATTTCAAGGAATTCCTCAATTCTGCTGAGAATATCTAATGGTTTTTCTTTCAATTCAGTACTATCAATAATTAAAAAATTATCAAGATTGAATTCTTCGAGCCAGTTTGACATGGATGCCCCATACATTGAGTCGATACTCAAACGATCATCTTCCCATGCTTTTTCGAAAGTACTCCAATCAACTCCATTTGCTTCCGATTCTTTGGTATTCAATACCATATTCCAATGACTGAATGCCCGAGCCACCGGTTCTCTCAGGCAAAGAATAAATTTCGCATTTGGTATGCGTTGGCGTATCCTAGAAGGGGCCAGTGGACAAGAAAATGCGTGTATTGAAGCGTCTAATTTCAGTCCTTCTCCTTGGAAACATACTTTGAATTTATTCCATTCAGGACTTTCATCTGTGCGAATAAAGGTACCGCGATGTGAGGCTATAATGTTCGGTTCTTTGGGGTCAGAAAGATCTATTTTCTTATGCTGATTAAGTGTGTAAGCAAGCCAAGTTGTCCCCGCTTTGGGTGCGCCAATAAGAAAAACATCTACCTCCGACATCAGTGACACTCGGAATTACCACCGGCCGTATCTTATTTTACTTTCATCGTATTCGTTAGAAGATATTGTGGGTGTTCCTGAACTCATTAAGAGAATAGACCTATAACTCTCAAGCCCTTCATTTGTTTGTTATATGCACATTCTAGTAATGACTCGTTCTACTCTCTCACATGGATTTGGGGGATTTCAAAGGCAATGCATAGATCTTTGCGATGGTTTTATTGAAAGTGGACATGATGTGACTGTGATTACTACTTCACATCCTGAAAAAATTCAAAAAATAAATGAGAAGGGGTACGATGTACATTTTCTTAATCCTTCTAAGCCAAGGAAATTGTCAAGAGCGTGGTTTAAAGAATCAAAAAAACTTATTCAAAAGATACATGATGAGAAGCCAATTGATATAATTCATAGTAATGAATTCGCTTCGACAGGTGTTCTTTCTTGGGCGAATAAACGTCAAATTCCAATTGTTTTAGTTTGTCATGGTTCACTCAGAACCGAGCTATTATCATTTCTTTCCTCTGCAGATAAAAGACCTCGGTATTGGCATTGGATGATACTCACTCCAATACACCTAATCAGAAGGTGTTTAGTTTGGGAAATGCCTACAAGGAGAAAAGTTGACAAAATAATTCTTGTATCTCCTACACTGGAAAGAGATTTTTCATTATTTTCTAAAAATAAAGTTAGAATCATTGAAAATGGTATTGAATTGCCAGAAAAGAAAGAATATATCGATAATAAAGGGCCTTTAAAATTACTTTGTACTGGTCGAGCGGATAAACAAAAGGGCTTTCAAAAAGCAATTATGGCAGTGAGCCAAATTGAAGATTTAGAGTTAGAACTGGGTATTGTAGGGACTGGTTCTTATCTTAATGATTTGAAAATAATGGTTGAAAAATTAAATGTTGGTGACAAAGTTACATTTCATGGACGAGTATCTGATGAAGAACTTTCCAGAATTTATTCAGAAGCAGATATTTACCTTATACCGACTATGCGTTACGAAGGTTTGCCTTTGGCTTTATTAGAAGCTATGGCTCATGGTATTCCTACTATTTCTTCAAAAATAGGGGGGAACTCTGATGTAATCACACATGATTCAGACGGATTATTTATCAAACCAGGCGACTTAGAAGAGTTAATCTCAGGAATTAAAAGGTTAGGTAACGATTCAGAGTTGAGGAAAAGGATTTCAATGGCTGCAAGAGAGACTACAGAGAAAAGATTCGATAAAAATAGAATGGTAATGGAAACTCTAGAAATCCTAGAGACTGTTTATGGAGAAAAATGATCGAGATGGCGACTATTGTTTCAATTAATGTAAGTGAGTTAGGAGGAGTCCCGAAACTTCCTGTTAAAACGGCTGTTGTCAGATTCGAAGGAGTCGAAGGAGATCTGAATAGATTTAGAATGGAGAGAAAAAATGGAGACCCTGGAAGGGCTGTGTCCATATTCTCCATGGAGAGAATATTACAGCTTCAAGAAGAGGGGCATCCTATCGACATTGGTACAGCTGGAGAGAACTTCACTATCGAAGGGATAGATTGGCCAAAGATGGAAGTTGGCATGATGATTAGGTTTGGATCTACCTTAATCCGGCTAAGTGAGCCCTGTGCTCCCTGCAGTAAAATAGGAGGGTCGTTCATGGAAGATGAGTTCTCTAGGATAGATGAAAACAAGAGGAGAGGGTGGTCTCGCTGGTCCGCCTCGGTAATAGAAGAGGGAGCGGTTTCTGTAGGTGATGCAGTTTATCTTGAGGGTAATTGAAAAAGATGTCTTGAGTAAATTGCCGTAGCAAGTTTGAATAATCGCTGATATAACCAAGAATTATGTTGGGCTCAGGTGCTAAGGCAACAAGTGGATTGGGGGACTTTACTGGAAAATATGGATTTAAGAATCGAATCAGAAGAGGTTGGAGAATTACAAAATTGGGAATCCATGTAGTGAAAGCGGATCCTGAATTGATGGTTTATGTATTATTTTCGGCAATAATGTCAATTCTAAGTTTTGGAGCGGTGTTAACTCTTACTGGAGGTTTGGGTTTTGTCATCGGAAATGACGAAGGTTTCGAAGGAGGAGTTGCATTAGGCACCTTTCTAAGTTACTTTATCGTATCTATAATTGTTGTATTTTGGAATGCAGCTATAGTTGCTAGTGCGTATGAGAGATTAACTACGGGGAGAAACCCTAGTTTTTCATACGGGATTAAGCAAGCGATGAAATGCTTGCCGCAAATATTTGCTTGGGGACTTATTTCTGGTACTGTTGGGTTAATAATTAATTTCTTTGAAGGTATGGCGTCCTCTGATAATATTATTGTGTCAAT
>JAURCP010000028.1 GCA_030828405.1 Thermoplasmatota archaeon
TCTGTAATAGAAGAAATTTTTTCAGTTAATTCTTCAGTGTTATCTGAATTAACAACTGTATTTCCTGCAATTTGTATCCCATTAGATGAAAGCCATTCGTTAGAATCAGAATCATAATTGAAACTTGGAGGCATAGGACTATCTGGATGTTTAGAATCTAGTCCTGGAAATCTGACATCATAGGCAAGAAAAATTAAATCTTCTGGCTTGGCTTTACCAGATTCCTTTGTTTTTTGCCTGAGACATCCAGCGGCAAGATTACGAGGATTGGGGGCAACCGAAGAATATTTTTTCCGAAAAACAGATAATGGCATTATTACTTCACCTCTAATATGGCAATCTCCTCCCCAATTAATAGATTCTGGAACGTTGGAAATTCTTCTAGCATTGGCAGTAACGTCTTCTCCTCTTGTACCATTCCCTCTCGTTGCGGCTCTAACCAACCTACCTCTTCTGTATTCTATGGAAAGTGCTGAACCATCAAGTTTTGGCTGACAAACAAACTGTTTTCCACTAGCAGTTGTTTCAGAAACAAAATGGTGAATTTCCTTTATTGTAGTTGCCTTATTTAGGCTGCGCATAGGGAATAGGTGAGTAATTTTTTTACTACCTGGAACAGAATCTGAACCCACCATTTCAAGTTGAGGGTTTTGTGGATCTAATCTTTTCAATTCCGACCATAAGGAATCGAATTCGGCATCAGAAATTTCAGATATAGCCTGATTGTAATACAGATTTGAATAGTATGAAATTTGCTTAGCAAGCCAAGAAACAAGCGACTGCTTATCCTCGCCGGATGGTCGCTCACCAATCATATCTATTGAGAAGAGGGGTTCAACTTGAATATGCGTATTGAGACTTCAGAAATGTCTTGCATAAGCTGAGGAAGAATGGTGGGCCAGCCAGGATTTGAACCTGGGTCGCGCGACCCCCAGCCGCGAAGTATAGACCAAGCTAACCTACAGGCCCTGTAACTCAATGGGGGTTCTTTGGGTTCAAAGCCCTAACCTAAGTGTAAACTCAGTTTTCACGGGCAATGCTGAACGGTGCTACTTCATCGATTAAATCAATATGTGCAACAAACATTCTACGGCAGCAATATCTTTCCATGCCTAAATTATCTAAAACAATTTCCGCATCTTCTCCATTTACTACTGCTTCTTTGTATTCTTCGTACTTGTGGGCAATAACTTTTCCACAACTCCAACAACGGACTGGTATCAACATATTTCTTCACCTCATCTGTATGATTTCTGCCATTTGGCACGGGCACCACGACCCATTTGATGTTTAGGTTCTTTACGTCTTGGATCATTTACGAGAAGACTGCGATCGAATCTTAAGTATTCATTCCTCAGTTCTTCGTCCTCTCCAATAGCTCCGCCGTTCCACTGAACCAATCCTCG
This sequence comes from Thermoplasmatota archaeon, assembly GCA_030828405.1. Classification (GTDB taxonomy): domain Archaea; phylum Thermoplasmatota; class Poseidoniia; order Poseidoniales; family Thalassarchaeaceae; genus MGIIb-O2. Next base: position 1,407 of record JAURCP010000028.1, read on the forward strand.
AGCTATAGCAGTTCTAATTGCATCTACTTGACCCATTTGTCCTCCTCCTTGAACATCTACGACGATATCTACATCGCTTAAACGACCCATGGCTTCAGCAATTTGTACTGGTTCCAATGCTTTACGGCGTGCAAGAGCAGGTTCCATAATGTGGATAGGTTGGTTGTTAACTCGAACACGTCCCTTTCCTTTACGAACGGTAGCACGGGCGATAGCAGTCTTTCTTTTACCACTGGTTTCAACTGAAATTTTACCTTTTCTCTTAGCCATATTTACTGACCTCCCCAACGTGTCGCATCTACACCTAGTGATGATGATATTTCTCCAAGTCGAACAAACTTAACTGGTAATGGACGATCTAGAGCAGATGTATCACCCCATGTGTGCCCCGAAGGTAATTCTTCGCCTGATAGATTGGTCGGACGGCCTATCATTACTCTCAGATCCCTAACTGCATTACGGCCACTACTATTCTTCTGGTAGGGCAACATCCCTCTAACCGTTCTCTTCATTATCTGATCGGGCATTCTAGGGAAAAACGGTCCTTTGCGAGGATGATTTAATTTATACTTAAAATCATAATCTGCTAATACGCGGGCTCTCGGCCCTGAAATAATAGCGTTTTCAGCATTCAGAACAATTATTCTAATAGGATTGCCAGCTTTCCTCGCAGAAAGTAATTGTTTTGCAACTACACTAGCCAGTCTTCCAAGCACCTTATCAGTAGCGTCGTACACTATAGTTCCGGATTCATCCAAGGATTCTCACCCCCGATCCTTCTGGGTTTTCATTCATTAGTTCACGAATCGTGATTACACGTCCGCCTGCGTCTTCAATTTTAGAGCGGGCTCCAGAACTGACACTATATGCTGCGACGTTAGGCTTACCTGCTACTTCTCCACTCCCTAGTAATTTACCAGGAACTAGGACCATTCCTTCATTCGCTGCGTATCGCGAAAGACGGCTTAGGTTCGGTTCAGCCCAATTACTGCGACTGGTTTCCAGGCGCAATGCAACGTCTCGCCATAGTGCAGAACCTGTTGACCTGCTCTGGGCCTTTAAATCACCGATTAAGGTGATTAAAGCCGCGTTGGTCTTCCTGTTGTTCTTACTCATATAACTCCCTCGACGTTTCTTAGGTATCGCGGCCACCTGACGACCTGTTATGAATGCTACTACTCGTCAAGTGGGTAATTCGTTGCACTGCGGCCAAGGTGGCTGTTTAACGAAACACAGTTAATTACAGACTTCAGATTTAAGGATTATAATGAAAACCCGTCTCTTTCATCATCATCACCAATACCTGCAATCCTTGTCTGACCCTCGGAATCAACGAATGAACCTGCCTTTACTACTGAACCATAAAGTCCTGATTCAGTAGATGAGGTTCGGTTCAACATACTCTCGCCAAGTGAATTACTCAAATGATTGATTATTGACTGTAGAGCTTCCATTGCTCGGTCTCTTTGATCTGCACCTATTTCATGATCAGAATATCTTGCCTCTTCAAATATCGAGAACAATATATCTAAATCTTCAGGTGGAGTTATTCCACCTAACATTGTGTTTACAGCGTCTTCGAACTCTCTGGTAGTTTCATACACCTTCTTCATAGCCCCTCTACTTCTGAAGAATCTAACTAATTGCTTGTAACAATCAAATATTGTTGCTATGTAATCATTAGAAGCTTTAAGAGACATTAACGAATCTGTCAGAATACCACGGATAATTTCAATTCTTCTTCTTTCATTATAATTTCTGTACATTATTGCGCCAATTAATAGAGCAAAAGAGAATACAATTCCAAGCACAGTAATAACTCTAAAGGTCCAGAAATTCGTCTCCGAAGAAGCAGCAATATCTGCGAGTGCAATTGTGGGAGTGCTATTCAAAAATTCCTCTTGGAAGAATGCCGATTCTTGGAAGTGAACTAACACTCTCCATTGACCGTTTACAGCGAGTTCGTTCCCTTTTGTTTCACCGGGTACTTCTTTACCACTGTAAACAAAGCTGAAATTTGCTTCACCCTTTTCATTTGTGACAGAGTATTCCACATTATTAGTTACATAACCGGTCCCATTCCAGTATTGGAAAGTGAAAATGACCGTTTCTCCCTCTACAGAAACATCAAGTCTATCTCGAAGTATTGATACTTTACCAGTTACAATATCTCCATCTTGATATCCTTCTGCTCTCGCCCAATGGTCTTTCAACAGAATGTCGACTTTACTTCTGACAAGTACTTCTATATCTTCATATGAACCATTCACAACTGGTGTTGTTTCTGCTTTACAGCCGCCTGGTAATTCTTTTGTTGGTTCATATGCAATTCTGATCGTCCTAAAACCTTCAAGTTTCTGACCGCTCGGCTCTACTCCTTTTCTACTAGGGTTATCATCAGGATCTCCAGAATACCATTCAATTTCTCCAGTTCCATCTTGAGTAATTGCTGTTGCAAAAGGTCTAGTGTTAGTCTCAGGATCTAGATAGATATTGAGGCACTTACCTCCAACAGGGTTGCCATTAACTTGAGCTAATTTAGCATCTATATGGAATGACTCTTTCAAATAAAGTACTGGGAAAACAGTGCCATTCTCAAATCTAAATGTATCAATATCTGTTCGGAAAGGCCCGACTTCTTGCACAGTCATTGTTGAATTAGAGAATACTGGGAAGAATTTAGTGATGCTAGAGTTTTTGTATCTGTATTGGTCTCCAGTCTCATAAGAATAATAATTCACAGTTACCTTAGCTTGCCCTGCTTGAATATCATTTAATGGACATACTATTGAGAAGAAACCGTTTGAATCTGTTACGCCTCCATTACAAGCATTTACACCTAATTCTGTACCGACCATTTCGTATTGTACTTGAATTGGACGGTTGGATAGATTTGTATTCAATTCATCAACTAATTGCCCAGTTACAGTCATTGGTTTGTCTATAGGTTGCCCAGTCAATTGATCTATTTCTGAAGTATAGACAATCTGATTGTCGACAGACAGTTGTGTTCCTCCAATCAAGCTAAACCCTTGTCCATTATACTGGAATACCTTGCGATAATGGTCACTATTCAAAACTTGAGCACATGGGTCCCATGCCCCTGATATCGAAAGCATTTCTTGGTCTATTGGGTCACAGCCTTCATGCGGTAGATTCTCTGAAAATCTAATAATTACATTAACTGGTCCAAAACCATCTGGAAGGAATGATTGAGGATCATCTCTTAATAATTGAGGATCTAATAACATGGCATGATTAATAGTTCCGGCATTAGGACATAGTGTCTTGATTATTTGGCGATGAACTGTTTGTTCGAAATCAACTCCTTCAAGTATCACTAATATTTCTCCACCATTTTCGTCACAACCATCCAAAAGTTCACCTTTATCTTTGATTGCAGCGGTTCTATTATCATCTGTCACCTGTGCGGTAAATTCCCAAATATCTCCACTAGATAATCTGTTTTCAGTAGTACTTTGAATATCTA
>JAURCP010000029.1 GCA_030828405.1 Thermoplasmatota archaeon
GATGAAGGCCATGATTCTTTATGCTCAATCACCGTGTCTTTTCCTACTAAATTTTCCAAATGATTCCACCAATCGGTATCTATGATTTCATTTGGCTTTCCTTCAGAGAAAACAATTTCAAAATCACAGAGAGGTTTTGGTAAATTTATATTGGCGGACACTGAAATAGGGATTAGGCGATTATTTCCGTCTTCTGAGGAAAAAATTCTGTGCTCCTTGGATAACCAATCATATTTCGTTATCTCGGTTAAAGCAGCCTGTACTTTTTTATTTGGCACTAGTAAATGTCGCATCACGTTCATGATGTGCAGGCGGTTAGACCCCTTCACCATGACGGAGGAGAGGTTGTCGGCTGGCTTGTGGCTCATTGGCTTGGGGCCTGGTAATTTAGATCACATGAGTAAGAAGGCAATCGACGTAGCAAGAGCATGTTCTGAAAGATTCTTAGAAGGCTATACTGCTATTCTACCGCCTTATCAAGAAGGTAGATTAGAGGATTTTGTAGGGAAGTGGGAGAGAATAATGAGGCCTCTAGTTGAAGACCCTGAAAAATTATTAGAATTGGCCAAAGAAGAACCCGTCGCGTTACTAATTGTGGGAGATCCCATGCAAGCCACTACTCATGTTGATTTAGAAGCAAGGTGTGATGAATTAGATATAGATTTCAATATTATACCAGGGATTACTGCTACGGCACTTGCAGTATCATTATCGGGATTACAATCCTACAGGTTTGGGAGGCAGGTTACCATTCCTTATTCCTATGGTGATTATTTACCTTCGTCGCCTTTGGAAATGATCTATAGAAATTATGATAATAATCTCCATACTCTTGTATTGTTGGATTTAGACCCTACAGGAATGGGGGTAGAGAAACCAACTCCTATGAGTCCTCACGATGCATTCACAATACTACAAAAAATGGAAAAAAGAATGGTCGAGGGTGGGAAAAAAATCTCGCAACCGGTAAAGAATTTAGAATGTGTTGTACTTACCGATATCTCATTAGATTCTCAAAAAATAATTGCTGGCAACCTTTCTGAAATATCAGAGTACAATGATGGTTGGATCCATTGTTTGATTATACCTTCTAAAATGAATCAAAATGAAATTGATGCCTTTGAGCGTAGGAAAATTGTTTGACCATCTAATCGACGAACTCAAGGGGGGTCGATGTTTCCGTTAATTGTATAACATGGCTCGCCCACCTGCTGAAGTAAGATTTCCTGGCGATAAAAATCGTAGGAAAAAGGTCAAAGTGCGTGGTATAAAACAGGCTTCTAAACAAATCCAACAAAGATTAGAAAAGGACTTGGATGCTCTTTTGGAAGACCCTAAGATATTCTTGCCGGAAATAAAAGCGGAACTTGGTAGACCTAGAAGAGATATGATGGCTGCAAGCTTGAAGGAAATTGAATATGTCTCAAAAAAGCGTCACGATAGGAAATGGTTAGCTAGAAGAATGGTGAAGAGGAGGGGTTGTATGGTTTCCCGGGCATTAGCTGGTAGTCTGTTGGCAGCTCTTGATGGAGACCATTCAACAGTAGCCGTATTCAATAATCCAATATATGGTACTTCGAGTTTTATTAGAAGAGGTAATGGGAAGCAGGCCCATCAGGCAGCAATTCAAAATTATAATAATCATAAATTAAGAATGTTAGCTTGGGATGAGCATGCAAAATCTGGGCACTGGTTTTTCTCTTGGAAAGATGGGTTTGAATATACAGGCATGGTACCTAAATCGCCTGAAAATTGGATCGATGCTGCGCTGGAATTCTCCTCTGTTAAATTTTCTGGAGATAAAATAAGATGGAGTAAAGGACTGGATGAAGAGACGGTGCAGAATAACGTCTTTTCAGATTCTGGATGGTTAAAAATTACTTTCCAAAACGGCGTTATTGCTGGATTGTCGCAAAATTCTCTTACCAAAACTGAAGAAGGTTTCGTTCCGTCAATAGCACTCACAATGTTGCCGCCAAAAATCTCTGAAATCATTGATGCTGAGTGGATGTGGAGGCCAATTGGTTGGCCTGAAGATAGGGCTTTACCAACTGAAGGATTAGAAAAATTAGATGAAGTGTTACTTGCTTGGATGTCAATGGCTTTGGAAGATTCTTCGTTAGGTAGAGAATGCCGTAAAAGTATCTTGAACTCAATTGATGAGGGTTATGTTAGTGGAAATAATTGGTTCGATAATGAGTCAAAGAAAGACTTCTTAGAATTTTTATCGGGAAGTGAGGATGAAAAGGAGGCAATTGCCGCTATATTAGATAATCTAGAAACTGGAATACATGTAAGGCAAGATGGCTTTACTTTTGAATTGGAGGAAAAAGTTGTAAGATTTGAAGAAAATGCTTGCCATCCTCTTTTGGTTTCTTTATGGAAAGATCACGGACTCACAATATTGGATCAAATGTTCGAATTAAGTGGCGAAGAAGCCGAGGAGATTTACAATAAACAATTGCAACGAAAACAAGGATTTGGCGCTTTTTTGAGAGAGCTGAAAAATCATCTCTCAACGGCAAAGAAATTAGACTCGTTACCTTGGAGTAGTGTTTCATTACCAAAGCCACTTAGTTTTGCTGATAAATTAATCAGAAAGGCAGGAGACGATGGAGTTGCATCCACTGTATCGTTGGCTAGAAAAGGAAAAGATTTGGATGCGGCAATGGGATGGGCTTGGCTTGTCGTACACGATAGAACAGAATCGGATGCATGGAGATTTGATTCAGCCTCACGTGACAAAGGTAGCGATTGGGTACCTGCACTACATATGTTATGGAATTCAGCAAAAAGAGTTCTGAATGAGAATAGTGAAGAGGCAGTATCGGACTATGTTGAAGCTATGAAAAAATTAGCAGAAATATCTGGTACAGGTAAATTAACTCCTCCATGATTATCAAACTACTATCCAAATTGCAACAGCAATTAATGAAAAACCCATTCCTCTGTTTAACATTGTAGCAGACTTCGTAGTTGTGAACAACTTTCTTAGTTGAGTGCCGAAACCAGCCCATGTCATAACAGCAGGTAAACCAAATACAAGATTAAGTCCTACAAGCATTACTTTTGCTCCGAAACTAGGGCCGAATAAAAGTCCGAATTGAGTCATTAAAACTAGAAAATGGATCCATGCTTTACCGTTGACGATTTGCAGAACAACACCTGTTATTGGACCCAATTTAGTGCTTTTTTGTTCATCGTCTGACATTGGGGAAGATTTGAAAACTTGATATCCTAAATATGCGATATATAATGCTCCAATGTATGTCAACAAATCAAAGAAATTTTGGTTTTTTTCTATGAATACAGTTGCTCCACCTACAAAAATACCCAATGATGACCAACCTACTGCCATTCCTGAAATTAATGGCAAGGTACCTTTGAAACCGTGCTGCGAACCGTGTGCGGCACAAAGAATATTATTTGGCCCTGGAGAAAAACACATTGCAATTGTGAAGACTAGAAATTGGGCGAGAAGTTCTGAATCCATATTAACCACTAAGCACGAGTGGTAAGTAAGTCAGCTGCTGCGACTAAAGCCTGTTCAATATCGTTCCAAATATCTTCAACATCTTCAATTCCAACGCTCATTCTAACAAAACCAGGCACTACTCCTGCTTCCATTCTTACTTCTTCCGGAACAAACATATGACTGGAATTAAACGGGCATTCTACTAAACTCTCAACACCGCCTAGACTTGTTGCTTCAAGTGTCATATTCAATGATTTCAGGAACTTAAGGGCTGCTGCATCTCCGCCTTTAATTACGTAGGAAAGCATACCGCTGCCTTTTGGTAAAATTCTTCTTGCTAACTCATAATCATCATAATTTGGTAGAGAAACGTGATTCACTGATTCGATCATTGAATGTGTAGAAAGCCTTCTTGCTAACTCCGCGGCATTAGATGTGTGGATTGGCATTCGAGCATGTAACGTCCTCATTCCCCTCTCTAGAAGATAACACATGTGAGGGTCTGCGGCACCTCCAAAGTGTACCTTTTTAGGGAAAATTTGGGCAATTAAATCTTTTTTACCCACTACAAATCCTGCAATTAAATCTGAGTGGCCGCCGAGATATTTTGTTCCTGAATGAATTACTAAGTCAAATCCGCTCTTAACTGGGTTGCAGCCCCACGGTGAAGCAAATGTATTATCAACAACAGAAATTAGATTATTTTTTTGTGCTATTACGGCCATGGCGTCTAGATCGCAAACTTTCAGAACTGGATTAGATAATGTTTCCACATAGATCATTTTTGTATTGTCTTGAATTGCAGCTTCGTATGAAGAAGGGTCTCTCATATCAGCCATAGTAACTTCAATACCAAACCGCGGAAGATCTTCGGTAAGCAACCCATATGTTCCTCCGTAAACGTCAGCACTGGCAATAACATGATCTCCACTTGATAAGAGACCGAGAAGTGTTGTAGATATTGCCGCCATACCACTAGCAAAGGTTTCTCCGTCCTCTGCGCCTTCCATGGCAACGAGTTTTTGCGCGACCGCTTCTGAATTGATGCTGGATAGTCTCGCATAGAGCATTGTGTGCTGAGCCCCACCAGCCCAACCAGCATATCTTTCATCAGTCAAATGATATGTTGAAGACAAGAATACGGGAGTATTTACTCCTCCTCCAACAGAATTTGTTCCTGAATGTACTGCTTTGGTTGCGAATCTCTTGTCGGTATTGTCATTCC
>JAURCP010000002.1 GCA_030828405.1 Thermoplasmatota archaeon
GATCTTCACAAAGTAATGTCATATTCCAAATCGTTTGAGGACCACCCAGTCTGAATGGTATGAACCTGTGATCGTAGTGTAGTGATTTACGAACAGGGCATCTTGTACCATCCTCGAGAATTGCAGTGCATTGACCTTGATCTCTAACTGCAACTGCAACCTTGATATCTTGTGGAACATATCTCGAAATCTTATCTCCAATGATATTTCTTCTGACATACCTGTCTCCAATATTCCATGCTTCTTGCCCAAATGCAGTGAAGATATCTTTTGGTTGTGTATCCTTTTCATCAATTCCTTCCATTCCCCAAGTAAATAACATCTCAAGTATGCTCTGAATCTTGTCTGAAGTGCTCATAACGCACTCCTCCCGTTAGTTTGGCCACTACTCGGCCAAGTCATGGCCAAGCCTTGTTCAATAGTTGGCCTAACTTCGGCCAATTCAAAAGAAAATGAGTTCATCCAAAAATTGTGCCTATAATGACAAGGTATTTTTACATATTGACAAAATACGGTAAAGGCTTGAAATTTCAACTCCAAATAATTCTCAGACATTTGTTGGTAATTTCCGGATAAATCGATTGTATTCTCTCTCATTTCTAAAACCAGAGATATGTAATGGAACCTTGACTATCAAGAGTCCGCTAGATCCAGAAAAGCATCCGGAAGAATCTATCCGGACGTTCACTTTCACTCCGGATGAAAAGTGATAGTTTCCCGGCACGAGCACCAAAAAAAATCTTTATTATACAATAATAGTCTTAAGCACCCCTTCATTGGCGTAGTAAGGTTCGAATGCGTGTAGAGCAAGATGTTAAGCTAACCTTTGAAGATGTACTAATAAGACCTAAGCGCAGTACACTGGTTTCTAGATCAGATGTCACATTAGAGAGAGAATTTAAATTTAGACACTCCAGTACAACTTGGTCTGGCGTGCCAATTGTTGCTGCGAATATGGATACAACAGGATTGTTTTCAATATCTAAAATTTTACAACAACATAAAATGATTACATGCCTACAAAAATTCTATCCAACTAGAGAATATGCTGCAGCATGGGATGATGGCGTTGACCCGAACTTCATTGCTGCGACATGTGGGTCTACAGAAGAAAGTCTAACATTGTTAAAAAGAAAAATGGCAACAAATGAAAAAATTAAATTCATTTGTATTGATGTTGCAAACGGCTATAGAGAAGTTTTTCTAGATTTCGTGAGAACTACTAGAGAGAGTTTTCCTGAAAAAATTATCATTGCAGGCAATGTCGCCACTAGAGAAATGACTGAAGCTCTAATTCTTGCTGGTGCAGATGTTGTCAAAGTTGGGATAGGTCCTGGTTCTGTGTGTACTACTAGGAAAGTAGCAGGAGTTGGCTACCCCCAACTTAGTGCCATTGCTGAATGCGCTGATGCTGCACATGGTCTTGGAGGGCATGTAATGGCAGATGGAGGTTGTTCATCACCTGGACATGTGGCAAAGGCATTCGCTGCGGGGGCAGATTTTGTAATGCTTGGAGGTATGTTTGCAGGCCATGATGAATCTGGTGGCGAATTAGTAGAAGGAAAGAATGGGAAAATGTACAAATCATTCTACGGTATGTCATCATCAAAAGCTATGGAAACCCATTATGGCGAAGTAGCTAAACATAGAGCTCCGGAAGGGAAAGAAGTTAGAGTACCATACAGAGGACCTCTTTCTGTAACAATTCAGGCAATTCTTGGAGGAGTACGCTCCGCATGCTCTTACGTTGGTGCACGTAGAATCAAAGATCTACCAAAATGCACCACATTCATTAGAGTGACACAGACTACAAATGAAGTATACCAAAGATTCAATGTTGAAGAATAATAATTAGCAAGAATTAACTTGTTCCCAGTATTCTTCACTAGGGTCGCCATTATCGACTTCTCCCTCTGTATACTCATAATACGTCAAACTAGTTAACGAATCAGAAGATTGCCAAGGATCTTGTTGAGAAGTCATGACCTCAAAAATATAGCAACCATAGTCATTAATTTGCATTTCATCGACAGGAATATATTGCATACCAATACTCACATCTTCAACCGAGCCATCTAATGGTAGCTCGGATCCATAATCACCAACATTTGCTAAACTGCCTGAACCATAAATACCATTCATGGAATCCCAAGATGCATCCCCATTCACTACGTTAACTTCAGGGTAATCAATTGATACGCTGGATGAATCGGTATTTTCATAGTACAAAGTTGCTTTAACATTATAATCTGAGTGAGGAGTTCCTCCTGGCCTATTGGAACCAATGGATTCTAGTCCAGACCAAGTTCTCAAACCTATTCCTACAATACAGGTATCCTTTCCATTATCACAGTCATTATCAAAACCTATTGAACCTATCGCATCGCCTTGAACATCAGTAACAGTTCTTTGTAAAGATGAGTCTGTGAGAGTGTATGTTAAATCGGAATCTCCTGAAACGAAATTTATTACATATTTATTATTTTCATCAGCATTTCCTGAATAGAAATCAGCAATATTCAGGGGAAGAAGCCCATAGCTTCCTATTCCGTCTTCCCTATCTACTGAGAAAGGAAATTTACTATCACTCCAAACATTAGCGCCATCATAACTGATAGTTACATCAGCAGAGTTACCTGAAGAGCCAAATAAAGAACCGGACTCTCTAATTTTCAAAACAATTTGTGTAGAGTCATCAGATAAATCGTCATCTACGATAGTTAAACTGGATGAATCTAAACTTGTTATTGCATAGGGTGTGGCAAGTAATAAAACGCAGAAAACTGCTATAGAGGAAGTCTTTTTCCTGTCAAAAGTTGTCCACAAAAAGAAGAATGAGCCAGAAAGAAATAAAATCGGGAGGAAAATTGCATACGAATAGTCTTGTTGATATTCTGGTATTGAAGTTATAAACCCTGAAATTAAACCTAATAAAGCTAATAGTGATCCTAACCGCATAGAATTAGAATTGAATAGATTTAAGAAGCTGGTAGAAGGATTAGAATCTGATGAAAATTGAATATCCGCTTCAATAACCTCATCTGTTTTTTGCTCAATTGCTTTAGCTAAAAGTCCGCCATCAGTCATCACAGTCACCTTACGAAGTTGCTACGAGAAATAATCGGTTATCAACCCGTTGACTAATATAGTCAATTTATTGAGATTAAGCGTGTATTTAGAACAAACGGGAATCAAGAACTCTCAGTTCTCCCTCACCGTCATCATCTTCATCATCATTATCGTATACTCTGAATCTTCCCGCAATCGCTGCAGCCGCTAAAGCAGTAATCATTGTAGTGCCAATCAGTTCAAAACCTGGAAGGTAAACTCCACGGATGTAAAGAGTAACTGATTGGATTTGAGAATTAGGAATTCCTTCAGTCCGCACAGAATAATCAGAAGTTGCTTTGAATTGCAAATTATAGTATTTATCTGTCCATCCTTGGTTCTTAGGGGTTCGGATTTGGACTCTAACTTTTTCAGGAGGAGATTTAGATTCTATCTCGACATTTACCAGAGGGATACTGAGTGTGAATCCTTCATCACTTAGTTCGTCATAGTTGGCAATCTCGATGTTCATACGATCTAATGCATTACCATCATTGTATACGTCATATGACACCATATAGTCTACTTTAGGTCTCAACTGGATGAATGCCAGTTCAGAAGCAACTCTAAGTCTACTGAATTGCTTAACAACTGCCAATACCTTGTAAGTTGTAGGTGTGCCAGGATAAGCAACTCCATTTGCTTGCGATACTGTAGCAGTGATAGATATCTGATGTTGACCTTCAGCCATTTGTAAATCTCCTCTCAAAATTACTTGGAAACTTGTTTGAAGGCCTGAGCCAACTGTCAGAGATGCAGGTCCAGCTGATACAAGAGCTCCGGACTGTATTACTATGTCAACCTTAATTTGGTGAGCAGATGGATTTTCTAAATCACAATTAACAATAGACGTTCTTGTAGAGCCAGGATATGTCTCAATAGGTTGAGGGTTTTCACAAGTTAGCGACACGTCAGGAGTGACACCCTGGGCATGTACTGCAGCAGCACCGGCCCACATACTAAGAAAGTAAACTGCCAGTAATATTAGGACTGGTCTTACGGAGCGGGCAGATGTCATACAACGAATCCCGTGTGAAACTGTATTTTAGGGTTCTCACTATTAGAGCGTGAAATAATGTTGAAAGAAGAGTTCTTGACAAAAAACAATAAATTCTAGAAAATAATTATTTTAACGGAAAAATGGTGGACCCGACCGGATTTGAACCGATGGCCACTCGGTTATGAGCCGAGCGCTCTAACCAACTGAGCTACGGGTCCTTGGAGCGACTCGAATGCGCTTCAGAGATGAACCTTATTATCTAACACACAAGAAAAATAATCTATAATTTGCTCCTCATTATGATGAATGTAACTAGAATTACAGCAAATATCAAGAACAAGACCAAATTATTTGAATTTATAGGTTCATGACGTTTTGAATCAAATGGGAAAATATCGGAATTATCGCCAACACCATCAGAATCAGAATCAAATTTTTCTAGAGGGTCAAGAGGGAATGCATCGGAATTATCACCCACACCATCAGAATCTGTGTCGATCCACTCAGAAGAATTATTAGGGAATTTGTCAGTATTATCTCCGACTCCATCTGAATCACTATCTGCCCACTCATATGGGGAATGAGGGAATACGTCAGTATTATCTCCGACTCCATCTGAATCACTATCTATCCATTCAGAAGAATCATCTGGGAATAAATCAGAATTATCACCGAAACCATCGGAATCAGAATCAAGATTTTCTAAAGGATTCAATGGGAAAGCATCGGAGTTATCTCCTACTCCATCCGAATCACTGTCTATCCATTCTGAAAGATTATCAGGGAACATATCTGAATTGTCACCTACTCCATCCGAATCACTATCTATCCATTCTGAAGGATTATCAGGAAACATATCTGAATTGTCACCTACTCCGTCTGAATCACTATCTCTTGTTTCGAATGGATTATTTGGAAATACGTCTGAATTATCGCCAATTCCATCCAAATCGGAATCATGAGATTCTGAGTAGTTCAAAGGGAATATGTCTAAGTCATCGGTAACTCCGTCACCATCGGAATCATCTAAACAACCATCGCTATTTTCATCATATCCTATTGAATTTTCTTCCGGACAAATGTCATTAGAATCTAAAATACCATCATTATCTATGTCACTATTGTTAACCTGAGGTTGAGGTTCGCACACATCACCCCATATTTCTTGAACGAAACTTTCGTTGTCTATAAATGGGTTGCGATTTCCTTGTATACGAAATATTTCATTGTTTCTATTTGTCTCATATGGGCTGACTGGATCTACGATATGCCAATCATATAGCGTACATAAATCTCCTAAAAAGCCATCATTTGAAGAAGTTTGAGTAGTTCCATTAACCAAAGAAAGATTGGGTTCATTTTCATACCCATTATACCTAACATCCATGTAAAATACGCTTCTTGCCGCATCGCCTTTAGAAATATCAGAAGGTTCCCAAAAATCTGCTGAAGAATCACATTCAACACATTCCCAATGTGAATTACTAGCATCACCAAAATCTTTGTCACTTCGAGCAGAATTAACTGTATTGTCGGCAGGCCTTAATGAATGTAAATCAGTACCTGCAACCTTAGTCATACTAGTTCCAAAATCCCCATGTGACTTAGGCCAAACATGCTCTCTATTCCAAGATTGACTGGTACATTCATTACCGTCGCCGCATGTATCATTTTCCGATTGCGATCTTTGCATGTAGAAAAGAATAACATTGGCATTGTTTAGTGGATCCTCATCGACTTCTCGTAGATGATCCCAAACAGAACTATAACTAACTACTGTATGATTGCGGATTATCTCATACAATTCAGCATGCAACAGCTCTCCAGACAATAAATCTACATCCTGATAATAAATGCCGTAATTGTAGGAATTGAATATAATATTATTTTCTTCAAGGTCATTATCACAGATAATACTGGAAAGGGAGATAAACATATTCAATAATAATATTGAACAAATAAATATAGTTCGCATGTATCTTCCATTCATGTTATTCGTAGACGGTTTATATCAATAATTATTCGCACATTAATAATAGAATAAGTGAAAAAAAATACACTAAGTTTGCACTGTAACACTTATCTCCTTGGCCCTTTCGTATAGGTACTGAGTGAACAGCATGCTAGACGAAATGAAAAAAAATAGTGCAACAACAATGTTAGTGATAGGTATAATGCTAGTTGCAGTTAATGCGACGTTGATTACATCGATAACTGATGACCTTATTTCAAATGGATTGGCAGAAAGTTTGGTTTCAGATTCTTATGATGAAGAATCAGATTATGATGAAGAATGGGCTACCTCAGAGTATGAAAAGGTATATTTTGGATACAATCTAACAAATATTAGTGCTTTATCCAGTGATGACCCATCAAATGCATACACTAAAGTTGGGCCATGGATTTACAATGTTACCTCTTACAAAGAAATTCTAGAATGGAATGATGAAGAAGGAACAATGACTTATTCGGAATATGAAGTATTCGATTGGTGCGAAGAATGTACTTGGGAAGATCGCGATGGGACAATGGGTCCTGTTGGAGAAATTTACGATTCTGTATCTGGTGAAAATGATTTTAGAAATGTAAATATTTTATGGACAGCACAGAGTATAGCAGCTATAGGCGCTGTAGGTTTTGAATATGGAGAACCTTTTGCAAAAGCTGGTTTCGCTACAAACATGATGACATTGGAGCTCTCAAGTAAAGCCCCTAGTATATGGTCCGCAGAAGATACTGAAGATAATTTGAATTTAGCTATAGAATATATGATAGGTGCTGGAATGGATTCAGTTTCTGCTGAGGCAGCTGCACCAATACAGATAATGGATTTAGCATATAATTCATGGAATAACAGTTCTAGTGCTGGAATAATGACTCCAGATTTTACTTCATCCGCTGATATGATATTGAATGATGCGGTTGATCCTTCAACAGGAATGTGCATAGCTCTGACTTGTGATTACGGACACATGTTGGTGGCAGGAATGGGAGAGCCAAGTGATTCTGTGACACCTATGAGAGCGATGCTGTACGGGTATGCAGATGTTGCAGAACCTGAAAGAACTCATATTGATTGGGCTGTTTATGCATTGGCAGGAACTAATTTCTTGACGAATGGTGGAGGTGCAGATTTGACTACTACCGATAATAATAGAGAGAGATTACAAACAGTCAGCGGAGTAGATATTGCTAATCCAGATGCCCTTGATTTCCTTCTATTTGGGATTAACGAAGATGGATTAGCACAAGGAATTATCCAAGAAACTGATTTCAATGGCTTACCACTCAATGGGAATATATTATTCCTTCTTGGGGCACAGTCAAACGCTTTTGATACCATGAGTATCTATGGAATTGGTTTATCGCAACTCCTAGGTATTGCTGATTGGGCTGGTGCATGGATTGGTATGTTAGGAGTTCCTGCTGATTTCCCAATGATTTTAGTCGGTGAATCTGGTACAATAAACGCTAATGACTGGTGGGTAGAATCTTTCGGAGGAGAAGAACCGCTTGCTGGAGGATATATTCCTCTTGGACTCAACATGGGTGAATGGGAAGGACAAATAGATATGTCTGCAGAAAGTGTTAGAAATATTCTTTATGATAGCCCATATGCCCTAGCAACCACTGATTTTGGTTCTGAATTTATGTATGGTGAAGCTAGTGGCAAAACTCTTCCACAAGGCACAGATGGTGCTGAAACAGGAGGTACAGTTTACGATTGGAATAATGAATATGTAGCAGATTTATACGATATCACTGTAGATGAAGCAGGAGCTCTTAGAAGTTACATCGCAGATTTCATGGTGGATATTGTTGTACCTACTTTACTTACTTTCCAAACCGGTTCTGAAGCATATACAACACAAACAGTTAATCAATGGCTATTTGGTTCGTGTGACGCAGTGCTATTATCCCAATATGGTTCAGAAAATTGTTTCTCTAGTCTTGAAACAAATATGACATACTATGGTTCAATTTCAGAAGATCATCCTGATGGTTTGTCGACCGGGGATTATTCAGCCTATGTAATGAGCACTAGAGGCGAAACAATAGGTCAGAGGTTAATGCAAGGATATGTTAATTCAGATGGCGATGGACTTTGTGACTTCGATTACAGTGAAGCAGGCGTATATCTTGGAGGATATGGTACTGGTGGATTGGAATGTGAAGATGGACAAATCTATGGAATGACTGAATATTTGACATGGAGAGCACCACACAGAGATATTCTGAACTATGGATTGATGGAAGAGGCCGTTGGTTCGAGTTCTGATTATGCAATTCTAGGAAACTCAGTCGGAGCCATTGGTAATGCCGATGAATCATTCAAATATAATCTTGGAGGATATGCTGTAGCTGAAACAATAGTTGGTGAAGAAGTAGAGTTCAAAGGAATTCCAATGGTTGAACACAGTATCGTTCTTGATGCGACTCAGCATAATATACAGTCAAAATTAATCCCTCCTAGTTTATCTCCAGTTTCAGTAACGCCGGGAGTTTTGGGGCTGTATTTCAATGGAAATATCGATATGAAAGTAGAGCCAAATACAAATGCAATAATGTATGGTCATGGAACTCTACAATTTGTTCTAGACATCAGAGGGCTCGGTTATGATAGCCCGGATCTTATAAGTGAAGGAGCAACAGATGCTTACCCAGTATTTGAGATTGCAATACACAGTGAAATAGGTGACGAAGACGCAGATGAACTAAGTAAAGCAACAGATAGTTTAGGCATTCTAGGATTCACAAATCTAGATGCACCATCTCCAATTAGTTACTTGAATATCGTACAATTAGTAGTTTATCTTGTAGGTTTAGGATTGGCTGTAAATGGTGGTATGAAAATGTCATCAAAGAAAGAAGAAGAGTAAAAATTAACTTTTCTCTTCTTCTCTTCATCACGAAGGGTTCAATGATTCTCGCTCACCCCGAGAATAATAGGGGTTGTTGTGAGGCTAAGATATATCGATCGTATTCGAGCTATTGCCATACTCTGTATGGTTCAAGTACACACAGCTGCGATAATACCACCAGAAGGAATATCAGTTGGTCATCCAATAGCATTTGTTTCTGCTGCAATTGGAGGTATGGCGGCACCAATGTTTGTCACCATTTCAGGATGGGGAATATTTCGTAGTGCTATCAGAAGAAGAAAATTAGCAGATAATGGTATTTCTTCTTGGATATATTGGATTATCCCGCGGATAATTATACTAACTATTTGTCAATTATTGGTTAACTCAGCATTGTCTATAGACAGAGGAGGAAGGTTCGATTGGATGACTCCGGGGGTTCTGACATTATTGGCATTAGCATCTCTAATAGGGCCACTGATAGTATATTTAACAAAGAAACAAAGATTTTCTATGATGCTAATATTTATGATTTCACCCCTAATTATTGGCGATTTGAATGGAAATGAGCTTTATTGGAGTGAAAGAGTATCATCAATCGGAATAGAAGGATGGGTTGAGAGACTTCTATTGAATGGCACCTATCCGGCATTGCCATGGCTGACATTCATATTTTTAGGGAGTTTAATAGATGAAGATAAAGAAAATTTAGATGAACAAAATATGGTTATTAAGGTTGGACTAATCATTATCGCCATTAGTATGATTTATTCATTCTATGAAAGAATACCATGGGCCCTTACGGAAGGAAATGCAATACTAACTTTTTTCCCAGCAAATACCATGTTTATTCTCACCTCCAGTATATTTGTAGTAATATTATTCAGGATTTTAGGAGAGGAAGAAACATCAGGTGGAGAGCCTTTTGGAGGTGACAAAATGTCATGGTTAGAACCTGCTGGAAGGTTATCTCTAACGATATATGTAGCACACTTTATTTTTCTAGGAATTATTGCATATGAGATGCAAAATCAACCTCGATTAGAAATTTACACTGCATTTTTGTTTACGATTTTACACACATCTATATGGATTCCGTTGTCAATATGGCATGAGAAATATATTCCTAAAATTTCTTTTGAAGAATTACTTAGGAAACTCAATTAATAGTTGTAGTCCAACTTATTGGACCGAACCAAACACTATTTACTCCATTTGATGCTTGAATCCTTCCATGATAAGTAGTTGCACTTGATAAATCAGAGATAGTTGTTGAAAAGTTTCCAACGGATGTTTCACCTAGATTACTATTATAATTCCAACCTGTATCCTGATTTCCCATATCGCTAATACCATAATAAATGGTCAATGAAATATCAGTCCCATTATCGTAAGTTTCCCAAGAAATATCTACAGAGTTTGAGGTTTCATTATCTGGCACAATGTCTCTAATTATTGCATCATAAAAGAAAAAATCCTTTCTTAGTGGGTCATCGACCCAAACTGGGAAATGAGATAGTGAACTGAATGTTTGTTGTGTTAATGGAAATCCCCAAGCAGAATGATACGGTGCTAGATTGTATCCTGTAGAATTGGATAGATGCAGAACCCATGCATTGAATTCCTCATCTCCGGTAGAAGGCACTTCTGAAGAGGGGAGCGTGTAATAGACAGATAGTGCTTCTGTAATTGGGCCCCACCCCCATTCTTCTTTAATCAGAATATATGTGTCCAAAGCTATCCAAACTGACCAATTTGAAATATTAGAACCATCATTAAAATAAGACTCCATTCGTACTTCTCTTTGTTCTGGATCTACTGCGCTATGACCTTCTATTCCAACTAAATCCTCCATCAAATATACGCTTGCAAAGTTACACCCTGTTTCAGTAGTTCCCGGAAGTGTCGATGGCATCCACTGATGATTGTGTCCCAACTCATGGAACATACCCCAATCTCCATTTTCACTCATATGTGTATGATTAACCACATCAGGTACACTTAGATCGTGCGCCATAAAGGGATAACCTGAATGCATCCAACCGGCTGAAATTTGAGCATCGAAAACTGCTCTTTCTACTCTAGGCCATGGTTCAAAACCATACAATTCATGTTCCATATTCAATGCAATATCCCACCAATTCATCAATTGACTTGGATTATCCAGTTCACGTATCTCTAAACTGGGAACTGTCATAATAAAGTTATTCGAAACTAATTCGGCCCATGGAGCGGGGTTGCTTCTCTCAGAATAAATCCATTCAAAATCGGAGGTTTCGCCTAATACAAACATTGGTGCCCTAATGGCTCCAGAAATAGTCAAATTAATCTCACCATAATTAGACCCTGCAGGAATATAAACATAAATCGGTCCTCCAAAGGCATTAGCCACCTCTGTCGAAGTATTTTCTACAGACCATGTAGTAAATATTCTTGAATGGCGCTTGATGATATCTTTATTCCAGAGACTGTCAGTATGAGCACCTATTAAAATTGAAAATCCTAAATCAGAAGTTGCTTCATCTACATTTACAGTAACTACCTCTCCAGCAGCAGCATAGAGACCCGTTGACATTCGTATAGAACTTCTAGGATTGGAATAACCGAAATTGCCAGGAAGACCACTTTGAGTACCATTAACGGTAACAGTTCTAGTTATTCTTGTGGCATTCGAAGGTACTTCACCTGGGAACTCAATATGGCTGGGATGAGCTGGTAATTCATCTGCAGGGAGGCCGAACATCAAGGCATCCTCTAATCGTAGAATGATGTCTGAAACAGGATCTACGCCTAGTTCGTAACCAGTAGTGCTCCAAAGTGTAGAGTAGGGTATTATCGTATAACCTGTTAAATTCACTAAATCACGTAAAGGTGACCAGAAATTAGTATAATCGAGAGTTACAATCCAAGTGCAATCAGAAAGTGCAGAATATGCTGCGGCTGCATCTTCAGTACTCATTTCAACTCCATCGATTCTATCTGCAAATACTCCTGAAATTGCATTACTAATTGTTGAGTATTCATTAGGCATATTCTGGAAAAATACATCATTATATCCCCAATCACTAGAAACAAAGAGACCTGTTTCTTTTGCAATCTTATTCCCAGGATAATTGTGAGCTACATCCGTATTTGAGTAGGACCAGTACCATGCGTGGCCACCCATTATTATACCACCACCAGAGAGCATAAATTGCACTAGAGCATTATTATCTGAATCATCATGCCCATTCCAAAACTCATCTAGTAAACAATCAAGTCCACTTAAATCAGAAGGTGTTACTGAAAGATGGACATTATGACCTGCATCTGTTAATTTGTCTTCAAAATCATCGAACCCTGAACCATATGCCAATCCAACTTCTGCATTCTCTCCACATACCCACTCAACGGCTCTAAGTGAGAATGGATGATTTTGGGAGTCTACCCAACTTTCATGCCCATAACCTAAAATTTTTCCTTTACCTACATGAGATGCAGATACTACTGGAATACCACTTGATTCAAAAGCCACTGGAAATGACCACTCACCAATTGGTAATATTGGAGATGGCCATCCTCCAAAATCTGCCTCACTCATTCCCCTCAATAATTCTTCTTGATCAGCGCGTAAATCATGAACTACGATCCAAATATTTAACCCAACAGTACCACCAGTATTATTTGCCCAAATTGTATATTCTCTCCAATTAGTTCGAGAATCAGGAATACCTGATATACTACCATTACCGTTCAGAGTTAAGCCCGAAGGAAGTTCTGGGTATACTTCCCAAGTATCAATATTTGGTCCATTATTAATTACTGGAATTGTAATACTTTTATTTGAATGAAGAATATACTCTGATTCTATCCAATATATCTCATCAGGAGGCAAGCTACTGATTTTAATATCAATAATTGTTGTAGAATAACCTCCAGAGTTATTAGCCCATATTTGATAATTTATTGTATCTTGAATAATAATGGGAGTTCCATATATTTCACCAGTTTGAATATCAAAATTGAGTCCTTGAGGAAGATTAGGGTATATCTCCCAAATTTCTGGTGCCCCACCGGACCAAGTTGGTGTTAAATTTGGAATTATCTGATTAATGGTAAAATCAAGATTATACGGTTCATAAAGAATATTTAATGGAGAAATATCAATCACTGAAAGAAGGAAGTTAATAGTAATTGAACCCCCTGTATTCGAAGCAGTCACGTAATGTTCTCTTAAGGCATGTAATTCTGTAGGGGAACCCATAATTGATCCATCATTTGTATTGAAAAAAAGACCTGCTGGTAAAGGGGGTTCAATTGTCCAATTAATTACTTCTCCACCTCCTATATTTGGGAACTCAACTATCGTTTCACCGAGAAGCCATTGAAATATTTGACTTGAATAATGTAAATTTTCAGGTTCTTCATGAATGGTGATTATTCTAATATCAGTATATGCTGAACCTCCTGAATTTGTGCCTGAGACAGTATGATTACTATCTCCAAGTTGCTGAGCCACACCATATATTTCTCCCGAAGCACCAATTTCAAGTCCAAGAGGTAACTCGGGAATGACATCCCATGTTTCAATGAACCCTCCGTAAGTAAACGGAACACCAATCCCACAGGCTCTTGAAAATTTACAAAAAATCTCATTTGAAGTGTAATTGATACTCTCTGGAGGTTGTGATAAAATTTCTATCTCTAGAATGAAAACACTGGAGCCAATTACATTTGTACCAATTATTGTATAACTAGTCAACAAATTTTCAGATTCAGGAGTTCCGGAAATTATACCATTATCAGGATCTAAAATTATTCCTTCGGGTAATCTTGGATTAACTAGCCAATTTTGCGGACCATCTCCAATAAAGCTTGGAGTTAATGCTTGCATATCTTGACCTACTACTAGTAACAATGTTTCTTCACCGTAATCTAGGTTTTGTGGAGATGTCATCAATCTGCAATATTCGCCTGTAAAAACTTCATTGAAAAAACAGTCATCTTCTGTTTCCCCATCTATATCGCAAGTAGGTTCATCTGGCTCTAATTCACAATTCACTAATTCGGAGCTTGAGTCATCTTCGCCAAATAATGACAAACAGCCAGGAGTCAAAATCAAGAACGTCAACAGAATAGCCAATGCTTTAATTGAAGACATATTATTGCTATGAAAGATTTCTTCATAAAGTATACCTTAATACAATTATTCTAGATTTGGATATGCTGGACCACTTTCAAAACAATATTTTACATTTTGAAAATTAGATTTGAAAGATTTAACATCGGATTTGATTTCAGAAGTTTCTTGATTTTTTATTAATGCTCTCGCAAAGAAACGAGCGACATCAGTCATCTCGTCAGTACCCATTCCAACCCTGGTCAATTCAGGCACACCGAGTCTCAAACCACTTGGTTGCATTGCTTTAGTGTCTCCGGGTAGCATGTTCATGTTTGTAATAATTCCTGAATCCTCAAGAATTTGTGCTGCCTTTCTCCCGGCTCCAGAATCAATATCTCCATGGCGTGTCAATACCTGATGACTGGCTGTGTAGCCTCGATCTTCTGCTAATACATCAAACCCTTCAGCAGCCAGTGCGGCGGCTAATGCTTGAGCATTATTGACAATATCTTTAGCATATTGCGCACCAAATTCCTCAAACTCTGCAAGAGCCACTGATTTACCTGCTACATGATGAAGATGATATGAGGAACAAGTTCCAGGAAAAATAGAATTGTTTAATTTACGGTGAAATTTTTCATCCGAAGAATCGGATAATACAAAACCTCCCTGTGGTCCG
Organism: Thermoplasmatota archaeon; assembly: GCA_030828405.1. Classification (GTDB taxonomy): domain Archaea; phylum Thermoplasmatota; class Poseidoniia; order Poseidoniales; family Thalassarchaeaceae; genus MGIIb-O2. Next base: position 14,751 of record JAURCP010000002.1, read on the forward strand.
GGAAATGTCTTATGACTACTTCCAGTCATTACATCTGCACCCTCTCTAAGTGGGTCTTGAAACTGCCCACCAGCAATTAATCCAAGTACATGTGCGCCATCATACATTACTTTGGCACCAACTTCGTGAGCCGCATCAGAAAGTTCTTTCAAAGGAGTAGGAAAAAGAAATACTGATTGACCAAAAAGTGCAAGATTAGGAGATGTTTCTCTTATTATTTTCATGGATGCATCAATATCAGGTTCCATTCTATCGATATCCCAAGGATAAGTTACAAGATTAAGACCTCTAACTCCAACCGCACCCATTCTTGCATGTGATATATGTCCTCCATCAGCAGTTGACACTGCTGTGATGGTATCTCCAGGCTTAGCTAAAGCTTTCAATGAAGCCATATTTGACACAGTACCAGATGTAGACTGAATATTTGTAAAGTTACAATTAAACACACGCTTAGCAGACTCTATACCAATAGACTCTATAGTATCAAAATCATCACAACCTTGGTAATATCTTTTCCCAGGCAATCCTTCAGCATACCTACCATGAAGATCTGAATTGATAGCGGCTGCAACTAGAGGAGAAATTATATTTTCACTGGCAATCATAGGCAAACTATCTCTATAATGTATTCCAGAAGATTTTACTGATTCAAGAATTTTGCCGGCTTGGGTTCTCGCGTCCATGACACTACATGGAGTAGAGGTCAAAGAGTTTAGCGGAACAAAGTTCTCTTAAGAAAAATATTACAAGAGGGAAAAAACACTATTTTTTGATGAAGCATTAGTGAGCAAATAAAGATATTACCCCAATAAATACAATAACTAGTAATCTTACGAAATAACGTATGAAGAGTAAAAAACGTATGACTGCTATTTTGGTAATATTACTGGTTTTGTCTGTTTCCGAAACTACTTTCGGATACAGTAGCGGAGTTACAGGAGCCTCAACAAATGGTTGCGGATGTCATGGAAGTAGTGGAGGAATGACTCCAACACTGTCAGGAATACCTAATGCAGGATACGAAGGAAATACCTCATATTCCCTGAATATTGGAGGCACTGGAGGTCCCACGGGGACTAAAGGGGGATTTAATTTAGACTCAAATTTTGGTTCTTGGTCAAATCCTGGCACCAGCGCTAAAATACAAAACGGTGAAGTTACTCATTCAAATTCGAATTCAAGATCTTGGAGTGTTACATGGACTGCTCCAGCTAATGGCTCAGGAAATGTCACATTTTCCCTTGCAGTAAATTTTGTTAATGGAAATGGAGGGACTGCAGGGGATGATTGGGCTACAAATAGTTGGATAATATCTGAGCAAGTCACTTCTAATGGTGATTCCGATGGAGATGGTTGGTCGGATGCTGACGAAGCCTCTTGCGGTACTGATTCGTCAGATAACACTTCAATACCTACTGATACTGATTCAGACGGTATTTGTGATCCTGTAGATACTGATGATGATGGAGATGGTTGGTCAGATACTGATGAAGCATCTTGTGGAACAGAATCAAACAATTCTACTTCAATACCTACTGATACTGATTCAGACGGTATTTGTGATCCTGTAGATACTGATGATGATGGAGATAGTTGGTCAGATACTGATGAAGCATCTTGTAACACTGATTCTCTGAATTCAAGCTCTATACCTATTGATACCGATAATGATCGAATTTGTGACTTAATTGATGAGGATGATGACAATGATGGTTGGTTTGATGAAGATGAGTATAGTTGTGGAACTGATTCTCTGAATTCAAGCTCTATGCCTACTGATACTGATTCAGACGGTATATGTGACTCTATAGACAGTGACGATGATGAGGATGGTTGGTCAGATACTGATGAAGCATCTTGTAACACCGATTCTCTGAATTCAAGCTCTATACCTACTGATACTGATTCAGATAGTGTTTGTGATTTAGTAGATACTGATGACGATAATGATGGTTTCTCTGATGAAAATGATACCTTCCCTTTAGATGGTAACGAATGGCAAGATAGTGATGGAGATGGTAGAGGAGACAATGCAGATGTCGATGATGATGACGATAATTGGACAGATCTAGAAGAAGCAGAGTGCAATACTGATTCATTAAATGCCTCATCGATTCCTATGGATACTGATGATGACCATATATGTAATTTAATTGATGATGATGATGATGGTGACGGTGTAACCGATGAATTAGATTTGTTCCCCCTAGATGCTAATGAAACTTTAGACTACGATTTGGATGGAATTGGAGATAATGCTGATGATGATGATGATAATGATGGGTGGTTAGACTCAGAAGAAGAAATTTGTGGTTCTGAAAGTCAGAATATTAATTCGTTACCAGAGGATCTCGATATGGATATGATTTGTGACATCATGGATAGTGATGACGATAATGACAATGTAGATGATTTGCTAGACATATTCCCAAGAGACGCAAATGAATGGTCAGATTTAGATCAAGATGGGGTTGGAGATAATGCAGATACAGACGATGATAATGATGGATGGTTAGATGAAGATGAAGTATCTTGTGGAACTGAATCAAATAATTCACTATCACTACCTATTGATACTGATTCAGATAGCACTTGTAACCAAGTAGATTTAGATGACGATAATGATGGATTTGATGATATTAATGATGCTTTTCCATTAGATGCTAATGAGAATAATGACCTAGATGGAGATGGTATAGGGGACAATTCGGATTTAGATAGAGACGGTGATAGCGTAGAAAATGAAATCGATATTTTCCCCGATAATCCCGATGAGTCAATGGATTATGATGAAGACTCAATTGGAGATAATGAAGATTTAGATGACGATAATGATGGATGGAATGATAGTATTGAGATTGAATTAGGATACGACCCACTCAACCCTGAGGAATACCCTATTGATACAGATAATGATGGGATTGAGAATAAAATAGATACTGATGATGATGGAGACGGTATCTCTGACTCTATTGAAAACTCTTGTAATACAGATTCATTAGATTCTAATTCAATTCCTACGGATTTTGATAATGACGAAATTTGTGATGAATTAGATATTGATGATGATAATGATGGAGCATCAGATACGCTTGATGCGTTTCCATTTGACCCAATAGAATATTCAGATTTAGACTCAGATGGGATTGGTGATAATGCTGATGATGATGATGATGGAGATGGATGGACAGATTATCAAGAAAGTAAGTGTTTTTCTAATCCTCAGGATAGTAATAGTTTGCCTCTAGATACAGATGAGGATGGAATTTGCGATTCTATGGAATCAGAAAACTCCTCAGGATTACCCAGTTTAGGGCTTTTTAGCACGATTTTTATGATTGCATTCGCAGCGTTCGCACGAAAAAAATGATGGCGCCGACAGCAGGACTCGAACCTGCGACCTGTGGATTAACAGTCCACCGCTCCACCAACTAAGCTATGTCGGCCTAACCTGTCGCCTGCTCTATCATTCATCAATTAATCGGAAGTAAAGACACCTTCTTCAATTAGTAATCTCATCTTAGTTTCAACTCCGCCCTGTCCGCTATATCCTCCTAAACTTCCATCGGATCTTATCACACGATGACAAGGAATAGTAAGAATGAATGGATTCTTTGCACAAGCATTAGCAACTGCTCTAGAAGAAGTCGGATGGCCTATAGACTCTGCAATTTGTTTGTATGTTCTAACTTCGCCTGAGGGAATTTTCATCAGTTCATTCCAAACTTTAATCTGAAAATTAGTACCCTCCAGATTAATGTTTTCACTCCCATTCTATAGTCCCTGGGGGTTTATGCGTAATGTCATAAACTACACGATTTACCTGCCCCTTGAGTGCATTAGTTATCTCAGTACTAATTGAGGAAAGAACATCGTGTGGTATTGGAGAATACTTAGCACTCATACCATCAAGGCTAGTTACAGCTCTCACTACGACCGTTTCACCATGAACTCTAGCATCTCCATGAACTCCAACAGAGCGGACGGGTAATAGAGCAGCAAAATATTGCCATGGCAAATCACATTTACCTTCTGAGGCCGCATCTTGAAGTCTCATTTCTACTATGGAGCAGGCTTCTCTACAAGCCTCAACTCGTTCTTTGGTTAGATCTCCTAGAACTCTAACTGCCAGGCCTGGACCAGGAAATGGCTGCCTCTCACTTGATTTAATTTTTAGTTCGCGTGCTATTGAGCGGACTTCGTCTTTGTAAAATTCACGTAATGGCTCTACAATATCTAATTCCACATCATCTGGAAGGCCGCCAACATTGTGATGAGATTTAATGACATCACGTTCACCACCACCAGACTCAATCCAATCTGGTGCAATCGTTCCTTGGACTAAAAATTTAGCGCCACATAATTTTTGTTCATCTTCAAATACACGTATGAATTGTTCACCAATAACTTTCCTTTTCTCTTCGGGATCAGTTATTCCTTCTAATTCTTGAAAAAATCTTTCAGAGGCATCGACAACTTTCAGATTGATTCCCATCTCCTGAAACATCTCAGAAACTTCAGCGCTCTCATTTTTTCTCATAAATCCTGTATCTACATATACACAATGTAGTAGACTACCCACGGCACGGTGAGCTAGTACCGCAGCGACAGAGGAATCAATTCCTCCTGAACAGGCAATAATTGCTGTATCATCTATTTTATTTTGTAACTCTTCAATTGCCTCATCAATCAATATTTGAGTTTGCATAAAACTCATTCACCTCTGAGTGATTTATCATCTGAAATTACCTTTGCGGTTTTCATCACTCTCCATGCATCATATTGCCTTGCTAAGTCAGTATTTGTCAAGGCAAGCATCTGCACGGCTAATGCTCCGGCGTTATCTCCTCTATCTACTCCTACAGTTGCAACCGGCATACCAGGAGGCATCTGAACAATAGAAAGAAGACTATCTAGAGGGACTTTACCACCTACTGGAACACCAATTACAGGTAGAGTGGTCATCGAAGCAATAACTCCGGGAAGCGCAGCAGCCATACCTGCCATTCCAATGAAAACTCTGCAACCAGATTCTATTGAAGATTCAATTACAGATTCAAGAAACTTTGGGGCACGGTGAGCGGAAGCAACCCTTACTTCATGTGATATAGAAAACTCATCTAAAACTGATACACACTTATTGGCTACTGGCAAATCCGATTTGGACCCTAATATGATACATACATCCATGCTCCTCGGGTATCAATATAGTTCAAATGCCTGCCGTATAGGAGATTAGGGAAAAAAATCATTCTTCTTCTATTTCTACAGTGAAAATCTCTGGCCAATGTTCTCCAGAAATTTTCAAAGGAGGTAGTGAAAGAAAATTATTTATCTCAATATTTGAAATAAAATTTGTGTTGAATGGATCATGAATTATTCGATTGCGATATACCATACTAAATGCAATAAATCTATAGTTTCGATATGAAACGCCGGTTAATTCGGCTGAATATGGCCCAAATATATCTGATTTAGTGGCAATAAGGCCATTTTTGAATTTATTAGAAGAAATTTCCCAACCGTCATTAAGAATATCTTGAGAATAATCGGGTGAAGAGATTGGTAACAACCACCTAGAAGAATTTACGCTCAGTGAATTACTAATATTCCTGATTGTTCTACCCCATGCTATCAGAAATAATAAAAATCCAAACCAACCTAATCTAGGATCAATTAAAATATGTAAAATGAAGAATATTACCCCTAAACAAAAGTAAAGTAAGTCTAGAGGAAAAAAGGTAAAAATTTCATTATTAGAATTGGAAAACCAGACAAATGGCATTAATGTTAGTATCCATGAAAATGAAAATAATATTATAGCCAATAACTGATCATCGATTGGTAATTTATTAGGGAAAATTAACGGAACAGAACTTGATATTAAGAAAAAAAGTGACCAAGAAGAGTAGTACAGTATTTGTGGCCCTACAGGTTTTAGCCTTTGGCGCATCCACCCTCCACCTCCTAATTTTGGATTAGTATGATTCCAAGATTCAGGAGGTTGTAAATCTCCATATCTTGATACTGTTGGCTTACTCTCAGAATTAGGCCACCATGAAGATTCGCCAAGTAACCAATCTTGTTCGTTGTCTAAATCCACAAAGAGTCCGAGAGAGTCATTCTTCTAGGTTCTTCTCTAATTGACATCACTATTATTGCCAGGATGTCTAAGAATAAGGTTTCTAGCAGCCCATACTTCATCAACACGAGAGACATCAGTTGTATATGGAGCACCTTTGATAAGTTCTGGATCTTCGGATAGAACGTTTAGAAAATCAGCTGCAAACTTGTCCAAAACCTCTTTTGATTCTGTTTCAGTAGGCTCAATCATTAAGCATTCTGGAACTATCATTGGGAAGTAAAGAGTTGGAGCCATTACTCCATAATCAAGCAATCTCTTTGCAATATCTTTTCCGGTAACTCCCACCTTATCTTTCATTCCTATCATGGATAGAGTAAATTCATGCATAACAAAATCTGTAGGCGCCCCATCTGTAGGCATAGCATGTATTTTTGATAGAACATCCTTTTCAGGATTCATAATCTTGAAACGAAGATAGTTAGCATTCAATACTGCGTGCTCTGACATCCTCTCAAGTTCTCTACCGTATCTTCTGTAGAAGGCCCAACAGCGGACTACAGCTCCCGCATTTCCGTGCCACTGCTGAACCTTACCTATCGTATTTTCTGGTGAAATCCAACTATACCAGTAACCATCTCCTACGCCCTCAGGATCAGATTCTATGATTTTTCGACGAGAAGCTAGTGGAGAGGGTAGATATTTCGAAAGATGTTTCTTTACACCGATAGGCCCACTTCCTGGACCTCCTCCTCCATGTGGCTGACTGAACGTTTTATGTAAATTATAATGCACTGCATCAAAACCCATTAAACCAGGATCTGTCTTCCCGATTATTGCATTAAAATTTGCTCCATCATAATACATTTGTCCCCCTGCTGAATGAACAATTTCGGAAGCACTGGCTATATCTGGCTCGAATACTCCCAATGTTGATGGATTTGTGATCATCATTGCAGCAGTATCATCTCCAACGACTGATTGTAAAGCGTCTAGGTCAATTCTTCCATCTTCGCCACTTGGTATCTCAATGATTTCGTATCCACACATTGATGCCGATGCAGGATTTGTTCCATGTGCAGAATCGGGAACTATGACTTTGTTCCTATGACCTTCACCTCTTTCACGATGAAACTCCTGAATACAACGCATTGCAGTAAATTCGCCTTGTGCACCCGCAACTGGTTGCAAAGTCACTTGGTCCATACCAGAACATATAGCAAGCATTTCCTGCATTTCATAGAATATTGAGAGTATTCCTTGAATTTGATGTTCAGGTTGTAAAGGGTGCATTCTATCAATCCCAGGAAGATTGACTATTCTCTCGTTAACTCTCGGATTATGTTTCATTGTGCAAGACCCTAGAGGGTAAAAACCGGTATCAATACCAAAATTTCTTCTAGATAGCCATGTGTAATGGCGAACTAACTCCGGTTCACTAGCACGTGGCCAAGCAGGTGGACTTGCCCTTAGCATAGAGGAAGGAATTGTACCTAAAACTTCGGGATCTGATAAAATTGGTTCAGGTTGTGACCAACCTGCATTTCGAGCACCGTTGAATGAGAATATATCACTCAATTAATCACCTCCTTTATCCATTTCTTAACAACCGAAACCAGTGAAGAAATATCTGAAGGACTGGTCCTTTCATCACAACCAATTAAGATACATGATGAGTGAGATTCCCACCATAATCCTAAAGGAAATCCTGCGATTACTCCTTCAGAATCCATGAATGATACTGCTTTTTCTGTATTTCCCGGTATCTTGATGACAAACTCTCTAAAATTCGACGAATTGGGATAGAGTAATTCTACCCCCTCAATTGAAGTTAGGGCTTTTTTAGTGGCTTCTGTTGACGCTGCAACTCTCTTAGCCAAGACAGTAATTCCATCAGGCCCTAACAGAGACATATGCATAGCACCCATTAAAGCGATTAAAGTCTCATTAGAACAAATGTTTGAGGTGGCTCTATGCCTTCTGATATGTTGTTCACGAGTAGATAGGGTCAAGGTAAATGCTTTTTTTTCGTTTGTATCATGAGTCTGCCCTACTATTCGACCGGGCATCTGCCTGATGTATTTCTCATTACAGGCAAATATACCGTAAATTGGACCACCAAAAGTAGGACCTATTCCGAACGGTTGGCCTTCACCTACAACAATATCTGCACCCCAATCTCCCGGAGGAGTGACTAAACCAAGAGAAACAGCGTCAACACCAACAATCAACGCAGTATTCTCACCAATTTTTTCCTTGAGCTTCATTAAGCCTTCATCCAATATTCCAAAAGAGTTAGGCTGTTCAACATAAACCGCACATGAACCATGAGCAATGGATGCTGCATTGATATCTAAATGACCATTTTCATCATGTTTGAGCATTTGGAGATTAATTCCAGAACCTTGGACATAATTTTCAATTACAGACATTCTGTGAGGTGGAACTAGTTCAGAAACATAGATTGTATCTTTCTGAATAGCTTTTTTATTATGAACTCTTATTGCGCAGGTAAGTGCTTCAGCTGCAGAAGTAGATGCATCGTACATACTAACATTAGATATTGGTAAATTTACTAACTCAGAAATCATTGTTTGGAACTCCCACATGGCCTGAAGCATTCCTTGACTAACTTCTGCCTGATAAGGCGTATATGAAGTTAAGAATTCACCTCGAGTTGCTAACATCCCCACCATAGTTGGAACAAAGTTTCTTGAAAGACCGGCAGACAAGAAAGAAGGTCTTGAGTCTAGATCAATATTGGAACCAAGAAGATGCTGGGCGTCTCTCCAGATTTCTTCTTCAGACTGAGGGGCCGGAAGAGGGAGTGGTTTCTTTCTTCTAACTCCTTCAGGAATATTAGAAAACAGTTCTTCTATTGAATTTAGCCCCATTACAGAGAGCATTTCGTGTTCGCGACCTAAATTGGGTAGTTGATCCATAAGCCTATCACCGGTTCCTTACACTTTCTGGATACCAAATAATGACTTAATTGTTCGTTGGTGGAATCTATACATCTAACCGATATCCTCTTATTGTTTAGGAAGTAGTCGAGGTACGTTAGAATGAAGGTTGCCATCACTGCGTCAGATACTTTTGTTGCCCCATACATAGTGGAAATGTTAGGGGATGCTGCAGTAATAATCCCTGATGAAGCCATGAAAGAGCAGTTAACTATTGATGCTTTACTAACTCCTTGTAGCGCACTAATACATATTAATTCTAGGCCTGTTGAGTCATCATTTGAAAGAAATGATAGACAAACTAAATTGGAAATGATGAATGCAGCAAGACCTATTCTAGATGCCGTAGATAGGCATGGAAGTATCCACCTAATTATAGTGGGGACTCTTAGAGTTCATCCACAATGGGAACCGGGGGAACCATTTTATGGTCTGGATTCTACATTAGCACCTCGAGATACAGCAGCAGAAGGTCAGTTATGGATGGAAGAAAACGCATTAGATAGGGCACATTCTGAAAAACCTGTTAGCGTTATTAGAGCATCAAATGTACAAGGTGTTCCACTTTCGGGACCACCTGGAAATGGCATATTACATCGCTGGGCCAGAGAATCTCAAATAGGATGGATCAATGTCCCAGGTGATGGCTCTAGTCCGAAAGATTTTATCCATATTGAAGATCTAATACAAGTGATTGGTGGAATAATCGAAAACCCCCCATTAACTAGGGAAGAAATAGCAGTTGGTTCAGGAAAAGGTATTTCTATGCTGGATCTAGCAAATATATATAATTCAAAAACTGGTTGTGAAATTGAATTAAATCAAAGCGATGAAGATGAAGTATTCGGGCTTGTGGATGCTTGGGTATTGGAGGAGAGGCTCGGTTTTAGACCTAGAATTAGTCTTGATGAAATGATAGAAGAATCTTTTGAAGTTTCTTAGATAGAATTTACTATCAATCTTTTTCTAATCCCGTTCCATGAATCAACTGAAACTTGTAAAGACATTTCAGTGCCTGTTAATATCTTACTAGTATCGTAATCATTAACCATTCTAACTTCAATATCATGTGTTCCAGAAGTTACATGTAAGGTATTACCTCTCCTATATTCATCGGAAATTCCAATTCCAAAAGTACGATCTACTGTATTTACTCTGAATGATAATTCGAATAAACTCCCTTTAAATACTGTAATAAGTTCTTTCTGTTCATTCAAGAATCTTGCTCCATTCATCTGACTAATTATTTCTTCTAAAGAAATATTAGTGACGTCTGATTCAGAAGTATTGTTATCTGAAGTATTTCCATCTGTGAATGATTTAGAGAGAGGCTCACTATCTGAAACTCTTTCAGGTAACTCGACTCTATTGGGAATTTCAACTTCATTTGTTTCCGCCCAATGTTCGGAACTTTCTTGAGATACTGGTTCAACTCTATCAGAGACTTCGACTCGGCGAGATTCATTCCAAGAATCACTAGATTCTAGAGTCTCTTTATTTTCTGAGATAGGCATATCAGTTTCAGATTTAGATTCCATTGTATTTTCTTCTTTTTTAGTTCCCATATCGATAGTTGATAGCGCACCAACTGCTGCCCCGGCAATACCTAAACCCGCTACGATTTTCGCATTATCATTTGATAATTTAGTTTTAGCAATAGTGACAACAGCGTCTGACTTAATTTTCCAAATTGCTCTAGCAGGAGCTCGGATAACCAATGGCAGTTGATTAACTTCAGATTCAAACTTTTCATCCATTGAAAGTTTAATCGAATCAATAGCTTCATCGCTCTCTGGATTTTCAAGCATTTGCCCTAATTCAAGAGACCAATTCTCTACCATTGAAACCATATCTGATTCTTCATCTTCTGAACCCTCATAGGTATCATTCTCTGAACCTACTTCATTGTCTATAATAGTAATTTTTCCAGCACCTACAAATCGACGTGTGCCCACAGGAATATTTCCATCAGCTGGAACTCTAGTCCAGCCACCGCCATACCAATCATTACTGCCATCTTGTTCTCTATCATCCAAACTCCAAGATGGAGCACCACCATCATTAGCATTGTAAAAATATAATCTACAGCCATTGGAGTTTAAATACCAATTTTTACCATTAATCTTATTAGATTGTAACCTATATTCTCCATTATACTTTTCTTTAACATGATTTGAAATAACTAAAGATGAAGAACTTATCATAGTTTTATTCTCAATTCCTAAGAGAGCCATCAATTCATTGGAAGATAATTTTCCACTTCCATCTTGATCGATAGCAGAAAAAATAGGTTGTAAATAAGAACGAGGAGCTCGACTACCAGTAAGTTTTTCTAAGCCATTGTCAAACTCATCAATATTAATTTCTCCATCACCATCGAAATCAAACTTTGAAATCATTCCTTCTGCATTGAGACCCTTGCTGATTAATAATTTTTCAAGGTTTTTCATTGCAGCGGCAACTAGTTTATCGGATATAGCCATGCGTATGCGTGAGGGCATGCAAACATGATACTTGCCCCGTCATTATTTACAAATTACAGGTTTCTAAATGAAGGGTGTTTGAACAACAATTGATTTGATTCTTCTGCGGCTACTTGCTTGAATCCACAACTCTTGCCCTAAAGATACTTCTTCCAAATAACCCATTGCAATACCTGTTTTATTCAAACTTGGAGATGGCCCCCCACTTGTTACGTAACCTACTTTTTTTGCAGAATCGCTTGGGCCATCAAATACCATATGCCCAGGCCGAGGATTAGGACCCCTTTCCTGACAGACTAACCCGACCCATCTAGCACCTGAACTTAAAGATTCAATCACCGATTCTTTCCCAATGAAATCATGATCTAGATTTAATCCAAAGGGGACATTTGTCTCAACAGAATTTCGAGAAAGAAAACCTTCTGGAATTTGTATTTCTGGCTTAATACCTAGACCTGGCCAGAGAAAATCTTGTCCTGAAAGAAGATATCCCTTTTCTAATCTAAGAGTATCTCGTGCCCCTAATCCTACTGGAATAGCCCCCGAATTGATTAGAGAATCCCAGAGAATTGAAGCCTGTCCATTAGGGATGAATATCTCTACACCTCTTTCACCCGTGTAGCCTGTTCCTTGAATCCATCCAGTAATACCTAAGTTATTCTTGCCGATATCTTGACACGAAAATCTGGAAACAGTATTCTCTTCACCTAAAACATCTCTCAATATTGAAATTGATTCGGGACCCTGTAGGGCGATAATGCTTGTTTCATTTGACATATCGTTAATTCTAACTGACCCATCTTTTGGAAGTTTTGAATTGAACCATTCCCACATTGTAGAAATCATAGAGGCATTTGGAACCCCAAAAACACTTTTTTCAGAATTTATTGCAAAAATCATATCATCAATTATGTGCCCATTTTCGTCGAGAAAATGTGTGTAACCACATTTACCGCTTGGGAAGTTAATAAACTGTTGAGTACCTATTGAATTTAGCCATGGAAGTACTCCATCACCTTCAAACTCAAAAAATCCCATATGTGAAACATCAAATAGACCGGATTTATTCCTGCAAGACATATGCTCTTCTTGGATTGAAGTATACCAAATTGGAAGCTCAAAGCCATGAAAATCTACTATATTCGCCCCTGCTTCTAAATGATTATCATAAAGAGCAGTCCTTACCAGTTTACCGTCACTCATACCCCTTTCGAAAAGGAACGGGTGCAAGAAGGTGGCGCTTCGAAGAACAGAAAAATCAATTCAAAAAAAAATCCGACTTAGGAAGTGGAGAGGTTTAAATAGTATCAACACGACTATACAACTAGAGGTTGATAAGATGAATAACGAGTACCGGGGTCAAAAAAACACATCGAATCTCGATGGAAGAAATAATTCGAGGAAAAAGGAAGTTATTCCAAATAAGAGGCCTTCCCGCTCAAGAGGGACAGAGGCTGTAACTGGTAAGTGTGAAATTTGTGGCTCTAATTCATGGGACACTGATTCAGCCCGTGGAGAGACTGTTTGTTCCGAGTGTGGTTTTGTTGCAGCAGAAAATATGATTGATCCAGGGGCAGAGTGGACAAATCATTCAAGTGGTGAAGATAGGAGTAGGGTTGGTGCACCTACATCTCTAACTATTTCTGATAAGGGATTATCAACAGAAATTAGTAGAGCAGATCTGACCTCAGGTGCTGCGGCAAGGCACGGCATGAATGGAAAAAACTTACGAGAATGGCGAAGAAGACAAAGGGTTGATCAAAGAAGTAAAACTAGAGACAGTAGAAGCAGGAATTTAACCATCGCAATGCAATTCATTAGAGACAGAGGAGGGTTACCTAAACAAATCGAACAAGAAGCAGCGAATCTGTACAGACATGCGATGAAAGAAGGAATAGTTACTGGAAGAAGCATTAGGGGTGTCACAGCGGCTTGTGTATACATTGCTGCAAGGCAAGCAGGAATACCAAGAAGAATTGATATAATTGCAAAGGCATTTGATATGGTTACTGAAGTAGAAGAAAAAGAGTTGAAGAGAACAATTCGATTGGTTGCTAGAAAAATGAATACTCACCATATCACAGGACCTGAGGAATATTTTGAGAAATTCCATTCGGACTTACAATTGCCTCCTAAGGTCTTGGGTTACACTAGAGATCTGTGGGACAAAGTCGGCGGAAATATGGTATGGCAAGGTAAGAAACCTTCGGGAATTGCTGGGTGTATGTTGTACAACGCATCACAAAATAGTAATTCACCCAGGACCCAGAGCGAGGTTTGTAAAGTTTCAGGAATTAGCGAAGTTACACTTAGAGGGCTATTGAAGATTTTAAATCAAATATTAGATGATTGATTTATGATTTGAACTGATTCCTTCTTCCATCGAGTCTCTACGGGCCGCCTTATAATATCTAAGTAGATAAGCTATTGCGGCAATATGAATTATGGCTGTAATCACTATAATTGAGTCCATGATACTGTGAATTGATAAAAACGAGTTAATATTTTGAAAAGAAAATATTTCAACTATATATATTTGAATTAACCAATTTCGTAAACCGTCAGAGATATTTCACGTTCCTTAGCCATTTCAATTATAATTCTTGTCCATTTACTAGTGGGAGAAGGGATTGCGAGTATATCTGTAGCCGACTTTAGTATCTTCTCAGTAAGTGAATTCGGTGCCTCTGAGCGGCCTCTATCTCTTAGTGTCCTGTTAGGGTCATCCCATTCTTCTGAAAAAATAGCTATTGGAGTTGAATTATTATCTGCCCAACGTTCTGCCATATAATCAACACCGCTTGCACCACCAACTATTATTAAATCAGGATAACCATTATCGTCAACCCAATTCTCAATTAATTCTTCAAAAATCTGAAAATCATAAAACCTACTACTACCTACTATTGCTAAATTAATAATATTTCCATCCTGATTGAGATCTTTCTTTCCAAGCGAGTCAACGAGATTCTGTCCGGTTCCCGAGGTCATTAGTTAGACCAAAGAGGTTCACAGAGATAAATGTCGTGTATAAAAAATACATTATTTGATATCTGATTAGCATTACGGTCAGTATGGTGAGAAGTACTGATGTTGGATATTGAGGTAATTCGCGCAGATTTTCCTATACTCGATAGAGTATTACCAAATGGTAAAAATCTAGTATATTTTGATAATGCAGCAACCTCACAAAAACCTCAATGCGTCATTGACGCTATGAGTAACTTCTATGAAAATTATAATTCTAATGCACATAGATCAAATCATACATTGGCAGACGAAGCAAGTTCTGCATTAGAGAATGCCAGAAATCAAATCTCTAATTTCTTTGGTGCAAAACCAGAGAATATGATTTACACTAGTGGTGCTACTGAAGCAATTAATCTAGTCTCTTATGGTTGGGCGAAAAATAATTTAGATAATGGCGATGTAATTGTAATTACAGAAATGGAACATCATGCAGATATTGTACCATGGCAAGAACTTTCCAAAGAGAAAGGCGTAGAAGTTAGGTATGTTCCAATAAATAATGAAACATTTATGCTAGATATGGAAGCTTTTGAAATCGCTCTAGAGGGAGCCGCATTAGTCTGTGTAACACATACCAGTAATGTTTTAGGGATTAGAAACCCGATTGAAGAAATAATAAAAATGAGTAAAGAAAATAATTGTAAAGTTTTGATTGATTGTGCACAAGGCGCGCCACATGAAAAAATAAATTTCGAAGAGCTAGGTGCCGATTTTTTGGCAATTTCTGCACATAAGATGGCTGGACCCACAGGAATAGGTTGTCTACTAACATCAAATGAAAGAATTCAGGAGATGGGACCTTTCATGACAGGAGGCTCAATGATCAAAAAAGTCACTACTGATGGATCTACATTCAAGGATGGACACGCAATGTTTGAAACTGGTACTCCACGAATTGCGGAAGCAATAGGTTGGGGCGCCGCAGTTGAATGGTTAGGGCAATTCAAAATGGAAGATATTCACAATCATGTACATGATATCGCAGCATTCGCAGGTAAAGAAATGACAAAAATACCTGGGATAAAGATTTTTGGAGACCCAACGAATAAAGACTCTTCAGGGGCTGTATCATTTTTACACGATACAATTCAATCGCAAGATCTGGCATTACTATTAGATCAAGGTGGATATGCAGTTCGTACAGGGCATCATTGTGCACAACCACTAATGGATGCTTTAGGAGTTCCCTCGACTAATAGGGCATCTTTCTGGATATATAACACACGAGAAGAAGTTGAAGGTTTCATCACTCATCTGAAATATATTTGTGAAAGATTCGCATAAATAAACAATCATTTGAATAAAAAAAACCTTTACGACACTATATGTCTACACTTTGGCCAGAGCATTTAGATGATATTGTTGAAGAATTCAAAGATTGTTTCGACTCAATGGAAAGATATGAATTATTATTCGACTATGCTAAAAATAATCCAAACCCACTACCAATAGAGGAATGGACAGAAGAAAATCAAATTTTAGGTTGTCAATCAAGAGCACATGTAATTTGTTCTCTAGATGAGGAGGGGTTTTTCTTACTAAAGGCAGGAGCAGATGCTCAAATTGTCCAAGGTCTAATGAGCATAACCGCAATTGCAGTGAATGGATTAAAACCGATTGAAGTTTCAAAGTTAACTCCTGCATATGTAGAAGAAATGGGTTTGAAAGAGGCTCTGAGCCCAAATAGAGCAAATGGTTTCTTGAATATGTTCAATAGAGTGATTAAAGAGGCAAAGATACTTTCGGAGACTTAGGATGATTGATAAGAATGATGTTTTTGAGGCTTTAAACGAAGTTGAAGACCCAGAAATGAAGATTTCCGTTATTGATTTGGGCCTTATTTATGACATAAAGATAGAAAATACACATGCAGAAATTGATATGACTCTGACGAGTCCTGGATGCCCGATAGCACCTGAATTAATGGCTGCAGTACATAGGGCGGCTCTAGATACTAAAGGTTTAGAAAGTGTTCATGTAAACCTAACATTTACACCTCTATGGGATCCAAAAATACATGCCACAGAAGATGGTAAATTTGAATTAGGCATATTCTAAATAGGTGTGAATGTGTTTCCAAAAGAAGAAAGGATTTGGGCTTGGCAAAAAATACCTGAATCTTCAAGAATAATATTCTTTGCCAGTATCATAATTATTATTTTCTTAACCCCGAATTTAGCAGAAGGATATGAAAGTACTTGGGATGAAGTAAATATTAATTCAAATAATAACTATAATGCAGCAGTAATAGATTCTAATGGCGATGCTTGGGTCTTTGGAGATAATGGAGTAATTATCCATGGTGAAAAATTAACTAATTGGAGTATAGTAAATTCACCGACTGTTGAAGATATACTAACTGCAGATTCTAATGAAAATTTAGTTGTTGCAGCTGGTAAGAATGGAGTGGTAATTTACAAAGAAATTCTTTCAAATGAATGGATAAACATAGATATTGATAATCAAACAAGAATTAACTCAGTATCAATTAACAATTTTGACGAAATTGTTATAGTTACTGATTTGGGAGGTATTCAGATTTACAAAGACAATGAATGGTTACAAATAAATTCATTAACTTCTGAAAAGTTATTTGATATTACATTTGAGAACGAAAGAGGATTAATATCCGGCTCATCAGGATTAATTCTAGGTTCAGAAGATAATGGATTGACGTGGGAAGTAAGAGATACTCCAGAAATTGTAGCAGAATCAGAAATTATTTCTATTGGGTATTATAAGGCAAATAGGGCTTATGCAATTACTTCTGAGGGGAATATCTTGAAATCAACCCAGGAGTCATTAACAACCACAGTTGGATATTCATGGACAATAAAAGAAATTGAATCAGAAAATTATAGCACTAGTATGAATGTCAATTTAACTTCTTTAGAGATTTTGAGCACCACAAAGATATTATTGACAGGAGAAGAAGGTTTTGTAGCACTAAGTAAAGATGGGGGAAATATTGTAACACCACAATTACTTCCGGATGGAAATACATATCTGAAGATTAACGATATGGCTATGGAAAACGCATTTAGGGGAATAATTGTTGGTGACAATGGAAAAATCTTCTATACTGAAAATGGAGGAGAAGATAATCCCGTTGGTTTTGAAATTATAGATTTAAGTAATTTCAATGAATTTGTAGATTTTACAAAAGATAATCTTTGGGAAGGTTTGAAAGCCACGGTGAAAATAGTCATTTTTGGAATTTTACTTGGTTTCTTTTTGGGGATAATGCTAGCCATGTGTAAAACTGCTCCAACCACATTAAAGCAAATGATTGAAAGTGATCTTGAAAAAACATTAATCTTATTTTGGATTGGGATACCAATTAGTATTTTTTCCACGAGAGAAAATGGAATTGGTCTAGGCATATTCACATTCCTATCAATAATTTCTATATCCATATTATTAGATCAATATATCAATAAGAAAAACACAGAATCAGATGGTTTTCTAGGCATCTTGATACCTGAACAACATAGAAATAAGGTGATTAAAATACTAGGGTTATCACTATTAATTGGTGTGCCAATTTCAGGAGGAATGAATATTAATGGGGGGGTAGAATTAATCTATTCAGCGCTGGTTGATTTTCATGATTTTCAACTTGGTTCAGATACTCCAAAGTTATCAGCACAGCTAGCATATATCTTTGCCCCAATTGGAAACCCTAGCGCATTCTTTGCATTAATAATTGGAATTGGTTTGACTTATTTAGGAATTTTATTTATTTTGACAAATGGTACTTTTACTAAGAAAACAATTTATGCGGGTAAATTAATATTGTTAGTGATTTTATGGACGGTAATTTTGACGGAATTATTCGTGGGCTTTAATTTAGATAAATTTGATTTAAATGTTAGTAATTTAATGAAATTTGGTCTACTATTAGGTATTGGATTTTTCTTGACTAGAAGAATTATACCGAAACTATCTCGAAAGGAAATCAAAATTAATGATTTCAGTATTTCAATTGACCCTTGGAGTTTGAGGCCTCTAAATAGTATAGCAACTCTTTACACAGATTTTTTCAGGAATACGCCACTATTAGTCCAATTCATGTTTATTCATTTCGGAATGCAATTAGGTAAACACATACAAAACATTGGAGTTGATTTCACTGGAGATTTAGCAATAATTTCATCTTATCTAGGACCACTAGATAATTTAATTTCCCCATTGATTGAATATGTGAATGAGAGTTTATTCGGACCCGGAAAGAGATCATATCTTAGTGCAATTTTCGCATTGGGATTAAACTCTGCTGCCTATCAATGCGAAACAATCAGAGGAGCAATTGCGGCAATACCATCTGGACAAATGGAAGCAGGTAGAAGTATAGGTCTGACTTATATGGGAACGATGAGATTAATTATTCTTCCACAAGCAATCAGGATATGCATACCGCCTCTAGGAAATGAAATGGTCAATCTTGTATTAAATTCATCTTTAGCCAGTGTGATTGCATATACAGAATTAACCCGTCAAGGAAAACTAGTTGTTGCAATTACTTTCCAAATATTTTGGACTTGGGGGATGGTGATGATTGCATATTTCGTCGTTACATGGACTCTAGCTATACTATTGAGAAGATTAGAAGAAAAAACTAGAATTCCAGGATTAGGTATTTCAGGAGGTAATTAGATGGATGATGATGTGCTAATCGTAGAAGATCTTGAAAAAATATATTCGGGTGGCGTTCATGCAGTTAGAGGAGTCTCATTCAAAGTTAAAAAGGGAGAATCTGTAGCTATCATTGGTTCATCAGGTAGTGGGAAATCAACGGTACTTAGATGTATCAATAGACTGATTGAACCTACGAATGGGATAATAAAATTAAATGGTGAAATCATAAATAATCCTTTAGCAGATGTTAATGAAATACGTTCTAAAATAGGTATGGTTTTTCAATCATTTGAACTTTTTTCACATCTTAAAGTCTTAGAAAATATTACATTGGGGCTCAAGCATGTTAGAGGTATGAATAAAGAGGAATCTGAAAAAATTGCTCTAGAAGTATTGGACAGAGTAGACATGTTGGATAGAATAGATGCTTATCCAGGAAATTTATCAGGAGGACAGAAACAAAGAGTTGCGATTGCAAGATCTCTCGCAATGCATCCAGAAGTGATATTATTTGATGAACCAACCAGTGCTTTGGACCCTGAACTAATAGGTTCTGTGTTACAGACTATAAGGGGTTTAGCGGATGAAGGAATGACAATGGTGATTGTTACTCATGAAATAAATTTTGCTAAGGATGTTGCAGATAGAATCATCTACATGGATAAAGGTCTTATTGAAGAAGAAGGACCTTCTGATATAATTGAAAAACCTAAAACGGATAGATTGAAAGAATTCCTTTCGGCTATGGACGAAGAATGAATAAAAAATTATATTAATCCTTGAGATGTCATTGCCTCAGCAACTTTGAGGAAACCTGCAATATTAGCGCCCGCTACATAATTATCAGGCATCCCATACTTTTCAGCAGTTTCAGCAGCATTCTTGTGTATGTTGACCATTATCTGGTCTAATTTAGAATCAACTTCTTCTCGAGTCCAGTTGTACCTCAATGAATTTTGTGACATTTCAAGTCCGGATGTTGCAACTCCTCCTGCATTACTCGCTTTACCGGGTGCAAACATTACACCATTACTTAGGAAAACCTCTACTGCTTCCGGAGTGCAAGGCATGTTAGCACCTTCTGCAACAGCCATTACTTGGTTATTAACAAGCATTTCTGCCTCATCTCCATTTATTTCGTTTTGAGTAGCACATGGAAGTGCGACATCGACATTAACGTTCCATAATCCATTTGATGCAGGCTCGGGTTCAGAAGCAGTGAAACTAGAACTAGAGTATTTTTCTGCATACTCTGAAATTCGTCCACGGCGATTATTTTTTAAATCCATAATCCAAGATAATTTTTCTCTGTCAATGCCTTCAGGGTCATAAATAAAGCCACTAGAGTCAGACATAGTGACCGGTTTTCCACCGAGATCTAAAACTTTCTCGCAAGCGAATTGCGCGACATTACCTGAACCTGAAATTGAAACAGTTGCACCCTCAAAAGATTTATTTTTTGTAGCAAGCATTTCTCTAGCGAAATAAACTAGACCATATCCCGTAGCTTCGGGTCTAATTAGAGACCCTCCATATGAAATTCCCTTACCTGTAAGTACACCAGTAAACTCATTCGCTAATTTTTTATACATTCCAAAGAGGAACCCAATTTCTCTTCCTCCGACGCCGATATCTCCCGCAGGAACGTCTAAGTTAGATCCAATATGCCTCCATAGTTCCATCATAAAAGATTGGCAGAAACGCATTACTTCGGCATCCGTCTTACCTTTGGGGTCGAAATCTGAGCCACCTTTCCCGCCCCCCATTGGCAATCCGGTCAAGCTATTCTTGAATACTTGCTCAAATGCTAGAAACTTAAGTATTGATTGATTAACAGAAGGATGAAAACGAAGCCCTCCTTTGTAAGGACCTATGGCACTATTCATTTGGATTCTAAATCCACGATTAACATTTAATTTACCACTATCATCATACCAAGGTACCCTAAATTGTATTATTCTCTCTGCTTCAACCATTGATTCTACTACTGGTAAATATTCAGGATGTGCCTGAATAACAGGAACTAAACTTTCTAGAACCTCTTCCACTGCTTGATGGAATTCAGGTTGGTTCGGGTCTCTTGCAATTACACTATCGTATACTTTTTTCATTGTATTATCCATGGGATTCACCAAGGTTTCCGAATCTTGACTAGTTATCGGGTGAGCAGAGGACTGACTAACCCTTTTTGAATGGTATGGATTGAACAACTCGTTAAACATTGGTTAAGAGAAAATATGCTCATCTGCGAGACGGCTAACTATCTTCTCATAACCAGGTAAAGTCATTACATAAACTACTTCTTGAGAAACCTGCCTCTTCCTTAATGCCTCTGCTATAGGAGTATGATCTTTGAACCACCTGGTTTTTCCATCGTCACCAATTATTCTAATATCTACCTGAGACATACGAGGTTCAGAAAGTAATAATTTGACTGATGGAACATCAATCGCAACATACCCTTTATCTAGCCCCGCACGTTTAGCAATTTCATCTTCAAGCTCAATTCTTTCGGAAGAGTTTGATGCTAAATGGATTAATTTTCCAATTATTTCTTCAGGTAAATCTTGTTTTCTACGACTAGTAGAAATTTTCATAAGTTGCCTATATTTCAATCTTCGAATCATATCTCTAGCAAACTTCCCTGAATCATAAAGTGCGCCCCAAATTTCTGAATCTACTCTTTTTTGTAAATCTATAGAATCAGGTAAATCATCAACACTTCTCTCAACTGCTCTAGAAAGCATGATTTCAGTTATTCTAGTAACTCTATGGAAATAAACTGCACTGTACATCAGACCTCTGGCCATCATCATACCTTCTAATGCGGGTAATCCCCCTTCTTCGACGGCTACGTCCCCCCCATGCCTCTCTAAACATTCTATTAGTCTGTGATGATCAATTATTCCATGTTTAACGCCAGTGAAATGAGAATCTCTCAATAAATAGTCCATTTGATCGCAATCAACAGGCCCATGAATTAAATGAGATAATGTGTCGTCCTGATACACAAAATTCTGTTTTCCTTCTACCCATTCAAGTAGATTTCTTTCGGTGCCGCCAGCGTCTGGGCCACGGATAAGTCCTGCGACTTCTTTAGGTTCAATATCAAAAGATTCAAGAATCTCAGGGATACTTCTTCTATTTGAAAAATACTTACCCTCATCATTTCTTAGAATATCATATTCACCTAAAATTATCCCTTCAGTGATAGACATGTGGTCAAGTCCACCCCTTTCATGAAGAATATGTTCCAGAGTATGAGAATAAGGCCCATGCCCTACATCATGCAACATTCCAGCTACTTGAACAGTTGATTTGTCATGCTCGTTCAGCGATATAGATTCAGCCATCAATCCCGCGATATGAGATACACCTAGAGAATGCTCAAACCTAGTATGATGAGCACCAGGGAATACAAGGTGTGCTAACCCCAGTTGCTTAATATGGCTGAGTTTATTCATTTCAGGAGTTTTCAATAATTCTTCTCTAACTCCATCGATTCTAAATTGACCGTGAATTGCGTCATTAATCACCTTCATTTGACTACCTCTGATAAAGCCAAAGAGCACTCCCTATTGAATCGCTCTATTATTCTAAATATTTTATTTTTAAAAAATACTATTTTGTATTACAATCACAATACAATTGCATTACATTTATGTGCTAAACGCATCCTGCTTAGGGTGAGGGATGACTGTGAGAGGACAAAGCCCAATGGTTTCATTGAGGATTCCAGAGGATTATCTACTGGCCTTAGATCAAAGAATAGGCTTTGATGGAATGAGAAATCGTTCAGATGTTATCAGGGATGCAGTAAGGCGTTTATTAGAAGTGAATGTGGTCGAACACGGAGATAGTGTCAAAGTTGATTTGGGGCCAGAATTGACGATTCTGATGAATGACTTCTGTAAAATTCATGCTGAAAAACCAGAAACTGTGCTTAAAGCAGCAGCTAGAAACTATATTCGAAGAGAAACAATTGAAGGTATGTCAGTGACAAAACTTCTCCAAGAGCGCATGAATGAGCTAAGTGCGCGATTCAATGATGATTCGAACGCTCAGAGGTGAGAGAATGAGCGAGGATGGGATGCACAAAAACGTGGGGGGGCATAAAAGCCCCCTCACCCAACAGCATCAAACGGGAATTATTGTGGGATTTTCAGGAATAAGAAGCAGAGCGAGATTAAGCAATGCTGTAGGATATAATGCGAAAGAAGTCCCTAGGTTTCCTCGCGGGAAAACTCGAATTACCGATAGAGAAAAATTACTCTAAAACTCAAACACACACCGCTCCGTACTTTTTGTACGGAGCACCCTGATGAAAGACAATCTTCTTGGTCATTCTATTGTCAGGTTTACTTTCATGGAACACGCTGACAATATCCGGGTCGGCAATTTTGTGGCTCATGATAAATTGAGAAGTGCACAAGAAAAGATGATTAAAGAAGGCATTATTGCCTTAGAGGAAGAGGGTTTTCTATTTGCAGCAGCGCCTACTGGAATTGGGAAAACAGCAGCTTCATTAGCTGCTGCGATAGAAATAGCTAGAAATAGTGATTACCCAAAACAAGTTTTATTTTTAACAGGAAGACAATCACAACATAAGATAGTAGTCGAAACAATAAAGAGTATAAATTCTAAATTGAATAAAGAAATACCAGATGTCAAAGTTGTAGACATTATAGGTAGAGAATCCATGTGCAATGAAGTCGATAGAATTACTGGGAAATGCTCTTGTGAAGAAAATATTGTAGAGGGAAGTAAACAGAAAAGAAGAGATGATCTAAAAGAGCTTATCTTACAAAGCCCAATACATGTTGATGAAGTAATCAAAATTGGGAGAAAAAAGAAAATCTGTTCTTGGACCGCTGCCAGATCGGCAGTAAGAGAATGTGACATCTTGATTTGCGACTATAATCATGTTTTTGTTGAAAATGTTAGTGAAAGTTCATTGACTGCGATGAAGATAGATTTAGGACAGTGTATATTAGTTGTTGACGAGGCACATAATCTACCTGATAGAATAAGAAATGGACTCGAGAGAAGAGCGATAATGAAAATCTTTCGAGATTCTCGATTAGAGATTGACGAATATCTTGGTTCAAAAGAACAGGAAATAAAGAAATTTGATTTATCAGAATTACAAAACAATAATGATATTTATAGTATAAAAGAGACGCTTAGACAAATGACGAAATTAGAAAAACAAATGAAAATTTGGTATAAAATGAAAGAAAGAGATTTGATAAAGTCTGGTAAAAAAGATATGAAAATATCGACTATTGACTTCGTTGGTGAAATAGATTCTATACTTAACGAAGAGTTAAATATTGAAATTAATAATAATTTTTCCATCTTAAAAGATTTAATTATTCAATTACGTAGAGTCAAGGTTGACCAGGATGATGATGATGAAAAAGAAACCGCAAGTACTAGACTAGCAGAATTACTTACAATTACATTAGAATATTTACACAATAACGCCTTAGTATTGGTTTTCGATCTACTCGGGGACGAAGGTAGGGTCAGAAGTTTCCTATTAGATCCGGGAGTTATTAGTGGACCTATTTTTTCAAGCACTAGTGGAGCTATACTAATGTCAGGTACACTTTTCCCGCCAGAAATGTATGCAGATTTACTACGGATACCTAAGACAAGAAAAGTCATTATGACCGAATATGATTCGCCATTTTTAGCGGAAAGAAGACCTATCTTAGTAGCCAAAGACGTCACCACCAAATATACTGAAAGGAATCTGGAAAATACAGAAAAGATTCGAAAACACATTCTAGCAGTTATAATGAATACTGCTGGACATATTGCTTTTTTCTCACCAAGCTACGCATTAATGGATGATGTATTAGGCGATGCAAACTGGTTACCAGGACATATTAGAATAATAGATGAGGATAAAAGAATGTCTAAGAGCAGAGTCAACGGGATAGTTGACGAATTACTTAATGAAAGAAGAAATCAGAGGCAGGTTCTATTGGCAGGTGTTCTCAGTGGTAAGTTAGCAGAAGGTGTTGATTATCCAAACAATATCCTAGATGCTGTGATTTGTCTCGGACTTCCTCTAGCCCCTCCGAGTGCTAGACAGGATGCATTGAAAGATTATTATGTGGAAAGATTTGGTAATAATAAAGCATGGAGATACACGAGTTCTCAACCAGCTATAAACAGTATATTGCAAGCATTAGGCAGGCCTATTAGAAAATCTGCAGATAGAGCTATTGTAATATTACTTGAGAAAAGAATTATGATGAGGCAATTCAGAAATTGTCTTCCCGTTAATGTGGATATTTTTGAATCTCCTGATCATAATAGAACAGGCAGACTGACAAAAAATTTCTTCAAGAGAAATCCTGAACCAGCTACAGAGAGAGAATGAACGACGGGTTCATCCGGGATGGTAGTTTCGAAAGAGCATGGAACTAACGTGGCAAAGACATGAAATCAAAATTCTTGACAAAGAATTGAATGTTGAAAATCATATGCAAATCTCTACAAATGGTTTGGATACAAATGCACAAAGATTACATAGAGATTTTATTACAAATCTTCCTCATTTATCTGAAGTTAGGAATGACCATATGGCAATAGTCGCAGATATTAGTTCAGATATAGAGGCTGGAATAATTAATACTAGAGGTATATTATCAACTGAAGATTTATTGAATGAATTTAATGGAGAAATGGATGGGAAGAGGATTACCCTCCCAATGAAAATTACTTCTTCGGATGAAATAATTATCCAAAGTAGAATGGAAAATGAAAACCAGATTGTTCAGATAATTTCGGCAGAAATTAATGGAGGAATATTTAGGAGTTTTATTATGCCAAACGGTTGTGAAATAACTGGTATCTCAAGTGGGAACGGGATCATAGAAATTCTATTTCTTTAATTCTTCATCTTCCATTGCAACATAATCATCTCTGACGGGGATATCTTGTAATTGATCAATTTCTTGTAAAACTGCGTTAAGAGCGATTTGTGCATTTTGACGATGTCCCTCCCCGAGAACGTGACTCGAGTATCTAGCCTCTTCGAAAATTCTGTCCAAAGAAACTAATGATTGTTCACTAATAGGTAAGGCAGACCTAATTGCTATCTCAAACTCTCTAACTGTTTCAAAATCTCTACGTAAGAATCCTCTTCGCATTAATATTTGACACAGACTTTCGTAGCAATTGTAAATTGCTTCTCTAAACTCATCCCCTGCCGCCAAGAGTTCGGCAGTATAACTAAAAATACCTGCTAATTCATCTATTGTTGCACTTCTTCTACGTTGATAATATAGACCACTACCAACCATTCCAATTAGTATGATTAAGATAATCGAAGCATAAAGTAACGATTGGAAGATGGAAGATTCTTCAGTAACCTCATACTCAATAGTTACGTGAGGATTTTGATTTTGTTGAGTAGCTAACCAAGTTCTGTTTGAAGGATCAATAAAAAGAGAGTCTGTGTAGAAGTTAATGCTTAATTCTCCCCAGAAATCCCTGTCCCAGAGCGTAGGTAGACCCTCAATTGACTTAAACTCATAAGTAAACAAACCATCTTCATCGGTCATTTCTATTACTCTAAAATGTGTCTGCCCCGAAGATGAGTTAATTAATGAAGCAGACATTGAAATATTAGCAACAGGTTCAAATGAATCTGTAGAAGTGACATTGACGACCCCTCTAATTATTCTTACATCTCTATCAATTTTAATAGATTCCGGTGTAAACTTGAAATTAACGGGGACCATTATTGAAACTGACAAATCTTCAGAACCACCATTGAGAAATCTAGTGCTATCTGATTCAATTTTGACTACTAGATCTATAGGTCCAGGAGGCATTGGGTAGTGAGCATTCGATTGTATTCTGAAATGACCAGTTGATTCATCCCATTGTACGTTGGCATTCTCAGGACCATCTGTTAGCCAGTGTAAAGTGACAACCATGTCCTCGATAACATTTCCACCTCCTCCGACTTCTAAAATTCGTCCTTCAATCTTAATTGGATGTTCAACATCACTCCTGATTATGGTCTCAGAAATCCATAATATTTCTATTTCAATATCTGATCTAACATAAACAGACATATTATAGCTGATTGGGAGATAATAGGTTTCTCCAGAAAATTCTACTAAAATATCGTGTTGACCTCTGTCAATTGAGTATCCTAAGATATGATCAAACTCATAAAAACCATTGGCTAGAGTATTTGTCTTTCCAATCTCTTCACCATCTAAATAAATGATGATTTCTCGACCATTTAACCCTGGTAGACCCTCGGAATCAGCATCATACAGTCTACCGGTGAAATTCCATTGCCCTCCACGAGTAACAATGCTTGACTCAACTTGTAAGGTAATTCCAGAATGATACGCTATAGTAAGATTTGTTTCAGTAATACCTTCACGATAATATCCTTGTTGTGGGGCTTTAACTGTGATAGTATGTACACCTACATCCAAGAACTCTGAAACTAGCCAATTTAGCGACCAGTCTCCCTGTTCATTACTAGAAGTAATACCAATCAATACTCCGTCAATAAATATCTCAAGAGAATGATTCGAAAGATATCCATTGGGAAGATTGTCTTGCACGTTTCCTTGTAATAATAAATTGTCTCCAACTGCCACAGCACTAGGTTCGGATATGAATACATCCGTAGATGAATATACTATGAATACAGATGAGGAATTTGAGGAAAGAATAAATTCTTCACCCTGAAACACAATCTTAACAATTCGAGGACCTAATGGCATATCTGAAGGAACTGGTATGAATAGACTGAAATTACCATCTGAATCTACATTTAAACCAGTTAATAGTTGGTCATTCATATATACAGAAAGGCCTCTATTAGGAAGTGCACGTCCTGCACCATCTGTTAGCATACCCTCAATCACAAGTAATTGATTACGATCAATTTCGCCAGGAGGTGTTGTCAAAACAACTTGGGAGGTCTGAGTAACATTGAATATCGAGACAGAAGAAGACGGGAGGTAATATTCAGGATTTAACGAATCACCCTGACCCATTGGATCGACCCAGGTGAATCCTCCAAAGAAATCCACTTTTACTTCATGTGAGCCAAAGTCAGTGTTTAACGGGAGTTCATAATTAATCGTCCAATTACCTGTTGATGAATTACTTAGTGTAGTATATATTGCTCCGACGTCTAGTCCATCAATTGACAAATGAATAACTCCGCCGGAGTTTATTCCATCCTCAATTAGTAATTGGCCATGCTCATCCAACAAAGTCCCATGGAAAGTAACCGATTCACCTGCAATAGAAGTTCCTGTAATTCCCGTGAGTTCAATTACTGTTGGGGCTAGTACTACTACTCTAGTTACTGATTCGTCCCCAACAAGGCCAGTGGTTCCTTCAATTCCAGAAAATATAACACTGATTTCCATAGGGCCTGCAACTCTATTAGAGTCTACCAGTATCGATACATTGGCTAATCCGGATAAATCAGTAGTTACATTCGATATAATTAAACCATCAACAATTACTGAAATTATGACAAAATCAACCGGTAAGGCAGAGTTATCAATCAAGGATAATGAGATATTCATCTCTTCGCCTCTTACTATTCTGCTATCAGGGTCTAAATCAAGTGGGCTGACAATTGTTAGAAGTGAATAGCCTCTACTATCAAAAATACCGGTTCCAGTACTGGATTGATAATAATTAACATTTGGTGTAAACGTTGCAGTGATATTGTGAGTACCTCTAGAGAATGTTAGATCTAAACGGATACTTGCTGACCAAGAACCATCTAACTCGACGTTACTACTTACCACGGTAAACGTATCATCCTCTCCATCGATTTCAAAGATTAAACTAGGGGCTAGAGTATTTCCTTGCCTATCTATAATTGCGCTTCCATTACTCGATGTTAAAGTGCCACTGACATTGAATAACTCTCCAGCCGCTGGATTATCAGTAATATTATCCACAGTTATCAAAGTTGATGAGCGCACTGTGATAGTTGAAATCAATGTTAAAGTGCCGTGTAGAGTAGTTGAACCATTAAAGTAGAATATAGAGTCTATCTGTCCTAATGGATGTGAATCAGGTATGAAGAATGTAAAATTAACTAGTCCTTGAGAACTAGAGTTGACCTCGTCTAGCCAAGTATCATGGAATTCAGCAGAAACACTCAATCCTTGTAAAGGGATATCGCCATTACTAGATTCTACAATTCGGGCAGTTAAGGTGACATTAGAACCTCTTTCAACAACTGTATTAATTAAAGGAGACTTATCGATAAATGTAGTAACTCCTCTAACTAATATAGTGTCATTTCCTGTCCCTGTCAAATAAAATGGTGTACTTCCTTCAACTACACTGACTATTACAGTCTTAATCCCACTGCTAACACCATCACCTAGAGGATCGGTAGGCACTGTAATGTTAAAGCTGCCATTGTTAGATGTGACATGGTTTGTAACTAATTTTTCACTTAAATCATTCAAGAAAAATACTTCTACAGCCATTGGCCCATCAACAGTTCTATTGGAATCTACTGCATCCAAAACCTGCCCAGATATAGAGAATGTAGAACCAGCAGTAACTTCGGTAGGGAATGGATCTAAAATAATAGAACTAGAAACTTGTACTGTTAAATTTGATGTACTTTGATTCCCTAACCATCTTCCCGCATCTACATCAGTTAAATTGTCTAAGATATCATCAGGAGCTATGATTGAAACATTATAGAAACCAGGAGGGGTATCTGCAGGAATGACGGGACTGAAAGTAACTATTCCATCGCTTAAAGTTAAACCTGACTGAAGAGTTTGCTCCAGAGTTCCCCCTGAATCAAAAATAACATCTGCAATAATATCTGAAATTGGAGAACCATCTGCTATATCTGTAATTGTAGCATTAATTTGCATTGTCTCTCCTGCAATTACTATTAAAGAAGGAGGAGTTGATTCAACAATCATTTCAGTTTGTATACCTGCATCAATAGAATCTGCATCAGAAACTTTGTAGTATTCTCCACCACTAGGCGGATTTATCGTATAATCCAAAAAGACTCGTAACTCATAAACGCCAGATGCTATATCTCCCGGCATAAAGAAAGAAATATTATATTCTCCATTTAGCGGATTAATGAAGCCCCCTCCAAGTCTAATTACAGTATCTGGCGGTGGTGAACCATCAGGTAAAGGAGGTAAGTCTGAAGGAACCAATAATTGCGCGGTTACTGAGGAGTTATTAGCAATCACAGGAGTCCCAAGATTTCTATCCTGAGCAACACCTGAAACCCAGTTGGAAGTACCTCTTGGGGTCCATTCACTACCTAAGTTAACAACAGCATTTGATTGCCCTTGAATTCTTACTGTATCAGTAACAATTGCAGGATTAAGCCATGTACTACCAGAGAAATTCAGAACCCACGAATAGTCACCAGCTGGAGCAGTAGCTTCTGGTATCCAGACAGGAGTAATTCTCGGAGTATCAGGATCTGAAATATTCCAAACTGAGGTACCATTAAAATCTAAAACATAAGTTCCCAAGAAACTACTTAATGAGGTATTGGTATGGTCGGTGAGAAATACTTCAACAGCTGCCTGATTCCCTCTTGATTGGGGGACCATTTCATAGGAAAAAGTAATATCACTCCGAATGCCATGTTCAGTCAAGTAATTCACCTGATCATTAGCGAAAAGGCCCTCAGCATCAAATTGGATTTTAACTTCAACTGGACCAGAAGGAATAGATACATTATCTCCAGAGAACAACCAACTTACATTGAATTGGCCTGGTGATGAGGTCCAGTTTGAACTATTAAGATACCAAGTCTTTAGAGTTTCAAAGGGCCCACTGACTGAAGCACGTCTCATCTGTAAATATAGAGTACCGTTCAATGCCTCAGGTGCATCTCCATAACTCAGAACAGTACCATTCAAGAAAATCAAAGAATCGATATCTAAGAATGTATTGTTCAAGTCTACACCCTCTAAAGTGACAGTTAGATTAGGGGCAGGAGTAATATTAAACAAGAAATTATCAGTATATGGCCTAATATGATAACTAGGGATTGTCGCATTATTCAAATCAGTCTCATGCCAACCCAAGAATGAAATTGAAGCATTGATAAGCCCTAATGGTTCTGATTCAGATATAGGTATATCAAACTCATAATAACCTCCAGTACCTACATTTGAAATCATACTAACAGGTCCATCGATAGAAGTAGTATAATTCAGAACTACTTGCATATCATCTATTAGTGAAACATCGGAGTTCGGAGGATTTTCAAGTTTTAGATAACCAGTAACACTAGAGTTTACACCAACACCTAACATTGGTTGGTTTACAGGAGGAGGTGAAGTGAAAGAGGTAGTAGAATCATCGGTTATATTGATTCTCCATGGGAATGAAATTCCCTGAGAGCCAACATAAGCTTTTTCGAAAATTTGTAATACTAATGCACCATATCCTGGCTTTATTGGCAACAGAGGTTTGCCAGATAGCTCGAATGACCCATTAACATCTGTCGAACCTGTTGCAACTAGATAATCAGAATTAGCCGCGGAACCAGGAACAAGATCTGTTTCATTACCTGGGACTAAATATAAATTGAGAGATACATTTTCGGCGGACGTTAAGTTATCTACAAATCTCAGAGTACCATTTAACCAAATATCGCTACCAGACAAGTCTCTATCAAAATTATTAGGCCCCCATTCATCATCTACAACTTCTAAGATATTTTGTGGAGGGCAGGCTTCAAATGGAACCCAACCTAGAGTTACATTTCCTTGATTCTGATTTGTCTGCATCTGAACTTCTACCCAAGTAGTGAAGTGGCTACCATACACTTCATACGATTTGCCATTCCAATCTCCACCAGAAAAACCAGTAACTTTACGTGCAGCAAAACCAGCATGGCGGAGCATTACGGTGAAAACAGTTGCAAACTGTTCACATGATCCTTCTTTTGTATTATTAAGTATATAATGAGTTAAATCATTCTCAACATCTGAAAAACCATTTGGTACTGTTGGGTCATTATTTCTGAGGAATGTAGTAGTATTATTACCGTTAATTAGAAAATCTTGTATTGCTTCTACTTTTTCCCACGCTGAAAATGCACCAGATTCAGCTAAAACAGCCTGTGTGATAGACAATGGTACTGAACTCTGTCGTACAATGTAAGATTGTGGCAAGTCTTTACCGTAATCACTTCCAAGGAAGGCAGTAGTATTTTCTCTCACTTGTGGACTAAAGAAAACATCTGGGCTACTAATAAAGATTTGATCAACAGACAAAAGTGAGACACCGATGTCCCTAGTATAATTAGAGAAATTTAAGATTGCTCCCGAATCGCTCCATGAGGTCCAATTCACAGTATTATACGGAACTATCAATTCTCCTCCAGGCCCTATTTCAGCACCAGGCATATATGTTATTGTCCAATCATTTGTACTGTTTCCAATCCAAAAAGATTCATGCGCAACACCCTGCATTGAACCAATGTCGAAGACTATTGGAGTTCCACCGACCAGAGTACTATTCACTCCAAAGGATACTCCGGTGTAATAATCATAAGTATGCCATCTCCAATAATTTGTAATACCCAAATCTACACTTGTAGAATTTTCAGCTATAAACATTAACATATTTGGATCTATATCGTCACTAGGGTCCCAAGGATTGCTAACAGAACCGTTACAATCTAATGACCAAAAATCAGGCCCACATTCATCGCCATCCGGAATTCCTCCCCCATCAGTATCGGGGTTTAACCAATCAAGTCCTATTGCTTGCTCTATGGTGTCAGGTATACCATCTCCATCCGTATCAAGAGGATTTAAATCATCTTCGGAATTATTTTGAGGATTAGTTCCATCAAGATATTCTTGCCCATCAGTAACACCTCCGTCATCGGTATCGGCATCATTCCACAGAGTGAAATAGGTATCAACGGTACCATTTCCTCCGAAACCGAAAATTAAGTCACAGCCAGTTGTGTTTTCGAAATAATTATTCAATCCGTCTTCGTCAGTATCTAGGAGATTACTACAAGGTTCACTCGGATCAGTTTGATTAAGTATCTCTGATAAGTCGTCTACTCCATCCCCATCAGTATCAACAAGATTGGGGTTAGTGGGTTGCCCCCATGTGGCAAGTAGCTCTTCCCAATCCGCCAAACCATCGCCATCAGTATCAAAATAATCATCATCGCAATGAGCCTCACTAGGCTGAGGAGAAGCATCCCAACACCAAGAATGATTTGTAAATAAAACAGATACTGCAGTAGCAGGTAAAGAAACGTCTACTTCTTTCAATTCATTCCCATCAATCGATCCATATCTGAAGCCTACAGTTGAGCCGTTGATTAACTCATAATACGCCATAGGAGCAGAATCTTGCCTCCAGTCAGAGGGGTCAGGGTCTAATTCAGTAGTAGAATTAAGTAATAATGACAAAGAAGGTGCATCCCAACTAATTATGGTTTTAATAATAACTATTTCACTGATACAAGGGTCTGTTTGGTGACCTACAGCAAGTTCATCTCCATCATTTACGCCACCTCCATCGGTATCTGCTAAATCCCACCTGGTGCAAGTTAGATTTTCTTCCCAATTATCTATACCATCATTATCAAAATCGCCAACATCCTCGATTCTTGTAGGGTCGGTTTCATTAGAATCGACAATTCCGTTTCCGTTAAGATCTTCTTCTCCATCATCAAATTGATCACCATCAGTATTGTTATTTCTAGGGTCGGATGCTTGAGGAGGGTCTCCATATTGCGCGTTTACTTCTACACCGTCGCTAATGCCGTCTGAATCTGTATCGATAGCAGTTGGATCTGTCAAAAGAATTAATGCTTCATACGAATCATTTAAGCCGTCTCCATCTGTATCGTTGTTGTTAGGATCTGTTTGAGTAATTGAATCGACTTCCGCAGTAAATATAGCACAACCACCGGGGCCCAGCCCCAACACGGGATTACAAGGTGACTCTGTAGCAGTCATATTGTTTGGACCTGGTCTGAAATATTGTGTAGGAGGAGTGGTAGAACCATTTCTAGTACCCCAAGTTGGGTTAACGTATTCGTACAAATTAATCAGACCATCACCATCTGGATCTCCATAGGTGCCATCAACATTAGATGCAGAAGTTGGGTCTAAATTATTCGCAACTTCCCAACCATCAGGCATACCATCTCCATCTGTATCCCATCCATCAGGATCTTCATCGATTAATCCGTCACCGTCATCATCATCACTGGAACAATCGGCGTCTCCATCTCCATCAGGGTCGAAATTATCTACCAAGCCATCCTTGTCATCATCAAATGTATTGAAACAAATGTTACCTACAGGATCTTCATCTACTCCATCTGATCCTGTCCCCTGAATAAATTGCATTGCACTTTCTTCATCCCAAAGTCTCACAGGAACTGTACCATTCCACCAAACGCCATTATCGAGAATATTGGCAGTAGTAGGATCATCCCAATTGGCTGGTATTCCGTAAAGATATTCATTCAAATTTGTGAAAGCGTCTCCATCTGGATCACCTACTGAACCGTTAATATCAGTTGGTGAAAGAGGATCTAAACCATATTGCCATTCCCATCCATCAGGGAGTCCATCATTATCGCTATCCCAATCTTGCGGTTGAGTATTGATAATGAACTCTAAACCATAAGTTAAACCGTCTCCATCATCATCAGTTGATGCAAGAGCTTCCCAACTTCCAAACTCAATCGCAGAGTATGAAGCTAGTAACATAATCAATGTGAATAAACAGGCTGAGCGACGTTTGCTTACTAGTTTCTTGTCAGTCGAAATTACTGAAACGCTCTGCAAACTAGACACCTCTAATGTTCGTGGCGCTTAATAGAGGTCTTAAGAAGAATGGAGCGTCGTTCGGACGAGTGAACAGAATCATACAAGTTCTATATCATCATCATCATAACGATTAGGATCTGGTAACTCTTCAATCATTGGCATTGGTTCTTCAAATTCGACATCTTCATCTTCATCTCCACCATCACGATTCATAGACTCAATTAGTGCCATATGGCTAGCCCATTTACGGCGATTCATACTACTTTGTACTCCTGCAATAATCAGTAAAAATCCTACTACCAAAACAATTAGAGTTAGGGGGCGAGGATGACTAATTTCATTAATAATAATATCAATTACATTACCTAAATCTACAGTCATAATTACAGTCTTTTTAGCAGTGAAATCATCTGACCAACTCTGACTAGTATCCAGAGTTCCGTCAATCACATAAGCCAATGGCATTGCAGTAACTAAAACAGGAATTTTGTCACCATTATTTGCATCGGAAGGAACGAATACTTTGAGATTGAAACTTAGTTCTTCATATGCACCTAATTGGATAAATGTTGAACCAGATGGGCCCTCGATTTCTGCAGTCCATCCTTGCTGATCTACTTCTGCATCTAATAGAATTGTCATTTCAGTATTTCCTTCATTTTTTACTTTCATCTGGATAGAATAGTCTTCTCCTGGGAGTAATTTTCTATCTTGAGTAACTTGGACTATCTCTAAATTAGGCATATCAGAGGCAATCTCAAAGGTCATAGGTAAGTCGAAGTATCTAGGGTTGGATTCTTCGGTATCTTCAATCACTCTCAGATAAATTGTATGGTTACCTTGTTCGACTTGAGTTGTGAGAGTGACTGTTACAAATACTTCAATAAATCCTCCGGGGCTTAGTGAAACACGAGGTACTGCTTCATTATTTTCATCTTCAATCCTAAACTGCCATTGACCATATATCGGGCTAATATCTAAATTTTCCTGTAGAGTTGCAGGGTTCTGAATTCTCCACCAAAGAGCAGTATCTCCAGAATTAGCGCTACTAGTAATTCTGGCCCTTAAATCTACAACAGCGTTATCTGAACCGGGAGAACAAAGTGAAACTTCAATCTGACCTAGTGGTGAACCATCACAATCTTGTGATACTTCCGCTCTTATACCAAATGTCCTCTGAATAGTGAATATTATTGTACTTCTAAGTGACGAATTACCAGAACTAGTGACTTCAATTTCTATAGTTCCTAAGTCGTCATCGGCACGATCATTAGATGGTTTGATATTTAGCAATAATACTTGAGTCGCGTGCCTCTCTAAGAAAGAGGAATGGAATGTCCCATCTCCAACATCCTCTAATATTCTTTCTCCAGTATTATTATCATAGACTTGAATTATGGATTTGGAGCGTTTTAGGACATCTATACGGAACATGTCTGCATCGAAACCTGTATTAAATATTTCAAGGAGGAATGGTGTGAACTCTCCATATTCAACATATCTCGGTATAGTATTATCGATATCATCGGGACGGGTAGAGTTGGCAATAGGAAGTTCATGTTCTTCGTCCCAAACAGATACTGCTGGAGGTTGGAAAACGTCAATCTTCTCTAGTTTCACATTCAAGGTATCTTGATGCACAACGGTTTGAACCCCATCAACTTCAGCTTCAGCTACAGCACGGATATCTATACTACTAGGAGTCCCAGTTAAATCATCAGGAGCCTGCAATGTGAGAATAGGATTCAAGATATCTCCACCAGCATCCAAAGAATAGATACTTGAATCTGAATCAAATTCGATTAACCAAGAACTACCGAGATTTGTCATTACTTCAAGTTCAACAGACATAGATTTAGTAGAGTCTCCCCTATGGACTAGTTGGAGAGGTATCGGAGTTATTTCGCCAGGAGCGATATATTCTGTTTGCCTATCCATTCCATGATTAATTGAAACACCAAATTGATGCATTTCAACGGGCTGATGTTCAATCAAGACTAAGTTCCCTTGTATGTCTGTCACTTCTAATTCCACAGTATATTCGCCAGCAGGTACGCCTCCTGGGTATGTCCAGGAATAATGTCCAAATATTCCTTCATTTGTATCATCAATGTCTGGATCATCGTCACTAATTTCTTTATCTATCCTATAGTTCCCTAGCGAATCTCTAAGTAATAATCTAACACTATCAATATCATATCTACCAAATGCACTTTTTACGTCGAAAGTGAATTGCATCAATCTCTGATCGATAATATCGTTAGGATACCATTCTAAGACTGGACCTTCTGAAAGTTCATCTCCATCTCTTTGTAAATATACAACACTATTGGAAATTGCATTTGTTTCTACTTCAATTTCAGAATGGCGATTAGATTCACCATCGATTTCATTCCATGCAACTTCTGCAGTACAAGTGGAGCCGAATGGCCCGCCACTGCTATCACACCCTGACATTTCCGCAGAAATTGTAATTTCAATGGTTTCATCTTCTAGTATCATGAAAGAACTGGTAGACCCAAGGTCAACTTCAAATTCTTCATGATCGAAGTTACAACTATTACCAATTCCAGTATTGCATGCATCTGCACTCCACTCTGCTTGTCCTATGGAAGAGCCACCCGCTCTCACATTGATTGTCCAATCAACTGATGACCCGCTTGGCCCAACTGCTTTCAAGAAAAGATCCAGTGGCAAGTAATAAGTTCCAGAACTTGAACCTTGATTGGGACGACCGAATACCTCTATCGATGATAACAATTCTTGACTAATAAATTCTATTGTTTCGTCCAAAGCACTGGCTGTTTCTTGACCGCCAGAGTCAGGTATTTTTGTAGTAATTAATCCGTCCCCATCAGTTGTAGAATCAGCAGAAGCGAGATAAAGTGTGTAAAGTTCAATTGTTTCCTCTGTATTGCTTAAAATTGGCCTTTCCTCCAACTCTAAATTAGTTATTTGAGAAGAATACATTGGAGTTAACATTAGTAATGTCAGAAAAAGAGCAATACGGGCGGTTTTGACACCTCTCTGAGCGTTCCTAGACACTTGCACGCTTCTCGGCTGTTCACAGGGTGTTAAAGAGTTCTCATCATAAGTTCCGCATATGCATCTATTTCCGGGACATATTGGAGCCGCGCGATTCAAGACTAAGTTCGTACGCCGATGGCACGCAGGGGTACCCGAGTGGTCAAAGGGGCCGGACTTAAGCTCCGGTGGCAAGGCCTTCGTGGGTTCGAATCCCACCCCCTGCACCATAAACTTAAATTTGTGTGAAAATCACTTGATTTTCGTCATTGAACAACCTAATCTTCCATCACCATGTAAGATATCTAACTTAGTTATAACCAATGATGCTGCTTTCACACTGTTTGGAGTAGATATCTCTTCGAGTAATCGATTTGCTAATGTCTCAAGTAGAGAAAAACGACCAATCGATAACACTTCGTCTAAAGAATCAATGAGATACTCATAGTTCAATACTTCATTCAAATTATCATTATTTGGATTTATAATGTCTGAAATCATTACGTATATGTCAAATCTTACTTTTTGAGGATTACCAATTTCGAAATCGTGAACTCCAATATCTACGTCTCTAACTACATCTTCTAAAAATAGTGTTGTTACTCCACTGTAAGAAGACAATAAATTAGTAATCGCATCTTTGTGAGAGGTCATAGAATCACTCAGTTTCAAACACTACATCCCTTGTTCTTGAAAGGAACCTTTCACCAGAATCGACATAGATGACCTGTCCAGTTACGGCCTTTGCAACCATCAAATAACACACAGCATCAGCAATATCTCCGGGACTTGGCCCGTAACCCAGGGGAGAACTAGATTGCGCAAGCTCGAAACCTTCGCTAGTTTGTGAGTTACTGGCTAATGTATGTCCTGGTGAAACAGCATTCACTCTAACTTTAGGCGCTAAACCTCTTGCTAAGGTTTCAGTTAGTCCTAGCATAGCATATTTCGATGCAGTATAAGATAAATGATCAGGATTAGGATTATACAATTTTTGATCTAAAATATTGACTACACTGCCTCTTCTGTTTCCTTCTAATGAATCATTCATCTGTTTAATCATCATCAAAGGGACTTTTGCGTTAATTTTCATGTGCTTATCCCATGAATCAGAAGTAATTGTAGAAATATCGTCATGAATAAAAACTGACGCGTTATTTACTATTGCATTAAGATAACCGAATTCCTTTACAGCATGAGATATCAACTCCCTTGCACTAGATAAATCTGACAAGTCTGCCTGGAAAATAGTAGCAGAGCCACCATTTGAAATTATCATTCTTGCTGTTTCTTCGGCATCTTCAGATGAACTTCTGTGGTGAATAATGACTTTGTAACCTAAATCTGAAAGACGAATGCAAATCTCACGACCAATTCGCTTGGATCCTCCCGTCACTAACACAACGCCTTGATCCATAGTGTTGCGAGAGTGAACTAAGATATGACTTCTTGTATAGGATTAAGTTAACAATTTACTATCAGAATAGTTTTCGTCATGACCCTGCTCGTAGGTATCAATGTCAACGCGACTTCCAACGATTAATGATGAAAATCATTCGATTAAAGAAGTTTTAAGACATAATGGTAAAAGTTCTCTTGAAAGAAGGAAAGAAAAAAGGAAACGTCTACCAGAATGGTTTAGAACTAGTCTACCGACTGGAAATTCGCAAAGAAATTTTAACATTACAAAGGCGAATGTACATGAACATGGACTACACACAGTTTGTGAAGAAGCAAGGTGTCCAAATGTACATGACTGCTGGGCTAGAGGGACAGCAACTTTCATGATTGCTGGAGAAGTTTGTACTAGAGGATGTAGATTTTGTGCGGTCGGTACAATAAAGAAGCCTCCAGAGCTAAATCCTTTGGAACCAAAAGAGTTAGCGGAAGCAATAGAAAAAATGAATATTACGCATGCAGTTGTCACTGTAGTGAATAGAGATGATTTGCCCGATGGAGGAGCAGAACATTACAGAAGATGTTTGCTAGAAGTTAACAAAAGAACACCAGATGTTGGATTGGAATTGTTGTGTTCAGATTTAGAAGGAAACTTGGACGCCCTTACAAGCCTACTTGATGATTTACCAATTAAGGTATTTGCACACAACGTAGAATGCGTACCTCGACTAGATAGTATTGTTAGAGACCCAAGAGCTTCATTTGAACAGTCTCTAAAAATATTATCTCATGCCAAAAAGGTGAGACCAGATTTGAAAATCAAGTCAAGTATTATGGTTGGTTTGGGAGAAAATGATGATGAAATTGTAGAGGCAATGAAATTACTTAGAGAAGTAGGTGTTGAAATGATTACATTGGGCCAATATCTACAACCAAGTGACAGACACCTTCCAATCGACAGATTTCCAGAGCCAAGACAGTTCGCAGACTGGGATAAAACTGCTAGAGAGTTAGGGTTCAAAGCGGTAGCGAGTGGGCCTTTGGTCAGATCTTCATACAGAGCCGGACTATTGTACGAAGAGGCTGAAGGGGCGGAACCAGTAGTTACTAGAGAATCTACAGGCTCTGCGGTCAGTTACCTAAATTCAATGAGGAAATTGTGATTGGCGAAAGCCAACAAATATGAGTAAGAAGATGGTGTTAGATACATGGTGAAGAAGAAGACGGAGTCAATCCATGTCCCTGACGCACCTCATCGTCCAGGAGATGAAACAAAATTTGAACAATGGAGTTGGAAGCCAGAAGATTTGAATAGATTGGATATTGAATGTTCAGTTGATGATGCAATAAATCACGCTACAGGTTTAGTTAGAGTCCTAGATGATGACCATGAAGCAAAGGGCGAATGGAATCCTAACCTTACTTCAGAAG
The DNA here is from genome assembly GCA_030828405.1 of Thermoplasmatota archaeon. Taxonomy (GTDB): domain Archaea; phylum Thermoplasmatota; class Poseidoniia; order Poseidoniales; family Thalassarchaeaceae; genus MGIIb-O2. Next base: position 55,636 of record JAURCP010000002.1, read on the forward strand.
AATTGATTTTAGGCTTAGAACATATGCTAAGGATGAGAATTTTTGATGAAAGAATGATGAAAATGCAGCGTACAGGGAAATTATCATTTTACATGAGATCTTTTGGAGAAGAAGCAATTGCGATTGCTCAGACCATGGCTCTAAAGAATCAAGATTGGTTATTCCCTACATACAGGCAACCAGGAGCACAATTTGTTAGAGGAAGAGACATGGTCAGCATGATTTGTCACTGTATTGGAAATGAAGAAGACAATGTCAAGGGCAGACAAATGCCAGTACATTACACGTATCGTGAGGGGAGATATATTTCGGTCTCAAGCCCAGTAGGTACACAATTTAGTCAAGCAGTTGGTGTAGCATTGGCATCTAAATACAAGGAGCTTGATGAAGTTACCATTACTTGGATAGGAGACGGAGCTAGTGCCGAGGGAGATTATCATTATGCACTTAATTTCGCTAGTATATTCAAAGCACCTGTGATACTCAATGTAGTAAATAATCAATGGGCGATTTCAACCCATTCTAATTTTGCTAGTAACAATCAAAACTTTGCAATAAGAGGGATACCATATGGAATCCCTAGTATCAGAGTTGATGGGAATGATTTTCTCGCTTTATATTCCGTAACTAAATGGGCTAGAGAAAGAGCCGCAAAAAACCTAGGACCAACACATATAGAGGTGCTAACTTACAGAGCAGGTGCGCATAGTAGTAGTGATGACCCATCTAGATATAGGCCGAAAGATTCGAATGATTTTTGGCCCGGTGGAGACCCTATCGAGAGATTGAAGTTACATTTAGTGCAAACAAATAATTGGTCAGAGAAGATGCATAAAGAACTAGAAGAAAGAATAGATTCAGAAGTTATGGACGCATACAAGGAGGCTGTGAAATTTGGAGATCTGGCAAACGGCCCATATCCATCCTCCGATGCGATTTTTACAGAAGTTTATGAGACTCCTCCTTGGCATTTACTAGAGCAATGGGATGAAATGAAAAGATGGAGGGATGAATAATGCCTAATATGAATATGGTTCAATCTGTAAATAGTGCCCTTGACAATATGCTATCAAGAGATTCAGACATAGTGATCTTTGGAGAAGATGTTGGATATTTCGGGGGAGTATTTAGGACCTCTGATGGCCTACAAGAAAAACATGGCAAGCATCGTGTTTTTGACTCGCCTCTTTCCGAAGGAGGAATAGCTGCAACAGCTTTTGGGATGGGGATAAATGGCCTCAGACCAGTCGTAGAAATACAGTTCGCAGATTATATCTTTCCAGCATATGACCAAATTGTGAATGAGATGGCAAAGGTTAGGCATCGTTCAGGAGGAGAATTTTGGTGCCCTGTCACAATTAGAACTCCCGCAGGAGGAGGTATTAGAGGAGGTCATCATCACTCGCAATCTCCAGAATCTCAATTTACACATACTCCCGGGTTGAAAGTGGTGTATTGTTCTACGCCATTCAATTCTAAGGGTCTTCTAATTAGTGCTATTGAGGATAACGATCCCGTGATTTTCTTTGAACCAAAAAGATGTTACAGGGGTCCATTTTATGGAGACCCTCATAATGTTCCAACATGGAAAGAACATCCAGAAGCCGAGGTCCCTGAATCATATTATAAAATACCATTAGGAGAGGCGAGATTGGCGATGGAAGGTGACAAATGTACTGTAATTGCTTGGGGCACAATGGTACATGTGGCAGAACAAGCAATAAGAAACTCAGGAATTAGTTGTGATTTATTAGATTTACAAACATTAGTCCCTTGGGATAGAGAGGCTGTAGTTAGTTCAATTGAAAAGACGGGTAGATGTGTTGTTGTACATGAAGCACCGAAAACTAGTGGATTTGGGGCCGAGATGGTTGCTTCGATACAAGAAAGATGTTTTTATCATTTAGAAAGTCCAATAGAAAGAGTCACAGGATGGGATACGCCATTCCCACACACAACAGAATGGGATTATATGCCAAGTCCCTCTAGAATTGCTGAAGCGATACTAAAAACTCAGGAGGAATGAATATGGGAGATTATGTTTTCAAGTTACCAGATATAGGAGAAGGAGTAGTAGAAGGAGAAATAGTGTCATGGCATGTCAAGGTTGGAGATACAATAGTTGAAGATGCTCCAATCGTCGATGTAATGACCGACAAGGCAACTGTTACCATACCTTCTCCAACAAGTGGGATAGTAAAGGAATTGAGTGGAGAAGTTGGCGATATGATTGCTGTAGGCACTGCTCTGATAACTTTCTCAGGAAGTGGAGATGATGTCTTTTCTACAGAAGAAAATACAGAAACTATACCTGTTCCCGAACCAGTAATTGAAGAAGTGGTTGAACTTGAGGAAAAGGTAGTTGAGGTTGTAGAAAAAAAACCAGCTCCTGAAAAAGTTCTCATTCAGAAACCAATTAAAACTACAAAGGTGAGACAGAATACTAGGGTGTTGGCTAGTCCTGCTGTAAGAAGAAGAGCTAGGGAGGCCGAACTAGACCTAACTTTCGTATCCGGCTCTGGACCCGCTGGAAGGATTAGACACGCAGACTTAGACGCATATATCGCAGCAGGAGGAGCAGTTACAGGTGCACCTCCAAAATCATATTCTACAAAAAGAACAGAAACAAACGAAATAAAGGTCGTAGGTTTAAGAAGAAAAATTGCTGAACAAATGGTCAAATCAAAATTTTCTATACCTCACTTCTCATATTTTGAAGAAATTGATGTCACTGAGTTAGAAAAACTCAGGAAATTTTTAAACTCCACCAAAGACGAAGGGCAGCCAAAATTAACTTATCTGCCATTCATAATGATGGCTTTGGCTAAAATAATGCCGAAACATCAAGAATGTAATGCACATTATGATGAAGAAAATAATATTGTTACTCAACACTCTGCAATCCATCTCGGAATTGCCACACAAACAGATAGAGGATTATTTGTTCCTGTCGTAAAACATGTTGAAGCAATGGACATATGGCAATCAGCAGCTGAAATGCAACGAGTTTCAGGCTCAGCTAGAAATGGCACTGCTAGCCTAGATGACTTGACAGGTTCCACATTTACAATTACAAGTCTCGGAAGAGATGGAGGGTTAGGAGCCACACCAATCATTAATCACCCAGAAGTTAGTATTCTGGGAGTACATAAAGCAAGAGAGATGCCTGTAGTTCAAGATGGAAAAGTTGTTGTTAGGAGGATAATGAATGTGTCAAGTTCTTTCGACCATCGAATTGTAGATGGTGCTAATGGAGCCGCCCTGGTTCAGTCATTGAAGAAAATGTTAGAACACCCGGCTCTAATTTTTATGTAGGTGAAAAAATGAGTAATAATCGTAAATGTCAAGTTTTAGTCATCGGAGCGGGGCCTGGAGGATATGTTGCTGCAATAAGATCCGCTCAATTAGGTCTCAATACAATAATTGTTGAGGGGGAAAAAGCAGGAGGAGTTTGTCTAAATGTTGGTTGTATTCCAAGTAAAGCCATTATCCATGCGGCAGAAAGATATGAAGCATTGGGTAAACATTCCAAAGAAGAAGGGCACATGGGAATTACAGTTTTAGGAAATACCGAAATTGAAATGAAAGGTATTGTGGAATGGAAAGATGGGATAGTTCAAAGATTAACCAAAGGTGTAGAAACATTGGTTAAAAATGCAGGTGCTGAATTAATACATGGTTGGGCCACATTTTCTTCATCGAAAAACTGTACTGTTAAGACCGAAAATGGAGATATAAATATCGAAGCAGAAAATGTAATTATTGCAACGGGTTCTTCTCATATTGATTTGCCTTTTATGCCGTGTGATGAAGAATTCGTTCTTTCTTCAACAGGTGCATTGAGTTTGGAAAAACTACCGAAGAAGGTCGCCATTGTAGGAGGAGGATATATAGGACTAGAGTTAGGTTGTGCGTTAAGGAAATTAGGTACAGAAGTCACTGTAGTTGAAGGGATGGATAGTATCTTAGGAATAATGGATAAAGAAATCAGAAGACCACTTGAAATATGGTTGAAGAAGAACAAAGTTACTGTTTATACTAATGCTCTTGCAAAAGGAGCTAAAATCAAAGGTAAAGGTGCATCAAGAAAAGTTGAACTTACATTTGAAAAGGATTCTGAAGAACAAAAAATTACTGTTGATAAGATTTTAGTTACTGTTGGAAGAAGTCCAAACTCAAAGGGATGGGGGGTTGAAAATATGGGAATAAGGATGGATACATCTGGTAGATTTATTAGAATTGACCGACAATGTAGGACCTCAGCACCAGGAGTTTATGCAATCGGCGATGTTGCTGGAGAACCAATGCTGGCACACAAGGCAAGCGCCCAAGGCGAAATGGTGGCAGAGATTATTTCCGGTGAAAAGAGAGAATTTGACAAAGTTGCAATTCCTGCAATTGTTTTCACTGAACCAGAAATTGTCTCTGTTGGACTGACTCCTGATGAAGCGAAAGAAAAAGGTGAAGAGGTCATTATTGGGAAATTCCCTCTAGCTGCCAATGGAAGAGCTCTAACTATAGAAGCAGAAAAAACTGCAGGTTTCATAAGAGTAACTGCAAGGAAAGAAGATCATGTAATTCTTGGTATTCAAGCAGTTGGCAGTCACGTAGCCGAATTACACGGTGAATTCATTTTGGCTCTCGAGATGGGAGCACAGTTAGAGGATATTTCAGATACAGTTCACGCACACCCAACAATGACGGAGGCTTTTCATGAAAGTGTATTGAAAACATTGGGTCACGCAATACATACTTCCTGAGGTGATTTGTTGAAAAATATCCAAGTCCTAAGGGCTGGAATTGTTGAACATTCTAAAGTTTCAGAGATTATGCGCGTTATGCAACAAAAAAGAATTAGTGATGAAATTATTGACTCTATTATTCTCGTAGAACATCCAGAAATAGTTACCATTGGCCCAAAGGCCAGTAGGGAAGGAGTAGTAGTTAGTGACGATTATGAACAGACAATTGTAGATAGAGGTGGAGGAATCACATGGCATGGACCCGGGCAACTAGTGGCTTATCCTATTGTGAAATGGGATAATGATGAACAAAGTGTCAGAAAAATTATTAACAAAATAGAGGATTTGGTAATTAAAACCCTGAAAGATCTTGGCATTGATGGATACAGAGATTCTGCAATGATGGGGGTATGGGTTGATGGAAAAAAGGTATGTTCTATAGGACTTGCATTTCTTCATTGGGTTAGTAGGCATGGTTTAGCGTTGAACTATGCTACTCCTGGAAATAGGATTGAAAATCTCGCTTGCTGCGGATTAGATGTAGGTACAACAACATCATTAGAAAAATTGGGATATAAGAAAAATAATAATCAGAAAATCACCAGAGAGTTACTTGAAAATACTCTAATCTCAAATATCGAAAATATACTTAATAGAGTACCAGTTGAAGACGAAAATTGTAATCTTGAGGACTTTCTATGAATAGACCGCAGAAAAATCTTATGTCTGAATTTTGGGGACTCGATGTATCAACCATTTTCTTAAATCATGGTTCATACGGAGCTACACCTAAAATAGTTCTAGAAGAACAAAAACGATGGCAACAACTTGTAGAAAAAGATCCGGTGAAATTCTATGAAGAAATCGCCCCTAAAGCATTATTAGAAACTAGAAAAGCGATTGCTAAATTTGTTAAATGTGATTATGATGATTTGGCATTGATTGAAAACGCAACATCAGGAGTCAATACAGTATTGAGATCGCTAGACTTCAACATTGATGATGAGATATTAGTACCTAATCATGCTTATCAAGCTTGTAGAAATACAATAGATTTTGTTGCTAGAAAGAATAATGCTAAAGTTGTTACTTGCGAAATACCATTCCCGATTAACAATGAAGAAATTATAATTGAAGAGATTATGCGATGTGTTACAGAAAGAACGAAATTAGCATTAATTGATACAGTAACTAGCCCTACTGGGATAAAAATGCCTTTTGAAAAATTAGTTGAATTACTAGAAAATAAGGGAATTAAAGTACTTCTTGATGCGGCTCATGGAATTGGAATGATTCCTCTAGATTTAGAACAAATTGGTGCATCGTTTACAACTAGTAATTGCCATAAATGGCTATGTGCACCTAAAGGTTCAGCGTTTTTGCATGTAAGAAAGGATATGCAAGAATTTATTCACCCTCTAACAATTAGTCATGGAATGACTGCTCCTTTAGAAGGAATTTCAAGATTTCGACACGAATTCGATTGGACAGGAACTAGAGATATATCCGCATGGTGTGTAATCCCATATGTTATCAGTGAAGTTAGCAAGATAGTGGGAATGAGTTGGGAAGAAATAATGCAACATAATAATAACTTGGTAACTGAAGCAAGAAAATATCTATGTCAAGAATTGGATATTTCCCCACCTTGCCCTGACAAAATGCTAGCAAGCATAGCAACTATAAAATTAAATTTTGATGATTACACTAATCTTTCTATTCATGAACCTGATCCAATACATCTAGATCTTCTAGATGAATACAATATACAAGTTCCAGTTTGGTATTGGCCTAACCCAGAAGGAAGGTATATACGTATTTCCGCTCAGATTTACAATAACTTAGATGAGTATGAATATTTAGCATTTGCATTAAAGAATGTCTGTAAAAATTAAGCAATAGTTCAAGATGTCTTGTTCTCACGGCGTTTCATGCCATCCGCTGTTGTAGCCTTAACAGGTGCTTCTGGTGCACAGTATGCTGTACGACTTGTAGAAGTACTTTCTGAAGCTTCTTGGGAGGTAGATTTGATAGTAACAAAAACAGGTGCAATCAACTTGCATTTAGAATGTGACATGACAGCAAAAGATTTATCCAAAATTAGAGGAGTAACATTGCATGAAAATCATAATTTAGCTGCAAAACCTGCTTCTGGATCTGCAAAATATGACGCATATATCATTTGCCCAACTAGTGGTACTACTATAGGCAAAATTGCAGCAGGAATCTCAGATAACCTAGCGACTAGGAGTGCTCTTGTTGCTCTCAAAGAAAGAAGAAAGTTGATTCTAGTCCCTAGAGAAACTCCTTTTGCAACCGCTCACCTAGAAGCAATGACAAAAATGTCAACTTGGGGAGTCATTATACTCCCCGCAAGTCCTGGATTCTACCATAAACCAAATACCATTGAAGAATTGATAGACTTCGTTGTCGCAAGGATACTAGACCAACTTGACATTGAACATAAATTAAGTAAGAGATGGTCTGGTGAAGAAGTAAAATAAATTAGCCTATCTTTTACAAAAATCAATAATTTCTTGATAATTAGGTTCTATACCCGGATTATCAGCAATCCAGCAATAACCAATTTTTCCATCCTCATTAATCACAAAAACTGACCTCTGTGCAGCAGTGTATCCAGGCATAACAAAATCAATTCCAACACCATAAGAATTTGTAGCATTTCTATTCACATCGGAAAGCAATGGAAATCCTATTGAGTTTATTTTTGAAAACTCATTATTGGAGAATATTGAATCAACACTGATTCCAAATACTTCAGCCTCAATATTTTCAAAATCACTCATAAAGTTTGTAAAAGTACACATTTCAGCCGTACATACACCTGTAAAAGCAGCAGGATAGAATGCTAAAACCACTTTATTTCCAATTGAGTCACTCAGAGTAACCATATTTCTGTCATTCGCCATCAAAGTAAAGTCAGGTGCTGTGTCGCCTACTGATACCATACACTTGCGGGTGGACTGGGCCATTCAAAGATAACCATCGTCTAGAGTTGATTAAATGAACGAAATAATATCAATTTACGATTGGGAAAACATCAATAGAAAATCTGATTATTTACTTCTAATAACAAAAGAATCATGTGATGATTGTAAGGAAGTTGAGGAATATCTAGAGAAAAATAATAATAAAGTTAAAAATTATATTGTTAATAAAATTAATTTGGACAATCCTCATTCTAAAGAACTAATTAACGAACTAGAATGGATAAATGTCGAAGTTGACTTTGTACCATTTTGGAGTTTAATTCTCAATTCAAAAAGAATTAAATCTGTCAGAGGAAATATAAAAATGGTAAAAGAAATTATTTAATTACATATTTTCTGGTGTTTCAATCCCCAAAAGTCCTAGTCCTATCTTCAATGTCCTCGCAGTTAAATTACACAGAGCTAATCTACTATTCATCTTGACCTCATCATTAGAGTCTAAAACAGGACAATTCTCATAGAATGAGGCGAAATCTTGCGCTAAATGATGTAAGTAAACTGCCAAACGATGAGGGCTATAACTATTTATTGTCTCATCGATTGATTCAGAAAATCTAATTATAGATTTGGAAAGAGACTTTTCGAAATCATTTACTACTAAGATTTCAGAATTAAATGTAGATTCACGAGATATCGATGATTTGCGGAAAATACTACATATCCTTGCATGTGCATACTGTAGATAAGGAGCGGTATTCCCATCGAATGATAACATTTTATCCCAATCAAAAACATAATTCTTATTTCTATCAATAGATAAGTCTGCGTACTTTATTGCACCTATTCCAATCATTTTAGAGACTTTTTTACGATCTGAATCAGACATAGAAGAATTTTTCTCAAGAATCAATTTTTCTGCCCTGTTAACTGATTCTTCCAATAATTCTTTCAGAGTGATTGCTTTGCCTTCACGGCTGGCTAATTTCTTACCATCTGAGCCCATGACTAAACCAAATGAGACATGCACTGCTTTAATCTTCTCATCCATAAATTCTGCATCTTTAGCTACTTGAAAAACCATAGAAAAATGTTGTGATTGCTCAGCGCCAACAACATACAGCATCTCATTACATTCAATCGATTCAACACGATTTATTATACAAGCAAGATCAGTGGTGGCGTAGTTGTAACCACCATCACCTTTACGAATAATAAGAGGCAGAGGTTCATTTTCACGATTAAACCATCCTTCGGGGAACACAACTAAAGCACCTTCGCTTTCAACAATTAAATTCCGAGATTCGAGACGTTTTACCACTTCAGGAAGTAGATCTTCATAGATTGATTCTCCAGCCAAATTATCATCATTTAGAAGGACGCCTAGCATTTGGTAGACTGAATTAAAATTAACTAGTGAGAAATCTACTAATTTTTGCCATAAATCAATCGTTTCAGCATCTCTAGACTGAAGTTTGACAACTCTTTGCCTTGAACGTAGAGCGAAATCATCGACATTTTCAAATTTATATCTAGCTTCTTTATAGAAAGTTGAAAGATCTATTTCGCCAACATTATTATTATCACATTCAATAAAGTGTTCAATCAACATACCAAAAGGGGTACCCCAATCTCCGATATGATTCTCACCAACTACATTATGCCCCTTAAATGAAAAAATTCTTGACAAAGCATCGCCAATTACTGTAGAACGCAGATGACCTACATGCATCCTTTTGGCAATATTTGGTGAAGAATAATCTATAACAATGGTTTTTCTATCTTCTAACTCTACACCCAACCTAGGATCTGAATTCATGGAAGAAATCTTCTTAGAAATCCAAGAATTTTTAGCCTTGAAATTAAGAAAACCATTTACAATATTGATTTCTACAATTTCAGATAGTTCAGAATCGATATTATTTGCAATCTCGATTGCTATATCGTTAGGAGATTTTCTCAAAATTTTAGACAATGTATGGCAAGGTAGAGTTATATCGCCATGGGTTTTATCTGTAGAACTTCCGAGTGAATTCAACCATTGATTCTCATTTAATCCTAATTTCACCATAGCAGTGGATAACTTTGGAACTATTTCATTATGAAGTTCCTTCATTAAATCACCTAGGACCACGCATATCTTAACATTGCTGCAATACCTCCAAACGAAGTACTCAAAGTAGAACCTTCTTCAGTATCTAATGAAACTAAAATGACTTTAGCCGATGTATGAGATGCAAGTTCTGTTAATTCATCTATCAAATCCATTGTTTTTTCAGGATCTTCAACTATTCTATCCGACCCACACTCGGGGCATTGTGGTATATCTGTCAAACTATTCTGTGTTTGACTCCATTCATTAGAACATGATTTACAAGTCCATCCAACTCTGCGTTTTCTCAAACCCTCGGAAAGTAATAAGGTCGCTACTGCTCCCTGATCAAGAGCGGCTCTAACCATCATCTCTCCGTACGTGGCCTTAGGATGTGTTTGCATTACTTCTCTAAGAAAATCATCAACTAAACGTCTTTCAACATCCAACTCAATTTGGTCCATCAACCCTCCCGCCCTTTGAATTAGTTCTCTTAGGCCAGAATCATTTGAGTATCCTACATCAAAATGTGGTTCTCTAATTAATTTCTTGATTTCATGATGGAAATAATTATTTTTTACTACAAAATCTTTAGTAGCACCCGGGCCACCAATAATTATTCCTTTCAAATCTTCAATCATTGGTAGCCAGTAAGCACAAGCTCTTTCAGCTGACTTCTTGAAAAAGTTATGAGCGGCCTCCTCGATTAATCTTTCGAATCTTTGAGCAGATTGCCCACCTCTTCCGTGCTTAGATGGGACTTGTGAGGTAATATGCTCTTGACAATGGTGTCTCTTACCAGATGCTAAACCATAAGCCGATTCTGATCTATCAATTACGAATAGTCCATAAGCCGTTTTATCAATTAACATATCTTCAAGTTGGGAAGTTTCGAAAGAAGAATCACAACGATATCTGAATGATGGGAAAGGTTCGGGCGGGTCATCAACCACTACTGAAATTAGTCTACTTTTATTATTTCCAGTAATTACATGGCCCACAAACAAAGCAATTCCTCTTTCTCCTGGTGTCTTATATCTCCCTAGTGTAGAAACTGCTGATTCTATGGCATCAGTTACATGTTTTCTAGTAGATTTTGACTTAATATTTGCTGCTTGTCCACCTTCTTGAATTAAGTGGTGGCGAACATCAGATAACATCTTCTCAGGAGGTATGATTACTGAAACTAACTCAGTACCCATACCTCTCATCTTCGAAACTTCTTCGAGAGTCTTTCGTGCGCGAAGTTTGCGTTTTTGCATCTCTAAGTCCTCTGACATAGCCCACCCTCGTGCATGGGCAAAGAGGCGGGCATTTCAACCCTTCATCCTTAACCTAGCCTAGACATTGATAGAGAAGTAGTGTCTCCGTATACATGATGACCATCATTGTGGCAGCAATAGGCGGTAGTTTGTTGCGTCCAGAAGTAGAACAAAAACATGTTTGGTTAAGTCAATTAATTTCGATAATCAGAGATCGGGTCTCTGCAGGTGACAGGTTGGGATTAGTTATTGGAGGGGGTGCTCCGGCAAGAGAAGGGATAACATTAGCTAAACCATTGATTAGTGATGGCTATCACTTAGACAAGATTGGTATTGCAGCAACTAGACTCAATGCCACAATAATTAGAGAGGCTTTCACAGAAGCCGGAATTTCTGTTTCAGGGATTATACCATCAAGTGTTAATGAAGCAGTTCAATTGCTCGAAGAAAGACCGGTTGTAGTAATGGGTGGAACTGAGCCGGGACATACAACTGATGCAGTAGCTACGAGATTGGCAATAGCTGTAAAAGCGAATAAATGCATTATTGCAACCAATGTTGAAAAAGTATTCAATGAAGACCCTAGGTGTAATCCTAATGCCAAATCATTTGACAACCTAACTCATGAAGAGTTGCAAGAAATTGTGGGCCCTGCTGAGCATAAAGAAGCAGGAAAGTCAAGTGTAGTTGACCCTATTGCTGTTTTAGAAGCGACTATGGCTAATTTGGAACTAAATATAATCGATGGAAGGAAAATCGAACGATTAAATAACGCAATTTTAGGCTTGGATTTTGAGGGTACAAAAATTTTTTCGGAGGGAGAAAAATGAGTAGAGCAGAAAAGATTGCTAAGATGGCTACAACATCTGCTGGTCAAGCAAAGCAAGATTCAGTTGTTTCAAGGAAAAGGAAAAAGGCAAGGAAGAATGTGTTATTCGAAGCACACAAACATTGCGTAGAATGTTCACTACCAATTCCACTTGGTAATGAATCATTAATTTGCGATGATGATGATTGTCGCGCTAATCAAGAAAGGAAAGAGAAATCTAGAAAAAGATTATCCATTTTACTTTATGCAGGTGTAGCTATTTTTATTATACCAATAGTTTTACAACTCATAGGAGCGTTAACTTAAATTGTGAGATTTAAGTAGTGATTATTATGATGGTTAGAGTGCTCTCAGTACTTCCAGGATTTGTTGGATTATTATGTGTAATTCTGCTACTAGGAAGCCTTAGAGAAATTGATCTTCCTCGTGAAGGGAGTGTTATTGATATGGTGCCTTGTGAATTTGAGGATCCTGATTTATGCCTTATAGCAATGACGCCTGAGATTTCCCCTCCAACGATTTTTGGTATACTAGATATTGATTTACAAATATCTTGGCAAGAAGCAGATAATGCTTGGTTTGCAGTAGTAAAAAGTGAAGCAGCTGAAATTTGCCCTCCAGATGAGGAAAGTTGGCTAACCGAATGTACTGCTGAAGACATAGAGAATTATATAATTGTAGGAGGGCCTGAAGAACTAGATGGTCAAATGACCTGGAATATAAAGACGGATGACTATAGAATTGTTACAGGTGGGAGAGAAGGGGCGGATATTGGAGACCAACAAGTTCTAACTACAAGTACTCAAATTAGTTTCAACTGGTTTGTTGAATTGATTCTGGCATTAGTATCATTAACACTATTCTTAGGAGCAGGTGAAATGGCTTTTCCAATAAAGAAATTATTCTTGAAGTTTAGAGAGAGTTAGTGAATTAAGTATCGAGTAATTGAATAACATTGGTGAGTTCGGACAAACATGAGTGAAAAATGCAGCAACTGTGGAACTTCCATAGATATTAGTGGATTGCAGAAGTCTTACGGGGGATATGATTTGTATTGTAAGACCTGTGGACATAGTTGGCACGTAAATTAATTATCCATTTCTCTTCGCTTTTCAATCTCATATCTAGTACCTAAAGGCTCTAGAGAGTTTTCTTCAATATGCCAATTTTCAGGCAGTATTAATGGATTATTGATTTTATCAGCACCAATAATATCGATCAGAATATTCCGTAGTTCTTCTATTCCTTCACCAGTTACAGTAGAAATAAGATTTTCAGCATCTTCTGGTATTTCTTTAAGAATATCTGATTTAGAGTGGACTACTAAAATCGGTCTTTCAGTAACTAGTGACTTTATCTCATCAAGAAGATTCTGTTGCTCATTCAAAGAGGAGCCACCTGACTCGCTGGCGTCTATTAGTACCACTAGAATATCTCCAATATTTTCTAATGCAGCAATGGCCTGCATTTCAATAAGGTTTCTTTCATCCATAGGCCTATCTAACAATCCTGGTGTATCTACCATTTGATAGGAACGTCGTCTATGCAAAAAATGTCCAAGATGCAATTGTTTAGTAGTAAACGGATACGCAGCGACTTCAGGTTCTCCTGAGGATAGAGCACCGATTAGAGCGGATTTCCCTACATTCGGCGAACCAGCAACGACAATTACAGGCTCATCCGGATCTACAGATGGTAACTTTCTCAGTATGTCTCTGGCTTCACCAAGCCATAGTATTTGAGGTGAAATTTGATGTACAATAGAAGATATTCTGCCATATGCATGTCGTCTGGCTTCATGGAAACTTTCTATGTCCCGTAAACGAAGAATTTTTGATTCAGACTCTCCAGAAATTTTTCTAACTCTTTCAGCTGCCCACTGAATTGCTCCGAGACTTCTACGATAATCGTCATTTCCAACAGCAGCATCAATCAAAGCTCTATCAAATTCTGATAGAGCATTAAGACTGGGCCATTTATCAACCCAGTTTCTCAAAGTTGAATCTATAGTATCTGAAGCAGATTGAATCATTCTAACCATTTGCTTTCTGACTCGGTGATATTTATCAGGGTCTTCTACTAAATCAGATTGTTTGGAAGCCTTTCGAAACGCTTTATCTAAGATTTCTTGCGGATATAGTACCGTAGGAATACTTCTCCATTGTGGTATTGCCATGGTCTCCCCCTGACCTTGCGCCTATACCATCCCACTTCAATTAAGCAGTCATTTAAGTTTTTAATATTATAATCTTAGAACCCGTTGACTTTTCTATTACATAGTTGACCGAGAGGTATGAGTGGTGGGGAGAGTGAGAGAGATATCGGAAATTTACCGGAATGGGCTACGAAATTTCATCAAGAATATGGAGAACCAGAATTATCAGAACTTCAGGACATATTTCTAGGGCCATTGATTGGAAGAAAATCCGGTTTAAGAAAGGATGATTTGATAGAAATTTTATTGGACTCTAGAGTACTTCCTAATAATACAGAACCATATATCAGAGGTATGTTGGTTGGAACATCTAGAAATGTCATAGAAATTTGGGACGAAAATGGAGATTTTCGTTCGATTGCTAGAGATGTAATTGTTCAACTTAGATTGATTACTCATCTAAGAAAACCATATATCGAAGACAAAGAGCTACTCACATTTGAAAAAGAGGAAATTAGACGTCGCTCTAATTTACATGAAGAGGCTGAAAGGCAAGTAGATGGTAGAGACGACAATCATGTGTGGGATTGAAATGGACGACTTAGAATTAGCATCAAAAATTTGTATACCTTGTCAAGGTGGAGTTCCCTCTCTGAGTGTAAATGAAATGGAGAAACTAATTACTGAACTAAGTCCCGAATGGAAGATAATTGATAATCACCATTTACTAAGAGAATGGAAATTTGAGAACTTCCAAAGTGCGCTAGATTTTACTAATGTGGCTGGTTCAATTTGTGAAGAACAAAATCATCATGCAGATTTTGAATTAAGTTGGGGGAGAGTTCAAACAATAATTTTCACACATAAAATTGATGGTTTAGTAGAATCAGACTTCATACTTGCAGCGAAATTTGATAAAATTTGAGGGCCCATATGAATGAAATCAAAAAGCACGTATTTGTATGTGTAAATGAAAGGAATGAAAAAAATCCTAAAGGTTGCTGCGCATCTAAAGATTCTTTGGAAATTATGACCAAACTAAAAAGAACGATTAAAGATAAGGGAATTAAAGATATTCGAGTGAATAAATCTGGATGCTTAGGCTGTTGTGAAAACGGAGTATCTTGTGTAATCTATCCAGAAGGGATATGGTACACTATTCCAAATAAAGAAAAATCAATATTAGAAATTTCTGAAAGTATAATCAATGGAGAAATATCTAAAAATTATTTAATGTATAGTGACAAGTAGGTGTGATTTAATGAAAAAGATTGTTTATACAAGAATAGGCGGGCCTGATTCAATCGAGATAATAAGTGAAAAATTAGAAAAAACTGTAGGGGGTCAGGTTAAAGTTAGAGTATATAGAGCAGGAATAAATTTTGCAGATTTAATGATGAGACAGGGACTCTATGGAAGTAACCCTGATTTTCCATTCACGCCAGGATACGAAGTTTCAGGTATTATTATTGAAATTGGTGAAGATGTAGAACACCTAGAAATTGGAGATAGAGTAATCGCAATGACTGGATTTGGAGGCTATGCAGAAGAGGTCATTGTTAGTTCGAATAGAATATTACCTATCCCAGATAATATGAGTTTCGATAAAGCAGCGGCAATTCCAGTAACTTATGGGACCGCTTACCATATGCTAGTACATTTAGGAGGGATCAAAAGAGGAGATGCAATACTAATTCATCATGCAGCAGGAGGTGTTGGAACCGCAGCAGCACAAATATGCAAATCCTTCGGTGCAGAATTAATCATTGGAACCGCTTCGAAAACAAAAAAGGAATTTGTAGAATCAATGGGAATGTATTTTGTCGATAGAGATAACGAAGATTTTGTTAAAGTATGTAAAAAACTTACAGATGGTAAAGGAGTTCATCAGGCTATAGATCCTGTTGCAGGTAAGCATTTAATGAGATCTTATAATTCGCTGAGAAATGGCGGTAAACTACATTGTTTCGGTGCATCTTCCGCGGTTCCTAAAGAAAAAAGATCAATTACTGCAGCTTTAAGAATGTGGATAAATACTCCGAAATTTAATCCAATGAAAATGATGAATTCAAATAAGGCAATTTTTGGAGTACATATGGGAAGAATGGAAGATGAAGAAATTTTCAGAAAACATCTAAAGGATTTAACAGCGCTATTAGAGAAAGGAGAAATAAATCCAATTATTGACTCAGTATGGAGATTTGATGAAGTTTCGGGAGCGCAAAAACACATGCATCAAAGAAAAAATAAAGGTAAAGTTCTACTAGATTTTTCTCCTAAATATTGAATTAAGAATCCATACTCTCATTATCATACAAGGACTTACTTTGCTGTAGTTAAGATGGTTTTTCCGGCACATTCTCTAAAGTTTAACTGGCCTAGTTGCACCACAAGCTTGACATTTCAGTAAAGTAGTTCTTTCTTCTTTCATGAAACGAGTATCTGGAGCTCTACATTGCCCACATAAAATATATGATTTCACATATGAGACTATCTTCTCTTTAATTCTCTTTGGAGGGACCCTCCCCTTGAATAACACTCTTACTTGCTCTCTAGTTCCTGATGTTCCAAGTTCATTTATTAGGAACTGGTATACATGATTTGCATCTCTGTCCATTGCATCGACTATTGCAGCGAAATTTCTTAGGATAGTTTGATTACCCTCAATCAATACCTCTGGCTCAGGCATTGTCCATCTAGATCTTTCACTAATATTTTTTGGAATACGTTCGCGTGCTCTTCCTAGCAATGATTCATACTCGAAGTCTTCCATTGACCTTCCGAGAAGACTATCCCTTTTCACCCCACCGACTGGGAAACTCCAGTGATAAGCGTAAAATGCCGCCTTACTTAGGGAATGTCATGGATGAAGTGATTGAGGTTAAAGTTGCAAGAACACATGAAGATGCATTACTGCCGACTAAAGGAAGTGTTCATGCGGCAGGATGGGATTTGTATTCACTTGAAGATACTACTGTGAAACGTAGAAGTAGTACAATGGTTAGAACTGGATTACATGTTGCTATTCCTGAAGGATTTGAAGGACAAGTCAGAGCTCGTTCATCTCTCGGAAAAAAAGGCTTAATTCTCCCTCATAGCATAGGGACAATTGATGCAGATTACAGAGGAGAACTCTTTGTATTGATGACATGGATTGGAGAAGGTGATTCATATTTGATACAGAAAAATGAAAGGATTGCACAATTATTGATAACTCCAATACCAAAATCTGAATTTATCGAAGTTGGTATAGAAAATCTAGGTGAGACCGAAAGAGGAGATGGTGGTTTCGGTTCTACAGGAAGATTTTAGGCAATAAATACCAATAAAATAGATAGTTTTCATCCGATGGCTTGATACAGGACGGGATTTTAGGCCTATTTAATGCCACTTAGCGTAGACGAGCTTCGAGCCAAAGTAAAACAACACCGTAGTAACGGTTTAAACACACAGCAAATTGCTGATGAACTGTCATTATCTCAAACAACAATTCAATGGTTATCTACAGAAGAATATTCCAACAACACAACCTCTGATGATAGACCTACTGACGTACAAGTGGGTTGGAGATCTGTGGCAGTAAAGGCAAGTAGAATCGAAGCAATATCGTATATATTTGCAGATATCATAGAGGAAGAAATTGGAGATGAAATTGATACTATTGTTGGAATTAGTATCAATGGGATTCCCTTTGCTCAAGCAATTGCTGGACAATTAGATTTAGATTTAGCAGTTAGCCGCTCAATTAGTGAAGAAGAAGGTGCACATATTTCCGAAATATTTGCCTCCGTTTCTGGTAAACAGGTTGTTGTAGTAGACGATGTAGTTTCATCTGGTACAACATTAAAAAAGACAATTAAGAATCTCAGAAATGCAGGTGCTGAGGTAAAACTCTGCCTAGTACTGGCAAACAAATCAGAAGCCAATGCACTTGAGGGGGTACCCCTTAGAGGACTGGTTAGAGTAGTTACTGTTTGAGGTAGGATTATGCATTGGGCAGATCATACCGCACAGCGGCTATCTGAAAAATATGACTCGCAAGTGATAGCTTCAGGGATTACGCCTTCAGGAGAATTTCACATTGGCCATCTCAGAGAAATTTTGACCGCCGAGATGATTCATAGAGCATGTCTTGACGCTGGAGAAAAATCTGAATATATATTCATAGTTGATTCGATGGATCCTTTGAGAAGAGTATATGATTTCCTCTCAGATGATTATGAAAAATACATAGGTTGCCCTTTAGCAAATATCCCTTCTCCGAATCCTGATGGGACTCCAAATTATGATGGAGAGAGTTATGCAATACACTTCTTAAATCCATTTTTGGATGCATTGAAACAGATAGGAGTTAATCCAGTAGTAGTTATGAATCATGAGACATATGACAATGGATTATTTGCAGAAAAAATAGATATTGCAATTAAAAGAAGAAAAGAAATACGTAATGTTATTGAAGAAATTTCAAGTAGAGAATTGCCAGAAGAATGGTACCCATACAATCCTATTGGTAGTGATGGTAGTATGGATGGAGTAGTAATAACAAGTTATGAAAAACCGTTTGTTTATTGGATTGACCGCGATGGAGTTAGTGGAAAATCAGATATTAGGAAGGCAGAAGGAAAAATGCCTTGGAGAGTAGATTGGGCTGCGAAATGGGGGGTACATGGAATCACTTGTGAACCGGCTGGCAAAGATCATGGAGCAGCGGGTGGTAGTTTCGACACTGGAATACCAATTTGTAGAATACTAGGTAGTGAGCCTCCAGGGAAAATGGTCTATGAATGGATTCAGCTCAAAGGTTCAGGGCCAATGTCGAGTTCAACTGGTAATACAATAGGTCCTATAGAAGCCTTGAGTTTAGTTCCACCAGAAATATTGAGATATGTAATTGCAAGAACTAAAATAAAAAAGCATATTGATTTTGATACAGGGCCATCACTCTTTGAAACAGCAGATGAATATGAGAGATTAGTTTCAAACCCTCCCAAAGACGATGAATTGAATAAAAAGAAAAAAGTAGCTAGAGACACTGCATTGGGTGCATTGAGATTGAGTCAGGTAAAAAGAGGAGAAGATGCAATTCTATCGACAGCAGGAGTCTCGTTTAGACACTTAGCAATGTTAGCACAAATAAAATCCAGTGATAAAGACATATGGAACTCATTGAATAGAAGTCAACATCTTGACGGAGAACCTAACGAAGTTCTGATTAATAGACTAACAAGGATGAGATACTGGATAAATAGTAAGCACTTTCCAGAAAATGCAAGGATTAAAATTCAAGACTCGCTTACTGAAGAGAATAAGAAGAAAATTAGTAATGAGCAGAGTAAATTTCTAAAATTATTATTCACTAGATTAGAAGAAATAGAATGGAATGATATTGAAATCAATGAGAATATTAGGTCTGTTTCATCAGAAATTGAACTGAACAGAAGAGATGCATATATCGCACTCTACATTCTAATTTTAGGTTCCGAAAACGGACCTAGAATCGCTTCAATAATGAATGAAATTGGTAAGGAAAGAACGATTGAAATATTCTCAAAATCCTTGCAATAAACTAGTAAAAATTTCTGAAGTAGGTCCTTTTGATCTAGAAGCCAGTCTCCTAACAATTAATTCGGGTGTAGATTTAGCAAGATGATTTCTTTTAGGATTTCTGTCAACAATCAAATCCATATTCTCATCGAGACCTTGGGCTTCTATTCCATCAATTCTTACGTCTCCACCCATCACCTCTGAAATCGAATTTCCTATGTGAGTAACTAATAAAATATTGGTGTCAGGATTGTTTTTCGAAGATTTGAGTAGCCCTCCTAAGATTAATGACGCGGCACCCGGTTCCGTTATTGCTTCTAATTCATCAGCTAAAATTATTTTTCTTTCACTTGAGACTAAAACCTCAGCTAATTTATTTAACGTTCTTTCCAAAGCACCGGCAGATTGTGTCCCAGAAACTTTTGCAAGAATATGTAGTTCGTCAAGAAGCCCAATTTTTGCGTTACAAGCAGGTACAGGAAGTCCGGAATGAGAAAGAAGAATCATTGACGCAAGAGTTTCTAAAAGAGTCGTTTTACCGCCAGAGTTGGCACCGGAAAGTAATGCTGTTCTTTCTCTTTCTCCTTCTGGAGATACTTCGCCTAATCCATAAGTAACAGGGTCTGATTCACAACCTAATAGTAAATGTCGACCGTCTTTCATCCATACTCCGGGATTATCAAGAGAAATTTTGGGCATGGTACAGCGATTAGAAATTGCCCATTGCCCTATACCTAACCACATATCTATTTCTATAAATTTGGATATGGCTTTTCGAGATTTTTTCATTATATTGACAGTAGAAATTGCAATGGAAATCTCGCCCTCACTCCTTTCTGATTTTATTGCATTTTCTAGCGCATCATCGATTAATTCTATTGCATCTCTGTTTACTACGCATGGATATTCACTAGAAAAAATATCATTTGGTAAATCTATATCTGAACTTTCAAGATAAAATGATAGTTTCCTCTTACCCTCTTGTAATGCGAAGTCAATAGTATCTGCAATTGTACTTTTCAATCGTCTTTCAAGACCTGAAATATCAGAATAATATGAAAGAACCTCATCTCCATCAAATGATAATTTAGATTGAGAGGTGCCGGAAACAATTGCATCATTTACTGATTCTTCTATTGACTTAATTTGACTCCATAAATTATCGCGCAATTTTTCAAGATTCTCAAGATTTGTTGATTCATTCTCTAAAGATTGTAATAATAATGATAATTCTCCGAGTTCTTCTAAGTGCTCTGAAATTGATTGCCCAATGTGATTAATTGGCCATACTTGGTCGTATAACTCTGCTAAAATGGAAAGATTATTTCTATTTATTTGAAGCCATTCAAGAGGAACTTCTGGAACTAATTCATACAACGAATCACTTGTTTTTCCAATTATCCATCCAGTAGGTAATTTATCAGGTCCATCTTTTCCAATCCATGTCACCCTATTCAAGCCTAGATAATCTTTCCAAATTTCATCATTTGATCTGACTAAAATTCTACATTTTTTTTCTACATGTTTTAAATTTTTTAATTCTGTAGTATTTGGAACAACGATTACCCTATCAATTCTAGAAGTTGGCTCCCTTGTGTAACATAAACCAGAAATGTAATTTTTCCAAATCTCGAAAGATGAATGATTCTGGGTGATGAATCTAATGGCATTTATACAACTATTTCTTCTAGATTCAATCTCAACTATACTATTACGAGGTAAGGGAGTTAATATTGAAAGCCTCTCTTTAGCTGATCTAGTAATGACATAATCGGAAATATTATTGATTAAATCTTTGTGTAATTTTTTACCCTCATCAGTAGTAGTAATGTCACTGTAATTATTATTTGCTAAATTGATTAATTTGACTGCTCTTTGAGGAGAGATACCTTCAATACTAGAAAGTGCACTGACATCTCCATCCATGATTACACGTTCTACATCTGCCAAAGAACCTATTTCAAAAATCAATTTTTCAGCCAGAGAATCGCCAACACCGGGTATTTCTTTCAAGCTCAGCATAATTTACCTCGATAATTCTAGGTAATTAAGGAAATCGCAATTTCACAAAAATAACTATGATTTTGATAGAAAACTAAAGTGAACGAATATTCAGTAATCTTGGTTCAGGTATTCCATCCATCGCTTCCGCTATAGCAAGTACTTCCATTCTTGCACCCGCCATGGTTGTTACAAATGGAATATTTAGTTCAACGGCTAATCTTCTCATCATATTCCCATCAAGTACTGCGCCACCAGTATTCCTTGGAGTATTAATAATAAGTTGAATTTTACCCTGTCTCATTAAGTCTAAAGCATCTGGGCTTAAACCTTCAGTAATCCTATAACAGGTTTCAACATCTAATCCTCCTTTTTCACGAAGAACACTAGCTGTACCACTAGTAGCATATATCTTAAACCCTAATTCAATTAGTGTTTTAGCCTGATTAATTATTGAGTCTTTGTCTGAATCTTTTACAGTAATATAAACGCCACCTTCAGTAGGAACTGGCGATTCAGTGGCTAACCGAGCTTTAAGATAAGCTGCAGATGCTCTTTCATGGCTTCCCATCACTTCTCCTGTTGACTTCATTTCAGGTCCTGGAGCTGGATCTAGCCCTCTAAGTTTGATAAAGGGAAACACTGGTGCTTTAACACACACAGCCTCATCTTGGCGTTCAGGAATATTGAGGTTGCATAATTTTTCACCTAAAGCCACCATAGCTGCAATTCTTGCTAATGGTACTCCGGTAGCCTTTGCTACGAATGGGAAGGTTCTAGAGCCTCTTGGATTTACCTCTAAAACATATAATGTCTTATCTCTAATTGCGAATTGAATATTATAACATCCGACTATTCCAAGTTCTAAACCAATCTTCCTAGTCCACTCTTCGACTTGTTTCAACACATCATCAGATACATTTTGTGGAGGGATAAAGCAAGTTGAGTCTCCAGAATGAATACCTGCTTCTTCTAAATGTTCCATTATTGCCCCCAACAATACTTCTCTTCCATCAGAAACCGCATCTACATCAAGTTCTATTGCATTACCAAGATACTCGTCAACTAACAAAGGTCTTTCTGGTGACAAGAAAGCATCCTGCATATAGGATTCTAATTGGCGATTTGAAGAAAGAATTTCCATTCCTCTTCCACCAAGTACATACGAGGGCCTAATAAGGACAGGATATCCGATTTCTCTAACTGCTTCACGGACTTGATCAGGACTTGATGCTGTCATTCCATTTGGCATTCGCAAATCATTTCTTTGAGCAAATGATTCAAATCTCTCTCTATCACTAGCCTCATCAACAGCTTCGGGAGTAGTTCCTTCCATAATTAAGTCAAGACCCAAAGAGGATAAATGCGGTAAATTATTTGAAAGTGGTAAAGCAAGATTAATTGCTGTTTGACCCCCAAACTGCAATAAAATCCCATGCGCATCTTCGCGAAGTAATATTTCGCTGACTGATTCCAATGTAAGTGGGTCAAAGTATAGCCTATCACTAGTATCAAAATCAGTTGAAACCGTTTCAGGATTATTATTTATTATTATAGCCTCATGACCTAAGTCTTGTATGGCGCCAACGGCATGTACACAACCATAATCAAATTCTATTCCTTGACCTATACGAATTGGGCCTGAGCCGATTACTACTATTCTTCGCTTCTTTCTCAAGCTTAGATTTGGCACATAGTCAATCCCTATTGATTCAGAACCACACTCATAAGTTGTGTAATAATATGGAGTAACAGCAGCAAATTCAGCAGCACATGAATCTACCATTCTAAATCTTGGATGTATAGAAAGTTCATGTCTACGTGCTGTAACCGCAAATTCATCTCTCCCGACTGTTAGTTGCTTAAAACCAGTTACTGGGAATCCTGACAATGCATCTGCAATATGTAAATCTGTAAAACCACAACCTTTCCAATAGCGCATCTCTTCAGATTGGATATCAGAAGGAGTCATTCCTAATTCGCCAGCAGCCCTAATCTCTGTTTCTACGGCTGCCATTTTCTCAAAACGATGTAAAAACCAGCGAGTTACTCCTCCGGTTAAATCACGTACATCTTCTACAGAATAGCCTCTTCTAAATGCCTCAAAAAGTGCCCCCATTCTTCTATCAGTAGGGATTCTTAACCAATCTACCAACATCGCTTCAGGCAATGGTTGTGAGGCCCTTTCGTCCATTGTCTCACCTCCTGATGCATCTGCCAATGTCAGAGGCCTAGGATGTGGTTGACCATATTCTAAACTCGCCCATGCTTTGAGAAAGGCCTCTTCAAAGCAACGGCCAATTGCCATCACCTCGCCAGTAGATTTCATTGAAGTCCCAATTGTCCTATCTGCGGTTCTAAATTTATCAAAGGGCCATCGAGGAATTTTCACCACACAATAATCTAGAGTTGGTTCAAAGGCAGCAGTAGTACCTTCACCAGTAATCGGATTTGGCAATTCATCAAGAGTATATCCTACTGCGATTAAAGCAGCCATTCTAGCAATTGGGTAACCAGTTGCTTTAGATGCTAAGGCAGAAGAACGAGAAACTCTTGGATTGACTTCTATCACTCTATATTCACCATTACTTTGATCTACAGCAAATTGGACATTACAGCCGCCTTTGATATTCAATCGACGAATTAATTTTAAAGCAGCATTTCTTAACTTTTGATGATCTCTATCTGAAAGAGTTTGTTGCGGTGCAACAACCACTGATTCACCCGTATGGACTCCCATAGGATCTAAATTTTCCATAGTACATACAATAATCGCATTATCAGCATCATCTCTCATAACTTCATATTCATGTTCTTGCCATCCGAGAATACTAACTTCAATCAATACCTGACCAATGGCAGAATGTAATATCCCTTGGCTGGCAATTTCCACTAGTTCACCCATATTAAATGCGGTTCCACCTCCCAAACCCCCTAGTGTAAAAGCGGGTCTGATTAAAAGTGGGAAAACACCCAATGTATTTGCCGCTTGAATTACTTCATCGATAGAATCACAAGCTATTGCTTTGCAAACTGGAAGGTCAATCTCTTCACAGACTTTTTTGAATAGGTCTCTATCTTCGGCTTCATCAATTGATGCTAAATTGCAGCCAATTAACTCAACACCAAGCTCATCTAAGGAACCATCATGCGCCAAAGCCATAGCTATATTCAAGGCGGTTTGACCACCCATGCCTGCAAGAATTGCATCAGGCTTTTCGATTTCTAAAATACGCTTAACAACTTCTGGTAATAATGGCTCGATATATATTCTATCAGCCATTTCAGGATCATTTTGTATAGTGGCGGGGTTTGAATTGATTAGAATCACTTCATAGCCGTCATCTCTAAGCGCCCTACAAGCTTGAGAACCTGAAAAATCAAACTCCGCTGCTTGTCCAATTCGAATAGGTCCACTTCCAAGAATAACTATTCGTTCCAAATCATCTCTTCGAGGCACTAATTATCACCTCTAAGTGATTTAGTAACTTTATTTATTGGAACATTTTTGTTTACTATGTCTGAGAACCTATCGAATAATGGTGCCGCATCTAATGGGCCGGGACGAGCTTCTGGGTGAAATTGAACCGTGAATGAAGATTTACCAACTAAGTCTAAACCCTCAACGGTCCTATCATTAGAATTGATATATCTGACTTTGAAGTCAGCGCCAAGGACATTTGTGCCTTTTTCTGAGCATACACCACTTGGGTGAGGTGCAAGCATCCCTTGATCGGGGTCTTCAACAGCAAATCCATGATTCTGACTGGTAATATATACTCTCTTACTCTCTAAATCCATTACTGGTTGATTAGCTCCTCTATGTCCGTACCTTAGTTTATATGTCCTGAGACCTGCAGCTAATCCCATTAATTGGTGCCCTAGGCATATTCCCATTACTGGGAAATCTTTCCTAACTGCCGCTGCTAATGTTTCCCTTGCTATTGTCGCTGAACCAGGATGTGCTGGATCACCGGGCCCATTTGATGAGAAAAAAGCATCAGGAGACCATTGTTCTATTATTTCATCAAAATTCATATCTGCAGGACACCACACAACTTCAAATCGAGTACATAATTCTCTTAGAATATTAAATTTAATGCCGCAATCAATTGCAGCAAGGCGAGGGAAGGGATTACCATCCATATCTGTAGCCCCTTCATTCAAAATTATAGATTCAGAGCAAGTAACTTCAGCGACCAAATCTGAATGGTCAGGGGGCGAAAGGTTTTCTAAAATATTAATTAATTCTTGCTCTTTTTCAACAGGTCCGAATACGCATAACACAGTCCCATGCTCTCTAACTCTTCTAGTCAAAGATCTGGTATCAATTCCCTCAATTCCTGGTACTCCATGAGATATTAGAAGGTCATGAACGCTACCTATTGAATCACGATGATCTGGTATTTTCATCAACTCTCTGCAAACGACTCCTCTGGGCCAGACAGAAGATGATTCAGAGCCACATCTATGAACACCATAATTCCCTAATAGAGGCCATGTAAAAGTTAAAACCTGTCCTGCGAATGAAGGGTCAGTTAGACTTTCTTGATAACCACACATTCCAGTAGTGAAGACTAACTCACCCATTGCAATAGTTTCCGCACCAAATAATTGTCCTTTGAAGCGAGTACCATCAGCCAATATTAGAAGACCGGGTTCTAAACTTGGAGGTTGTAATTCCTTTGAATCAATAAGAATATCTGCTGCATCTACGAATGTTGGTGGTTCTTTAACACCCAAAATATCAGCACCGGGAGTGAATCCTCTACCCGGTGTCGACTCCGACATCATCGATACTGCCGGAACACGATTATTAATCATTGACTACAAGAAATCAGATTTTATTCTTCTTCGAAAGTAATTACTTGTTTTCTTTTACCGTTTGGTATCACTTTAATTTCACCACCGGAAAAATGTTTTTCCTCTTCGATATCACCTATCAAAGACTCAAGAAATATTGCTAAAGCAGCCACTTCAGAGTGGGGTTGATTACCAACCGAGATGTTATGACTTGCTAAGCGATAGACTTCGCCGGGAACTTTAGTACCACCAACTACTACTACCATTGGCCTGGATAGATCAATATTAGGTAATTCATCTTTCCAAGTTTCGCCATACATTGTAAGATGGATAATTGTGCCAGGTTTACCATCTCCTGAATTTTTTGAAAAATTACGTAGAAATCTCAGAGGTTTTTTTTCATAAAAACATTTGAAATCACCACCGAACCTTTTTGTAACTGATTTCCAAGTTTCTAAAGCAGAAGGATCTTCTTCACCTGCTAAATGTATCTCATCAGCACCAAAAGCTCTAGCGGTCAATCCCAAATGTGAAGTGATACGTTTGTCTCTATCTCGCCTATGACCTAGCCTCAGGACACTAACATAAGGAATTTTGTCACCGTTCACATTTCATATGCGAGAGGAACTTCTTCATCAGTATGACCCTCGTGAATATTTTGATTGGTTGAAGAGAAAATATCAACATCATTAGATAATAACCAAGTTCTAACCCATTGAAGCAATAGCGCCTCGAAGAAAAACCTCGTAGCAAAATGAAGTAATAATGCCAACATTGTTAGTCTGCCACTAGCGGAAATAGCATTTTGTACATCCATTTCTCCGGTACCTAATACCAAATTACCAAATGGTTCTAGAATGTAAAAGGCACCAAGAATTACCAAAATACCAGCTAAATTTGATAGAACCGCATTACCCCTCTCCCTACCAATTGACATGACTAAAGTTGCAAGTAAGGCGATACTTGGAACTATCAAACTTAATTCTGCAAACTCAAACCCACCTAATTGAGAAATAGGTATCACTGAGTCCCCTAATCTTTCAGCTCCTTTTTCAACTGAAATCCACCAAAGTAAAATTGCCATTATGAGCATGGCTCCCGAAATTCTTCCTCTTTGAAATATCATGTCTCTAATATCATGTCTATTTTGAGGCTGAAGTCTTTGAATTATTGACTCCATCATCTCCAATGATGATTGATTCATGGAATCATCATTTGGGATACTAGAAGTGGGTGAATTGGCAGCAGACAAACTGTCATTAACTGCATCGTCTCCTATAACCATCGTTGGATTGCCACTACATCACATCATAAAGGGTTGGTAGAATCGAGGCGCTAACATGCCTGACTGGAGACCCTTGATAGTTCGCCGGAAAGACGGTTATCCAAGAATTATGGGCGTAATAAATATCACTCCAGACTCTTTTTTTGAAGATTCAAGAAGTAACAATATTTCTGAGACAATTAAGATTGCGGAATCAATGATTCAAAATGGAGCAGATTGGTTAGATGTTGGAGGTGAATCAACCAGACCAGGCGCAGAACCTGTAGAAGAAGAGGAAGAAATATCTAGAGTAGTTCCAGTAATCAGAGAATTAAGGAGGAAATTTCCTAGAATTGGGATATCTGTAGATACAAGAAGATCGGAAGTGGCCAAGCTTTCTTTAGAAGTAGGAGCAGATATGATTAATGATATTTCTGCACTTAGTGATGAAAATATGATTAATGTTATAAAACAGAGTGACTGTTATATCTGTCTAATGCACATGAAAGGTTTACCAGAAAATATGCAAGATAACCCTCAATACGATGATGTAGTAGCCGAGGTAAGAAGTAGATTGAATGAAAAAGTAAGTTTACTAATTAGAGAAGGAATAGATAGGGAAAGAATAATTGTCGATCCTGGAATAGGATTTGGGAAAACATTAGAGCATAATCTATTGCTGTTAAAATCCGGCAGAGAAATTATTCCCATGAGAAATGTTAAACTAATGTGGGGAGTAAGTAGGAAGAGCATGTTTTCCGAATTATTGGGGAGAATTGAAACAAGAGACAGATTAGCAGGAACTCTTGGAATAGCAGCGATGACTAAATCAAAAGCCGTAGACATCATCAGAGTCCATGACGTCGCAGAACATGCAGACCTGTTTCGCGCAATGTCTGCTTTGGAGGATTTCTAATGACTAATATCACTAAGAATATAGTAGATATAGATGAAAATCTTCGTTTGTTAGGGACTGCCCATGTCAGCAAAACTTCAGTTGAACTCGTTAGAGAACAAATTAGAGATTTCAAGCCCGATATTATCGCAGTAGAGTTATGTGAATCGAGATTATCAGCATTAAAGAAACCTGAAGGAATAGATAATGAGGATTTACTCAAAATAATTAGTGATGGGAAAGCTGGAATGATTTTTCTACAATCCGCATTATCTGTTCAACAAAGAAAGATGGGGATCGATACTGGAGAAAAGCCAGGTGCAGAATTATTGGCTGCAATAAATATCGCAGAAGAAGAAAAAATACCGTTTGAATTAATTGATAGAAATGTAGTTATTACACTTAGGAGAGCCTGGCATAGTATGGGTTTTTTTGAGAAATTCAGAGTTTTTGATGCATTATTATCCGATGAAAATGATGATGATTTTGACTTAGAAGAGTTACTTGAAGATAGTGATTTACTGTCTAATATGATGGAAGATGTATACCTAGTAGCACCAAATGCAGGAAAGGTCCTCATTGATGAGCGTGATGAGTTTTTAACAGGTAGAATTCAACAAATCCGTGGGAAAGGAAAAGTTCTAGCAGTAGTTGGTGCTGGTCATTTGAAAGGAATACAATTGAATTTAAAAAAGCCATCTTTAGAGACTACTTCTAAGCTCAACAGCTTAAACGAACAACCAAAAAAACCCAGTTGGCCTAAATATTTAATGACTACAATACCTATATTTTTAGCATTAATGATTGGAAAAAGTGTTTATGAAGGAGATATTTCAGAATTATTTGATTCAATCTCGATTTGGTTGATCTTAAATTCGTTTTTAGCAGGTTTGGGAGTTTTAGTAGCTAGAGGACATCCAATGTCAATATTAGTTGGCGCAATAGCATCACCAATTACATCTCTAAACCCAAGTCTTGCAGCCGGTTGGTTTGCTGGCTATACTCAATTAAAAATGGCACCACCTACAGGAAAAGATGCTTATGATTTCCTTGAATTTTCGAGTTTATTCAATATTTTCTTCAAAAATAAAGTTGGTAGAGTACTGATGGTTACAATATTCGGAAATCTAGGCTCATCAGTAGGGAGTATTCTAGCGATAGCTATGATTTCATCAGGATTTATCTAAAAGTGATATTATGAGTAGGAAAATAGGTATAATTTGTTCTATAATAATTAGTATTATTGCCTACTTAATGAATAATGTTTTTATTGATTTAGAAATTAATATTGGAGCTAGTACTTTGGCGCTGATTTTCGGCGCAATATCGGCGAATCTTGTACCTAACATAGAAAAAGGAGGCAAATGGATGATAAAAATAATAATGCCCTTAGCAATAATTTTACTTGGTTTTGCTTTGAATTTAACATCTTTCCTAAAATCAGATATAGGATATCTAGGGCTAATTGTAGTTATGATTACAGCAATTACTAGTTTCATGACATGCTACTTTATTGGAAGATATATGAAATTGGATTTAGGGACTAGTTTAGCACTTGGAACAGGTGGAGCAATTTGTGGAAACAGTGCAGTCATTGCAGTATCACCTGGGCTGAAATTAAAAGAAGAAAAAGTAGGAGTAATTCTTGCAATAATTAATATATTAGGTTTGATTACATTTTTTAGTATTCCTATTCTATCAAAGATATTGAATTTGACTGAAGAACAAGGAGGAATTTGGGCAGGATCTGTAATCCACGCTGTACCCCAAGCAATCGCTGCGGGGGAAACCATTGGCCCAGAAGCAATGGTCATTGCTACAACTGTGAAGTTATCAAGAGTTTCACTATTGATAATTATAGTCCCATTGTGTGCAATTATAGCCAATAATAAGGAAAAGATGGAAGGCGAGAAATTTAAAATTGGTAGGATTCCATTTTTCGTACCTGGCTTTGTTTTAACTGCAATATTATCGACATGGTTGATGCCTACAGAAATTTCCAATCATCTATCTTCCTTAGGTAAAATATTACTACTCCCATTACTTGCATCAGTTGGATTTTTCATAAATAAAGAAAGTATGAAAGATGCTGGGGGACCTATATTAGTAGTGGGTTTAGTAGCAACAGTTTGTATGTTAATCAGTAGTTATTTGACAATAATGATTTTTTCATAAATTAGAAATAAGGAGATTTATAATGGAGCCATTTACAGTATTAGCATTGATTCTAATTTTTTCTACTGCAATTATTTTCTCACCACTAGGGTTAGGAGGAGGACTTATTTTTATGCCAATTCTACATTATATCATGGGTTGGGAAATTAAAATCGCAATATTTGGTTCTTTAATATTAGTCTGGTCAGTAGCTCTAGGCAGCCAGTTTGCTCACCAGAAAGGAGGTTATGGAGATATTGCAATGGCTAAAAAAGGGATGCAATTTGGAGTTCCCGGCGCAATAATTGGAGTTGTCTTAGGTTTCTTATTAATCGAATATGTTAGCGATATAACAATCAAAATGATTGCATTAGTAATTGTTTCTTGGATATGTTATAAGGCAATACTAAGAATTTTATCTAAAGAAGATATAACCGGGGAAGCAATAGGAGAAATGAATGAAAAATATTGGCTAACTGGAATTTTTATGGGAGGCATGTCATCAGGACTTCTTGGAATAGGAGGTGGAGGAATTTTTGTAACTATGAATAGGAATTATGGAGGATTAGATAGTAAATCGTCAGCAGGTACAGCATTCATGCTAGCGGTAATGATTGTTCCAACAGCCATAATTTCTCATTCGTTAATTGATGGCAATGTCAGTAATCTAATAGAAGAAGCAACAAAAATAGGAGTATTTGTTCCATTATTGGTTATGTTTTTATCTTTTTCGGGAGCAAAATATGCAATAAAATACTTACCTGTAAAAGCGATTACTGGTCTATTCATACTAATCATCAGCATTAGTGTGTTGAAATATATTCAAGAAATTATAGCAATGGTAATTTAGATAGATTCGATAACCATTGCAATTCCTTGTCCGCCCCCAATACACGCTGTTGCAACACCAAATTTACCGCCACATCTCTTTAATTCATGAGCTAAAGTTAGTACTAATCTAGTACCTGTTGCAGCGAGAGGGTGCCCTAAACCAACAGCACCACCATTGACATTGACTTTCCCGATATCCAATCCTAAATCTTTGATACAAGCAACTGCTTGACCTGCAAATGCCTCATTAATCTCCCACCTATCAATGTCTTCAATATTTAGACCCGCTTTTTCTAGGGCTAGGCGGCTACTTGGTACAGGGCCATATGCCATTATTGCTGGTTCTAGACCTACAATACCCCAAGAAACAATTCTTGCTAAAGGAGAATCACCATCAGAAGATGCCTGGGATGCTGATTTAATCACGACTGCTGCTGCGCCATCGACAACTCCACTAGCATTACCAGCAGTAACTAGGCTATCTGGGCCAAAAGCCGTTCTTAATTGCGACAAAGACTCAGGAGTTGAATCAAGAACTACATGATCCTCATCTTTGTATGTAATATTCCCAACAGGAACAATTTCTTTTTCCCATATTCCGTTCTCTATTGATGAAGCAGTCCTACTGTGTGAAAGTGCCGCGAAATCATCAGTCTCAATTCTGGTTATTCCTTTCCTACGACATATTTCATCAGAGGTCTGGGCCATAAAAGACCCACACATGCCATCTAATAAATTAGTAAATAGGTAATCTTCCATATCTTTTTCAAGAACCACTCCTTGTTTTGGAGGTCTTGCTAATTTGTATGTATCTCTCATTCCACGTAGAACATGAGGAGATTGAGAGAGATTTTCCATACCTCCTGAGACTACAGTTGAAGCTTCTCCGAGCATTATCATCTGTGCACCAGTTACAATAGATTGTACTCCTGAACCACAGATTCTCGATAGAGTAAGCATTGGAACTTCTTGAGGAATGCCTGCTCCTAATCCTGCGTGTCTAGCACCAAATATTGCTTGATCACATGTTTGTAATGCATACCCCATTACAACATGATCTACATCTTCTGGAGATGTCCCTGTTTTCTCAAGAGCACCTTTAATGGCTATTTCTCCCAATTTAAGGGCACTTGTATCTTTCAACAGACCGCCTGGCTGGCCATCTCCTCTTTTTCCACCTTGCCATTCGCAAAATGGTGTTCTTGCTCCACCAACAATTACTACGTCTTCGACGTCCATGTTAGTCCGAGATACAAATCATTCATGAGGGTGACTATCCATTAGGACAGAACCTCATTCATTTGTATTGTCTTCTGATAAGGAACCAAGATAGTCAGGTAAATCTACACCAGCCATCTTTGCAACATCATGAATTGGGGGTAAACTCTGTACTAAACTACTTACGAAATTGCTAGTAGCTGAAGAACCATCGGTGTTACCACCACCATCCCATACAGTTACCTTGTCAATCTTCATGTTACGAATTGCCTCAACTTGTGCCGCAACCATATTCTCAATTTTCTCAACCATTAGTAAAGTTGCAGCCGCTTTGGTGTCTCCACCCGCGCTCTTAACCAAACCTGCGTAACCGCTGGCTTTAGCGTCCAAAACCTTCTGAATACCTGCGGCTTCTGCTTCATATCTTGCAAGAATTGCATCCGCGTCTCCTCGAGCAATACGGCGAAGACGTTCCGCTTCTGCCTCAGCAGAAATCTCAATTTGTTGTTTCTGGATTTGTTCGCGAACAATCTCACTTGCTTGTAATCTTGCTTCTTCTTCCTTGAAGAATGCACGCTGAATTTCTGCTTCGGCTTGTGCTGCAGCAACTGCTGCACGCTGTTTAGCTGCAGCTTCAATCTCTGCTAAATCCGCATCGGAATTCTTCACTATTGCAGTTGCAGCGTTCTCACCGGAAACCGCTAATGCCTCTTGGTTACCAACATATACACGCTGATCTGCTTCAGCAGTCTTACGACCCTTTTCAGCTTCTGCTAGATTGTTTGCAACTTCAATCTCACGAACTCTGTTTGCCTTTGCTGCACCAACTGCTCCGTCTCTCTCTGCATTTGCAACATCAATACGTGCATTCTCAACTGCAGTTGAAGCGGCTTTCTTACCGATGCTCTCGATATAATCGGACTCATCAGTAATATCTACCAGATTAACGTTAATTAGATAGATTCCAATCTTTTGCAATTCGGTATCTACATTAGTCCTAGTCATTTCAAGGAATGTATCTCTGTCCTGATTAATTTGCTCAATCGTCAAAGATGCTACGGTTAAACGAAGTTGTCCAAAAATAATTTCTTTAGCCATTTCTTCTATTTGTTGAGGAGATAGTTGTAATAACCTTTCAGCAGCATTAGCCATAATCGCTTTTTCAGTACTGATACCTACGGTAAAAGTACTTGGAACGTTGATTCTGATATTCTGCATAGAAAGTGCATTTCTCAAATCTATATTGATTGTAATTGGAGTCAATGATAAGAATGCATAATCCTGAATTAGTGGCCAAACTAACGTAGCACCACCATGAATCGTCCTTGAAGCTCTACCTCCTTGAGTACGCCCATAAACTACCATAATCTTGTCAGGAGGACATCTCTTGTACCTCTGTGCAAAGAAAATTGTCGTTGCCACCATAACCAAAACTATAGCGAAAATCATTATTGTAATGTAGGGGGATGTCTCTGCCATTATATCACTTCAAGTACTATGAACAAGTTCTAGGTCAAGAAGTCTTTGCCGACATCATCTGAAAAACATATTAGAAAATTATTTTCTTTTTACAATCAATGTAGATGAAACAACGTCAATGACTTCTGCAAAATCGCCTGTTGACATAGCTTGCCCATCCTCTGTTTTTGCATTATATGTTCTCATTGCGCTGCCCGATTCTACCTGAATCTGACCTACTCCACCTTCTGGAATTCTAAGGTATATGGTTCCAACTGAACCTATAGCATCATCCATGTCTATTGTGCCATCAGATTGAAGCCCAACGAACAGTTGAAATAATTTACCTGTCCCATACATTGAAGCAAAGCCAGACATTGAACCTACAACTATGGCTACAGAACCTTCATTAGGATTTTCCCAACTGTCTAGAACCCATAAACCTGCTAAACCGAAAAACATCATAAATGCCATGATTCCTTGGAATGTAAGTGCCTTGAACGATGCATCTGCACCCATTGCATCGAAATCTGTACCGAATAATCCATCGAATACATCTGCTGTAATACCTCCGATCATGATTAAGGCAAACCATAGTAAGAAGAGAATTCCACCCAACACTGCGGAAGAGGCGAAAATTAACCCTAATGTCCCATCACCTCCATCATAACCAACAAGTGAAAATAAATCAAGGTCGCCAAGAGATGCCATTAAACCTTCTAGAGTAAACTTACATTTCACCTCTTCGGCGACATTAGGTAAATTCATTACTATTTACGCTGTTTCATTATAGCCAAATATCTTTCTAAATTAATTATTGGACCTATAGAAAGTCCAGTAATTATTGCTGAAATTATTAGATTATCAGATAAATCAAAGATGAATAGAAAAAGGATTGCAAGAATTATAGGTATTAAGAAGCGGCGAAGAAATAAATGATAACCCCCTAATAATTCAAATGCAGGATTGTCTATCGCATCATCTAACATTCCAGGAAAGCCTTTCTTCCCACCTGACATCAATCGCACCTGTTAATTTTGTTAACCGAGATTTGCTAACCAAACAACCATACCAAGAATAGTTAAACCAACTGGAACTACATACCAAATAACTCTGGTAACTACTGTGTTAGCATCTTGAAATTCTAACTCTCCACTTTCATTTCTGATTAAAGTAGTGTTCTCTAATTTTGAATATGCGCCATCAAACTCTTTCTGATGTTTGGATAAGAAAATAAGGAAATATATTGCCATTACAATTGTCCCTCCACCAGTACCCTGCAATAAAACTCCTATGAATTCTAAAGTTACAGAGTTTCCAATCAACATCTGAGCAACACCCAGCATAACTAAAATTAATGAGTCAATTCGTGCCATATGAATAAATCGACAAGACGGTATGAAATCAATGTTTTGCCTACATTATCACAATTGTTCTACTTCATACTAGTTGGTTTTGATTCCCAAATCGCCCATGTTCCTTTAGCAGTAGCAATAATTTTACCCTCCTGATTTGAAAGCACTCCATCACAATGAGCCAAATTTCTGCCACGACGTAAAACTTTACCTTCTGCGACCAAAACATCTCCTACATATGCTGCATTTAGGAATGAAATATCTAACTGTGCAGTAGCGCACCATTCTTCCTTTTTTATTACTGAAACAAGAGCACCTCCTAAAGCACTGTCGAGCATGGTTGAATGGAGCCCACCATGTGCAACTCCACCTGCATTCAAATGACTCTCTGAAATTTTACATGTCACAGCACATTCTCCATCACCAAATTTCTTACCAGTAACTCCTAATGAATCGCACACTCCTGACAATTTCATTGAAGGGATATAATTTTCATTACCATATGTTTTTTCACTCATTTTCCGATTCTCCTGTTTGTACTGCCCATAATCTCGAATAGATTCCATGATTACTGATCAATTCTTCATGAGTACCTTCTTCAGAGATTGACCCCGAATCTAGAACGATTATTCTATCTGCGTTTCTAATTGTCGATAATCTATGGGCGATAATTAAGGTGGTCCTGTCCACTGATATTTTTTCAATTGAGCGCTGTAAAGCCGCTTCAGTTTCGTTATCAACATTACTAGTAGCTTCATCTAATATTAGAATAGGTGCATCTTTCAAAACCGCTCTAGCGATTGCTAATCTTTGTCTTTGTCCGCCAGAGAGTTTATGCCCATCTTCGCCGATATTAGTATCCATATCTTCAGGCAACTCTGAGATGAAAAATGATGCTTCAGCGATTCCAGCAGCATATCGTATCTGTTCTTCATTAGAATCAGGGTTTCCATAAGCAATATTCTCCTTTACAGTGCCTGGGAAAAGTGTTGTATTTTGTGAAACTAAAGATATTGAGCTTCTTAATGAGTTCAGTTTCAAATCTTTAATGTTTATTCCATCAATCTCTAGGCTGCCCGATAATGGGTCATGAAATCTCATCAATAAACGAGTTATGGTAGTTTTACCGGAACCTGTTGAACCCACTAGACCGACTGTTTCACCCGCTTTGATATTGAAACTTATATCATCCAGTACTGATTCTCTCTCAGGATAGGTGAATTTAATATTGTTAAACTGGATATTGCCTTGAACATTATTTAATTCCTCATGGCCTTCAACAATTCCTATCTCAGTATCTACTAAATCCAAAACCCTAGTAGTTGATGCCATTGCTCTTTGATATAAGTCAAAAGTTTGCCCCAATCTAGTTAATGGCCAAAGAAGTCTCTGAGTGATGAAAACGATTATTGCGTATGCACCCACATCTAATTCTCCATCTAATGCCATCCAACCGCCTACAAGCATATTAGCAGTGAAAGCAAATAAAATTGCCATTCGTATCAATGGAACGAACGAGGCAGAGAGACGGATTGCGTCTCTGTTAGCATTTCTATAAGATTGAGATGCTAAATTAACTCGTTCGGATTCTCTATCTTCTGCGGTAAAAGACTTAATCGTGGTAATACCTTGAAGATTATTATTAAGCAAGGAATTTAATTCACCAACTTCTTCCCTTACTTTCTTGTATCTTACTCCTATCCTTCTTTGGAATATGAATGAACCAATGACAATTATTGGCACGGGTATAACTGCTAGTAAAGCCACTTCGGGAGCCAAGATGAACATTATACTACCGACCACTGTGATAGTCGTCGCAAGTTGTAACAAGTCGTTAGCTCCTTGATCAAGAAATCTTTCAAGTTGATTAACATCATCATTCAGTATAGACATCAAGCCACCAGTTGACTGTTCTGAAAACCACTGCATTTCCAAGTTCTGTATGTGGTTATAAGTATCAATTCTTAATTCGTGTTGCGCTGTTTGTGCAAGATTACGCCATAAAATCCCCCACCAATACTCAAACAGGGATTCCAAAACCCAAATTACTACTGTTATTGCTACCAAAATCAAGAACTGGTCATTGGGATCAGGATAACCATAATTCGCCAAAAAAGATTCTTCACGCTGAACTACAACATCTATCGCCATTCCGATAAGTATTGGCGGCGCTAGATCCCAAAATTTATTTAAAATTGAACAAAGAGATGCTAATAAAACCGTAAACTGATGATGTTTTAGATGCGATAATAGACGTCTTAGTGGGTGTCGCCTTTCGCTCATATCTACTCGTTGATTGCATGATGTTTCAATGTGACCCTGTAGATATTTAGATTACAAAAAATCGTCAGTCCACTTATTTGCCCAAGTATCAAATACAGAAATAGTAGCATCAACAGTTGAATTTGTCCTTATGTTGTAATAGTCACCACCTGAAACGAAACCATCTAGATCTACGTCCATCCAATAGAATTCCCACCAGGTTCCATCGTCTAACGATACATTGGTTAAAACATCAGCAAAATTCATTTGTGCCAATGACTCAGAATTATTTAGAGAGCCTATCCTAGCATGAAAGTCAAGTTCAGATGGATCAACTTCTGAAATACCATTCGGAATTGTACTGCTCCAAATCCTAATATCATCATATGGAATAGAATTATTATCAGGGATGAATTGAACAGCAGTTCTAGGTAGATTTTCCTGCAAAGTTATAGCCGCAGAATTTCCTGTCTCTACTGTCAGTGAAAAATCTGAGCCTTTGCCATCATAAATTTCAATTCCAATTATCATTGGTGGTGCTCCTCCTAATTCAAGAATGATGGTGTGTGTTCCATTTGTCCCAGTTGCAACTTGCTGTAAGGACGTCAAATCTCCAGTAATCTGCCATTCAACGTCATCAAACGCAGTTGTATCAAAACTAAAGGGAGGCCAAAGACCATCTGGGTCTTCAGCGGCAAGTCTTGCAATTTCATAAAATGGGTCTTCATATTCAGGTAATGCGTCACGTCCTTCGAACCAAACATTTCCAACTCTAACGTTCGTAATCCCAGAACCTTCGATAACTTCGGTATCAACCGCAGCATTAGCAATATTATATCTCAAAGCTATAGAACTAAGATTTGAGGACTCATCCTTTCCAACGCTCCAATCTATTGATACGACTTCATTTTGAATTTCAATTTGTGAAGATGTTTCTATTCTAAGTTGTTCATAATCATCAGCCAACTTTAGGACATTAAATGAATTAGGAAGGGATAGAATTGCATTCAGAGAGTCAGATGATAGTGGGAAACAATCGTCATCAGGACAATCGGTAAGAGGAACTTCCAAGCAACCAGAAAGACTGCATGAAACTAAAATCAATCCAATTATTAGTGCCCTCACAAGTAAGCCGGGAAGTTAATCAGTCAAGACATTATTGAGTCTTTGACACTATTTTTCTCAATTACAGCAACGTTGTTGCTATATGCGATGTCCATTTAGAGTGAATCAGGAAGGGGGCGTTAGGGTGTCGAAAAATATTCTAGTCGTGTATAAAAAAAACTTCGAAGATGTTCATGATGAAGCATTAGACATTGTAAAAAATACTCTAGAAAATATAAATGAAGAACTTGATATCAAGGTGAACTATTCCGCAAGAGAAAAAGTTAGTCGTGAAGATTTCATTGGTAGAGATTTAGTTGTAGTGTTGGGAGGTGACGGGACTCTAACATCAATTGCTCATTCTGTTGATGAGAAAACACCAGTAATGGGTGTAAATAGTCATCCAAGAGAAATGGATAACGACGGTTCATATGGATTCTACATGGGCAGTGATCCAATTAATTTCGGAAAAGATATTCGGAAAGCTCTCTCCAATGATGCAATTGTTAATATTTTACCAAGATTGCAAGCAGAAATTTCTACGACTAGTGGGAACGTAATACGCTCGGACCCTGCATTGAATGATTTATTACTTGCAAACACTCATCAATATCAACCATCAAAGTATAAATTACAAAGAAAAGAAGATTCTAAAAATTCAGAAATTAATTGCATTCAATATTCTTCAGGTTGTTTATTCTCTACATTCCTTGGTCAAGGTGCTTGGTATAGGCATATCAATAATATTGAAGGAACTACCTTCCCTGAAAATGAAATAGATAACCATTATTTGTTTGTTTCGAGAGATCTTCCTCGAAATGATAGAAGAGATGATGGAACATATTGGGCATGGACCGATCAACCAACTATTTTCACTAGCGACATGCATAGAGGATATGTTGTAGCAGATGGATGGGATGAAACACATTTCACACGGGGCGCAACAATTTCAGTAAGTCTCAATGGACCTTCTCTAAAATTACTAACTTTTAGAAACACAATTTATGACCGTGTTTCTTATTGGATTAAAACCAATTAAAGTATCTGTTCAAGGAATAGTTTTGTCCTTTCATGCTCAGGATTATCAAAGAATACATCAGGAGTATTCTCTTCAATTAACATACCTTCATCGAATAGAATTACTCGATCTGCAACTTCCTTAGCGAAACCCATCTCGTGAGTAACTACAATCATAGTTACATCTTCTCTTGCTAAGTCAATCATCACATCAAGTACCTCCTTAATCATCTCAGGATCTAAAGCAGAAGTTGGTTCATCGAATAACATAATTTTAGGATCCATTGCCAATGCCCTGGCAATAGCAACACGCTGTTGCTGACCTCCGGATAGTCCACTTGGATATTTGTAGGCTTGCTCAGGAATCCCAACACGTTC
Organism: Thermoplasmatota archaeon; assembly: GCA_030828405.1. Classification (GTDB taxonomy): domain Archaea; phylum Thermoplasmatota; class Poseidoniia; order Poseidoniales; family Thalassarchaeaceae; genus MGIIb-O2. The sequence goes on from JAURCP010000002.1 coordinate 95,948, forward strand.
TAATAATTCAATGGCTTTTTCTTCAGCCTCCTTTTTCTTAATTCCCTTCACTTTCATCGGAGCAAGTGTGATATTTTCCATAATGGTCAAATGAGGGAATAAATTAAATTGCTGGAATACAAAACCCACTTCCGCTCTAACTTTCTTAAGATCTGCTACAGTCGTATCATCATCAATATTTATTCCATCAATATATATTGTGCCCGCACTATGAGGTTGAAGCCTATTCAAGGTTCTAATGAATGTTGATTTTCCTGAACCAGATGGCCCTAGTACCACGATAATCTCACCTCTCCTTACTTCCATATCTATTCCCTTTAGTGCCCAAAAATCACCAAAATTTACTTTTACTCCCTTTGTTTCTATAATTACTTCATCACTCATGCTGCGTCTCCTCCTCCTTCTTTAACTAAACCTAGCCCCTTTTCTACATTCATTGAAACTCTAGAAAGATAGAATGCAAACACCCAGAAAACTAGGGCTGTGAAATATACGGGTTCTAAAAAGTCGCCTAAGAATCTAAGATCTGTATTAGCCATCGTTTTAGATATCCTAAAGAAATCGACAATCTCTATTATGAAAAGAAGTGTGGTATCTTTCCATAAACCGATAAAAACACTTACAATTGAAGGAAGAGTAGTTCTGACAGCATTTGGTAATTCTATTTGTAGTTTAATCTGAATTGGACTCAGCCCTAAAGCCAAAGCTGCTTCTTTCTGCCCACTATCAACCGCTTGTAGTCCACCCCTGATTACTTCAGCGATATAGCACCCTCCGAATAGACTGAATATTGCCATCATCCTAACTATATTATCAAAATCTTCAGGGTTAGTAAATAGTGGATCTGCAACATCAGGTAAAAGGTACATTGCAAAATATAACCAGCAAATTAGAGGGCCTGATCGGACTATCTCAATTACAGCAACACCTGGCCACTTGAGTACAGGTAGCGTACTCTGACGAGAGAATGCTAATATGACACCAATGGCAAATCCTAATACACAACCGGCTGCTGCTACAATAAGATTAATCAAGAGCCCACCCCATCTTGCTGGAGGAACACCATCTCGAGTTATGAGTTCTAATTGTGATTCAAAAATACCGAAACCAACGAGATGAGCGGCGAAGTTCTTAATGAACTCTGGAGGGTCAAGTAGAATTATTGTCAGGAAAAATGTAGATATCGCAGCATATCCTATGTACTTCTTTGCACGATTTAACTTATATTCCTCTACATTATTTGAATAATATCTCATTGCAAAGAAACAACATAAAGAAAGCACTGTGGCAAGAATGAAGCGGAAAAGAACTCTGTCAATGTTATAATTTGCTTCCAAAGGATTGCCTGCAAAGGCTAAAATAATGGCAGAAACTACTCCAAAGCCAATTAAATAAGATCTTGTTGAAGTTCCAGAGGTTCCGTAAGCAGATCCTACAATCCCCCATAACAGGAAGATTATTGGCCAAATTCTCCAATTCTCGGAAACCAAATAATCCTGAGTCATAGCCTCAGTCAAATTTGGACCAAGCATTACTGAAACCCTATTCGCCCATACTATATCCCACCTCATACTAATGACTAGAACATCGAATACCCATTCTACCAAAAATAGCATGATAAATGAAGAAATTATTCCAAGAAGTGCAGTAGAACCAAACCATGGCAATGGAACAATCTTAGGAATTATCCTAGTTCTTTTGATGACTGAAATTAAAATTACCCAAGAAACACCTAACCAGGCTACAGCAACAGCCGAGGAGTAGATTAGGGCATCTGCGGAGCTCACTTCTCCCCCAATAGTGATTGATGATTTAGTTGTAATTAACATGTAAGAGGAGAATAATACTGAAAATACTAAGCATAGCAGGGAAAGATTGACATCCATCTTACTATTATTATCCCACCTTGACCTTCCAGCAACTCCTCTCTCTAATTCTAGAATCTTCTTAATGAATGAATTGAAGGTTCTAATATCACCACTCATATTTTCACCCTCGTAACTCTAGAATTAAAGAAGTTCATAATTCCTGAAATTATTAGACTACCTGTTTGATAAATAACAAGCAATAGCAAGAATAGAGGAATAAGTTTCCCTACATTATTCATCATTACAAATATCACGTAGAATATATCACTATAAGCCACGATTATAGCCAGGCTAGAATTCTTCCAGACATTCATATATTGGCTATTCAAGAGAGGAATCATGCTTCTTAATGCTTGAGGAAGTATGACCAGCCTAAGTCTCTGGAAAGAGGATAGCCCAAGTGAAATTGATGCTTCAATCTGCCCTCTTGGTAATGCCTGAATACTACCTCTAACTATCTCAGCCACCACTGCTGCAGTGAACAAAGTCAGTCCAATGATAAGAGCCAAAAATGACTTTGTGATTTCGAATGCGGAACCATCCTCTATGTTCCAAGACCCTGGAATTCCTTCATTTGGCTTAACATAATTGGGAAGCGACATATCACCAGTTAGGATTATTCCAAGACAAATTGATAATGTCAATGACCAAATTAAAGTTTTCTTGGCTAGTGCTTCTTCTGAGTCATCAACACCCTCTCTATCTCTGTAACGACTCCAGCCCCAGAGAGAGAGAACTATGGCAACAGCCATCAACATCCTAGCCGTTTCTGGTCTGGGGATGAAGATCCCCTGGTTACTATAATAAATCCAACCTGCAATATTTGCCTCGTCCTGGAATAAAGGAAGAGACTCACCTAACTGTAACATTATCAGGAAAAGTAGGACTGCCAGAGGCATGTTTCTGAATACCTCTACGTAGACTGTTGCTAGACTGGAGGTAAGCTTGTTACTGGATAGTCTTGTAACCCCTATCAGGACCCCTAATATTGTACAAAATACGATACTAAGGATAGTTGCTCGGCCAGAGTTCAAAATTGCGGCATAGAGAAACTTCCATCTATCATCATCAGGGAAATCTGGCTGTATAGGCCAAGCATTAATTTCGAAAGTATTCTTCATATCCATAAACGACCATGAGAGATCCCATCTCTCTCTAGTTACAGAGTCCGGATTTTTGAGAAGAAATAGAAGTCTTGTCGTAAGGTAAAGAATCAACGGTAAAGCTATGATTAAAATCATAGTCGAATTTCTTCTATCATGAACAAGAGGATTCCCAGACTCAGAATATATCTGAATGAATACAAATAAAGCCATTGCTAAGAGTATAATTGAAAGGAAAAATGGAATGTCAGAGGATATTATTGGGGGTAAAAAAGAAATATTTATCGACATCGATATAAAAATAACAAAAATTAAGATTGTATTAATCCACGGATGAATTGATTGGAAGGATGATTTTTCCATCCAACTTTTTTGAGGGACTAATTTGACCAAATCTATATCCTCAAGAGCCAAAATTAGCGTCAACATTACAGGTGTTCCAATCAGGATAAATGGCATGCCTTTTGCAGGACTGAAATCAAACTCAGGTCTTGAGACCATTAATAATATAATTAAAGTTATAAACAAACCCGCTAGGCTCCTTGAGAAATTATATTTTTTAGATTTGATTGCAGGTAGGATATCATTTCTAGTAAGGAAAAGGAAGAAAAGGAAAACTATCAGAATTATACTAGAAAGTGTATTTGGAGAATAGTAGGCAGGATTTTGCTGAACTCCATTTGTGAAATAAGAACGAGACATACTGGAAATAGAATCAACAGTAGGATTCAGCATCTTTGTGTTATATTTCCATAAAATTATGATTGCAATAATCGCTTGCAGTGATTTCAAAAAATTAATTCGATTAGAAAGATAATTCAAATTCATTAAACATACTTCCTAATTTTAGAGATTTAAGTGAGTCCCTTGGAGGAGGTATACCCCTCCAAGGGATTTCGTAATTCCGAGTGAACTAATCTATATTGATCAGCGCATTGGTGGTGCGAACTGCAGACCACCCTCTGATACGAGAGCGTTAGCAGTACCTACACGTGATAATACACAGCCAGTCATAGTATCTGAGCCACCCACATCAGCATCCCAGCTACCATCACAGAATGAGTCATCCCATGCTTCTCCGTAGTTTCCTACGTGAGATAGAACGTTCTGCATCCATGTTGCAGGTAGAGGGTTTGCATCTGTTCCTAGACCAAGATTCTGATTTAGAAGTCTATCAACTGATGGGTTAGTCATATCTGCATCCATGTAATTCCCTGAATGAAGTCCCATTTCTTCAGCAGTTACCATTCCGTACCATACCCATGTTACAACATCCTTCCAGTCGGAATCCATGTCACGAACAGCAGCCCCTAGAGGCTCTTTGGATAGTAATTCTGGAGCAATCCAAAGATCACAGCCATCACAATCTCCTGCAGTCTCAAGAGTATACTTCTTTGCTACCATAGCAGACATGTCGCCAGTGAAAGCATCGCATGAACCAGATACTAGTTCAGCAGTTGCCTCAGCAGCATCTGCAACTGGTATTACATTCATTCCAACACTGTTAACTGTATTCCAGTCAGCAACGTTGCCTTCAGTTGTTGTTCCAGTACCAACGCAAACATTAGCACCTGCTAGGTTAAGAGCAGAATTACTCATGTTATCTTGTGGGAAAGCATCTCCACGGATGAGAATTCCTTGCCCATCAAAGAAGTTCATTCCAGCGAAATCTGCATTTAGCCCAACGTCACGGCTTGTAGTCCATGTAGTAGTTCTAATCAGAACATCGATTTCTCCAGAAGCAAGCTTCTCGAATCGATCACCAGAACTAGCTAGAATGTACTCAATCTGAGTATCTGGGTCCAGTCCAATTGCAGCAGCCACAGCTCTGCAGTACTCGATATCGAGTCCGGAACGAACACCATCAGCGTCAGCGAAGCCCATGCCCCACTGGGAATCTTTGACTCCACACTTCATCATTCCATTTTCTCCACGTTCGTGGATCGTGTCCAAGGTACTGACTGGTGTTGCTTCAGCAATTCCAGCAAGTCTTCCTTCTTCTCTTGCGGTATCAACGTCTTCATCGGTGACGTCAGAACCAGCACAGCCCGCTAGGGCCGCAGTCATCATTAACAGCATCATAGTTGTAGCGAGTAAACTTCGCATGTCCCTTCTAGAACATATGGTAAATATATACTTTCGCACAGATGTGAATAAACTCACTAATTTGAATATGTTATATTAAAAAATGATATTAGAGCCACATTGTACCCAAAATTAAAAAATAACATTGATAAAAAACATCAAGAATATTAATAATTCAAGGAGAATTAGTGTAAATAGGAGGTTTTGAGAAAATATAGAGCTAACGCTAATACTAAAAAAAATATAGAAAGAAAGGTTGGAAAGAGCAGGATGCCGAAGCATCCTACTCCCCCCGGTTTTCCGAGTTTCTTAGGAGGTGATCCATCTGCAGGTTCCCCTACAGATACCTTGTTACGACTTAACCCTCCTCGTCGAAGGCAGGCTCGAATACCCCATTGAGAGGTAGCCTCACCCACCCACAACTAAGATGGTTTGACGGGCGGTGTGTGCAAGGAGCAGGGGCATATTCACCGCGCCTTTTTGAGACGCGATTACTACCTAATCCAGCTTCATGAGGGCGAGTTACAGCCCTCAATCCGAACTACGAACGGGTTTCGGGATAGCTATCGTTCCTTTCGGAGCAGCAGCCCATTGTCCCGTCCTTTGTATTGCGCGTGTAGCCCATAGCATTCGGAGCATACTGACCTACCGTTGCCCTCCCCTTCCTCTGACTTAGCGCCAGCGGTCTCTCTATAGTGCACTAAATCCGGAGATTTAGTTAGCAAATAGAGATGAGGGTCTCGTTCGTTATCTGACTTAACAGAACGCCTTGCGGTACGAACTGACGGCGGCCATGCACTACCTCTCGAACAATCGGGTAAGTTCATTACACTGACCTTCATATGTCCGTCGGCTATGGTGAGTTTTCCGGCGTTGAATCCAATTAAACCGCACAATCCTCAGGTTGCGGTGCTCCCCCGCCAATTCCTTTAAGTTTCAGCCTTGCGACCGTACTTCCCAGGCAGTGGACTTATCACCTTCGCTTCGACACTGAGAGTGCTCGGAGCACCCCCAACATCAAGTCCACAGCGTTTACACCTAGGACTACCCGGGTATCTAATCCGGTTCGTGCCCCTAGGCTTCGTCCCTGACCGTCGGATCCGTTCTAGTGTGGCGCCTTCGCAACAGGTGGTCCGCTCAGGATGACAGGATTTTACCCCTACCCTGAGCGTACCCCACACCTCTCCCGGTCCCAAGTCTGACCGTCCTCGCAGAATTCAACCAGTTGAGCTGGTTGATTTACCCACGAATGTATCAGACCGGCTACGGACGTTTTAGGCCCAATAAAAGCGACTACCACTTGAGGCGCCGGTATTACCGCGGCGGCTGGCACCGTCCTTACCCACCCCTTATTCCAAGACCTTTTTAGAGTCAAGAAAAGCACCGGTCTTACCCGATGCACTTGGAGTTCCCTGGTCACGATTTCTCGCATTGCCAAGTTTTCGCGCCTGCTGCACCCCGTAGGGTCTGGATTCGTGTCTCAGAATCCATCTCCGGGCTATGTCTCCCAACACCCGTACGCGTAGAGGGCTAGAGGGTACGTTACACCCCCTACAACCTGATACGCCGCAGGCCCATCCTATGCCGCCGGAGCTTTCATCCACTCACCGTTCCAGGCGTAGTGAACTATGGATCATTATTCTCAGTTTCCCGAGGTTATTATCCAGCATAGGGCAGGTTACCCACGTGTTACTGAGCGGTACGCCGAGAATCTAATTTCTCGCGACTCGCATGGCTTAATCGAACTCCAATAGCGGTAGCCTCCGGCAGGATCAACCGGATTTCGTGTGAAATCACAGTATCCTTTCGAAGTCTTGTGGTTGCAATTTGCTGTCACTTTGTTATTGAATTGGCGCAGAAACACATTTCCTTATTTGAATGTGAAATATCTGCTTACTTGCACCCCTATTATCGGGGTCAAGTCGTTATTGTGGTTAACCTCCATAACCATGAACTTAGTTCATGGCCGCACTTCCTCGGCACACGCTTGACCTGATAGAAGACCTCATCGCACTAAGTGCTCAATCTCCAACGCCAGCCAAACGTAGCAAGTCGCCGACCGGCAAGGGGTATTTCAATCTGCCCTACTAACAAGTAAGGGTATTGGGGCGCAGTACACCGATTATAGAATTATAATGATGTTTCAAAAATAAAAAAAATACTCGACCAAATGTGATAAAAAATATAATTTTGATTAGTTAAAAACTTATCAAAAAATATTCTAGATAAATTATGTTTTTTTAGCTCAATCAGCACCGAAGAACTCTCGAAGAACTGGATGCATTTCCATAGCTTGTTCCTTTTGAATCTGCTCATAAGTCCTTAGAATAATTCCGACCGCTAGTAGTAAACCAGTACCTGTGGCGTTTCCTACAGTACCAAGAAGATCAGCACCTGCCGCGAGTAAACCTACGAATGCACCTGAGAAAAGAGTTACAGGTGGAATATATCTCTCTAGGATACGTTCCAATACAACAGGATTTTTTCTAAACCCAGGTATTTGCATTCCCGTCCTTTCAATCTGCTTAGCGACATCCTTGGCACCCATATTTGTTGTTTCAATCCAAAACTTAGCGAATACTGTAGAACCAGCAGTCATCACGAAAACATAAACCACTACGTGGACCATTAGCTGACCCAAACTATGCCCATACGCATCCCCAGTCTGATTCAATAATGGTAAGAACCAATCTCCAACTCCATTTACCATGGAGGAATACCATGCAAATCCATCGGAAGGTGTGGTGGCACCAACTTCGTATGATCCGAACCAGTGTGCTCTACTCCAAGCACCGTTACGACCAAGGATAGGGACTGTTGACAATACTGGATGGCTCCAAAATAGTAATGTGAACATATTAATATTAGCTAATAGAGCAGCCATTAGAATTACTGGAATGTTACTAGCATAAACAAGACGTATTGGATATTGACCACGATGACCTCTGACTTTACCATGAGTTAATGGCAATTCCAACTTACTTGATTCCGCGTAAGCAACTACTAGGAAAACAATAATTGAGGAAACCAATGCAGCTATAGGATTCGCATGATTCAACAAAATTAATTCGAAACCATTCTCAGATACCAATTGAGAATTTGTAGCTGTTCGTAAGGTATAGAAAATCATAGGCAATGTCCCCGAAGGTGGGTTCTGGAAAGACAAAGGAGAACCCGCAGTTACTGGTAATGGAGATAATGTTCCAACGAAAGTTGATTGAGCGACTCCTGCCGCAATAAACAAGGAAATACCACTGCCAATTCCCCACTTGCTGACTAACTCATCGAGTAAGAATACTAAATATGACCCCATGAATAATTGTGCAACAATTATCGTATTAGCCCAACCAATCCCGAAATCTAATATCAAAGTCTCTGAAGGATCTAAGAATCCATATACTTGAGGAATTGATTCAATAGGGATCATTATCAAAACTAATAATTTTTGAATACCTTGGTACAACTGCTTGTCACTAGAGTTTTGTAAATCAAGCTGTATGATTTTTGCTCCCGCGAAAAGTTGCATGATAATTGAACCTGTGACGATAGGGCCAATCCCTAGGTGCATGATTGAACCTGATGCACCGGCCATGATCGCTCTGAATGAAGAAAATATATCTAAGGTTGAATCTGAAAGACCATAAATCATAACATTAGTCATCATGAAGTAAATTATGAGAACAAGAGTTGTAGTCCATAATTTCTGATTGAAACGCACGTGACCTTCTGGTTTAGTGATACTAGGATAGACATCAACGAACCTACTGAGTCCGTATAAACGACTACTTTCTGAACCCGAGTACAATAAACAAACTAAAGACATGGCAACAGCAACTCCGAGCAGGGCCACCCCCACCAATAGGAATCCCACAGCAGCAGTGTCAACCCATCCCCAATATGCAAGACCTACAACTGAAATCAACCATATTCCTGGTTTGAGTATACGACCAAGGTATGGGATATCTTTGATATTGTCCGGTAAATCGGTCATTGCACACCACATTATGTATGCAACATACGGTATGGAAACTATGAACATTCTAAGTGCTCTCATTTGTTCATCTGGAGCACCATCTAGCAAATCATCACGTAACCAATAGAATAGCATTCCCCAGTATATACCTGCCATTAATGCAGTTCCAATAACGCTAGGTTTTCTGTCTACCATTAGATTCACCCCTTGATATTATGATTATTCTTCTTCCCATTCATCATCGCTACCAGCAAGGTTGACTGAACCACCCGCAGCTTCTACTTTCTTAACAGCAAGAGAACTTGCTTCATTAACTGTAATGTTGAGTGCCTTGTTTATTTTACCTTTACCAAGTAATTTATCAAAACCAAGTTCTGTCAAGTTGATACTCTTGCCATCAGCCATTTCTTCGACTTGCTGAAGATTAATTGAAACATTTATAACTCTCAAACTTGGATCTCTATTGAATCCATGCATACCCCAATGCCCTGGCATATACTTAATTCGTGCCATTACACGGTGTTTGTTAATTCCAGCATTACCGCGGCCTCCACGCTTACCTGCGCCTCGTCCTGCTTTCTTCCCACGGCCGTGATATCGTGAGCGACCACGGAATTTATTTGTTCTAGATACCATATTTATTCACCTCAGAGCATTCTCCCTGCAAGATCAGAAATCGCTTCACCTCTGAAACCTAGAGCTCCACCAACAGTGTACGATCTCTTGATGCCGCCCCATCCCTTGCTTCCACGTGGTGGATGTAATCTAAAAATTGGTTTTAATCCATCAACATCTTTCATAGTTGCTTCACCTGCAGCCATTGCCTTAGAAAAGGCAGCCACTGTTTTATACTTACTAGATGCTTTGATTGTAGCATCATCTACTGGCTTATCTCCAACCATTCTACCTCTTTCTTTGAGTAGAGTCTCGATAGTTTCAGCATCTACTTCACCCCAAGTAACATAATCCTTAGATTTCTTCAACATTCCGAGGTAAGTTACAGTCTCAGGAACCAAAGTAGCATGATTCACACGAGTAAGATTAAGCATCATCATTGTATCTTTGATTTTCTTAGTGACTCCTCTGTCACTTCTTGCTCTAATTACGAGATAAGTCATTGCATTTTCCTCCCTTTGGTGATGTTTAACCTCTCACGGTCACCATCTGTAATCTTAGTTCTATTCAACTCGACGAGCGCATTGAAAGTGGCTCTTGCAAAATTAATAGTGGTACGAGTTTGCCCCGCAGAACGAGCCCATACATCAGTAATACCTGCTAATGTAAGTACACGCCTTCCATAGTCGCCAATAACTAATCCTTTACCTGCTGGAGCAGGCATTAGAGTAATTCTTGTTGATCCAGAACGACCTGTGACTTTGAATGGAACTGAATTACCAGGGCCTTCAGAGGATTCCCATGAACCATTACCTCTCATTACTGGAATTAAGTTCAATTTAGCCTTATCAATAGCCTTACGAATTGTGCTAGAAACTTCCTTTCCTTTGCATACAGCAAGACCAACATATCCGTCACTGTTTCCGACAACACACAATACATTGAATCTTACACGACGACCGGAATCAGTCATTCTTTGAATCATATTTACTCCAAGTACATCATCTGTCAAATCTGGGAGTAAAGCATCAACTATCTCTACTTCCCTGATTGGAAAACCTGAATCTATTGCTTGTTCATAAGTTGTGATTTCACCACTCATTACCATATGTCCTAGTCTTGTACGAGGAACCCAACTTCTTAATCCGGCAAGCGGATCTGGGCCTCTACGTCCTCTAGTATCGGTAGATTCTGACGGAGGCGCTAGTGCAGCAGCTAAACCAGGGGCTAGTTGAATCACTTCTGTATTTTCTTCTTCACTCATATTATGCCTCCTCTATAGCTTTAATTGATTTCTTAACTTTATCACCCATGGATGCATCAATATGCATTCCATTAATTCGATCATCATCAGGTAATACATCTTCCCCGTGAGGAATTTCTAATCCTGCATCCACCATTCCTTTTAATGCTGCAAACACTCTACTGCCCTTTGATGAGGCAGACAATCCAATATCAAGTATAGCACTATCATGACCTGAGGACATAGCACTCTTTGCTAGCGCATATCCTGCAAGATAACTCGCTGGCACTGATTTTCTTGAAATATCATCTGGCCATGAGTATTTGTCTACCAAGGTTTTACCACTTACTGATGCTAGAACAATGTCTCCATCGGGATTAAATTCTATTAATTGACAAGTAGTTTGAGTATTCGATACTCTAACAACCGCTCTTGGAGTTTCGCCTCTAAGAAGTTTCATCCTTCTTCGATAATCTGTCTCTCCTTCTCGACGTCTTTTGAATCTTAATCTCTGATTCTTACCCTGTGCCATTATTCATCGCCTCCCATTTTTATGCCATCCAAACCCATGTTGGTACGCATATGAGCAACAGAACGGTATGTACCACCCTTTGCTTTTCGATAGTAATACCTGTATTCGCTAGGTGTCAAGGTTTCATCACTTCTCATTTCTTTGAGAACTCTACGTTGTGCACGAATTAAACGCATCCATCGATTTTTCTTTGGATCTCTGGAGTTTCTAGTTCCTTTCCTTGAACCAGGTCCTTTTCTACGACCTTTTGCTTTTTGTGCAGCAACATTTCTTGCTCTACCACGGCTAGTTCCCTTGATTGGTCTAGCTTTAATTAAACCCTCATCAATTAATTGACGAATGTCTGCCTTTTGTACAGCAGTGCTAACTTCATCAAGATAGTCAGGATTAATCCAAACACGGTGAACGCCCACTTCTCTTCCTTCCTTCTTAGAAAGTATCTGAGCAGCCATTCTTTTCTGATTAGAAATAATCATTGAATATCACCTTTCCTAGTTATCTTACGACGATTGAGGACACGTAGCCCCAAATCATCTGCACGATCATGTATCTTAGATCTCTTTCTATTTCCTACACTTGCACTTACACGGATTGCTTGACGCTCTGGATCTAGACCATCTAAGTCACTTGGCTGATTAACAAGGACATCCTCGAAACCTGATGGGTGAAGACCTCTAACTGCAGAAATTTTACCATATCCTACTCTTGCCATTGGAGTACGGTATTTCATGTTCAATCTCTGTTTAGACTGCATACCTTTTGGTTTCCTCCAACCAGTTCTTGAAAGGCGATAATACCTGTACCACTCTTGACGACGGAATTTAGGCTGTTTTTTCATTTGAGCAGCTCTCGTTGCAAGATTTGCTTTTGTTTCTTCATCTAAAACGGGTTTCTGACGAGCCGTATGAATCTGGTCCCATTCGTCTTCATCAAAGAAATCCTCTTCTTCATCAAATATTTCCTCTTCATCAAATGTTTCTTCTTCATCTTCTTCTGCTAAAATTTCCACAGGAGATTCTTCATTAGTTTCATTCTGGCTAAGTCTTTCGATTAGTGCGCTTTTATTTCCAGAAACGGGTAAGTTTGCTTCCCTTAGTAATTCCTTCAATTGCGCAACAGTCATGTTTTCATATTCCATACTATTACCTCCTTATACTCCCTTTGAAACTATGTATATACCATCTTGGAATACACGTCGATCTCTCTTTTTTACCGCACAAGATCTCTCAATATTTGCTGCGGTTTGACCTACTTTTTCACGGTCTGAACCTTTTACTAAGATATCGGTCTTGTTTTCAACTCTTACTTCTACTTCTCCAGGAGACCAAGGTAATTTTGCTACACGAGGAACTTTTTCTCCGAAAAGATTAGTTACAGTTAATTTGTTACCTTGAACCTTAATAGTCATTGGAAAGTGAGAATACACTGCTTGCAAACGATATTCGAAACCGCTATCGACTCCTTTTACCATGTTATTCAAGTGAGCATTCCATGTACCTGCCAATGCTCTCTCCGAACGCCTTGGAAGATTACAAAATACTTCTAGACCATCATCGACCTGTTTTACTTCTAGTCTCGGATGACGGAACTCTCTAGAAACAGAGTTTCCTTCTTTGGCGATTGTCACATTATCGCCATCTAATGATGCACTAACACCATCTGGTAATACAATATGATGTGCTATTTTATCTAATTTCACCATAAATCTCCCCCCTAGAATATGTACGCGAGCAAACGCCCGCCTATTCTCTCCTTCTTTGCTTCATAGTGGTTCATCACACCTTGATTAGTTGACATAATTAGAAGTCCGAAATCTTGTGCAGGAAGATATCTAGACTCCCATTTCTCATATTCAGCTCTTTGTACTGAGTATCGAGGTTTGATAATACCACAGCGATTAATAGCACCGACTAATTCAATTCTATATCCTCCTCCACGGCCATCATCTAATGACTCATATTCTCCTACATATCCGGATTTCTGCATAATTGATAGCATACTTCCTAATAATTTACTTGCTGGCCTTACTGTCACTTCATAGTGACCTGCACTCTCCGCATTGAAAATACGGGTAAATGCGTCATTTAATGGATCAAATTGCATCTTCTTCTCACCTCAACTATTTTTCTTAAATCCTATACTCGGAGCTACATCTCTAAAGCATTGACGACACAACCTAAGTCCGTGTCTACGAATCATACCACGACTACGACCACATCTTCTACAGCCATTTGTCCTACCAATCTCTTCTCCGTGATCTCTTGCCATACTTCACTCCTCCACTATTGTAATTCCAAAATTATCTACAAACCATTGCTTACATTCATCGCGGATTACTCGATGATTTCTAGCAACTTTTGTATTACGGCGACGACGTCGTGAAACACGGTGTCCTGGGCGCTCCAATACAATATTGATATCCATGCCAAATATACCGATATCTGGGTCATATTTTTGATTCGGGAAATCTGTGTAATCAGAAATACCAAATGAGAGGTTTCCTGATTGATCGAAGTTATACCCTGGTAAAGTGTTTTGACGTACCCAGAACGCGTCTTTCAGGAAAGATGCCACAGTATCTGAATCTCGCATCGTAACCTTACATCCTATTGGCCCACCTACACGAGTTCCTAAGTCTCTATTAGTTGATTTCGAAAGAGTTCTGACTGGTTTTTGACCAGTCATAAGTTCTAGAACTTGCTCGGCTAACTGAAGTCTCTGTCCACCTTCACCTACTCCGATATTGATTGTAACTTTAGTGATTCTCGGTTCGAACATTGCACTAGATTCACTCATTCATTCACCTCCAGAGGTATATCCTTTTTGTCACCAATGACGAATACATAATCCGCTATAGTTCCAAAATCATCGAAAGAAACTTCATTATCCTTCGAGGATCTTTTAATTTCATGTGAACGGACTGTTGCTGTCTCTCCTATGTGGGACCCACCGGTTAAGTATGAAAGCGCTCCCTCTTCGAACTTATGATGAGAAATAATCTCTTGTTCAGGTAGTGAAATAACAACGCTGTCACCTGATTTATATTCGGGATTTGAATCGAAGATAATATTCCTTCCATCATGAAGATGTAATTGTGTTTTACCTCCAGAAATAGTAGTTTTACCCATAACTCGGCAAGTTTTAGATGAAGCTTCTTTAGAACTAATTGGTCTGTATCTTAATTTGCCGTTCATGTCTAAGATACAACGATAATTATTTTCTCCAACAGTTAATACATCCATCAATCCAACACCTCGGCCGATAGCTGTTTCAATTCTGCCATCCACCATTATTTTCCTAGAATGAAGAATTTTCTTTGCCTCTCTACGGTTGTGAGCTACCCCAATAACGTCACGTAGAATGATACCCATAGGCATACAATTCTCAATACTATGGCCGCAAGGGTCAGGTTTTTGCACCCAAACTGTAGTTTTTCTTGGCAATGGCCAACTTCTTGGCATCATTAAACGCTTAATATGGCTACTACTCATTCTTGCACACCTCCTCTTTCAATCAATTGCTTGATTCTTACGGGATCTCCTTCATACAGAGCAGTTACAACCAGATTTGAAGGATGAATTGGAATGGCCTCTTCTTTGCCATCAGCAGTAGTAATTGTAAGCCCATCTACAAAAATACGTCCACTTGAAGTATCAACTCGATTAACTTTTGATTTCAATCCAGCACGACCTCTAGACTGACCTAATCTCTTACCTTTAGAGTCTGATTTTGTACTGTTTGGGTTTCCAAAATCGCCTCTTAGAATCTCTACCTCATCCCCTACACGGACTGTAACAGTTCGTATATTCTGAAGGTTAGGGTCGTTTGTGATCAAACGTGCCCTCATTCTCTTACGCTTAACGTGGATTGGAGCCTTACTTTGTGAAAGACGATTTTTACCTGGATTCTTTGTTGCCATTCATTTCACCTCATACAATTTGTTTTGCTGTAGCGGCTATTCTTGGCCATCTCTCAGCTGCTTCTCTACTAACTGGACCTTTGATGTCAGATCCCTGAACATCTCCACGTTCATTAGTTAAAACACAGGCATTATCTTCAAATCTAGCCCATGTCCCATCTACTCTACGGAATGGTCTAGATTGACGGATAATCACTGCAGTGAATATTTGTCTTCTTGTTTCAGGAGTACCTCTTCTAACAGTTACACGTATCATATCGCCAACACCTGCAGCAGGATATCGTCCTGCAACTCCTCCTTTCTTTAGGACGTTAATTAGTTGTACAACTTTTGCCCCAGTGTTATCTGCACAATCTAATTTAGCTTGTGTAGGCAGAGCCTTAGTTACTTTACTTGAAATGCCCTTCATTTCTGATCACCCTTTTCAATAACACAGAACTTAACCGTTTTTGAGAGTGGTCTACATTCCATGATTCTTACGAAATCACCAGGGTTTACATCCCCTATACATGAAGGTAGATGCGCAGGATATCTGCGTGTACGCTTCTCATATCTTTCGTATTTCTTCATGTAACGAGTGATTTCTCTTTCGACAACTATTGAACCAGACATATTGTTTGAATAAACTGTACCTTCAATAATTTGACCACGAACCCTCAGGCTACCATTAAACGGACAGTTATCATCACCATCCCATTCACCTTCCGGCGTCTTTACATCTACTCCAATATCGCGCATTTTAGTTCCTCCTATATTTACGGTTAATTCGGTCTTCTGGCCTTTGGGTTACCGTAAAACCTTCAATGACCGTGTTCTCTAAATCGAGTGTGAAATTAATGACATCTTTTGCTAAAATTTTCATCCCATTGGATGTTTGTACTACAATAGTACGACGAGTTTCATCTACAACTTGCCCATTAATCCCTACCAAAGTAGGATCATTGGACTCTTTGACATGAATATTTCTTGATAAGAATGGCATATGGATTGAATCAGTCATTATCGCACCTCCACTTGGTATCCATTCTGTTCAAGGACTTTGGCAGCCCTTTTCTTGTGCTCTCCTTGTAATTCAATAGTACGGTCTTTTACTGTACCACCAGCAGCACAAGAACTTTTCAGAATCTTGGCAAGTTTATTGATATCAATAGCTACATCATTAATTCCTTCGACGATTGTAACCATTTTCCCATACCTCCTTCTAACTACTGAAATTATTGCTTTTTGTTGTTCCTTTGCTATTTCTTGGCATATACATAACTCATCAGGTAAACCACATAGATTACATATACCTGCCATTTATTTCTACTCCTGCGAATCCTCGTTCATTTTTGTTAATAAACGGGCAATACTACGCCTTGTCGCTTTGTACGAACCTGAATCAGATAATGAACCACCGAGTGCTTGTTGAGCGCGTAATTGAAGCATTTCTTCACGAAGTTCCTCCAAACGGCGTTGCCTTTGTTCGACATTCATGCCATCTATTTCTCTGGATGAAAGATGTGTCATTCACTCTTCCTCCTTAACATCAGCAGTTTCAATGTCTGCCATCTTTTGCAATACAGAGTCTACTACATCTTCAGCTTCAGACTCAACTGTTTCTTCAGAAGGTGCTTCAATCATTGAAACTTCAGCTATTGGATCGAGCCCCACTTCGTGGCGCTCATGAATATTAATTTCGTGAGGAAGTTGTACCCCTTTACGCATTATCCTAACTGTACAACCAATTGTCCCCAATTTCTTTACACAAACTGAGAAACCTGTGTCCATGAATTCTAATGCTGTTTCACCACAGAACTTGATATGCCCCTTTTGGAACTTCTCAACTCTGTGCCTTGCACCGGTTATCTTTCCAGAAATAATAATCAGACACCCTCTAGCGCCAGCATCCATGATATTCTGAGCTGTACTGTGGCCAGCTCTCCGGAAGAACCAGCCTCTTTCTAATGAACTGGCTAGTCTACTAGCCATTACTTGAGCATTCAAACGTTGTTCCTCTATCTCTGTTACTTCGAGATGAGGATTCTCTAAATTGAAATCTTCTTGTAGTCTTTTTTGTAATTCATGAATTACTTTTCCTCTACGGCCTATTACACGACCTACTTGTTCTGCATGAAGAGTTACTTTGGTCCCTTCTGGAGTTCTATTAAAATCAAGCCCTCCAAAACCTGCACGTTCTGTCTCTTTGAGTAAATACTCACGTACAAGTTGACGTTCTACATTACGATTAATGAAAGTTCTAATTGTGTTTTGCTTCATTTTTTACACCTCAGAATTCATCCTCTACTTCTTCTTCACCGAAATGTTCCAAGAATATTTCAATATTTACTTGATAATGATTATCAGGAGTTGCACGACCTTGAGCACGAGGTCTCCATCCACGATGGATCTGCCCACGATGTGATGCAAGGTGGGTAATGACCATTTCATCGGGCTCTATTGAATCGTACCTTTGACGAGCATTATCCATTGCACTTTTTATCAGCTTAATGAATACTTTAGAGGCTTTGCGAGGAAACTTTCCAGGACCCATCTTTCCTTTTCTATGACCTGCCATAGTATTTCCGCCACGGCCTCTACGTGTACGGCGTGTGTAAGGAATTGCTTTCTTTTCAGCAATTACGTCTTCTAAATATGAAATTGCATCGGAAGCATTCATTCCACGTAACGCCTTTGCGATGTGCAGGCAGTGTTTCTGATGAACGTCGACATTCACTGCACGGGCTGAAACTAAGTTTGAGCCTTCGAGAAGTTGTGTGTATCCTGATTGTGATTTACCTGTAATTCTACTCATTTTTTCACCTCACTTCAACGCCACGTGTGTAGAAGATCTAGTAGCACCAACACCTGGACCTGTGTGAGTTACTGAACTTCTTGTCATTGCAAATTCACCTAAAGCATGACCTATCATTTCTGGAATAATTTCTACGTTTACGAAATCCTTACCATTGTGGATTCCAATTGTTGTCCCTACCATTTCTGGCAGAATGTACATCCTTCTAGAATGTGTTCTGATTACTTTTCCTGAAGTATTACCTCTAATCTTTTCAAGTAATTTCTCACAATCAAGATTTAAACCGCGAGATAATGACCTCTTTGCACGAGAGGGCATTAAAGTAGCAATGCAAATTGCACTCAAATCATCTTCTGGAGGATAGAGAGGCATTTGTTTTAATTCTTCAATTGTGTAACCTCTCCATAAGAATTCTTTCTTTCGGCGTTCTGAGATTTGAGAACGGCGCTTTCTGGCTTGTCGACGCGCTAATTTAGGTGAACGGAACATTTTCTTGGATTTTCTTGCCATATTTATACCTCCTCATCTTTCGCTCTTACACGACCACGGCCTGTTCTTCTTGGAGCAATATTTCCTACCTTCTTACCTGGCGGAGCGTTTCGGCTAACCGAGTTTGGTCCGTGAACTGCTTGGTGATTTCCACCACCATGAGGGTGATCTACTGGGTTCATTGCAACACCACTTACTGTTGGATATAATTTACCACGAGCTTTTGCCCTGTAATGTGCGGCTCCAGCCTTCATCAACGGTTTTTCAGTTCTTCCATGGCCTGATAGTACGCCTATGGTTGCTCGACACTTTGCATTGAGTTCTTTCAAACGACCGCTAGGTAGTCTAACTCGAACTTTATCATCCATTCTAGTCTCTAAGATTGCAGAGTTCCCTCCAGAACGTGCGAGTTTACCTCCATCTCCTGGTCTTAGTTCAACATTGCATACAGGAGTACCCTCAGGGATTTTATCAAGAGTCGTTACATTTCCTGGCCTTAATGAGACATTATCACCGAAAGCAATGTTTTGCCCTACTGATATTCCCTCTGGAGCAGCCATGTGACCTATTCTACCGTCTTCAAACTTAATTTTAGCGAGAGGAGTTGTGTGCACGGGGCTGTGTACTAAATCCACTACTTCTGCAATCTCCCCATTAACTCTTGGAAGCTTATTCATAGCCGGGAATCGATGACTCGAAACTTTATTTTTAGGACTTGAACCCCTACGTTGTGATCTTGTTCTTTTACCCATAATATCACCTCAGAAAGCGCCTAACTTAAGCGCAGCCTCCTCTGCATCATATCCTTCTGCAAGTCTAATACTTGCATGCTTACCTGTGATTGTTATTTTCGTATTCACTTTGGCCACTTTAACATCTAAAAGCATCTCAACAGCATCGCGGATTTGTTTTTTAGTTGATTCTCTGCGAACAATGAACTCGATGCGGTTATTATTCTCTCGGTAATTATTTTCTAAGTCTGCAACTCTACGAGCCTCTAGAGTCTTCTCTGTAATCCAAGGCATCAAAATTATATCGTAAGGATTTACCATTTTTATCACTCCATTGCCTTTATTGCTGACTTAGTCCAAACTGTTAAACGGCCTAAATCTCCACCTGGAGCAAGATCTTCTGCACACAAATCTTTAGCTGCTACAACGTCAACACCAGGAACATTCCTTGCTGCTTTATGTAAACCATCTCGATTCGCAACTACCAACAAAATACTCTTAGGTGTACGATATTTTCTTCCTCTCATAGTACCTTTTCCTGCACGAATTGTTCTTCCGGATTTAGCCCTTTTTAAATCAGCACCAAGACCCAGTCCCTCCATCATAGCCACAAACTTCCTTGTAGAGTTTAGTAAAGGTAATGATTCAACATCGAATTTTTCAATAGAACCTTCGCGAGATTCTGTGTATGAATCAATAATTATTGGGAATCTAACATTCTCATCGAAATTGTGCCCTCGAGATGAGACCATGTCGGGATTAACTGTAGCCGCTATAGCGGAATTGCGGGCGAGAGTTTTCTGCTTACTATTTAATTTCTGGGACCAATCCTTAGCCACTTTAGGACCATGTGCTCTTCGGCCACCACGTGTATGTGGATTTTGAGCTCCGGTCCTTTGACCTGTTTTTCTCATAATCCTAGATACACCACGACCTTTGCCCCACCATTCTACAGAATGTTTCATTCCTGGCTGAGGTGCACGCTTTCCATCATGTTCGTTGTGCCCGTATGATTGTCGACGGTTAGCACGGGATGAATGAACTGCAGATCTAACTAAATCTTCACGGATGTCTGATTCAAAAACTGAAGGTAAAGTCATTGCTTTACCATCAGTAGTTTCGACAACATAAGATTCTGCTAACAAACCTGCATCCAACTCTTCCTGTTCAACATTTGACTGTAAGTTGTAAGTTTTTACTTTCATCTATTCAGACCCCCTGCTTTGATGATGTACTGACATATGTCAAGTCAACATCTGGTTTACTAGCTCTAGGCCTTATAGCGTCCCTGAATCTCAACATACGCTTAGCAGGTCCAGGAAGGCTTCCTTCGATAATCATGTAATCGTTTGATACTTCGCCATAATGTAGGAAACCACCCTCAGGAGTGATGTCAGATTCATTTGGTTGAGATATACGGAGGATTCTTTTATTCATTTCAGTTCTTTGGTGATATCCTGTTTGACCAGCCTGGCGTATAGTTTTCCTAACATATCCAGTACCGAAGTCACCCATGTTCCCACCTTGTCTTCGGCGCTTACTATTTTTATGACTGAGAAGTTTGATTCCCCATCTTTTAATTGAACCTTGCCAACCTTTACCCTTAGTGACGCCAATCACATCAATTTCAGTACCTATGTCATAAACATCTGAAGCAGTGATTGTCCCGCCCAAGCGTTCTTTGGCCCACATCAATTTTTCATTATTGTCTCCGCCAACTAAACCTACCTCCATAATTTCAGGAGTTTTGCTATTTATGCTCTTGACCATTGCTGGCTGAGTTGCAACAATAAGGCGAACATCGCACAAATCTGAATTTACTAAGGCTTCGAAGGCTGCCTCTGACGATCCATTGCTTCGACCAGGGATTCTTCCGGCTCTCTTTTCTGGCTTTCGACCTTCTTCAGCGTCACGCTCTCCACGTGTCTGATTGGCGAATCGAGGCATCAATCCTTGAGGTCCTTCATCAGATGCATTAATCCAATACTCACCTGAAGTTTGCATACCGTATGGAGTCATTCTATATCCTCTGACTGCTAATACACTCATAGGTGGTACTTCAACAACTGTAACTGCTTTCCTTACTTCTTGTCCAGCAGATGTAGAATGAGGGTTAGTATCTCTAATCAGAACGTGAGTCATTCCTGCCTTCCAGCCTGCGAATCCTTGTACTCTTATCTCTGATGCATCTGTTTCCGGCCATGATGTGATACGACCATACGGTCTAATTGCCCTCTTTCTAGGGCTAAAGCCCATGCTACCACGGCGGGGTTTACTACGGTCAGCCATTTTTGCTTCCTCCTTTTTTAAATTACCAACTTATGCCGCAGTGCGGCATTTTGCCGGGCCCTTAACGCTAGGGAGATACCGTGACACCGAACCAAAAACACGAATGTATTTTTGGTGTGCGGGTTGCTTTTGCATTGCCCTATAGTGTCTGGTATCTCACGTTGTGAGCGGCCTTGCGACCTACCATCCCTTTATGAAAGAATCGGGAATGAAACATTGCACTCAAAGTGTGATTAATGAAAAAGCCGAGCGGTGTAACTATTTTGAACCCTGTCCTTGAGGTAGGTAACCTATGAGGCACGTCGTCCAACATACAGAGTTAGTTGAGGGCTCTGTTGAAGCTCGCGCATACCAACTAGAAGCAGTTGATGAAGCACTTGCTGGATCAATGTTACTTGTGTTACCAACAGCTGCTGGAAAGACAGCCGTTTCTTGGATGTTAATCGCTGAAATATTACATTCAAAACAAGGTTGGGTGTTATTTATTGCACCTACAAGTGCGCTAGTTGATCAACATTTAAAAGATTTAAAAAAGGTAATGAAGAATGTTGAAGCCATCTCTATAACTGGAAGTAATATTCCAAAAAAACGTGAGAAATTATGGAAAAACTCGAAAATTATTGTAGCTACGCCGCAGGTTGTACGTAATGATGTATTGAATGGTATTTTATCTTTGGAAGAATGTTCATTACTAATTCTAGATGAAGCACATCATTCCACAGGTAAACATGCCATGGTTCAATCGGCTGAGATGTTTTGTTTATCGGCAAAAAATGGACATATTTTGGGTGCTACTGCTAGTCCCGGTTCTAATTCAATGATTGTGAATGAGATTTGTAGTAGATTGAAAATTGAAAGAATTCATATCAGAAAAGCGAATGACCCCATGTTGAAAGATTACCTTTCAGGTTTAGAAATACAAGAAATATTAGTGAATGTCCCAGAAGAAATTAAGATGTTAGTTGCTCCATTAGAGTTATGGATTGGCAGTATTGTAGACAGAGAAAGAAGGCTAGGGAAGTATGTCAGAACGGGGCCGCCCTCATTTGGAGGGCTTAAAGAAGCCATGAATAGAGCGCAACATTCGATTAAATTGGGTGATGTAAGAGGATATTCATCTGTATCCAATATAGCAACTGCAATGACCTTGAATCACCTAATTAATCACCTTCTGACACAAGGAATTACTGCAGCAAGAGAATTTTTAGACGCCTCAGCCGATTTTAGTAACAATCCAAGTAAATCAATTCAAAATTTCCACAAAGATAGAAGAATAATTGAATTGAAGGAATCATTATCTAAAATAGAAGAAATTCATAATAAAGTTGGCACTGTAAGAAGATTAGTTAGACATAGATTGAGAAGGGATCCTAATAGCAAGATTATCATTTTTGCATCTTTTAGGAATACTGTAGAATCTTTGGAAGAGGCATTGGTTGACTTAAACGGCGTCAAATCAGTACAAATGATTGGACAGTCAGAAAGAGCTGGTAAAAAAGGTCTCAAACCAAAAGAGCAAATTGAAGTTCTAAATAAATTTAGAGAAGGAGAATACAATGTCCTTGTAGCAACCTCGGTTGCTGAAGAAGGGTTAGATATTCCGAGTGCTGACTTAGTCATATTTTATGAGCCAGTAGGTAGTGAAATTAGAACAATTCAGAGAAGAGGAAGGACAGGAAGGCATAGAGAAGGAGAAGTAATCGTCCTTATTGCAGAAGGAACTCGTGACGAAAATATGAGATCTTCAGCCCAAAAGAAGGAAGAGAATATGTATAGCTCTGTTCAAAGAGTAAGGAGGAAGTTACCTAGAAAAAATCATCAAGACTTATCAAAAATACAGGGATTCTTTGTAATAGGAGATAATGAGACGATTTCTGCAGCTGATTACGTTAGAAGAGAAAGAGAACTTTATCGCCCCATAATGAAAAAAATAGACTTGAACGAAGTAGTCGTTACAGAAAAGGATGAAGCCATAAAGATAGAACCGGCGAAATATAGGCCAATAGGTCAAAGAGGATTGGAAGATTTTGATAGAGAAAGTGATGATTAATCTCCAATTACCATTACCCTTGTCCTTAGTTGAGCGAATCTAGTATTATAATGCCCCAGAGCAAAAGTCAATATTTCACAAAGATGAATGACTGGAATATTTGTTCTGAGACCAGTTCTCTGAGAGGCCTTTCCTTGATATATGTCCATGACAGAATGAGATAAGTTACAAGCACTAACAATTAATTGAGCACCCTCTGATTTAGCGTCGTTAAGTACTGAGGCAGATAATTTGAGGACTGTAGGCTCTTCAGATAACAAGCTAGGAGCACCCACACTTTGCATTCTTGAGTCCCATTTAACTGGTTGACCACCTAAAGTTTTCATCAGCTGTTCCATATAATCTGGGTCATAAACGTCGTCACCACCGCAAAACCCATCTTGTTGCATATTGGGTCCATAATATGAAGCAACTGTGAAATCTATAGGGTTCACAACCATGGGTTTGACTTTATCGAGACCGATTTCATCTACGATGACATGTAATAAATGATTGACAGAGGTTTCACCTGTAAATTCCATCCCACAAGTCTTAGCTAAAACATCGTTAATTTCTGCTAATAATATCGGATCAGACCTTAATTCCATCAGATCTTCAGAAAGATTTCCTGCTGTAGAAGCACAGGGAGTGATTATTTCCAGGCCGAGTGCCTCGGCCTGTGCAAAAATACGAGCATTTAGCGCTAATTGTAACTTTTTATTGGCTTGACGAATTATTCCTGCGCCACAACTCGTTGCACCTTCTAGAGGTGTGAGCTTAATCCCCAATGATTTAGCTAAAGGTATCATAGAGTCTGTAACTTCAGGAGAACCAGAGTGGGCTACATTTCCTGGGTGATAGGCATAATTCATTGGCATTAGAACCTACCATCCATCTCATTGAAAATTGCTACAACTTCATGATGATTTTTCACTGAAGAATTAAACTGCCGTGGCATCTTTCCAAGACCTGCAGGGGGAGCTATCAAAGCCAAAATATCATTAATCATTTTACCACCATTTCTTGTAAACCCAAGAACCATCCTAGCAGTGACTCCAGAAAATAGATTCCCTATAAGTCCAATTGGGCCTAAGACCTGCCTATACAATACAGTATCATTTACTTTACCACTACTTTTGACAGTCACTGCATACCACCAAACATGTTTACCATGGCGTCCATCATACCCTGTTCTTGCTAAAGTTGATGTTTTACAATTCAATAAAGAATCGTGGATTATAGTTCCCTTGCCCTGTCTCCTTATAGAAGATAAATCAGTTTCAGCCTTAATACCGATTGAAGAATCGAGAAGTGCTTCAATTTCTTTTTTCTTACTAGGTGAGATACGTGGATCATTCCTCCTTGCCCATGCATGAGATAATATCGATGGCCCCAAATATTCTTCTGAATGAGAAGTAGCATCTGAGGAAGAATGTAGAATTGGATAACTATGAATATCTGTTATTGAATGAAGTTCTGTTGCGATAAGAGGAGTCATAGAACCAAGAGCTCCTTGAGGGGTGTTCAATCCCTTTCTAGTCGCGGACACCATCCAAGGTTTACTTATCTCACGCTTTGTTTCAAATGCCCAATGATCTACAACTAAATCTCTAATTACTTCAAAACCGCTTAATGGCTCTATCTTGATACTAATCCCACCATCACGAATTGGAGCGGCTAAGTCTAATCTTAGATTACCGGGTAAAACATGCCTTCCGTTAATAGTGATTGCAGTTGTGGGATCGTCTACGGTTCCATCACGGAAAGTTAATGACCCATCTTGGGTATTTTTCAGAGTCCTGAGGACTTCTAGGATAGACATTTGCCCAGGTAATGCACATATCCAAGTATCTTTACCTGTTGTTGATGAAGAGGGGTCATATCTGAAGATACTAATTTCTGCACGTATAGATTCGGATTTCAAATCTGGAACTGTGAAGCCATCCTCACCTGAAGCACCAGTTGAATCCGAAGAAATTGAGTCTTTAATTGCCTGAACCATTTCTTCATGAAAGAGTCCCTCACCATCGACTGCCGCCATTGATGCAAGGGATTCTTCGGCCCAAACCTGAGAGATTTTATCGTAATCTACATCGCAATCTACTCTCTCGACCAATCTTGTAGCACCTAATTCCTCAAATCTTTTATCCCATTCCTTACCAGATTCACAGAATAACTCATATGATGTATCTCCAAGTGCTAGAACAGAGAAATGTACTCCATTTAGTAGCCCGGGCGACGCTGAAACTGCTTTTTGCCATAATTCCTCTGCATTATCTGGTTGCTCTCCTTCACCCCATGTTGAACAAATAATGAGAACTCTTTTCTTTGATGATAATGAATTTAAATCGAAACCATCCATGTCAGCAACTTCCGCATCTAAACCATAGGAAGTAGCTTGCTTTGCGAATTTTGCAGCAAGACCTTCTGCGTTACCCGATTGAGAACCAAAAAGAATTGTCATGGAACGATCGCCATCTGAAGAAATCTCAATAGAGGATTCTGGGTTTTCGGATTCTACCTTACTTACTGCGGCACCGGATGCATTATTTTTCACTTCTTCCACTAAACTTTCTTGGAACATTCCAGAGTCATCTACTGCACCCATCCTTGCAAGAGTCTCATCCATCCATTCTTTAGCAGGGGTTTCATAATCAACGTCACAATCTACGCGTTGATTGATTCTAAAACCACCCTTAGACTCTAACCAAGAATCCCATTCTTTACCTGACTCACAAAATAAATCATATGATGAATCACCTAAAGCTAGGACTGAAAAATTAACTCCCGACATAGATGGAGAATCATCAGCATTTGCTGAAATCCAAAGATCTTCAGCATTATCCGGTTGCTCTCCTTCTCCCCAAGTACTACAGCAAATCATAATTCTTTTTTGTCCTGCCATATCACTTATCTGGATTTCATCCATCCCTTTTACTGTTGCTTCAAGTCCGTATTTAGATGCTGCTTTTCCTATTTTAGAAGCCACATCTTCTGAGTTACCAGATTGAGAACCAAACAGCACAAGTAGAGAACGAACGGCCGACATAGAAACACCTTTACCACTAAGGGCAATATTTCGACCAATCGACGATTATTTAATGTAGCGTGTTGTAGTGATGAAATTAAGTCATTGAATTTTAGGTTTACATTCCCATTCCATCGAAATCTCCGCCATCCATAGGGCCAGATGCTCTGCTAGAAATAACGTCATCAATTCTAAGTATCATTACTGCGGTTTCAGTAGCTGATTGGATTGCTTGATCAACAACTCGACTAGGTTCGAAAACCTTGCTATCGGCCATATTAGCTACACCTCCTTCGTAAACATTAACTCCAAAATCAGATTTCCCCTCTGAATGTGCTTTTCTTAAATCAATAATAGTATTTACTGGGTCCAATCCAGCATTTTCAGCTAATGTCCTAGGAATTACTTCTAAAGCACCTGAAAATGCCTCAATTGCCATTTGCTCTCTACCTCCAATTCCTTCAGCATAGGACCTTAATGACCTACTAATTGCTGCAAGTACTGAACCTCCGCCAGTCAACACTGCTCCATCTTCGTATGCGACGGCTACTACACCAATTGCATCGTCAAATGCACGATTTATTTCGTCTATTACATGTTCTGTACCGCCTCTAAGAAGGACTGAAACACTCTTGGCATCTTTACAACCAGTGATAAAAATCATGTCTGATTCGCCTATTTTACGTTCATCAACTTTAGAGGCATAACCTAAATCATCAGAGGATAAATCATCAATATTAGTGATGATTTTTCCTCCTGTTGCTTTGGAAAGTGCCTCCATATCACTTTTCTTAGCCCTTCTTATTGCCATTAGTCCTGATTTTGACATGTAATGTTGAGCTAGATCATCAATTCCTTTTTGACAAATTACTACTGTTGCACCTGAAGATTTTATTGTTTCAACTAAAGATTTAAGATACGATTCTTCCTCATCTAAAAACTGAGATAACATATTTGGATCAGTAATCTGAATCTTAGCGTCTACTTCTGTTTTCTTGACTTCTATTGCTGAATTAATAAGTGCTATTTTAGCATCATTGACGACTTTAGGCATACCTGAGTGGACTCTTTCTTTATCTAAAATAATACCATCGACTAGAGTGCTACTGCCTATTGAACCTCCTTGTTTCTTCTCAACTTTAACATCATCAAGATCTACAACTATATCTCCATCAACTTCCTGGGCGACTGAAAGAACTGCTCTAACACATATGTCTGCTAAGAATTCTTTGACTGCCCCCGCACTCTTACCTGTCAATGCAGTTTTAGCAACTTCTGAAAGCATTTGTTCATTGATTTCAAGAGAATGACTTTCAATTAATTCAGCCGCTTTTTCTGCAGCTAAACGAAAGCCTTCACAAATAACAGTAGGATGTACATTCTGATCAATTAAATCTTCACTTCTTTTCAATAATTCTCCAGCAATTACCACAGCGCTTGTAGTTCCATCAAAACAGTGTTGTTCCTGTGTTTTGGCGACTTCAATAATCATTTTTGCAGCAGGGTTAGTGATATCCATTTGCTTTAGGATTGTAGCACCGTCATTGGTAATTACAACATCTCCCATCCCATCAACTAGCATTTTGTCCATTCCTTTCGGACCTAAAGTTGAACGGACAGAATCCGCTACTGCCTTTGCAGCAGCAATATTATTGCTCTGGGCTGAACGCCCACTGGTTCTTTCAGTTCCTTCTTTTAGGATAAAAATTGGTTGTTGTCCATTGTACATTAGAAATCAGCCACCTGTATTGGGATTCGGCCCACTGAAGAGACCCTCATAAGGCCTCCCACAATAGTTGAAATAAAAAACTATGATTTAAGATTCATTCTGTTGATTAATCCACGCTTGACCGTAATGTTCCCATTGTTCCATCGTCCAGCCCTCTGGAAGTCCTGATTCGGGAATCTCTGGCGCCCCTGAAACATTATTTTTCTCATCCGGCTTTAATTCTTCAACAAGAGTTTCTTGATTAGCCATTGGTGGCGGAGGTTGTTTGAATATTTCTTCTGAACCGCCATACATTGAATTTGCCACCTTGTCTTCCGAAGGTAATTCAGGAGCAGTTGGTAAACTAGGTGGAATGAAGGGATTACCCTGAGAATATTCATAGTCGTCAAAAGTCGAGATTTCTTCTAAAGGTGAAGAAGCACTACGCATAATTCTGAAAGTTGCTAATAAGACTGCAACTAAAATTACTAAACCGACTAATATGAATATGATATTTCCTGCTAAACCTGCATATTCTCCGGCATTTGTCCCAGTATCTACTGGGTCGATCTTGAACATTTCAATACTAGCAGACATTGAAACCTTATCTATATCTCCATCAACATTGAGAGGCAATTTAAATATCTCTGAGTTATTGTTAAGATTTCTTAAATTCTCATCTGTAGCAGTTAAGAAAACTGTGATTTCCCTCATTGATTGGGCCTCTAAAACGAAGTTTTGATCTCCAGTATCAACCCTAGCATCAACTATATTGTAGAAAATATTAGAGTTTCTATCAATGTCAGCCCTCAACAACTGAGCATCAGTTGGATGCTCATTCTTTACAGTAAAAGTAATTTCAATATCATTACCACCTTCTCTAATCTCAATTACGCCGGGAGGATTGAGTGTAATCCAACCTTGAGCACCGACCTGGAAATCTGCGTTTCCAGTACTAGAAATTGGAGATTCAGATGTCTGAGAAAGGACACTAGTAGCAGTCATCGAAATCGTTCTGTCACCGAAAGTCAATTGACCGAAAGAATATCTCACAGTAAGGTTGTGAGATTCGCCAGGAGATATATATGGAGTCTTACCATCATTGAGCCCTATAGCAGATGCAGAAACATCTGAAAAATGATCAAAAGAAATTTCAAAAGAATCTGCAACGTTTCCTCTATTCCAAATACGCCAATTAACAGTTCTGGGGTCATCTCCACCACGGAAAACCTCATCTAACATATCTAAGTCTTCAACTTCAACTAAATTTGTTTGTGGTACTGTCAACAACATTTGAGACGACATTTGATAGTCTGTATTCAATTTACTTGATGCAGTCAAGATTATTGAATAAGTTTCAGCCACAATTCCATATGGCATTGGGAGAAGCATAGTAACTGTGGTATCTCCACCAAAGGGATCAATCTCAAAGGTCTGTTCAGTATTCATTTCAAGACCTAATTTCCAATCAGATTGAATGCTTAAATCGAATGACTCAGGAGAATTACCATTATTAATTAACCTAATTTCTATTAATCTCAAAGAATTATCAGCAGGAGCAACTAGGTTGAAAACTTCTGGTTCAATGACTAACTCAGAATAAACTGGAACGACTATATTTACTTGCCACTCAGCAAGATATTGGGCGGGCGAAACGCCTGATGCAAGTAATGTAACCGAGTAAGTACCTGGAGAGACTTGAGGAGGAGCTGTAATTACAGCATCAATTAAGATATCATCAGTTAAAGCCAATTCAAGAGTAGAAACTTCTGAACCATTGTGATACCATTTAATATCGGCATTATCTACCCAGTCAATATTTGGGAAGGCCGCATCAAAACTCCAAGTTGCTATTTGATTACCAGTGTTTTTGAAAGACATTGGTATCACTCCACTTGCTCCTGGTTCTAGAGTCGCGGCAGGGTTCTGCAATGTAACCTGCCTTAACTTACTTGAATAGGCAGGCATTACAGAAACAGGTAAACTGACAAATTCTTTTGAGAGGTTAGTAACGCCATCATTCACCCACACATTCCAGTATAAATCTTGAACTCCTGAACCATCAGGTATTGTAAGATTGAACCATGTATCCATATAACTCAAAGCAGGTATCACTTTGCTGATTACATAATTGTCATGATCTACTGGATTGTTCGAATCAATACGTAATGGGAAATCATACATCCATGAACGATTTGTAACTTCTGTGTAAAGTCTCAGAGTAATATCTACATATCCATTATTCTTAATATTACAGTACAAAGACGGAGGATTAGGGTCAGATGGAACAACTAAGTAAGAATTAGGAAGAGGATCATTACAATCAAAATCTAAAGTATATTGGGGTACTTTCTCAATAGCGAAAATAATGAATGAATCAATTTGTATCCCTTGGCTTGCAAAAGAACTATTTGAATCAAATTTGAATGCTAAAGTATACTCAGCGGATGGATGTACTTCAGTCATATTCCAGACTAACTGAGACCATTCACCAGTAGTTGAGAGAGATTGAGATGAGAAATTATAGAACTCTTTAGTTCCACCTGAATCTGCTTCAATTCTCATTTCATCACCCGCAGCCATTTCGCCCCAAGCATTTGTTACTAATTGAATAGTCAAGAAATCGAAACCCTTTAGTCGAATCTTACAGAAATTATTGCCATAATTCGAACTTACTGCAGAGTCTAGAGTACCTAATCCTAGACCATGACCGGGCTCATTACAATTGTCAAATGGAGTAAACCATCCCCACCAAAGTCTATCATGTCTGTTACTAGCATAATTCGCACCCGGTCGAGAAACTCGCCAGTGATTTTCACCTTCTTCACTTGATGCGTTTTCCATTCTCCAATGGCCGAAACTATCTGGATTAGACGATAATTGCCCAGTAGAATCATATCCTGCACCTACCCAAGTTGGTACATTTGCTTGTAGTTGATTTGTACAATCAATCACACTATCTCCATCTACATCGCCACAAAAGCCATTTTCCATTGGATCGTTCCAAATTGCGACTGGAATTAATCGATCTAATTCATTATTAGATTCCGTATCATCAGCTAATCCGCCATCAACTATACCTCTAAGTATAATCCCTCCTTCTAAGTATCCATTTTCATCTAATAAACTGTGGGCAGAACTAGGTGTCCAAACAAAGTTTGCCTTCAAAGATTGGAAACCTGAAAGAAGCATACTGACATTATATTCTGCTATCATGAAGCCGACAGGGTGCCAAATCTGGAGATACCCTTCTGCAGCTGCTGGTTGACCAGAAGAACCTGCCTGAGTATAGGTCACATTAATTTGAATTGTTTCATCTCTCATGATATATTCAACTATTGATCCATCTGGCTGAGTCCATTCTTTAGCATCTCTTGTTTGGTTTCCAATTTCTATTGACGTGATCTCGAAATCAATCAAAGATTTAGGCCCTATGTCGTCCCTATTTTCATTTTCATCTAATTCAGAATTAATAAATAAAGGTGATAAACTCATCATAATCAAAATTGACAACACAAAGATTGGAGTTAGCATACGCATGATTAACAAGTCTGTTCGGTATAGAAATCGTGTAAGAAGGTTGGGGGTAAAAGTTCGTAACTAATTTAATCAAGGTAGTAATTGAATAATAGAAAATACCGATGAAAACTATGTCTGAAGATTGATAATCAATGAAGGACTTATGGATTAATTGAGTTGCGTGCAGAATATGGAGGGTAGAGCCAGTCTTTCTCATAGATTGGGATTAGCACTGATTTTACTTATTCAGATTACAATTATACCAATAATTGGTTTCTCTCTAACATATTTAATCGAGATAGATAGAGAAAATTTTGGGATATCGATAAGAACTGAATTATTTCAATGGATTTTGATTTCGGGATTGACTTATGGAATTATTTGTCTAGCCATGGCATTAATCATTGGAGGATATCGACCATCCCCTGTTGTTGAAAGAGGAGGTTGGATTGCCTCTCTCGGACTTAGTAGAAGAAAGTATGATCCGGAACTTATTGATAGGTCAAAAATGGCTGCTTACTCAAGTCCATATGGGAAAATGAGTAGATTAGTAGCTAAGAGAATAAAGAATGATCATTCAGAACTATTTGCAGTACATGGAGGGTTGCAATTACTTGCAGTTCCATCACAAGTACTGTTAATTTCAATTCCATTAATAATTATGGAAGGAATTCCAGATGACTTGATTAGGAAAGATAGTGCATTCGAGTTAGGTATGATTGGCTATATTATTGGCTTATGGGTGTCATTTAGAGTCCAACCAGTTATTTCCTTACAATTTATTGAATACGCAGCGATTTTTAGAAAAATTCTATGGAGAATAACTAAAATTTCTTGGATTCTACCAGTGATTATTTTGTGGGCATGTGCAAGAATAATACTTCAATTTTCATTAACATCATTAGGAATTGATATTTCACAATGGCATGATGTTCAATTAGAAGGCGTGATTTTGAACTTTGTAGCACCTGAAGCAGAAGTCCCACAAACAGCAATTATTGATTTCTTAGTAGCGATTTCTGTGTTGCCCATGGCAGCATTTACTACAATCAGTGTATTAGGTGGATCAAATGGGCTTTCCCAATGGATGAAGGACAAAGAGGATTATTTAGAAAATCTGTCTCAGCATAGCCTTCCTGAACCAAAAGAAAATAAAGAAATAATGACTCAAAATATAGAAGAAATTGATACTAATGAAAAAAGTTTTGATATTATTTCTACAGATGAAAAAGACGATGAAGGTTCGAGAATGATTGATGTGCCATTCGATTTATTTGATTAATCATTTAATGGAAATAAACGTTCAACTAATTTATTTAATAGTATCCATCCATTACATAAACATAGAGAAAAAGCGATAGAATTGGGACCATATAGGTATAAAAATAACGAAGAAAAAATTAGAACACAGATACTGGCATAGATTAAATCCTTAAGTAAAAACCATGAAAGAATTAAGGTAACTATTCCAGAGCCATATGAAAGAAAGATACTCATACTAACGCCTAAATCAATTTCGAAATAATTTCTTCGACTCTATCCATCCCTCTAGAGATGTCTTCTTGACAAATTGTGTAAGCGAATCGCAAATGTCCCTCTCCAGCATTTCCGAATGCGGTACCTGGAGAACACAGAACACCTCCCTCTAACATTTTCATAGCCAATTCTTCACTTGTATAACCCGGGATATCAAACTTTGGAAATACATAAAATGCACCAGTTGGGATATTGCAAGATACATTTGGCATTGAATTTAATCTATCACAAATTAAATTCCTTCTCTTTTTAAATTCCGCACACATCTCTGCAGGATAATCACTCGCTTTTTCTAAAGCTTCTAAAACCGCATATTGCATGGCATCATTACTACAAGCAGTTACATAATACTGCATTTTTGTCAATTGCTCCATTGCTTCCAAATCGGGGGATAACAAATAACCAATTCTCCATCCGGTCATCGCAAATGTCTTAGAAAAAGAGTTAATCATTATCACTTTTTCATAGCCTGCTCCTAGGAATGAAACATGTTCGGTATCGTAAACTATCTTATCATAAACCTCATCTGTAATTAACCATAGGTCATTTTCTTGAGCAAACTGGACAAGATCATCTCTTTGTTCTTCAGTTACATTTCCTCCAGTTGGGTTACTAGGAAAGTTGTAAAGAATGGCAATAGTATTTTCATTCACACGGGATTGTAAATCTTCTATAGTGGGAACGAAACCATTCTCAAAGTGGCAAGGATACATATTTGCCTCACCTCCACAAAGAACCACATCAGTAGGGTATAAGGGAAAGTATGGTTCGGGAATTAATACATTGTC
This sequence comes from Thermoplasmatota archaeon, assembly GCA_030828405.1. Taxonomy (GTDB): domain Archaea; phylum Thermoplasmatota; class Poseidoniia; order Poseidoniales; family Thalassarchaeaceae; genus MGIIb-O2. Next base: position 130,197 of record JAURCP010000002.1, read on the forward strand.
TCCAGGATTTACTAATGCAAGAAAAATATCCAGTAATGCGTTAGTTCCACTCATAGTGATACATACATTTCTTTCATCTAAACCAGAATCTCTATGATGCCATGTTTGAGCCACTTTTTCCCTTAATTCGGGGAGACCGGCCGTAGTAGTGTATTTGTTTCTACCATCTTCCATCGCCTTCGAGAAGGCCTTTATTGCGATTGCAGGAGGTTGAAAATCGGGCTCTCCTAAACCAAACTGAATTGCATCATCGCCTGCAAGATCAAACATCCGTCTAACACCTGTCGGACGAATACTATTTGCTCTGTCTGAGAAGCGCACCACGACCCACGGACATATGCACCGAGATATGAAAGGGATGTATAGTGGACTTCCATTATTCAATAATTTCTGCATCGATAGGAGAGTGATTTTCTGGCTTCAATTTAGGTAATAATACCGGAAATTTTACCACATAGCCTAATTTTATCGATAAAAATATGGATAACCAAGTAATACTAATAATTGCAATCAAAATATATATCATACTTGAGAAATCATAAGCAGAGATTGACTCACCAGTGCTCTCAAATTGAACAACTATTGGAAGAGACTGTTGAGATGATGAAAACGCAACTACTTCTAATGTATGAGTTCCGCTTGAGAATTTATTTGAATCTACTTCTATGTACCATTCGAAAGGAGTGATTGGTCCTACTTCAACTATTGAGGAATTGAAATTAGCCTCAATCCAGTCTCCACCATCTATTCTAAAATTCACAGATTCTACTGAACCAGATGTGCTCCAAGAATGCCCGACTAGTCTTACATTATCAGTCTCATTAAATGATAAAAGATGATTCTGAATTCCGGGATCAACTAATTCAGTTGTTCCGGTTTCTTTAAGATGGATAGCTAGTAATGTAGCAGCATAAGCGTCTATCATACCAAATCCAAAATCTCTATTCCAATAGGGATCGACTTCTGGAAGACTTGGCTCTCCACGTCTCTCAGCAGTTTGTTTCAAAATTTCTTTGAGTTGCATTGTAGTTAGATTCTCGTTTGCTTCCCACACTAGTGCCATCACTCCTGAAACAGAAGGTGTTGCATAGGAAGTACCTGAACCACGGCCAGTATAGGAATTCTCTGATGCATCATTAATTAAATTCGAGCATCCTCCACTAGTAACGCAACCTTCAGCCTGAACTATATTAGAACCAGGTGCACTAATTTCCGGTTTTAATTCATTTAGAGGATTTCCATCGCCATTGTCCTTTCTCGGACCTCGAGATGAATAATCAGCAATCGTATCATCTTCACGAGCTACTGTATTCTGATCATCAGTGGCTCCCACGGTAACCGATAGATCTGAAGACCCCATTCCAGAAAGACCATCGTTATTCGGGCCATCATTTCCTGCAGCAACTGAAACAATGATTCCTGCAAGCATAGCTTCATCTAAGATTCGACTATGCATATCAGAACCGTCTGAACCTCCATTCTCATGACTTGTAATGCCCCAAGATAACGAAATTATATCAATTCCATAATATTCTTCTGAAACTCCTGGCCACTCATCATCACGGTGGTCAATAACCCATTGCAGACCATTCATTGCTGATTCATAAAATTCCTGTTCTAAAAGATAATTTTCAAAGGGACCCGCCCCGACATCAGTTCCGATTCTTATGTCAACTAAAGTCGCGTTAGGAGCAGCCCCATAAAATTCAGATTGGCTTCCATCGGCCTCAATACCGGTCGCACTGGCCATCCCCATACATGCAGTCCCATGCTGATTAGCATCATCTGGATCGAAAGAACCATCATCTTCTCTTAGTGGATTTGAAAGAAGACAGGTTGGATCTGTATGAACATAACAAACTGCATCATAGCCTGCGACAAATTTATCACTGAGACCGGGGTGTTCATTATCTACACCAGTATCTACTAGTGCGATATTCATGCCATTCCCACTTACACCTAAATCCCATGCACCTAGAGAGTACTCTGAAGAATTCTTGGCTTTGACAGAAGGTGTTTGAATATCTCCATAGAATACAACAGAACCATATCTTTCAATCATGACTACGCCATCAAGATTAGAAATTTCGTCTATTTTATCTACATGAATGCCTCCTATTAACAGCGAATCAACAGATGGTAATTCTAAATTAACATTAATTCCCATTAAAGAAAGTGAATTGATATCAGATTCTCGAACATCTCTAGAATATGATATTCCAATATTTACTATTCCTGTTTCATCTGCAAGAGAATCGTGAACTCCATCTCTATCAGTGTCTAACATAGTAGTTTCCCACCAAGGAATCGAGTCCCCCCAGGGTATTGATTTTTGCAGAGGTATATCAGTGGTTTCGCCAGAATTAGTTATTTGGAAATCATTTGAATGGTCATCATGACTATGGCCTTCAGCAATGCTCCCAGTTAACGGTGTCACGAGTAACAAAACCAGTAAAATTGCGACGACTCCCCTGCCCATGAGTTACTGCAAGTATAATTTATCCTTCAAACCTACCCCTTGTAGTATCTAAATTGTAATTAAAAGTTTGACATTAAGTGGTGGGGGCACTGGGATTTGAACCCAGATCAGCGGGTATCTTCCGCTTAGCGTGCACTTGGCAATTGCACGCTCTCGGGTTGCGACGGGTCAGTGCTCCAGTTGGTCATCAATACCATCAGATCACTTATTCGTCGTCATTCCCGTGCAACTGGAGCCCGCTGTACTACCAAGTTATACTATACCCCCAAGGGTAATCCTTCGAGAGACGTTCCTCTTATGATGCTCTCGGTGTAATATCTTCTTAAATTAGATATAGTTAGTTAATCATTAAGGGTCCAACGACTATACTTAGTAATACCCACATCCCTAGAATTGCACATGTTAACCCCCATGCTCGCGGTCTCAAACCAACGGTTAATGAGCCGAAAATCCTTGTCAAATCCCCAATTATTGCTAAAGTAGTTTTGAAAATTACAACTACCAAGCCAGCCATGATCATATATCCTATAAAAAATAGTATACAAACAAATAATCCAATTAATCCTGACCTCCCCACTGCGCCAATGGCTTGAGGTATTGTACTTGGCATTCTAAGCCAAAGTAGCCATGCAACCCAGAGACCTAGATACATATCATCCAAAAATTTATTTTCTTTCCACCAAACTCTATATGGTTCAGGCAATTTAGAATAAAAGAATCTTCCAGAAATTTCGATTTCTCTAATTCCACCTCTTAATAGCATTGAAAGTCCGTGATAAAACAGTATCAAACTTAATACAATCTCTACAAAAATCCAGTAAGAACCTAGACCTAATATTGATAATAATGATACGGGTAATGCCCACAAAGCAAAACCAATACTTGAAGAAAATAATGTCAGGACTAAACCTGCACCAGGAATAAGAGGAGAATCTGGTACTTCATATTTCTCTCCTCTAGGCATTGCTAAAACTATTAGTGGTAAGAAGGTTGTACCAAAAATTAGCCCTATTAGGTCTAAAGGCAGATTTCCTGAACCAAGATAGGATGATTGAACAGCATCCTCTATCGATTGAGAAGACATAGTTCCTGGGCTCCATGTTGAAATAAATCCTGCTGAATCAATCACAAAAACTGAGTCGGATGCTCTGCTGGGGAAAGATTTCCCGACAGATGAGTCTGCGTTATCAATTAGAACTGGCCAACTCCCATTAATTTGATTAACTAAGTTGTTTAAATCTAGACTATTGACACCCTCGCCTGTTGCAATTTGGATAAAGGCGACATTATCGTCAATCACTTTTTGGGCAATTTCGAAATCTACCCTCTGAATTTCAGCATTTGGAGAACTTGGAGTAAATAGCCCAATCACAATAGCATCATGATTTGACAATAAATCACTAAATTCGTATAGTTGTTGATCTTCATCATGCTCATATAATGAGAATGAGGGGGCTGCTCCCTCAAATCTTGGTTCTTCGAAATCAATATCAGGCAAATACAAAGCTGGACCTAGAGTTGTCAACGCGAGTAATAAAATCACTCCATATGCAGGTAAAGGTAGTAGTGCTTCTTTCATTGAAATACCAATCCAGAAAATAATACTAAGAGGTATCAAAATAGCGGCCCAAGTTCCGTTGAATAAAGATGGATCTGGTTCTAGGACTTCAAACCTAAGAACGCCTACCAAATCACAAGTTTCTCCAGGATCCTGATCGGATAATTTGTAACAACTATCTATCATGTACTTTCCTGCAGAAAGTCGACTCTGAGATGACCAAGTCAATACTGTACGATTCATTTCATCAATTCTTATTCCATGAGGAGTTTCAAAATGATCTAATCTAGTATCTTCATCTGCATTTCCATGTATCATATCTTCCCATTCTACTGGCCCGATTACTTCTAACACCTGAGAAATATAGAGGTCATTTCCCCAAGGAGAATTAGGTGTAAACTCAACTCTAATAATTCCATTAGGGTCTACTGTCTGATCCAACTCAGGATAAATTAATTCACCTTTAAATTCTATTCCAGTGGTTGCGTCATATGTATCCCACCATAATACTCCTGTCTGAGCACAGTCATGCATTACATCGATTTTTAGTCCGATTAAATCTCCCTTGAGAAGGCTGACATTTACATCATTCGCATCGATTAAAAATTCATGTGCCAGTGTAAATGATTCTTCCATAACGATAGAATTAGTTTGGGCATCGGAAAGAATTTGATTATTCCCCAATGAGAAAGAAACAGAAAATTTTGTTTCAGCACCCAAAGGAGAGCCAGGAAGTACATTCGTGAACTTACAACCATCATTTGCAACATCGAGAGATGCAAAAAGGTGAATGGTAATATTCCCATTGAATTCCAAATCTTCAGTTAATGGTGCTGATTGAATATCTATCAGATTTGTTGACCCCACTGTTTTTTGGAAGTCCACTGAACCAATAGGTTGACCAGTTAATGAACTCCAATTATTATCCAGAAATGGAGAAGATACATCGCCTTTCAGAAAAAGTCGATGACTTTCAGGTTTTTCCCATTCTATTCCAGGCCCGTCAGGAGCTATGATTTGGGCTGAGGATGCACTAATAAGAGAAAAAAGAAATAATGAAATAATTGAGAATGATAGAAATACTTTACCAGACTTTCTGCCACTCATGCTGATGCCAACACCTATTATTACTCAAAGTCAACGCTAATTGGTTCATAGGAATTGATGATAAAAGATAATCGCCATAAGTGAACCAGAAAATGTTGCAAGGAAATTCACACTATGCTTTCCAAGATATCCTCTATTTTCTAAAACTGCTCCTAAAATTGAATCTACTTGACATCCAAGCCATCCAATTAATGTCAACATTAATAGTAAATTAATATCATTGATTGTTGAGTTTTCTGGAGAGAAAATCACCCCTGTAATTGAAATAATTATTGCACCTATAAATGCCGCTATAGTCCCTGTAGGAGACATTCCTCCATTAGTTCCAGCAGGTACTGATTGTAGATTGGTGATACTTCTAGTCCTAGTATCTAATGAACCTATTTCGGATGCTAGTGTATCTGACAAGGCTACAGAAATACTTGCTACAGCAGCAAAATAAATCCACTCTTCACCAGGGAATATGAAATTATAAATTGCCATTATTGAAACTGCACCCCCATTGGCTAGTACATTTTTCCAACTTCTTAACCCCTCATTAGCCTCTTCTAATGAAAGTAATGTCTTTTCTTCGAATTTCCATTTCGTAGCTAGAGAACCTATAACTAGGAAAGTGAATAGTACAATCAACCAAGTCCAATGACCCATTAAAGACACTGTGAGACCGGTTATTGTTGCTGCAAATAATCCACTATTGTCTAGTAGATCTCTAAATCGCGAAAGTAGTAATAAAGCCAGAACAAGGCTGACAGAAATAATTTGGTCGTTGCTTATGTCCATGGTAATTTCACTCTTTCTGCAACGAGGGGGGGTCATGAAAGATTCGCATGAACAGATAGAATAATTGTTAGTTGCTAATATCTGAAATAGTGCTGATTCCTCTCATCAGCAAAAAAGAAACGAAAAGAACTACTACTACAAGAAAAATAATCCAAAGTAAAGATAGAACAAGGTTAATATCTTCACTTAGACCAATGATTGTGCCAACCTCAAACAAAATAATTCCTGAACCATTCCATATTGAATGACCAAAGATTGCGATTAGTAGGCCGGCAATAATTGACTTAGGAGGAATTATTTTTAATTGAGGCTCATTTTTTGTAATTTTTTTGCTATTCTGAATCATCATTACAGAACTTCCATTAGTATAATTTTGTTCAGAAAATTTCCACCATTCAGGGTTATTATTACCAATTAGAGAAGTTAATATTTGTTGAGATTTATCTCCTGAAACAGTCCAATTAATATCATCAGAAGGCTTTTTTGCATCTTCAAGTGCACTTAACATAGTATATTCTGGACCATCAAATCCAGACGTATCGCCGTCCATATCAACATCAATTCCAATACTTTCAATTATATTCATTGATTTGGAAGACAGACTCTGTATCATAAAAATTACTTTCGCTTTGTTATCTGGATTACTTATCCACCAACCCAAGGCAGCGCCACTGAATGAGGTCCAAACTGCATGCCCCGGAATCGAACCAATTCCTCTAATTAATGATGTTATAAATAAGCCTGTGAACCCCCCCCCTCCATAAGAAAGTAGAAGATATTGAAAATTTTCTGAGATAGCAAAACCTAATCCAACTGTGAAACCGACTTGGAAACCAGACTTGGGACCTTTTATTGAAGAAATAAAGCATAAAACTGCTAAGAATTTAAAAATCTCTTCACCAATAGGAGCACTTAGAGTATAAATGATAAATTCTTCTGTTACAGTGGACCAAGATGAAGGGACTAAAATGGGAGTTAACCAACTATTAATCAAAATTGCAGGGACACCGGCCGCCATTCCTGCGATTAACCAAGACTCAGCATCTCTCAAACGAGTCGGTAGACCAATCCAAGAATTAGATGATGACCACCAAGCATAAACAGGAACAGAAAATAAAATTAGAGTCATTGGCAGAGCCATTATTAAGGATATTATCAAACCTAATTCGCCGCCTATTATCTCAATAATTGCAATTACAAATGAAATACAAAGACAAATTACAAAAATAATCCATATCCAAAATGACGGTGGCGTATCAATTACTGAATCATCTCGAACTAAAAAACGATTCATTTTCGTAGGAATAGGAGTTTGTATTGAACCCCCTTCGGGAATTGGATGTGCAAATATACCATTTTCATCAGATGTCAATAACCTAACTTCAATAAGTTTAGGACGATGTAGAAAAATCATAAAACCAATGCATGGAAAGGTCACGAAACTGCATCCAATAACGTATAGTGGTTGTGCATTGAGAACTCCAATTAGCTGGGCAGAAAAAGCTTGAACAAGAAAAACCATAATTAATGAGTTTGCGACTAATGAGAAATATCTTCTAAAAGGTCTGCTTATTCTAGATAATTGAAAATCTTTTGGAGCAGAAGTTAGAGATTTTGGCTCCAATAAACGCAGTTTTCTACCTTGATTGTCAGTTACTATTCTATCCAATCTATTCACCTTTGAAGCCGCTCAGATCGCCCATCACTCGCGATACCCAAGGCATCCGGTGCGGTTCCTCATCACTGCGACAGTAACAGCGGAGTGATTGTAACATATTGGATTTACCATGAACATTAGGCAATAGCTCCACACGAACCACAATAAATTTCTTTACGATTATTATCTTTCTGCATACTCCATTCTCCACATGCCGGACAAGGAGGTAGGCCTCTCTCACTAGGAGCAACTAAGGGTCCGCGACGAGGCTTCTTTTTTGAGGGGCGAAACCAACCTTTTTTTGGTCTTCTTACTTTTGGCACAGTGTCACCTGTACTGCGAGATATTCAATCATTGAAGATTGTTATCATACCGACTAGATGATTTACTACACCTCTATTGCAACTCATGGACATTACTGTACTAGGTGCGGGAGTTTCTGGAATTACTACTGCAATCAGACTTTTAGAGTCTGGATTCAAAGTCACTATTTTAAGTAGAGATATGAGTCCTAATACTGTTTCTGATGTTGCAGCTGCGTGGTGGTATCCATTTCTTGCAGAACCCGTAGAGAAAACAAATAAATGGTCTTCTGAAACATTCTACGAATTAATTAGGCTGAAAAATGAAGAAAACGTGGATTGTATAACTTTACGCTTAGGAAGAGAATACTTGAAAGAAAAATGTGAATTACCAGGTTGGAGTTCAGAAATTCCTCATTTCAGAATACTTGAAGATTCCGAGATTATTAATGGTTATAATTTCGGATGGGAAATTGAAGCACCAGTCATTGAAATGAATCATTACATGCCTTGGTTACTAGCGAAATTTGAAAAATTAGGAGGATTCTATGAATTAAGAGAATTTTCTTCATTACAAGAAGTACCCGGTGAAATAATAGTTAATTGTTGCGGACTTGGAGGAAGAGATTTATGCAATGATAGAGAGCTGAGGCCAGTTAGAGGGCAGGTTGTTTATATCAAACAGGATCCTGGATTTGGAAGATTTGATCAAAAACCTGAAACACTAACTTATACAATTCCTCGAAGAGATGTAACAGTTCTTGGAGGAACTGCTCAAAAGGATGATTGGGAAGAAAATATTAGACCAGAAGATACGGAAACAATCCTTTCGAAATGTGAAGAATTATGGCCTGAACTAAATAGGGATAATATTGTAGGCATCGCAGTAGGTCTGAGGCCTTCTCGCTATGAAGTTAGACTAGAAGAAGAAATGATAAATGGTAAAAGAATAATTCATAATTATGGTCATGGAGGAGCCGGAGTGACTCTTTCTTGGGGATGCGCTGATGAAATTGTCGAAATGATAAAAATCAGTATGCAGATTTAGTAGTGCTAATCACAACAGCGCCAATTTTGTATGGATCGCCATTTGATGCTGGCCTCCTGTCTTCAAGTCGACCTTTCCAACCATCTACTTTTGTCCCTATAGGAATACGTATGGATGCTCCACGATCAGATACACCATAAGAAAACTGATCAATGGATTGTGTTTCATGGAGACCGGTTAAGCGTAGTTCATTGTGAGCGCCATAAACCGACATATGTTTCTCGATATTTCTGCCAAACGCTTCACAGATATTTGTGAAAAGTGCCTCTCCTCCCTCATCTCTCATTTTACCATCGCTGAAATTGACATGCATTCCTGAACCATTCCAATCACCTTGAATTGGTTTAGGATGATACTCAATATAATATCCATATTTCTCAGTCAATCTATCTAATAAATATCTAGCAACCCATAATTCGTCACCTGCTTTTTTCGCACCTTTGGCAAAGATCTGGAACTCCCATTGACCGCAGGCTACCTCTTGATTGATCCCTTCAAAATTGATGCCAGCCTCTAAGCACAAGTCTGCATGCTCTTCAACTAGACCTCTGCCATGAGTATTTTTTCCTCCAACAGAACAGTAGTAAAGTCCCTGAGGCCCAGGGTAACCACCAACTGGGAAACCTAAAGGAAGTTGTGTATCCACATCCATAATGAAATATTCTTGCTCATAGCCAAACCAGAAGTCATCATCATCCTCTTCTATTGTTGCTCGACCGTTACTTGGATGTGGAGTTCCGTCAGCATTCAAAACCTCACACATAACAAGAAAACCATCGATTCTCTGTGGATCAGGGTAAATAGCTACAGGTTTCAACAAACAATCTGAACTACCACCTTCTGCTTGTTTTGTGGAGGAACCATCGAAAGACCACATTGGACAATCTCCAACTTCTCCAGAAAAATTTTTCTTGACTAATGTTTTGCTCCTCATATTCTGAGTAGGTTCATATCCATCTAGCCATATGTATTCGAGTTTTGCTTTATCCGTTACCATAAATGCTCGACAGAGTACTAGGTTTATTATTTGTTCGATTGGAGAAATATTAGATTATATAATAATACATGTGGCAATAAAAACAAATAATATTATACATTTGAGCATTAATTAGCAGATTTACTATTTATTTGTCTTTTTGAGTTATTAGTATTAAATAGGAAATAAGGACAAATGTATATTCTGAAAATAATATCTCTAACAGTTACAATGAGTTGGAAATAGTATTTTTCTACGAGGAAAAAAATTGAGAAAGGAATTGTGTATTAAAATATGGTGGACGAGCCGAGATTTGAACTCGGGGCCTCTTCTTAGCCAAAGAAGCGCGCTTCCAAGCTGCGCCACACGCCCAATAAACATCGGACTTACGACGGGCATTTAAGGGAAATGGAGTAGGCAGGGGTATGTTCAGTACAGGGGGAGATGAGAGAGATGACAAACTATTACCTTCTAATCCTGATTTTCCTGAAGATCTAATCCAATTATTGAAAGAAAAACTGGACAAAAAAGAAGCGCCTTTTCTCAAATATCTAGGGAAAAATCTAACCCTAGTTTGGATTGATGAAAATGATTCAAGACTGGGTATGACACGTTTTGAGTATAGCGCTAATGAATTATTTCGAAGAAGAAAGTTGAGATTGTCATGTGGGCCAGTGACTATCGGCCTTAATCCTATGTTGAATAGAGATTTGGCTCTTTACAAGCATACTCTATCTCATGAACTGTTGCACGCATCAGGTTTATTGGACCATGGAGAGATTCATGCTAACTTAGTTAGAGAGATTGCCCCTGCACCAAAGTTAACAGATTCTTTAGTGTTACAAGAAATGAGGGAAAGAGTCCTTGAAAAATTACCTGAAAGGCAGTGGATTTGTGGAGACTGTGGATACACTTGGGAGAGGAAAAGAGTATCTATGCCGGCTAGATGTCCAAAATGCGCTAAACCATTCAAATCATGAAACGCGTAATCATAATATGTCAAACGTACACGGTACAACATGGAAATACCAACTAACATATCTGAGATAGAAGATTTGTTTGAACTAATAATTAGAGAATCTTATCCTACTCTAGGGGCAATAATTGCAATTTCTATTTACTCTGTATTTGTATTTATTTTTTATAGAGCATTAGCAAAAAGAGATTTAATCACACTTAATCTAAATCACTATTCGGACAATCTTTCGGGAAGATTTAAAAAATATTTTAGAACAATTTTCTTTGTAGTGCAATATATTATCTTTGTACCGGTATTAATTACATTCTGGACTTTAGTTTTAGCAATCATATTGACATTGTTATCTCCTGATGCTGATCACTCACGTAATGCACTAATCGCAACATCTGTGGTGGGCGCGGTGAGAATTCTTTCGTATTGGACCGAGGATTTATCTAGAGATGTAGCTAAAATGCTACCTTTCGGAGTGTTGGGTGTATTTTTAGTGGGGGATGCACAGGTCCAAATCTCCGAGATTGAAGAATTATTCAATGGATTGAACGAAATCACGACATCTTTCATTAGTAGCCTAATATTGATTGCTATTTTAGAAAGTATACTTAGAAGTTTATCTGCAATAATAAGTATATTTTCATTGAGGAGAAAGAACCTACGTCAAAAGAAAGAAATTGCAAAAAAAATAGGGCGAACAGTCAAAGATATTAGAAGCGATATATCTGATGATGGTGCCTTAAATTACAGTGCTGGAGCAGATGTGGATCAAATGCAAGAGGTATTAGAGGACGCTGTCGATAGCCTCCTTCAGGAAAATGTTTGAGGTGTAGGGTTCATCAAAGAGATACTGCCGCGTCAGCCCAAGGGCGATTGGTGTAGTCTGGATATCATATCGGCCTTCTAAGCCGATGACATGGGTTCGAATCCTGTATCGCCCACCACTAAAGATAATTATTTCCATGATTAGAGTTATCTCTTACAATACAAATCGCTCATATAGGGGCAGTAGGTCGGCGGGCTGCATGAAGCGAGGTTCACGTGCCTGGAAGAAGCAAGGAAACCAACGCTGGAAATGGCGTAAGAAGAAACTTCGTCGCCGAAAAGCATCTAGAAAGAGAGCAAAACAGTGATTTTATACAATAATCATCTTCTAGAAGTAGAAAAAATTGTTGTGATTTGGCTATAATAATTTTCTAAATTTTAGAAATTAAATCATTTAAAGCACTTCTTGGGTCACTGACTTTGGTGACTCCACTAGCCAAAAGCACTCCAGAAGTACCTAAGTTAATTGCTGCGAACACATCGTCGCCATTTTTTACACCGGCTCCACATAAAATTCCTACGCTCTCGCTAATTTCACGTATAGCTGCGGCAGTTCCGCTAACAATTTCAGGGTCAGCAGTAGTTACTGAAATTTCACCTCCTATTAACTCAGGAGGTTCAACTGCTACATAATTAGGTTCTAATGCTGACAATGCTCTTGCTTCTTCAATATCTGCAGCACAAGCACAAACTGTGAAATCTTCCGGAACACTGTCTAGGAGCATCGCAATATGTTCGATAGAAACTTTATGCTCTGCATGATTAATCAGAGTCCCTTTAGCACCTCTACATACCGCTGTATCAGGGTGTAACCAACCAGTATTTGAACCAAAGTTTATGGGATCTAAATGTTGGGTCCAGACTTCTAAATTAGGTGCTGCTGAAACGACAGAAGATAAATCAAAAGCAGATACTACCGCAACCATACGTGCATTAGTCTCTAAATCTTGCATAATTACTGCCAGTTCTTCAGCAGCAACGCCATGGGCCTCTTGATAAGTTTTGAAATTAACAACAATTAGAGTGTCATTCATAGAACTGCGAGACATAATACCGATATGATGATGACGGACAAATTATACTATTTCGCCATGTCCTATGACCTTATCAGATATAACAGAGCCTTCTTTGATTATACTCGATTCTCCAATTAAACATCTCTGCAATTTACATCCTTCTCCAATTTTAGCCCCTGATAAAATTACACAGTCGAGAATTTCACAACCTTTACCAATAGAAACATTGTTTGAAACAGATGAACCAGTTATTTGATATGGTTCATCTATGGATACTTTATCAGAAATCCATGTATGCTTGTCATGTATTGCACCGATTTCGAATCTTTTATTAGAAATACAAACTTGTACTGCTTCAATAAATGAGGAAGGAGTTCCAGCATCAACAAAATAGCCCTTAAATTCTAATCCAGCCATCTTCCCTGTTTTAGCGATTTCAGGAAATACTGCTCTTTCTATACTATGCTTCTCCGACGAGAGAGATTTCAATACTTCTCTTTCAATTAAATAACACCCCGCATTAATCAGGTTTGAAAACTCTGTCCCTGGTTCAGGTTTTTCTTGAAATTTTGTAATCATTCCAAAGCCATCTAAGCCACATACTCCAAACCTACTAGGATCATCTACATGCCAAAGTGAAAGAGTAACTAAAGCATTCTTTTCTTTGTGATGTGCCAATAAATCATTAACATCGACACTTGAAACAAGATCGCCGTTTAAAATTAAGACTGGCCCGTCGCCAGTAAGGTATTCAAAAGTCTTTGAAATTGCGCCTCCAGTTCCTAAAGGCTCATCTTCAACTGAAATTATTACCTCAAAAGGAAGATCTGATGATGAAAAGAAACTCTGCATTTCATCAACACTATAACCCGCTGCAATAATTACTCTATCAACCATTTTAGTTGGAACACATTCAACTACCCTTTCAAGAAGAGTTTTATCTAAAACTGGGAGTAACGGTTTTGCTCTTCCTTCTGTCCAAGGTCTCAACCTAGTACCAAATCCACCAGCAAGAACAACTACATCCATACTTCGCCGGATATGACAATAGATTTCAGCACTTCGTGCTTAAGATTTGAACATCGTTAGACGCATCGTTCAAAGAGCGACTTACACTCGGAAGGCTGAGAGTTATGAATATTCACGAATATCAAGGAAAAATTCTGTTTAAACAAGCAGGAGTAAAAGTACAAGATGGAGTACACTGTAAAACTGTGGAAGAGGCCGTTAATGCGTACGATTATTTAGATTCAAAAGTAGTAGCAGTGAAATCACAAATTCATGCCGGAGGGAGAGGGAAAGGTACTCTTTATGATCAAGAAACGGATAATCTAATAATGGAAGGTGGAGTGAAAATAGCGTTTTCTAGAGATGAAGTTAAGGAATATGCTCAAAATATAATTGGGAGGAAACTTGTTACGAAACAAACTGGTTCAGGTGGAAAAATAGTAAATAATTTGTATGTAGAAGCTGGTTGCTCAATTACACATGAATATTACTTGGCTTTACTAGTCGATAGAGAAGCAAAAACAATTCTAATAATGGCATCTACTGAAGGAGGAATGGACATTGAAGAAGTTGCAGAAAAAACTCCCGAGGCAATACATAAAATTTGGACACATCCAGTGGATGGGCTAAATGAAAAGGACGCTTTAGAGATGGCAGACAAACTTGGACTCAGTGGTCATTCAAAACAAGATTTAGTTTCTATGTTAGAATCATTATCAAGAATGTTTATTGAAAAGGATTGTTCTATGATAGAAATTAATCCACTGGTTAAGTCAGATTCTGGAGATATGATAGCATTAGATGCAAAGGTTAGTTTCGATGATAATGCATCATTTAGACATCCCTGGATGGAAGAAATGAGAGATCATTCAGAAGAAGAAGAAGTTGAAACTAGGGCTCATGATCATGGTCTTTCATATGTGAAACTGGATGGAAACATTGGTTGTTTAGTGAATGGTGCAGGACTTGCAATGGCATCTATGGATGTAATAAAATTGTACGGAGGAGAACCTGCAAATTTCCTCGATATAGGTGGGGGGGCTACTAAGGAATCAATCACTACGGCATTTGGAATAATATTAGAAGATGATAATGTTGAGGGAATATTAGTAAATATCTTTGGAGGAATTATTCAATGCGACATGGTGGCTAGAAGTGTTATTGAAGCATCGAATGAACTTGGTTTACAAGTACCTTTAGTTGTAAGGTTTTCAGGCACTAATCATATAGAAGGCAAAGAAGTATTAGATAATTGCAACTTAGATGTCCATACTTCGAGTACCCTTGCAGAAGGGGCAGAAAAAATTGTTAATCTTACAAGAGGTGAGGAATAATGTCAATTTGGATTCATGAAGAAAGTAGAGTTCTGATTCAAGGTATTACTGGTAAACAAGGTACTTTCCATGGCACAAAAATGGATGAATATAATACAAATGTAGTAGGAGGAGTAACTCCTGGAAAAGGAGGGCAATTTGTTGAATTGCAAAATAAGAAAGTCCCAGTCTTCAACACGGTTTCGGAAGGATTAGATGAAACTGGAGCAGATGTTAGTTTGATTTACGTCCCTGCCAGATTTGCTGCCGCTGCTATTGTAGAAGCCGCAGACGCATTTCAAGAAAAAGGAGGGGGATTAATCGTCTGTATCACAGAAGGAATTCCAATTTTAGACATGATAAAGGCAGTGGCAAGAGTAGATCAATACCCTGAAGTGAGATTGATAGGCCCAAATTGCCCAGGAATAATCACTCCTGGCGATGTTGGAGGATGTAAAGCAGGAATAATGCCAGGATTCATCCATGCCAAAGGAAGGATAGGGATTGTATCGAAATCAGGTACTCTGACCTATGAAGCAGTTGCGCAAACTATGAGTGTTGGAGAAGGTCAATCAACTTGTGTTGGAATTGGAGGTGATCCAGTTAATGGTACTGGATTTATAGATTGTCTAGATGCTTTTGAAAATGACCCTCAGACAGCGGCAATAGTGATGATTGGAGAAATCGGAGGTTCAGCAGAAGAAGAAGCTGCAGATTGGGCAGCAAAGAATATGACAAAACCAATAGTAGGGTTTGTGGCAGGGTCTACCGCACCTCCCGGGAAGAGAATGGGGCATGCAGGAGCTATAATTTCGGGAGGGAAAGGAACGGCGGCAGAGAAATTCAAGGCATTTGAAAATGCTGGAATCTATGTTGCAAGAGATCCTTCTGAAATTGGGAATGTGTTAGTCAAAGCGTTGAAAGATGCTGGATTGAGATAAACTTGGATGCGAGAGTCTTAGATGCAGGAAGTATCCTCATTGTCCATGGCAAGAGGTGAGTCAAGCGATGGCGAGTCTGAAAAAATAATTGATGACCTCTTAAAAGGGACTTCCAGATCATTTTATTTGACATTAAAAGTAACACCTAAAAAAATTCGAAGACAAATTAGTTTGATGTATTTATTGGCACGCTTAGCAGATACAATTGCGGACTCAAAGGTGGGAGAGAATAAAATTTTGCTCGAATTACTGAGCGAATATAATAAAAAAATACAAGATCAAAATAGAAAATTACCTGATTTTACCGATTTAGCAATTATACAAGAAGACGCTGCAGAAGCAAGGTTACTACATGAAGCAATTATACCTGTAAATTATTTACAGAAATCAGGACAATTTACTGATTCTGATAGGAAGAAAATTAAAAAATTACTTGATATCATCATTGGAGGACAGATATTGGATTTGGAAAGATTCACTGATGCTACGGGTGAAAAAATAATTTCATTAGAAAATGAAGAGGAGTTAGATGACTACACATATCGAGTTGCAGGGAGTGTAGGGGAATTTTGGACTCATATGTCATTAGATCATCTTTTTAATTTGAAAGAAAAAGAAAAGGAAATTTTATTTGAAAAGGCGGTAAACTTTGGAAAATCTTTACAATTAATCAATATATTGAGAGACTTACCAGAGGATTTACGAATGGGGAGATGCTATATTCCTAGCCAAACTCTTCATGAGATTGGGATAACTGCAGAACATCTTCTTGAAATGAATAATATCGAAAAATTTAGGCCATTGTACGATTCTTATATATTTAGGGCCGGTAACTATCTTGATGATGCTGTTGACTATATCAAAATGCTACCAAGAAATCAGTTTCGACTTAGACTTTCTTGCTTGTTACCGGTACTAATAGGGCAAAGAACCTTGCAATTATTGCGCGAAGGAAATATACTAGATTATAATAAGCGAATTAAGGTATTAAGACCGGAGATTAAGAAAATAATGAGGAAAGCGATTTGGCTATCAATAACCGGAATTAACCCCAAAAAAATGAATTAACTACTGATTCATAGTTTGTACAACTCAGCGTGAAGTTCAAGAGTAAATCTATTCGGCTCAATATGAAAGTAGTATGCCCGATGGACAGATTAGTGATTCCGAACCAGAGGTTATGTACGACCTTGGTAAATCTATTTCACTAGTTGGAGAAGAAAATAATTCTGTTCCTATTGAAAAAGTACGTAATGCAGTAAACGTAACTAGGGAGGCAGTTCATGCGATTAGCATTACTGCTTTAGAAACTCTTAGAGAAGGTGCTTTCTTCATGGGAGTGATTGGTTCAAGAGGAGAATTAGTAAATCCTTTTTCACATATTGACGCTGCTTTGTGGTCTGAAAACAGACTTCCAGAGGACATTGTAAAATCTGCTTACGACTATTGTGAAGAATTAACTAGGAGAGAAGCAGGAAATTTTTATCATTCTTTTAAGTATCTACCAGAAGAAGAAAGAAGATCTATCATGGCCTACTATGCATTTTGTAGGAGAGCGGATGACATTGCAGATGGAGATTATGTAGATTATTTTCCTGGAGGTTCTGAAGAAAATCCTGAATCAATTGATTACAGAACAAAAATTGAGAGACTGATTGATGGAGTACCAGTCCTAGAACGGTCATCTTACAATGATAAAATGTCACAGTTATTTTATTACAGAAAGAAATTATCTACTGCGTATGGTGAGATGACATCCACTGACCCAATATTCATAGCATTGAAAGATACAGTAAAAAAATATGGAATTTCTAGACAATTATTAGATGATATGATTAGTGGGATGGAGGAAGACTTCCATCGAAATAGATACGAAACTTTTGAAGATCTATACTCATATTGTTACAAAGTGGCTTCAACAGTAGGACTTGTATGCATTGAGATATATGGGTATGATGATAAAAGAGCTAGAGAATATGCGGAATCATGGGGAATTTATATGCAACTAACAAATATACTCAGAGATGTTGCGGAAGATATTGAACGTGATAGAATCTACCTTCCAATTGAAGATCTTAACCGATTCGGAATTACAGAAGAAGATTTGAGAAATGGGAAAGAAATATTGAAACATCCAGGCTGGAAACCGTTTGTAAAGGAATATATTAAGAGAGCAGATAAATATAGAGAAAGAGGAATGAAATTGTTTCCTCTACTTGACAAATCAAGTAGATATTCACCAGCCGCAATGACTACATTTTATCATTCTATAATGAAAAAAATAGATAAAAATGATGGAGATGTTTTTTCTGAAAGAACACAATTGTCAAAAACCGAAAAAATAGGTCTAGCAGGTTATATTTACGTTAGATTTCGTTTCTTTGCGTTATGAACAAAAAAAGACCTAATTTAGGTTGATTGATAGAAGATATATTGAATAAAATACTTGGGAGATGAAGATATGAGGGTTGCTGTACTTCTTGAAGATAGGTGTAGCCCAGAAAAATGTAATGCTGAATGTTGGGTTTTTTGCCCTCCTGTAAGAAATGGGATTGAATGCATTATACTTGATGATTCAAGTGGTAAACCAATTATCTCAGAACCGCTTTGTATTGGTTGCGGGATATGTATTAATAAATGCCCATTTGACTCCTTGATTATTACTAATTTACCAGAAGAACTAGAAGGCGAGATGACACATAGATATGACCAGAATGGATTTAGATTATTTAGGCTACCAGCACCTAGAGAAAAACAAGTGGTAGGAATATTGGGGCCTAATGGCATGGGTAAATCTACTGCGATAAATCTGCTCTCAGGTTCTATCCAACCAAACTTAGGAGACTGGACTATTAATTCGGCTGAATGGAATGATATCATTGAATCATTCCCAAGAGGAGAATTAAGAGATTACCTACAATTAGTAGCTGATGATGGAGTTAGGATTGCTGTAAAACCACAGTATATCGACAAATTACCTAAGATTTTTGATGGTAAGGCAAGAGAACTACTTGAGAAAGTTGACGAAAGAGGTGATTTAATCGAGTATGCAGAATTATTGGCAATCACACATATTTTAGATAGGAATATAGGGCAATTATCTGGTGGAGAATTGCAAAGAGTTGCAATATGTGCGACTATGTTAAAAGAGGCAGAAGTGTATTTCTTTGACGAACCTTCATCATATCTTGATATTCATGAAAGGATGAGAATAGTGAAAATCATACAAAATTTGGCAGAAATGGGTAAAAGAGTAATTGTAGTTGAGCACGATTTAGCTATACTTGATGTCCTATGTGACCTATTACATATCGTATACGGAGAGAGAGCAGCATTTGGAATATTTACTCCTGCAAGATCAACTAGAAGTGCGATAAATGCATATCTTGAAGGGTTCTTGCCCGAAGAAAACGTTAGAATTAGAGACAAACCCATTCAATTCCTGAGAGGAAGAGTACGTGGAGAAGAAGTTGGTTTACCAATTTTAAAGTGGGGAAATATGGAGAAAACTTTGGGTAGTTTCCACCTTAAAACTGGAGAAGGAATGGTGAAAAGTGCGGAAGTTGTAGGAGTTGTGGGGCCAAATGCGACTGGAAAAACTACAATGGTCAAAATGATCGCTGGCGAAATTGAACCAGATCAGGGATGGTGTACAATGGAAGCAAAAGTATCCTACAAACCACAACATGTCCATACTGATTTCGAAGGAACAGTAGAAGACTGGTTAAACACTGAATTAGGACATAAATGGAGAACTGGAGAATTCCATACGCAAGTGGTTAGGCCGTTACAGGTTGACCAATTATTAGGACTGAAAGCGAAGAAGCTTTCTGGTGGAGAATTACAAGCAGTGAGTATAGTAATTTGTTTGGGTAAAGAGGCTGATTTGTACCTACTTGATGAGCCAAGTGCCCATCTTGATGCTAATGCAAGGATGGAAGCCGCAAAGGCAATCAGAAGAACTATGGAAAGTAACGAAAAAGCAGCCATGGTAATCGATCATGACATTTACTTTATCGATATTGTGAGTGATTCGCTTTTAGTTTTCGATGGTAAAGGAGGGAGTTCCGGAAATGCTATCGGACCACTTAGCCTGAGAAAAGGTATGAATAAATTTTTGAAAGATGTAAATATCACATTCAGAAGAGATCATGAATCTCATAGGCCACGTATTAACAAGCCAGATAGCAGGAAAGATCGAGAACAAAAGATTGCTGGAGAATACTTCTATCTCGAATAACTTAGACCATTGGATTCTTGAATGATGGTCGAAACCAAGTAACATGGCAGACGAGGTTGACGAGCCGACAGAGGAGTTATCTGAGGAAAACAAATCAGAAGAAACTGAAATTATTGACCCAATAAAAGTTCTTGAATCAAAGGTTGAAGAATTAGAAAAAGAAAAACAATATTCTGCAGCAGAAATGGTTAATCTTAGGCAACGATATGCAAGGGAAAGAAATGCCTTAGTCAAGTACTCCAGTCTGAATCTGGCCTCAAAGATTCTTCCAGTACTGGATAACTTAGAGAAAGCAATTTCAATCGAAAATAGCGAATCTGAAAAGTTTCTCGAAGGTGTTAATATGACTTTGAATACATTAAAAACTGTTTTAGAAAATGAGGGAGTAGAAAAAATTGAAGCTATGGATCAAGTTTTCAACCCCTCATTTATGGAAGCAATTGCTGTAATACCTGTGCCGGAGGGAAAGGAAAAGGGCACTGTAGTGGAAATTATTGAACATGGATATATGTTTCATGAACGGGTATTAAGACCTGTAAAAGTCATTGTATCCGATGACTAATGTTGATAACTAAACCACTATTGGATTGGTTATGGAAAAGAATCTAGTAATTTTAATATGTTTATCTATGGTACTTTCGGGATGTACTGCTATAAACGATGAAATCAAGGATGAAGTTTTTGATAATTTTGGTTGTATAGATAGTAATGCATTAAATTACGATGAAAATGCAACAATAGATGATGAGAGTTGTGTCTATGATGAACCTGTTGAACTCCTTGAAATAGCACATATTGATGGATGTGACAATACAAATTCAATACATTGTATGTTGCCTTTCCCTTCTGATGCTTTTCTAATTAATGACCAAAATACAACTACAGGTAAAAGAATTCATTATTCCTCAAATACTATACCTAATTCTGGAACAGTTGATTTAGTAGAAATTCCAATACTGAACCAGATGGATGGTGCTAGCCCAAACACACAAATTATGACTGCATTCGCAAAAGAACCAGATTTATCTGAATTAGCAGGGCAATATAGTATATCAAAAAGTCTAGAAAGTGGACATTCTACTGTATTAATTAATAGATTAACTGGTGAATTAGTTCCACATTGGGTTGAACTTGACGTAAGGTCTGAGATAGACCAACCAACTATACTTCATATTAGAACTATAAAAGCACTAGAACATAATACACCTTATGTCGTTGCAATATCGGGATTAACAGACGAATTTGGAGAATTAGTTCCAACTCCAGAAGGTTTTGCTGCTCTAAGAGATCAAGTAATTACTACATCTATGGATATTGAAAATAGAAGATCTGAATTTCAAAATTTATTCTCTTTTATAGAAGTAAATACAGATATTTCTATTCAACATTTACAGACTGCATGGAGTTTCCATACCTCTTCAACTGAATCAATAATTGGTCCGATGATTTCAATGAGAAATGATGCTTTAGAAAGAATTGGAGAAGATGGAATAGGTTGCAATGTTGAAACAAATGAAGAGATATTGGATGACAAAGGGAATAGAAGTCACTGGCTTATTTCTGGAACTTATACTGCACCACAATATACCGAATCATTTTATCCACCAACTCTTATTAGAAGAGTTTCCGATACAGATAGAACTCCTGTTTTTGTAGAAAATAGAGAAATTCCTTTCTGGTTACTAATTCCAGGAACTGCAACCGAAGAACCTGCTGACTTGACAATATGGGGGCATGGATTTCTTGGAACAGGTGATACTTCAGGATTATATGGTTGGGCAAATGAAAATAATGCTGCAATGTTAGGAACTAGCTTCTATGGATGGGCAAGTGATGATGTGACTAGTTTAGAATATGCGGTTCTTGATATGAATTATTTTCAACATCAGGCAGAAAGACTTGAGCAGTCGATGATTAATCAAGTAGTAATGATTAAGACATTTATGGGAATTTGCTCTGATTTACCAGATTTATACCTTAATGGGACTAGTTTAGTAGATGTCACTGAACCAGTTTACACCGGCTACTCTAACGGAGGGCTTCGAGGACCATCTATAATCGGTCTTTCTCCAGACCTCAATAGAGGCGTTCTTTGGGCAGGAGGTTCCTCATTTTCCCATATCATAGAACGTTGTACACAATATGATAGATTTCATTTCATTTTTGCTAGCGAGTGGGGATATTCAAACCAATTAGATCGAGCAGTTGCAA